>DASZMA010000203.1:0-137440 GCA_035552095.1 Acidimicrobiales bacterium | reverse complement strand
ACGATCGAGACGACCCAGAACGTCGAGCAGATTCAGGGCTACTTCGGCACGATGGCCGAAGGGCAGGGAGCCATCCGCTTGGAGATCGTCCCCAGCCTCGAACGGGCCGGTCTCAGCACGGCCCAGATCAAGTCGGAATTCCCGGCGGTGGCCTCGCTCGATACGCATTGGGTCCACATTCTCAACGACATGACGCCGATGATCGGGGCGATGAGCGACAACGTCGCCAGCTATCAGGCCATTGCCAGCCTTCCCCCGTTCCCCCTCTTCCCCTGGTTCTTCGTCCTGCCCGGCGTCATCGTGGCCGGACTGGCCCTGACCGCCGGGACCGGGCGGAAAAAGCCCGAAGAAGTCGAACCGCCGACGAATGCGGCTGTCCACGTTCCCCAGTACCAAGGAGTCTCATGATCCGCCGTCCATTGTTGATCGCCGCCACCCTCATGGCGTTGCCGCTGGGGGGTGCCCTTCTCCCCAACGCCGCCGGGGCGAGCACCAGCGGCGGGAAGGCGCTGCTCGGCACGTTCAAGCTCGACCCGGGAGCCTGCCAGGGCTACAGCGTGTCCGGCACCTACTTCCGGATGATCTTTCCCAACGGAAACGTGACCACCGGCAAGTTCTTCCAGAACCCCGACTCGCTGTGTTCGAACAAGGGGTACACCCTCGCCGTGCCCGGGAGTCAAGGCGGGTTGGTGACCGGGAAGTACCAATCTGACCCCAACCCGGCCTTCAATGCCCAGGGCGGCGCGTTGGCCAACTCCATCGTCCAACCTCAGGGCTTCACCGCCATCAACTTCTCCATTGCCACCAACAAGACGGACCCCCAGACGGGCAAGTCGGTGCCGGCGCCCTCCATCGTCAACAAGAAGGGCAAGCTCTCGGGTCAGACAGAAGCGTGGACCGCGGCCTGGAACAAGCTCTACTTCAATCAGGGCTCGCCTAAGCCCGGTGGATCCCACCCCGGCCTGACCAAGCCGCTGACCGGCACCTACAACGCCTCGACCGATGCCTTCGTGATCACCTGGACCAGCCAAGTCGTGGGCGGCCCCTTCAACGGGTTCACGGGCTACTGGCACCTCGCCGGGACATTCGTCCCGGCCAAGTAGGGCGTCGACCGTGAAGGAACGTTGGCTCACCCCGCGCCGGATCGCCCCGTGCCTTCTCGCCGCGGCCACCCTGGTCGGCCCCGCCCTGCTGGTGACGGGAACGGCTTCCGCCGCGCCCACACCGCTGGTCGGGACGTTCACGGTGACGGCGGGATCGTGCAGCGGAGGCACGGCGAGCGGCACCTATCTCCGCATGGTCCTCTCGGGTGGATCGAATGCCTCGGGCCCCTACTTCTCGAACTCCGACTCTTCCTGCAGCGACAACAGCTACACCCCCTTGGCCCCCGGCTCATCGGGTGGGCTGGTCACCGGCTCGTACCAAGCTCAGCCGTCGCCCGCCTTCGACGGTTCGGGCAACGCGCTGGCCCACGAGATCACCGCTCCCGTGGCCTTCGAGGGAGTGAAGTTCGCCACGGCGACCAACCCAACCGACCCCCAGACCCAACTGGCCGCACCGGCGCCCAGCATCGTGGCGAACGGCACTGCGCTCTCGGGCAACCTCGGGAGCTTCGGTGTGTCGTGGAACAACCAGGAGTTCAACCAGGGCTCCCCCAAACCGGGCGGCGGTGCGCCCGGCAACACGACGCCGGTCGTCGGGACCTACAACCCGGCTACCGGCACCTACACGCTGCAATGGTCCAGCCAGGTGGTGGGAGGGCCGTTCAATGGGTTCTCGGCCTTCTGGAACCTCACCGGCCGCTTCATCCCGGCCGCCACCTCGAGCGGCGCGCCAAGCACCGGACAAACCGGCTCCGGCGCCAGTTCAGCCGGGCCGTCCGCCGCGGCCCCCGGCGCCGGCTCACATGTCGGGTCGTCGGCCGCCGCCAGTGGCGGCGCAAACTCGGCCTCCACCACCAGCGCGCCCAGTGCGACCACCACGACCACGACTACCGCAGCGGGAAATGGGTCGACATCGGGGCAGCCGAACCACCGGGCCGTTGCCCTGTCGTCACGGACGGTCACCACGGGCCAGGGCGGATGGCACTCCCCGATCTGGCTGGTCGTGCTGGTCGCCCTCCTGGCCCTCCTCGGATTGACGGGAGTCCTGTGGTCCGAACGGTCCCTACGTCGTCAGCATCAGTGAGTACCGAGATGAGAAGGAGCGTCACATGAGCCATACGCAGACAGCGGCAGCACCGCACGCGACAAGGGAGCCTCTGTTCTCCTTCCCCAATCCGGTCAACGAGGTCTCGGCCCGGCTGGTGGCCGCCGGCGTCGTGGTGATGTCGATCTTGACCATCACCCTCAACCTGAAGTGGGCCACCGCCGTACTGGCCTACGGCTTCATCGCCCGCGTCCTCACCGGCCCCAAGCTGAGCCCGCTGGGACAGTTCGTCACCCGGGTGGTGACCCCGCGCCTGCACCTGGCCGAGCGGCCGGTGGCCGGGCCCCCCAAGCGGTTTGCCCAGAGCATCGGGGTGGCCTTCTCCGTCAGCGCGCTGGTCCTGACCGTGCTGGGCTACTGGGGCGCGGCGCAGATCGTGCTCGGGCTGCTGGCCAGCGCCGCCTTGCTGGAATCAGCGCTCGGCCTCTGCCTGGGTTGCAAAGCGTTTGCCATCCTGATGCGGGTGGGTGTCGTCCCCGAAGAGGTCTGTGAGAAGTGCAACAACATCTGGGGCACCTCGGCCGCCACCCCGGGGATTACATGAGCGATGACATCGACTCGGATGTGGTGGCGCCGGCGCCGCCCACGCCGCGGATCCGGCGGCTCCGCCTGGTTCGGGTCATCTCGGCCCTGCTGACGGTGATCTCCGTGGTGGCGCTCGGCCTCATGACGTGGGGCGGCACCGGCACCGTGACCAAGCACACGACGGTGATCAAGCGGGCCGCCGCTACGGCGAAATCCTCGCCTCTCCCGGAGTCCAAAGAGCCCACCACCTCGGCGCCGGCCTCCGCTACCAGTCCCTCGGGGCTCATCGACCCGACCCCTCTTACCTCGACCGCCCTCAGCGCGCCAACCGATCCGCCGATCGCCACCGCCGCCAACGTGACCGCGCCAAGCGCCGGCACCGCGACAACGACCACGCCGACGGAGCCCACGCCCGCCGGGTCGGCCGCACCTACCCCGGCCCTCCCCGCCTGCCCCTTCCCGCTGCCCACACCGGCCCAGACGGGTGGGCTGGAGTCACTCATCTCACTGGCCCCCCTCTTCGGGCCCTTCTCGGCCGAAGCCTTCGCCTCCGCCGCCGCGTTCCAGCCGGTGCTCGAGCTCTTCGGGCCGTTCCTGGTCGAGTTCGCCCGCCTGTACGCCACCGCCGAGCCGTCGCTCGCTCCCCTGGTCAGCCAGCTCGAGGCGCTGGAGAACGACGGGTTCGCCCTGATTTCCCCCTACTACCTGACCTACCGCACCCAGTTCCTGACCGCCGAGACGACATTGGCCGGTGCACTGGCCCCCTTCGCGCAGACGCTGGTGTCGAATCCTGCCGCTTCGTGCCTGATCGACGTCGAGGGCATCCTGACTTCAGCTGGCGGGCACTGAGCGCGGCACCACGGCCGGCCGCGGCGGGGACCGGCGGGCGCGCCCGCCCTGCCCCAGGACCCACGTGACGGCCTCAGAGATCTGGGCGTAGCCGGGAGGATCGAAGGCATGGCCCATCTTCGGGACGAAGACCACCGAGGTCCGCGGGCCTTCCTGCAGGACGCTGCCCAGGCCGACTTCGGCCGGGATGATCGGGTCGCTTCGGCCGTGCAGCGCCACCAACGGGCAGCGGATGCGCTCGGCCAGGGCGCGCGGACTCTCCGGGGATGTCCAGGGCCCGATGCGCACGTGCATCCGCCGTCTCACCACCAGGCGCCCGGGACGGGTCCGGGCCAGCACGGCCGTCACCACGGAGCGGACCCGCAGCGGCAGGCGCCACTCCGATGGGCTGGATACGGCCACGACGCCCGACAGGTCCGCCGTCGTGGCGGCATAGGCGAGCACGGCCACCGCACCCATGGAGGCGCCGACCAGGATCACCGAATCGTTACGCGCTTTGGCCCACTTCACCGCGGCCGCCACGTCGAAGCGCTCCAGGTCCCCCAGTGTGCTCTCGCCGCCCGATTGGCCGTGGCCGCGACAGTCATAGGCGATGACGTCGATGCCCCGGTCATACAACGTCGAGGCCAACGAAACCACCCCGATGTCGTCCTTGCTCCCCGTGAAGCCGTGCACCAGGACGACAATGGCCTCGGCACCGTCGGGTACGAGCCAACATCTGGTGGCCAGCGGGATCCCGTCGTCGGTCCACAGCTCTGGCCCAGGTACGCCGCGGTGGACGGAGCCCAGCCGATTCGGCGCGGCCACCGGCGCCACCGCTCCCGATCTCACCTCGTCTGTCAGGCAGCCCAGCGCCGATGACACGGTTCAGGTCTACCCGGACCCGGACTTTCTCGGCGCGGTCGCCAGAACGTTCTATGGGAAGTGTCAGCTCCTCTCGGTCAGAAGGCCGCGAAGCGCTGCGTCAGGCTGATCAGATTGCCCGAGTCGTCGCGCAGGGTCGCCTCAATCCCGTAGGGGCGCTCGGACGGTTCGGCCAGAAACGTGACCCCCTGGGCCGAGAGCTCCTCAAAGGTGCGTTGGCAGTCGTCGGTGGCCAGCACGCCCACGCCCATGGCGCCGGCGGCGACCAGGGTCCGCAGCTGCTCTGCCGCTTCGGGGGCCCGGCCCATGGAACAACTGGACAGGATGATCTCGAGATCCGGTTGATCCTTGGCTCCTACGGTCAACCAGCGGAAGCCGGCGCCCCCGCCCTCGAACTCCTCCCCCATGGTGATGTCGGCCCGGAGCTCGAATCCGAGTTTCTCGGTGTAAAAGGCCTTGGCCGAGTCCTGGTCGAGTACGAACACGCTGGTGTGTGAAAGGCCTTTGATCATCGATTCCTCCCTAAGTGGTGGTGCGACCCAACCTTAAAGAGTTGGCCTTACGTTGGCTTCTCCGCGATTGCGGAATGTGACTCTTATGGTCGCGGCCGACTCCAGTCCATGAGGAAGCAGCCCGGTATCGGCGGAGGGCCGCCGAGCGCTACCTGAGCACGCTGGTAGGCCGAGGGCGACCGGCCCACCAACTCGGTGAAGCGTGAGCTGAAGGAGCCCAAACTGCTGAAGCCGACCAGCAGGCACACCTCAGTGACGGTGAGGTTGGCTGAGCGCAACAGATCCTTGGCCCGCTCCACCCGGCGCCGGGAGAGGTAGTTCCCCGGTGTCTCGCCGTAGGCCTCTTTGAACTGGCGGGCGAAGTGAAACTTGGAGAACCCGGCTTCGGCCGCCACCTGGGTGAGATCGAGCGGCTCGGCGAAGCGACGGTCCATGAGGTCGCGGGCCCGACGCAGATGGCTGACCAGGTCCGCCGCCATTTCAAAGGGCGCGACCGCAGAAGAGCAGGAACGCGGTCTGCTGGTCGGCGCCGTCGGGCGCCGGGATCTTGGTGACGAAGCCTCCGGGCCGCCGGACGACGTCGTCAATCGGTGTCAACCGCTCCGTGCTGGCCGCCATGGCCGCCGGATCGAGTGTCTCGTCGTGCCCGATGGCCCGGGACAGCTCCCAGGTATGGACCAGGGTGTCGGCACAGATCAGCTCGCCCACCAGTGACTCAAACGGCTGGCGACCGAGCAGTCCCCGCACGGACCGGGTCGCCCGCTCCGGATCGTTGAGCGCTTCGCTCATGGCGCCGCTGGCCCCACGCCATTGCTCGCGCAGATCGCCGCTCTCGTCCACCTCCGGCGCGGGTCCGCCCAGCGTGGCCAGTACCCGTCGCTGCGTGCTGATGACATGGGCCACCAATTCCCGCACGGTCCAGTCCTCGTGCGGTGTGGGGACGGCCCATTGCTCAGCGGAGATCATCTCGACCCGGGCCGAGAAACCATCGGCCACCAGGGCGTAGTGAGTGGACACTTCACGCATGGCGGCCACCGTAGTGGACCACGTTCTCGGGTTCCCGGCCTCCTCGGTCGGTCGCTCCCGGCCGTACGCTGAGCTGGTGCCCACCCAGGCGGAACGCACCGAAGCGACGCGGGCCCGCCTGCTGCAGACGGCCCGGCTGCTCTTTGCCGAAAAGGGGTTTGCCGCCACCTCGACCGAGGAGATCCTGGCCGCCGCCGCGGTGAGCCGGGGGGCGATGTACCACCACTTCAAAGCGAAGCGCGAGCTCTTCCGCGCCACATTTGAGGCGGTCCAAGGCGACCTGACGGCCAAGATCGTGGCCGCCGGGTCCACGGCCGGCGACCCGAGGAGCCAACTGGCGGCCGGCGTCGACGCCTTCCTGGGTGAGTGCCGTAACCCCGAGGTGCAGCGCATCGTCATGCTCGACGGCCCGACGGTGCTCGGGTGGGACACCTGGCACGAGATCGACCAGCGCCACGGCTTTGGTGCGATCAGAGCGGTTCTGGCCGGGGCGGCCCAACAGGGCACGATTGCCCTCGAGTCGGTCGAGCCGCTGGCCCACCTGCTCCTGGGGGCGCTGCTGCAGGCCGGCATGGTGGTGGCCCGGGCCGAGGACCCGGCGGCAGCCAAGCGGTCTATGACGACCGCCTTCGCCCGGATCCTCTCCGCCCTCTGAGCGCAGCCCACTCCTTCCTCGCCGGCCGCTACTCCACGAAGGTGGCGGCGATCCACGAAGGCAGTCGGGCGGCCCGGCCCCGAGCGTCCACGCATCCGTGCACGGTGATGGCGGTGGCCCGGGCCTCCCCGGCCACGGTCAAGAGGTACGCCACCTGGAAGGTGGCGCCGGTGACCGCACCGGCCCACAGGTGGACCTCGACCTGATCGTCGAAGTGCAGCGGCCGCCGGTACGCGACGGCCACCTCGAGCACGGCAATCTCGAGCCCGTCGGCCCGCACCTCGTCGTAGGGATGACCCAGCTGGCGTAGGTACGCCACCCGCGCCTCTTCCAGGTACGCCAGGTACGCCGCATGGTGGATGATCCCCATGGCGTCGGTCTCGGCGAAGCGCGTGCGTACTGAGTGCACGAACCGGTAGTCAGCCGGATCCCGGGAGGGTTGCAGCGACTGGCGCACGGGCGGCCTAGTGGTCGCCGGCGGGCCCGGCCGGGGGGGTTACCCCGTCGAAGGCGCGCCGGCGCCCGGTAGCCATCGCATTGACCCCGTCCTGATTGAGGATGGCGAATTCGCCCTCGGCTTCGACCGTCACCACGTCGCCCTGGACGATCCGTCCCAAACTGAAGATGCGCCGCTCGGTCACCTCGGTCACCCAGCCTTCGAACACCGCCTCCTCGTTGACCAGGGTCGGCCGGCGGTAGCGCAGACTGAGTCGCACGGTCGGACCGGTGACACCGGCCAGCGAGTTGGCCGCCGTCAGGATGTCGAAGGTGGCGGCCAGCACCGCGCCGTGCACACACCCCGGCGCCCCCTCGTAGGCCACGTCGAACGTGGCGTGCCCGAGGGCCTTGGGCGGCTCGAAGGCCAGCGTCACCGGCAGGGCCAAAGGATTGAACCCGCCCACGATGAAGTCGAAGGGCATGGAGCCGCCCAGTGGGGGCTGGCGCGGGGGACCATCCTCGCTGGGAACGACGAAGCGAGGGTGGGGCGTCTCGGGCACATGCGCCTCTAACCGGTCCGCCACCGCGGTCAGCTCGGCCGTCAACTCGGCGGTCTCCGCCGCGGAGGGGGCGGTGCTGACCGACAGGCGGATGAGCCGCCGCAACGCATCCGCCATCGCCCGCGCCTCGGGCTGGCGGCCGCGCAGGGCGGGATGGTTGTCGAAGGGGAGCGGCTCGGGGTTTCCCACGGTGGCGCGAACAGTACCTGCGCCGCATCCGGCGCCGACACTCGGGTCGAAGGGCCAAAGTGCCCACCTAAGGTGGCGCCATGGCCACCGATCATGCCGTCTCGTTCACCAGCGGGAGTCCAGAGACCGTGCTGGACCCCATTAGCCCCGAGCTGGCCGCCGCCCTGGAGGCTGCGCTCGCCCTCCCTCCGGCTGAGCGCCATGCCGGCGTCTCGGCGGTGGCGGCCCGGGATCCGCGTTGCCTGCAGGCCTGGGCCACCTTGGCTGAACTGGCCCAAACCCCGATCGACCGTTACGCCTTCGCCCGGGTCGGCTACCACCGCGGCCTCGACACTTTGCGGGCCGCCGGCTGGCGTGGTTCGGGCTATGTGCGCTGGCGCCACGAGTCCAATCGTGGCTTCCTGCGCTCCCTCCACGCGCTGGAAAAGGCGGCGGCCGAGATTGACGAGGTGGACGAGGAGCAGCGTTGCGCCCTCTTCCTGCGCCAGCTCGACCCCGAGTGGGGCTCCCGCTCCTCGTAGCCACGCCGAGTCGCCGCCCGGTCGACCCTTAGAGTATCTAACTGTATGATGGTCGAAGTGTCTCCCACCCCCATCACCGTGACGCCGCCGCGTCCATCGCGCGACGTCCGCAGCGTCGGGAGCTACGGCCGCGTCGCCGCCTGGCTCTCCAAGCGGGTGGAGGTGGCGCTGGCCCAGGTGGACCTGACCCTCCCCCAGTACCGGGTGCTGGGGATCCTGGCCGAGGGCTCGGCAGCCGCCTCGGGGCTGGCCGATCGCACCGCGGTGCGCCCGTCGTCCATCACCGCCATCATCGACGGGTTGGTGGCCCGGGGCCTGGTCGACCGCAAGCAGGAGGACAGCGATCGCCGGCGCATCGCCCTGCGCCTGACCGAAGAGGGGGCGCGCATTGTGGCGGCGGCCGACCGCTCGGTGGACGAGTACATCGAATCGATCGCCACCTGCCTGCCCAGCAAGGACGAAGCCATGGCCCTGCGCTCGCTCGAGCTGTGGGGGCAGGCGCTGTCCAGTTTCCACCAGGCCCGGAAGGACGCAACGTGAGCACCACCGAAGACCAGCTCACCGGGGCCCCGGCGGACGACGAGCGCAGTGGTGCGGCATCGACCGGTACCCGCACCGCCCCGCGCCAGTTGCCCCTGGCCGCCTACGTCCCCATGGGCGTCACCAGCAACTACAAGGCGCCCAAGGCCACCGTCGACCCTGACGCCTCGAAGTCATGGCTGCGACGGGCCTATCCGATCGTGGCCTCGCACAAAGGGGCGTTCCTCACGTCCCTCATCCTCTCCTTCGTCGGGCTGGTCCTCCAGGTGCAGATCCCTGACCTGCTCAATCACGCCATCGACAACTCTCTCGTGCTGCACACGGTGCCCCTGCACTTCTACGTCGACTGGGTGATCGCACTCGGGCTTATCGGCGCCGTCACCGGGTACATCGCCCGCACCGCGCTCTACAAGGTGGCCTACAACATTGAGTTCGACCTCAGAAACGGCATTTACGAGCACCTGACCCGCATGTCGTTCCCCTTCTACGACCGGGTCCAGTCGGGGCAGCTGATCTCCCGGGCCAACTCGGACATCCGCTCGGTGCAGATGTACCTCACTTTCGCCCCGCTGATCCTGGTCCAGTGCTCCATCGCGCTGGTGGCCTTCGGGTACATGCTCTCCATCAACGTGATCCTGGCCCTGGTGGCCATGGTCACCATGCCCTTCATCTATTGGACCGGCATGCGCATGCGCAAGGTTCTGTTCCCGGTGTCCTGGCTGATCCAGTCCCGGCTGGCCGAGGTGGCCACCGTGGTCGACGAGAACGTCAACGGCGTCCGCGTCGTCAAGTCGTTCGCCGCCGAGGAGCAGCAGCTCCGCCAACTGGCCACCGCGGCCGACAAGGTGCAGTGGGGCTACATCAAGGACGCCGACCTGCGGGCCCGCTTCTCCCCGCTGATCCAGAACCTCTCGCAGGTCGGGTTGGTCATGGTCCTGCTGTTCGGCGGCTACATGGTCATTCACGGGACGCTGGGCTACGGCGCCATACTGGCCTTCAACGTCTACCTGCTGATGATGCAGGCCCCGTTCATGATGCTCGGGATGCTGATCATGATGGGGCAACGGGCCTCCGCCTCGGCCGAGCGCATTTACGAGATCCTGGACGAACAGGCCACCATCGTCGACCGCTCGGGCGCCGTGGACCTGTCCGACAGCCGGGGTGACGTCCGCTTCGAGCATGTGCGGTTCGCTTACGGGACCGAGAGCCGGGTCGCCCTCTCGGTGGCCGATGGCGGCAATCCCGACGTGCTGTCCGACTTCAACCTCCACCTTCGGTCCGGCGAGACCGTGGCGCTGGTCGGCCGGACCGGGAGCGGCAAGTCCACCGTGGCCCGGGTACTGGCCCGCTTCTACGACGTCTCCGACGGCGCCGTCTTCGTCGACGACCACGATGTCCGCGACCTGACGCTGACCAGCCTGCGGGCCAACATCGGCGTGGTCCTCGACGAGCCCTTCCTCTTCTCACTCTCCATCCGCGACAACATCGCCTACGGCCGACCCGACGCCAGCACCGAAGAGGTGATCGCTGCCGCCCAGGCCGCCGGGGCCGATGGTTTCGTACGCCGACTCCCGGCCGGCTACGAGACCGTGGTGGGAGAGCGGGGCTACACGCTCTCGGGCGGACAGCGCCAGCGCATCGCCATCGCCCGTGCCCTCCTGATCAACCCGCCCATCCTCATTCTCGACGACGCCACCAGCGCCATTGACGTCAAGGTGGAGCAGAAGATCCACTCGGCGTTGCGGGTGCTCATGCAGGACCGGACCACGCTCATTGTGGCCCACCGCCTCTCCACCATCAGCCTGGCCGACCGGGTGGTGCTGCTCGACGGTGGGCGGATCGTCGCCGACGGCACGCACGCCGAGCTCCTGGCCTCGACGCCCCTGTACTCCGAGGTTCTGGCCCAGGCGGCCTCGGCCGAAGAGGCCGAGACCGAAGTGGGCGCCGACACTGACGCCGACACCGACGGGGCGCTCTGATGTTCGGCGGCGGAGGGATGGGTGGCCCCTTGGGCGGCGGGCCTCCCGGCGCGGCCCAACCTGGGCTGCCCTTCGGCGGGATCCCCTCTGAGCTGCAGGCCGGAGTCGACCTGCTCCTGGCCGAGGAGCCCGACCGGGGCGAATCCGAGATCACCTTCTCGCAGCAGCCCTCGGCTGACGAGAAGCGCCAACTCAGCCTGGGCGGGCTCATCAAGGTGTACCCGGGCATGCTGGCGGCGGCCATCGCCCTGGTGGGCGTCATCGGCGTGTCCAGCCAGCTCGGCCCCTGGCTGACCGAGAACGCCATCAACAAGGGGATGCTCCCCGGCCACCACAACTTCGGCCTGGTCATCGCCCTGGCCGCCGTCTACCTGGCCTCGGTGGTCGTGTCGTCCGTCGCCCAGTGGGGCCAGGTGCGGGTGACCGGACGGTTGGCTTCCTGGGTCATGAACGACCTACGCACCACCATCTTCCGCCACCTGCAGCGCCTCTCGCTCGACTTCTTCACCGAGGAGAAGGCCGGCGTCGTCATGAGCCGGATGACCAGCGACATTGAGAACCTGCAGCAGCTGCTCCAGGACGGGCTGGCCCAGTTCGCCATTCAGGGCCTGACCATGGTGGTCATCTCGGTCTTCCTCTTCACTTCAAACGTGAAGCTGGCCTTCATCACCGTCGTCGTCGTCATCCCTCCGCTCACCGTCATGTCCATCTGGTTCAAGCGGGCCTCCGAGCGCGGCTACGACAAGGTGCGCGACGGCATCGCCCTCGTCCTGGCCGACCTGTCCGAGAGCCTGCAGGGGGTGCGGGTGGTCACCGCCCACAACCGCCAGCAGTACAACGTGGTGCAGCACCGCAACGTGGTCGGCTCCTACCGTGACGCCAACCTCTACACCGGTCGCATCAACGGGATTTACGGACCGGGGTCCCAGCTGCTCGGCGTCGTCGGCCAGATCGTCATCCTGGCCGTCGGCGGGGACATGTTCCTCCACCATCAGATCTCGCTCGGCGCCCTCGTCGCCTTCTTCCTCTACGTGAACCGCTTCTTCCAGCCCATTCAGCTCCTGGTCCAGCAGTACAACACCTACCAGCAGGGACAGTCGTCGGTGTTCAAGCTGCGGACGTTGCTGGAGAATGAGCCCACGGTGCTGGAGAGCCCCGACGCCGCCAATCTCCCCGTCATCCGCGGTGAGATCCGCTTCGACCACGTGTCCTTCGGCTACGACCCCGACATCCCCGTGCTCGAGGATGTCGATCTCACCATTGCGCCCGGGGAGACGGTGGCCTTCGTGGGAGCCACCGGGGCGGGCAAGTCGACCATGGCCAAGCTGGTCACCCGCTTCTACGACCCGACCGCGGGCCGCGTCCTGATTGACGGGCACGATCTGCGCGCGGTCACCATGAAGTCCCTACGCAGCCAGCTGGGCGTCGTGCCCCAGGAACCGTTCCTCTTCGCCGGCACCATCCGCGAGAACATCTCGTTCGCCCGTCCCGGCGCCCCCGATGACGCCGTGTGGGACGCCGTGCACCAGGTCGGGCTGACCGAGCTCATCGGACGGCTCCCCCACGGGCTCGATACGGTGGTGCACGAACGCGGCCAGTCCCTCTCCTCGGGTGAGCGCCAGCTCATCGCGCTGGGTCGGGCCTTCATGGCCCAACCCCGGGTCCTGGTGCTCGACGAGGCCACGTCCAACCTGGACCTGCAGTCCGAGACCCTGGTCGAGTCCGCGCTCGACGTGCTGCTCCAGCAGCGCACGGCGGTGCTGATCGCCCACCGTCTGTCGACCGCCATGCGGGCCGACCGCATCGTGGTGGTCGGCGACGGCCGCTTGTTGGAGATGGGCTCCCACGACGAGTTGGTGGCCCTGGGTGGCCACTACGCCGAGATGTACGAGACCTGGATCTCCCAGTCCCACGCCGCGCCGACTGATACCTAGGGGCTCCCGAGTCCCTCTCGGCCGCCGCTAGCCGGCCTGGCTCCACTGCCGCAGCGTCCGGCGGTACTGGGCATCCCATTCGTCGTAGCACGCCCGCAGGTTCCCGCCCGGCCAGCGGGCGGGCAGCAGCACCTCGGGCAGCAGCGGATCGGCCTGGAGATGGCGCAGCACGGCGGCCGAGAGCTCGAAGCCGGGCGCCAGGGCGCCGGGGCCGTCGGGGCTCAACGCCGCCATCTGGGCCAGGAGGTCGTCGGCCCGGTTCGACCACGCCGCCAGGTCCCACAACCGGTGGGTCAGGCGGAGCGGATCGGCCGGGCGGGCCGGCATCAGCTCAAGGTGGGCCTGCTGCTCGGGGGGCAGCCGCACCTCCAGGTTGTCCGGGCGCAGCCAGACCCCTTCGCGCAGTTCGGCCAGGCGGGTGAAGGCCAGCGCCTGGCGCCGGGCCGTGCGCACCTCAGCCGAGCTGCCCGAAGTGGTCACCACGGCCAGCCACCACTGCCCCGAGTACGCCGCCACGGCCCCGGCCCGGCTGGCCGACTGCCGGGCCTGGCGTCGGGCCAGGTGGCCGGCCAGGCGGTAGTGCCCCGACCCGTTGGTCGTTGCCTCCCCCGCCGCCACCATGCGGCTAAGCGCCACCCGGGCCCGGTTCTCGCTGATCCCGAACAACCCGGTCAGGCGGACCAGCTGGGCCACCGGGAGCTCGGGCGGGTTCATGCCCAGCAGGGCGCTGGCCAGCACCGAGCGGGCGGTGAAGGGGGAATTACGCTCTTGCATCACTTGGTTCAATATCGTAATATTGTGCCATGGCCACCACCATGGTGCCCGACGGCACGGCCCGACCCGATGTGCTCCCGACCGAGCGGCTGCTGGCCAACGGCATGGCCATCCCCGAAATTCGCCCCGCCCTGCGCCACATCAGCAACGGGCGCAACGCGGTCAGCGTGCTGGCGATCTGGGGCTGGGTGGTCCTCATCGTCGGCGGCGCCGTGTGGCTGAACAGCTGGTGGAGCTACCTGATCGCCTTCATCCTGATGGGGCCGATGTACGCCCGCTTCGCCATTCTCATGCACGAGTCGGCCCACAAGCTGCTCTTCACCAACAAGCGCGCCAACGACTGGGTCGGCATGTGGCTCATTGCCTATCCCGTCTTCACGCCGGTGCAGCTGTACCGCCGGGTCCACTTCGCCCACCACAAGGACGAGTTCGGGCCCAACGAGCCCGACCTGGCCTTCTACGGCCCCTACCCCTGCTCCCGGGCTGCGCTGCGGCGCCGCCTGTTCCGCGATGCCATCGGAATCTCGGGTTGGAAGAACTTCTCGCCGCTGGTCAAGAACACCCGGCACAAGCCCTTCCGGCCCATCGGCCTCTCCATCTTCGCCACCCAGGCCGTGCTGTGGGCGGTCTCCTGGCTGGCCACCGGTCGCTGGTGGATCTACCCGGTGTTGTGGTGGCTCCCGTGGATGACCCAGTGGCGGGTCATCAACCGCCTGCGCTCCATTGCCGAGCACGGGGGCATGGAACGGAACGAGGACCGCCGGGCCACGTCGCACAACGTGCGCCAGTCGTGGCCGGCCCGCTTCTGGTTCGTGCCCTACAACACGGGCTGGCACCTGGCCCACCACGTGGACATGGGCGTGCCGTGGCGGAACCTGCCGGCGTTCCACGCCGAGCTGGAGCGGGCGGGCTACGTCACCGATGCGATCACCTACCCGAACTACCGCGCCCTGTGGCGGGCGCTCTCCAGCGCGGACGAAAACCCGTCGGCAGCCGCCGAAGCCCCCAAGGCGGCGTAGCTCCCCCGGTCAGGCGCTCCCGAGGGCGCGGCGCAAGGCCTCCATGGCCTCACGCTGAGCCCGCTTGGAGACCTCGGCCGTGGCCACCAGGGCCGAGCCGTGGAAGGTGCCGGGGAACTGGTGCAGCTCGACCGACACCCCGGCTTGGAGGAGGCCGAGGGCGTAGTGGATCCCCTCGTCGCGCAACGGGTCGTTCTCCGCGGTCGAGATATAGGCGGGCGGCAAGCCCGACAGGTCGGTGGCGCGGGCCGGGGCGGCGTACATCGGGACATCGTCGCTTCCCGAGAGCGGACCCAGGTAGTACTGCCAGGACTTCACCGCCAGGGGCTGGTTCCACAGCGGCGAGTCGATGAACCGCTGCATGGAAGGTGTCTCGAGTCGGTCGTCGAGCTCGGGGATGTGCAGCATCTGGAAGCAGATGTCGGGGCCACCCCGGTCACGGGCCAGGAGCGCGGTGGCGGCGGCGAGCCCGCCGCCGGCACTGGCCCCGTGCAGGGCGATGCGGGAGCGGTCGACGCCCAACGCCTCGGCGCTCTGCGCCAGGTGGACCAGCGCGCCGTAGCAATCGTGGAGCCCGCCGGGATAGGGATGCTCGGGAGCGAGGCGGTAGTCGACCGAGACCACCAGGGCACCCGTGGCCAGCGCCGTCATGCCGGCCCCGACGTGCTCGGAGTCGAGGTTGCCGACCACGAATCCTCCACCGTGGAGGTGCACGATGGCGGGCATGGGTGAGGCCGCCCGGCGCGGCCGATAGAGGCGCACGCTGATGTCGGGCCCACCCTCCCAGCCGGGGAGCATCCGGTCCTCAATGTCGAGGTCCTCGCCGCCGGGGATCTCCATGTTCAGGGCGGCCAACATGGCCTCGAAGCCGGCGCGCGCCGCCACCGGGTCGGTCAGGTCGATGGCCGGCAGGAACTCAATGATCGGTTGGAGCTCCGGGTCGATCATGACGTCGTATCCCCCCTCTAACGGTCCGGTGGAACTACTTGGGCTGCATCCGGATGCCGGCGTCGAGTCGGATCGACTCGGCGTTCATGTAGGAGTTGCTGAGCAGCTCGACGGCCAGGGTGGCGAACTCGGTGGCGTGGCCCAGGCGGTGGGGGAAGAGCACGTCCTGGGCCAGCTTGGCCTTGAAGGCCTCGGACCCCTCGCCACTGCCGTAGATGGGGGTGTCAATCAGTCCGGGGAGGATGGTGTTGACCCGGATCCCCACCACGGCGAGGTCACGGGCCACCGGCAGGGTCATCCCGACCACGCCGCCCTTGGACGACGAGTAGGCGGCCTGGCCGATCTGGCCGTCCTCAGCCGCCACGGACGCCGTGTTGACGATGGCCCCGCGGGCGCCGTCCTGGTCGGGGTCGTTCAGGCTCATTTTGGTGGCGGCCAGCCGGATGCAGTTGAAGGTGCCGATCAGGTTGATCTCAATGACCTTGCGGTAGAGGTCGAGGTCGTGGGCCGAGGCGTAGTCGCCGTCCCGACCGATGGTGCGGGTGGCC
The DNA here is from genome assembly GCA_035552095.1 of Acidimicrobiales bacterium. Classification (GTDB taxonomy): domain Bacteria; phylum Actinomycetota; class Acidimicrobiia; order Acidimicrobiales; family RAAP-2; genus Bog-473. The sequence goes on along the minus strand of DASZMA010000203.1, from coordinate 121,351 downwards.
CAGCCGATCCCGGCCGAGTTGACCAACGACTTCAAGGGGGCCATCTCGGAGGCCGCCTCGACGGCGGCGATCACGTTCTCGGGGTTGGCCACGTCGGTCTGGACGAAGATGCCGCCGATCTCCTTGGCCAGTTCCGTTCCCTTGTCCTCGTTGAGGTCGGCCACCACGACCCGGACGCCGCGTTCGGCCAGCAGGCGCGAGGTGGCTGCTCCCAGGCCCGACGCCCCGCCGGTGACGATTGCTGAGGTGCCATTGAGTTCCATCGGTTATTCGACTCCTTGGTAAGGGCCCGACCTGGGGGCCCGGGGCGCGCGGTGTGCCCGGGAGAGGATAGGGCGAGCCCCGGCTGCGTCCCAATCCGCGGCGCGCCCGGGCGCACCGCTCACATCCGGTCGGGGGCCTCCATGCCCAGGAGCGCCAGCCCCTGGTCCAGGACGCGGGCGGTCAGGTCGCAGAGGGCCAGGCGGGAGGTGCGCACGGCCTCGTCCTCGACCAGCACCCGGCAGGCCTCATAGAAGGTCGTGAACACCGAGGCCAGGTCGAAGAGGTAGGCGCAGAGCTTGGCCGCGCTGTAGGCCTCGGCCGTGGCGGCCACCGCGTCGCCGAAGCCCAGCAACTGCATGGCCAGGGCGCGCTCGGGCGCCTCCCCCACCATGGGCCGGGTGCCCGGTGCCGGCGGCGGCACGTCGGCCCGGCGGAAGATGGAGCGGACCCGGGCGTGGGCGTACTGGAGATAGGGGCCGGTGTTGCCCTCGAAGGCGAGCATGCGGTCCCAGTCGAAGATGTAGTCGCGCATGCGCTCGGTGGACAGGTCGGCGTATTTCACGGCGCCGATGCCCACCACCCGGGCCAGGTGGGCCTGCTCCTCGGGGCTGAGATCGCTCGGGCGCTCACCCATGGCCGCCTTGGCCCGCTCGACCCCCTCGGTCAGCAGATCGATGAGCCGCTCGGACTCCCCGGACCGGCTGGCCAGCTTCTTCCCGTCGGGGCCGAGGATCATGCCGAAGCCCACATGGACGGCCGCCGACACCTCGGGCAGGTACCCGGCCAGGGTGGCGACGGCGAAGACCAGCCGGAAGTGGAGGGCCTGCTCGGCCCCCACCACGTAGACGAGCCGGGTGGCCCCGCGGCGGCCGGTGCGGTCCCGTATGCAGGCCAGGTCGGTGGCCGGGTAGCCGTAGCCCTGGTCGGACTTGCGCACAATGAGGGGGAGCGGGTCGCCGTTGCGGTTCTCGAAGCCGGCGGGGAACACGCAGAGCGCACCCTCGTGCTCGACCAGCAGGTCCTGGGCGGCCAGCTCGCCCACCACGACCGGGAGGAGGTCGTTGTAGGAGCTCTCGCCGGCCACGTCGTCGTCGGTCAGCAGCACCCCCAGCATCTCGTAGACCTCGTCAATGTGGCGCAGGCTCTCGCCCACGAAGATCTCCCAGAGCGCGAGGGTCTCCTCGTCGCCGCCCTGCAGCAGCACCACCCGCTGCCGGCAGCGCTCGGCGAAGTCGGGGTCGCCGTCGAAGAGCTTCCGGGCCTGGCCGTAGAACTCGTTGAGGTCGCGCACGCTGAACGACGCCGCGTCGGCCGACCCGCCGATGTCGACCAGGTACTCAATGAGCATGCCGAAGGGGGTGCCCCAGTCGCCGATGTGGTTCTCGCGCAGCACCTGGTGGCCCTGGAACGTCAGCACCCGGGCCAGCGCATCCCCGATCACCGTGCTGCGCAGGTGGCCGATGTGCATCTCCTTGGCCATGTTCGGCCCCGAGTAGTCCAGCACCAGCCTCTGGGGATCAGGACTCAGCGCCACCCCGAGGCGGGGATCGGCCCCGACTGCCGCCACCTGGTCGGCCACGAAGTCGTCGGCCAGGGTGAGGTTGATGAAGCCGGGGCCACTGATCTCCACCGAGGCGCACAGGTCGGCCAGGTCGGCCACCGCCACCACGTCGGCGGCCACCTGCTGGGGCGAGCGGCCGACCGCCTTGGCCAGGGCCAGGGCCCCGTTGGCCTGGAAGTCGGCCCGGTCTGAGGGGCGCAGGACCGGGTCCGCCCCGGGCACCACGGTGTCGAAGGCGGCCTGGAGTCGCTGGAGGAGGACGCTGGTTGCGTCGGGCATTTCCCATTGTCGCATCCCGGCCGGGGTCGCCCGGTCAGCGGGAGGCGTCCTTTTCAGTCGGCTGGCGCCCCGACGCCGCCGTCGGTCAGCCCGTAGCGGTGGTAGGGACCGAAGAATCCGTGCTCCAGCAGCCCATACCCGACCGCGTCGCCGTAGGTGAACCGGGCCACGTGGTCGACGATCCCGTACTGGGCCAGCCCCTTGGTCTCCTCCACCCCGAGCACCAGACCCTGGACCACCGGATCGGGGCCGTGGTACATCCCGTGGCGCCAGTCGCTGTCGATCCCGTAGCCGGTGCCCACCGACACGTAGTTGGTCAGGATCGGGGTGCAGGTGATCTCCAGGCCGGCGGCCGGGAACGAGATGACGGACCGGTCGATGACCCGGGTCCCGGGGACCAGGTGGTGCTGGTGCTCGGAACGCCCCAGGTCCTCCACCGCCCGTTCCGGGTCGGCCCAGACCCGCTCTCCCTGGACGAGCGGGCGATCACCGTCGTCGCGCTCGTGGCAGATGTACATGATGGCGTGGTCGTCGAACTGCATGGGGAAGTAGTTCCACATGCCACCGAGCACCAGCTCACCCTGGCGGATGCCGTCAGTCTCGGGCTCCCCCACCGGACGGACGCCCCAGGACCGGTCGCGGGTGCCCCAGCAGCGGTCCGGGGTCACCTGGTACTCCGTGCCGGCGACCGACAGGGTGCCGGACCAGCAGCCGGTCTGGGCCAGCCGCTGGGTGTCGAAGACGACCTTCCCCTGGCTGCGCATGTACTGGCGCGGTTCGGCCATGGCGGGGATGTGGCCCTCCCAGGTGACGTCCATGGCCACGCTGTGCTCGGTCGGCTCCACCACGACCCGCAGCCGGCGGAGCGGTTCGAGCACCTCAATGCGGAACGGCCCGACGCTGAGGTCGGACCGGTCGGACAACGGCTTGGAGGCGCGCACGATGTGTTGCTCGCCGAGGTGGCGCACATCTATGAAGGCGTCCACCACGCCGAGGTTGGGATACTGCCCGAAGCCGAAGATGGCGAACCACTCATCCGAGCTCGGGTGCATGTTGAAGTAGTAGCGGTCGTAGAAGTTCCGGTCGCTCGTGCCCGGATGCGCGATGAACTCGGCCGCTTGGTGCACGGGGTAGTCGTCCCATGACGACAGCGTCACAATTCCCTCCCTGGTGGTGTCGGTGTGCCGGCGGCGCAGCCTAGGTGCCCGGCCCGCTTCAAGGCCGGGCGAAGGCGTAAATGGGCGTGCCGTTGCGGCTGGGTGAGTCAGCGGGCAGGTAGGGACCGTTGATGGTGACCGACAGCCAGCCGTCGCGCCCGGGCCCCGAGTCGCCGCTCACGGTCATGATGGCGCCGTCGGGCCAGACCTGGGTCACGATCCCCACGTGCACCGACGTGTTGGCGTTCTGGGGACCGGTGCCGTAGAGCACGGCATCGCCGGGATCGGGGGTGGCCGAGGGCGGGAGGACGGCCCCGTGCTGGGCGGCCCAGGTGTAGATGTCGCCGGTGAACCCGTAGCGCGGGATCGGGACCCCGCCCTGGGCCCAGGCCCAGGTGGCGAACAGGGCGCACCACTCCTCGCAGGGGCCATAGGGGTTGCAGTAGTAGCCGGTGTCGGGATCGGGGGCCACCTGGGAGGCCACGGCCGAGACGATGGCCGCCGAGCCGGGGAAGCTCCCTTCCGGCGTCGGGGTGGTGAAGGTGTACGTCCAGGCATCGGGGTCCAACAACCAGTACCCGTCACCGGACCCGTCGCCGATGATGGCCGAGATGGGCGTGGCATCGGGGCTCAGGCTGAGCCCGCCGAACGCCTTGGCATCCCCCAGGGCGAAGACCACCCCGTTGGCCGTCGACATGGTGTAGCCGCCCCCGTCGGGGGAGGCGAACATGCCCACCACCGGGTCGGGCAGGTTGGCGCTGCCCTCTGACCCGAAGAACCGGGCGTCGCCGAAGGAGAAGATGCCGCCGTCGGCCGCCACCAGCCAGTAGCCCTTGCCATCCGGGGTGGCCGCCATGCCGACGATGGGTTGGTTGAGCCGTATGGCGCCCATGCTGCCGTAAAACTGGGCGTCACCCAGGGAGAACACGCCACCATCGAGCGCGCCCAGCCAGTAGCCCTTGCCGTCCGGGGTGGCCACCATCGCCACGATGGGCCCGTTCAGGGGCAGGTCACCCAGGGAGCCTTCGAAGGTGGCGTCGCCGGTGGAGAAGACCCCGCCGTCGGCGCTGGCCAGCCAATAACCCCCTCCGTCAGGGGTGGCCACTCCGGTGGAGATGGGAGCGTTGACCGGTTCGGGCACCGCGGGCGCGGTCAGGTTGACGTTGCCGAACCCGATCATCCCGCCGCCGGGATAGTCGTGCGCGTCGAGGCGGGCCGCCCCGCTGGGGTGCACCGCCACGGTCGACAGCGCGCTCAGGAGCGACAGCACCAGAACCGCCGTCAGGGCCAGCGCACGCGATGTCGGCGCGGCGACACCGATCCGCGGGAATGGCATTGACACGATTGTGCCCGCTGGAGGCGGCTCAGAAACGGCACCCCTCGGGCCGGGTTCCCGGATGGGCACGCGCGGCCGGGTCCACGGCAGAATGGACCCATGGCCCCACCATCCCCCACCGCTACCCATCCCGACAGCTTCGGAGCCCGCACCTCCCTGGCGGTCGGCGGCCGTGACTTCGAGATCTTCGCCGTCGACGCCCCCCGGCTCACGGCCGATCACGACATTGAGCGGCTGCCCTACTCCATCAAGGTCCTGCTGGAGAACCTGTTGCGCCATGAGGACAGTCCCCACGTCTCGGCGGACGACATCGTGGCGGTGGCCGCCTGGGGGGCCAACCCCGAGGCGCACGGGCACGGGGCCGGGGACTCGGCCCATGAGATCGCCCTCACCCCCGAGCGGGTGCTCATGCAGGACTTCACGGGCGTGCCCGGTGTGGTCGACCTGGCCGCCATGCGCGACGCCCTGTCCCGCCTGGGCGGGCAGCCCGACCAGGTCAACCCCCTGGTGCCGGTGGAACTGGTCATCGACCATTCGGTGATCGCCGAGCGCTCCGGCGACTCGTCGGCCTACGACCAGAACGTCTCCATTGAGTACGAGCGCAACATGGAGCGCTACCAACTGCTGCGCTGGGCCCAGGGCGCCTTCGACGGCTTCCGGGCCGTGCCGCCCGGGATGGGGATCTGCCACCAGGTCAACCTGGAGTACCTCTCCCGGCTCGTCTTTGCCACCCCCGACGGGCAGGCCTTCTGCGATACCCTGGTCGGGACCGACTCCCACACCACCATGGTCAACGGGCTGGGCGTCCTCGGCTGGGGCGTGGGCGGCATTGAGGCCGAAGCCGCCATGCTGGGCCAGCCCCTCTCCATGCTGCTGCCGCCCGTGGTCGGACTCCGCATCTCCGGCGAGCTCCGACCCGGCACCACCGCCACCGACGTCGTACTCACCGTCACCGAACTCCTGCGCGACCACGGGGTGGTCGGCGCCTTCGTCGAGTGTTACGGACCAGGTGTGGCCGAGTTGCCCCTGGAGACCCGGGCCACCATCGGCAACATGAGCCCGGAGTACGGGGCCACCTGCACCATGTTCCCCATCGACCAGGTGACCATCGACTACATGCGGTTCACCGGTCGGGACGAGGCGCATCTGGCCCTGGTGGAGGCCTACGCCAAGCGGCAGGGCCTGTGGCACACCGGCGAGGGGGAGGAGCCCGTCTACTCCGAGTACGCCACGCTGGACCTGGCCGATGTCGTGCCGTCGCTGGCCGGACCGTCGCGCCCCCAGGACCGGGTCTCGCTGGCCGGTGCCGGCGACGCCTTCCGGGTCGCCCTGGACCGCACGCCCAAGACCACCTCGGCGGCGCCGGCGGCCGCCCCCCTCCACCACCTCTCCGACGGCGACGTGGTCGTGGCCGCCATCACCAGCTGCACCAACACCTCGAACCCCCAGGTCATGGTGGCGGCCGGGCTGGTGGCCCAGCGGGCCGTGGCCCGCGGCCTGCGCGCCAAGCCCTGGGTCAAGACATCGCTCGCTCCCGGTTCGCGGGTGGTCATGGACTACCTGCAGCGGGCCAGGCTCGACGTGCCGCTGGAGGAGTTGGGCTTCTACCTGGTCGGCTTCGGCTGCACCACCTGCATCGGCAACTCGGGACCCCTGCTCGAAGGGGTCAGCGAGCTGGTGCACAGCGACGATCTCTCGGTGGTCTCCGTGCTCTCGGGCAACCGCAACTTCGAGGGCCGCATCCATCCCGACGTGCGCATGAACTACCTGGCCTCGCCCCCGTTGGTCGTGGCCTACGCGCTGGCCGGGACCATGGACATCGACCTCACCATTGAGGCGCTGGGCCACGACCCGAGTGGCCAGCCGGTCTTCCTTTCCGACCTGTGGCCCACCATGGAGGAGGTGAGCGCCGTCATCCGGGCCTCGCTGACCTCGGACATGTTCCGCACCCGCTACAGCGCCGTCTTCGACGGTGACGACTACTGGCGGCAGGTCTCGGTGGCCGAGGGTGAGACCTTCTCGTGGCAGGACGAGTCGACCTACGTCAAGAACCCCCCGTTCTTCGACGACATGACCATGACCCCGAGCCCGGTCACCGACATCGCCGGCGCCCGCGTGCTGGCCATGGTGGGCGACAGCGTCACCACCGACCACATCTCCCCGGCCGGCTCCATCGGACCGGACACACCGGCCGGCCGCTACCTGACCGAGCACGGCGTGCCACGGAACGAGTTCAACTCCTACGGGGCGCGACGGGGCAATCACGAGGTCATGATGCGCGGCACCTTCGCCAATGTCCGGCTGCGCAATCGCTTGGCCCCGGGCACCGAAGGCGGCTTCACCCTGCACCTGCCCGAGGGGACCGAGACCTCCATTTACGAGGCGGCCATGCAGTACGCCACGGAAGGCGTGCCTCTGGTCGTCCTGGCCGGGCGCGAGTACGGCACCGGCTCCTCCCGCGACTGGGCGGCCAAGGGCACCGCCCTACTCGGGGTGCGCGCCGTGATGGCCCAGAGCTACGAGCGGATCCACCGGTCGAACCTGATCGGCATGGGCGTCATCCCGTTGCAGTTCTACAAGGGCGACTCGGCCGAGACCCTGGGGCTCAGCGGCCATGAGACGTTCTCCGTCGCCGGCATCGAGGTCCTCAACCAGGGCGAGCTGCCCAAGGAGCTGACGGTGGTGGCCACCACCGACGATGGCTCGGCCACCGAGTTCCGGGTGGTGGTCCGGATCGACACCCCTATGGAGGCCGAGTACTACCGCCACGGGGGGATCCTGCAGTACGTGCTGCGCCAGATGGCCGGGTAGCTCTCACCCGGCCCGTCCGAGTGGAGGGGAGCCGGCGGCGATTACGCCGTGGGGACCGGGGCGGGTTCCGGCGCCGGGGCGGGTCCCGGCACCGGGCCGGGCGTGCGGCGGTCGATGGCCGCCCACCCGCTGTCGGCGTGGCGCCGGGCCAGTTCGGCGGCCCGACCGCCTCGCAACCCGAAGAGGCGCTTGGCCAGCAACAGGTAGACGACGATGGCCAGGTTGACCACGAGGGTGGCCAGCTTGAGCCAGCTGAACCGTGAGAGCAGCTCGTAGAGCTCGAGCGGCACCAGCGCGGTAGTGGCCAGGAACGTCAGGTATTCGGCCCAGCGTTGGGCCCGCCAGAGGCCGACCATCTCGACCGCCTCCAGCACGGCGTAGGCCGCCAGCACCAGACCGATCTCGTAGAGGTGGCCGGTGGTGATGACGAAGAGGTGCCGGAAGTGGCCCAGTAGCCCGCCCAGGGCATCGGGCCCGCCCGAGGACCCGGTCAGGCCGTTCATGACCGAGAGGTAGTCGTGCCGCAACGTGGTCCGGTGGCCGATGAAGAAGAAGACGGCCAGCGCCAGCCCGGCCAGGACCACCACATGCACCGCCCGGTCCAGCGCAATCAGGCGCAGGACGTAACGGTCCCGCAAGCCGCGGCCGCGCAACGGAACCTCAATCTCGTCCCGTGGCGGGAGGAAGTCCCGGGTCGGCTGGTCGGGAGGGGCCAGGGGCAACCACGAGTCGCAGCGCAGGCAGCGGTGCCAGCGCAGGCCGGTGTGCTCCCGGACCAAGGTGGCATCCTCGGGCCTGATCACGGCCGTGTCGGTGCCCACCAGGACGTGGCCGCTCAGTCCGCAGGCGACGAGTTCGTAGCGATTCGGTGCACCGCGACTCATGTGATCGGTGGTCCCCCTGCTGGTCGGCCTTGGGCCCTCCTGCGGCCTGCTGCGCATCGTAGGTTTCCCGCCCCGACCCGGGCGGTCACCCCTATGGACCGGAAGGCCACCCCTGCCCGGATGGGTTCACCCCAGGCGGAATTGGGGGGCTGGCACCATTGTAATTTAGTTTGCTACTCATTATGATACTCAGTATGCTAACTACTGCTGGGAACTGATGAGCGTCCGCCATGCCCTATTAGCCCTGCTCAGCGAGGGTCCCAAATACGGCCTCCAGTTGCGCCAGGAATTCGAGGCGCGGACCGGTGAGGTGTGGCCCCTCAACGTCGGGCAGGTCTACACGACCCTCCAACGCCTGGAACGGGACGGTCTGGTCGAGTCCGAGGGTGAGGAGGCGGAAGGTCCGCAGAAGGGATTCCACATCACCGCCGAAGGTGAGTCGGAGCTGGCCGTGTGGCTCCGCACACCGCCCGACCTCTCCTCGCCGCCACGCGACGAGCTGGTGATCAAGGTCCTGGTGGCCATCCGGATGCCCGGGGTCGACGTCGGCGAGGTGATCCAGGTCCACCGGCGGTACCTGGTGGAGCTGATGCAGCAGTGGACCCACCTGAAGGAAGACGAGTCCCGGTTCGACCTGGGCTTCGCCCTGGTGGTCGACGCCGAACTGTTCCGCCTCGACTCGGTCATCCGGTGGCTGGACAGTGCCGACGGCCGCCTGAAGCGCGCTTCCGTCGACATCCCCGCTCCCCCCAAATCCCCCCTACCGAAAGTACGGCGAAAGGTCAGTGTGCAGCGATGAGCATGCTCGAAATGAACAGCGTCTTCAAGACATTCGGCGAGGGCGAGACCGAGGTCCACGCCCTCTCCAACGTCAACCTGTCGGTCGATGCGGGGACGCTCGTCGCCGTGATGGGTTCCAGCGGCTCAGGGAAGAGCACGCTGCTGACGATCGCCGGGAGCCTCGAGGAGCCGACCAGGGGTGAGGTGTTCATCGGGGGCGAGTCACTGACGAACATGTCGCGCAACGACCAGGCCCGGCTGCGCCGCCGTTCGGTGGGCTACGTGTTCCAGGACTACAACCTCCTGGCCGGCCTGACCGCGGTCGAGAACGTCTCCCTGCCCCTGGAACTCGACGGCGTGCCCGCCCGGAAGGCTCAGGCCGCCGGCATGCTCGCCCTGGAAGAGCTCGGGTTGGCCGATCGGGCACCGCACTACCCGAACGAGCTCTCGGGCGGGGAGCGCCAGCGAGTCTCCATCGCCCGGGCCGTGGTCGGGGAACGCAAGCTCCTCCTGGCCGACGAGCCGTCGGGCGCCCTCGACTCGACCAACGGTGAAGCCGTCATGCGACTGGTCCTCACGGCCTGCCGCCGGGGCGTCGCCGCGGTCGTGGTGACCCACGATGCGCAGCTCGCGTCGTGGGCCGACCGGGTGGTCTTCCTGCGGGACGGGCGCATCGTCGACCAGACCTTGCCGCCCACCAGCCCCGAGTCCCTCCTCACCCCGGCGTCACGGCAGTGAGCGTCGACCTCCTGGAGCGGCCGGCCGTCCCGGCGCCAGTCGCCGCCGGCCACGGTGACAATGGTGGCCTGCCGGCCCGCCGGGCCATGGTCCGTTGGGCCTGGCGCCTCTTCCGCCGGGAGTGGCGCCAGCAACTGCTGATCCTCTCCCTCATCATCGTGGCCGTGGCGGCCACCTTCGTGGGATCGACCGTCGCCACCAACACCCCCCCTCCCGCCGGGGCGGGGTTCGGCACCGCGCAGGATCTGGCCACGGTGCAGGGAACGCCCACCCAGATCGCCGCTTACATCGCCAAGGTTCAGCTGCATGTGAGCCGGGTCGACGTGATTGAGAACCAGACCATTTCGGTTCCCGGCTCCATCAACACATACGATCTGCGCGCCCAGAATCCGCACGGACCGTACGGGCTGCCCATGCTCTCCCTCCTCCGCGGGCACTTCCCCACCGGGTCCGACCAGGTGGCCATGACGAGTGACCTCGCCTCGACGTTCGGCCTCAAGGTCGGCGACACCTGGCACCAGGGCAGCACGGCGCGCCAGCTCGTCGGCATTGTGCAGAACCCGCAGAGCCTGCTCGACAGCTTCGCCCTGGTCACCCCCGGCCAGGTCACCTCCCCGACGGCTGCCACCGTGCTGTTCAACGCCGACGCGAGCACGCTCAAGCCATTGGGCGCCAACGTGGAGACCCGGGCCGGAGCCTCGTCCGCCAACGGCTTCAATCCGCAGACCATCGCACTGGCCCTGGCCACCGTGGGGATGCTGCTCATCGCACTGGTCTCGGTGGGCGGGTTCACCGTCCTGGCCCAGCGCCGGTTGCGCTCCATCGGCATGCTGGGCTCCCTGGGGGCGACGGATAGGAACATCCGGCTGGTGGTGCGGGCCAACGGCGTGGTGGTCGGAGTGGTCGGTACCGTCGTTGGCGGCCTCCTCGGCCTGGCCGCCTGGCTGGCCTACCGTCCGCACGCCGAGTCGAGCTCGCACCACCTCATCAGCGAGTTCGCGCTGCCGTGGACCGTCATCATCGTCTCCATGGCGCTCGCCATCGTGGCGACGTACTTCGCCGCATCGCGGCCCGCCCGGGCGGTGACCAAGATCCCCATCGTCACTGCGCTGTCGGGTCGGCCGGCCCCACCCAAGGCGCTCCGTCGTTCCGCCGTCCCGGGTGTGGTCGCGGTCGTCATCGCCTTCTTCCTCCTCGGGGCCGCGGCCAGCACCGGCGGCAATGGTGGTGGGGCGCCCCAGCTCGTCCTCGGCCTGGTCAGTCTGATCGTGGCCATCATCCTCCTGGCCCCGCTGTCCCTGGCGCCGTTGACCGGACTCACCCGCCGGGCCCCGGTCGCCGTGCGGCTGGCCGTGCGCGATCTGGCCCGCTACCGGGCCCGGTCGGGATCGGCCCTGGCGGCCATCACCCTCGGGGTGCTGATCGCGGTGCTCATCTGTGTGCTGGCGGCGTCACGGTACGGCAACGTCCTCGACTACGCCGGTCCCAACATGACCTCGAACCAGCTGGTCGTCTACGCACCGAGCAGCGGCCCCGGCCCCGGCAGCCAGTGCATCAACCCCAACGGGAGCAGGTCATGTGGGCCGCAGACGCCTCCGGTCAGCCTGGCGACCGCCACGGCCACGGCCCACCACATTGCCCAGGGCCTCGGCACCGGCCCGGTGGTCGCACTCGACCAGAGCAGCGCGAGCCTTCTTCACGATGCCGGAGGGCGCCAGTTCGGCGGCCAGGTGTACGTGGCCACTCCGCAACTCCTCCGGGCGTTCGGGATCAGTGCGTCCCAGATCAACCCCGACGCCGACTTCCTGACGGCGCGGCCGGGCTTATCCTCCTTGTCCCTCATGCAGGCCACCTTCGGGGACTACGGCAGCAAGGTCGGTCCCCCGGCGACGGGCTCGAACCCGTACCCGTGCCCGAAGTCGACGTGCCTGGCCAATCCGGTGATCCAGGAGGTCAGTGCGCTCCCGTCAGGAACGTCGGCCCCCAACACGGTGGTCACGGAGCGCTTCATCCATCAGCACCACCTCGGCGTCTCGACGGCGGGGTGGCTGATCCAGACCGCACAGCCCCTCACCGGGCAGCAGATAGCCAACGCCAGGTCGACCGCAGCGTCGGCGAGCGGCATGAGCATTGAGACGAAGAACGATCAGCCGTCGTCGTCAGAGATCATCAACTGGGCCACGGTGTTCGGCGTGGTCCTGGCGCTCGGAGTCCTGGCCATGTCCGTTGGACTGATCCGGAGCGAGACCGCCGGTGACCTGCGCATCCTGACCGCCACGGGCGCCGGCAGCCGAACCCGGCGGGCCCTCACCGCGTCGACGGCCGGCGTCCTGGCCCTCCTGGGTGCTGTCATCGGAACGGTGGCCGCCTACATCGGCACCATCGCCTACACCCGCGGCAGTTCGCTGGACGGGCTGTCGTCGTTGGAGAACATCCCGGCCAAGAGCCTGCTCTTCATCCTGGTCGGGATGCCGCTGCTGGCGGCCATCGGAGGGTGGATCTTCTCCGGGCGCCAGCCGGCGGCCATTGCCACGCAACCGATGGAATGACTGCGGACCAATGAACACAGCGGACTTAGCGGGCCGATCCAACGAAGTCCCGGCTGATCAGCCCGGTCCGGTCCTGACGGAGCACACTGAGCCGGCCCCGGTGTCGGGTCGGCGGGTGCGCTCCCGGTGGCTGGTCCACGTGTGGTTGATCATCACCTTCGCGGCGGCGCCTCTCTCCTGGCTCTTCACCCACCATGACCTGACCATCCACATCGCCCTGGCGCTGGTCTTCTTCGCGCTGGTGGGCGTGCACCTGGCCCAGCGGCGCCGCACGGCGGGCCGCTTGGCCGCCCAGTTCGCCCACGTCCGCTCGTGGTTCAAGCCCCGGGGTCGGCTGGCCTTCTCGGACCTGATCCTGCTCCTGCTCACGCTGAACGTGATGGTCTCAGGCACGGTGGATTGGCTGGTCGGGTACAACACCGCGTTCCCCCTGCGGGCGCTGACCGGACTACCGGTCAACTACATCGGCTGGCATACGCTCTCCACCCTGGTCCTCATCGTCTACCTGGTGGTGCACATAGCCCGACGCCGGAAGCACTTCCGGATTTCGCACATCCGCTGAACCGCTCAGGCGTCGAACTGGTCTAGCAACTTCTTTGGCGCCTTGCGCCGCCAGGAGTCGGTGAGCATCTCGCGCAGGAGGGCGACGGTGGCCTGCTTCAGCGTGACCCGGCACCCGCTCAGCTTCTTGCCCCACCAGAGCTCCTCGACCACGCCGGGGAACTCGGCACAGTAGGCAGCGACCTCGTCCGGGCCCACGAAGATGTGGACCCGGTCCCCGCCGGGAGGGACGGAGGCGAAGATCTTGTTGGCCACCCGGAAGGACGTCAGGTCGAAATGCGGCGCCTCCGCCGCTTCGGGAAGCGCCAGGGCCAGGCGCCGCACGGTGGCTTCGGTGACTGCCATCAGCCATTCAGGGGATGAGCGTGATCCGGTAGAGCTCCGCGGTCGAGCCTTCGGGCAGGCCGGCGGCCCGGCCGCCGGCCTGACCCCACTCCACCATCCGCTCGGCAATGCCGGCCGGATCGCCGATCTGGCTCTCGTGGCGCAGCAGGGCCGCCACCTTGCGCTCGATGGTGGAGGTGGTGTCGACCGCCGTGGTCGGATCGGGTCCACCCATGATCCACAGCTGGTTGACCGTCCAGGGCTCGAGGCCCTCGTCGTCGAGCAATTCGGGATGGGCGAAAGGATTGCGGGCGTCGGGGTAGACGGCGCAGACGGCCGCCTCTCCGGCGGCCAGATGGTCGGGATGGCTGGCGTACATGGAGTCCCAGCGCCGTTCCGGCGACTGCGTGAGGACGCGCTCGGGCCGTACCTGGCGGATGACCCGGCTGATGTCCCGGCGCAGTTCGATCGAGGGCTGCACCGCACCGTCGGGATGGCCCAGGAAGCGGACGTCGGACACCCCGACCTCCGCGGCCGCCGCCCGCTGTTCACGCTGGCGCAACGCCGCCATGTCGGCCCGGCTCAGGCTGCGGTCCGATCCCCCCGCCTCGCCGTTGGTCACGATGCAGTAGGTGACCTCCAGCCCGGCTTTGGTGAAGGCGGCCACCGTGCCGGCCGATCCGAAGTCGACATCGTCCGGGTGGGCCGTGACCACCAGGACGCGGCGTATCCCGTCGTCGGGTGACCAGACGGCCAGCGCCGGGGCGTCACTCAGAGGACGCTCTCCTCCGGTGACGGGGTCCACTCGGCCAGGTTGGCCAGCCGGGGATCGTTGGAGAACATCTCGACGATGGGGATGCGCAGGCCGAGCCGGCGCTGAATGACCTCGACTTCGACCAGCTGGTTCCAGAGCGTCAGGCTGACCACCACACCGGCCTTGCCGGCTCGGGCGGTCCGGCCCGAACGGTGCAGGTACGCCTTGTGGTCCTCCGGCGGGTCCCAGTGGATGACGCCGTCGACGGCCTCAATATGCAGGCCACGGGCGGCCACGTCGGTGGCCACCAGGACGGGTAGCTTGCCGTTGGAGAAGTCGGCTAGGGCGCGCTCGCGGTTGGCCTGGCGCAAGTCGCCGTGAATGGCGGCCGCGTGCAGACCCTCTTTCTCCAGGTTCTCCACCAGCCGATCGGCCCCCCGCTTGGTGCGCACGAAGAAGAGCGACTTCTCCTGCGAGCGGGCGATGGCGGCGGCCACCTTCACCTTGTCCATCTGGTGCACCTGAATGAAACGGTGCTCCATCAGCGTCACCGTCTGCGACGAGGAAGCCACCTCGTGGAAGACCGGCTCGGTCAGGTAGCGCTGGACCAGGCGGTCCACCGCCCCGTCGAGCGTGGCCGAGAAGAGCAGGGTCTGATGAGGGGTCTCCAGGCGGCGGAGCACCCACTCGACCTGGGGCATGAACCCCATGTCGGCCATGCGGTCCGCCTCGTCGAGCACGAGGGTCTCGAGTTGGGACACCGAAAGCTCGCCGCGGTCGCCCAGGTCGATCAGGCGTCCCGGGGTGGCGATGATGATGTCGACGCCCTTCTGCAACTTCGACACCTGGCGGTCGATGTCGGCCCCGCCGTAGACCGCCACGGCCTTGAGGCCGAGCGCCTTGGCCAGGGGGGCCAGGACCTCATAGACCTGGACGGCCAGTTCGCGGGTGGGCAGGAGCACCAGCCCGAGCGGGCGGGCGGGCCGGGCCGGAGCACCCGAGGCCGATCCCTGCGCGTCACGGGTGGCCTTGGTGCGCTGCAGCATCGGCACGCCGAAGGCCAGGGTCTTGCCCGAGCCGGTCTTGGCCTTGCCACAGACGTCCCGGCCGGCCAGTGCGTCGGCGATGGTCAGGGCCTGAATTGGAAAAGCGCTGACGATCCCTTGATCAGCCAGCGCTTTGGTCAGTTCTTCTGCGACTCCGAGGGACTCAAAGGTCCGAGCCGTTTCATACGTGTCATCCGAGGAGGCGTCTCCATCTCCATCGGACGTTCCGGCGTGCGCGCCGGTCAAGGCTTCAATTGTCATGTCTCGCTCTCTCTGTTGAGCGGCGGGACCCTGCGCCAACCAGAGGAGGGAGTGACGGCCCCGACTCACCAGCCCCTTGCCGGCGGTCGCACAGCCATTGTACCAGCGGAAACGTCATGTCCGGCGCATTGCGGTCGCCGTCGCTGTGCCAAAGTGTGCTCCTGCCTGCCATTCGAAGGAGGATGACCCATGGCCAAACTCGAAGCTGGTGCCACCGCCCCGGCGTTCACGCTGCCTGACCAGGACGGCAAGCCCGTGAAACTGTCCGATTTCAAGGGACAGCGGGTGATCGTCTACTTCTACCCGGCCGACGACACGCCCGGGTGCACCAAGGAGGCCTGTCAGTTCAACGACAACCTCAAGACCTTCGAGAAAGCCGGCGTGGCCGTCCTCGGGATCTCCCCGGACAAGGCCGAGAAACATGTGAAATTCCGCACCAAGTACAAGCTCAAGTTCCCGCTGCTGACCGACGCGGACAGGTCGGTCATGGAGAAGTACGGGGCTTGGGGCGAGAAGACGCTGTACGGCAAGAAGACCGTCGGCACCATCCGCTCCACCTTCCTGGTCGGGCCCACCGGCAAGGTGGCGCGGGCCTGGTACCACGTGCGGGCCGACGGCCACGCCGCCAAGGTGCTCGAGGAGATCGCCGAGGGCTGACCCCGGTCCTCCGCTCTGCCTTCCGTCAGTGCTGGTGAGCCGGGCACCAGTAGGTGGTCCGGCCGCCCACGGTGGCCCGCCGCAGCTCGGTCCCGTCCTTGGGGCACCGCCCGCCGGCGTGCCGCTGCTCCATCAACTCACCCATGTGCGAACCGCCCCGGCCGCCCAGCTGGCGCAGCGTGGTGCGCAGGGCCCGATGGAGCACCCGCAGCTCGGCGTCGCTCAGCGGCATGCGCCGTTCGGGGTCCAAGCCGGCCCGCCACAGGATCTCGTCGGCCAGGAGGTTGCCGACGCCGGCCAGCCGCTCCTGGTCCAGCAGGCGCGCCTTCAAGGGCGCGGCGGCGGCGCGGCCCGGACGCACGGCCAACACGCTCCGGAGGTCACCCAGCGTCGCTGTGAGCGCGTCGGGCCCCAGGCGGTCCTCGTCGGGGGCCAACTCCAAGGAGCCGAAGCGCCGGGGGTCGTGGAGGAGGAGGTGCCCGCCGTCGGCGAAGGTGAAACGGGCCCGCACCCATTTGTCGTCGAAGACGCCGGGCCCGTAGAGCAGCCGATCCAGCGCCTCGTTGCCGTCGACCACCAGGCCGCCGGTCATGCCGAAACGGACCCCCAGGGTGGGACCGCCGTCGGTGTCGAGCAGCATGAGCTTGCCCCGCCGCCGGGCCGCCGTGAACGAACGACCCACCAGGGCACTCGAGAGCCGCCGGGGCGTGGTGCCGCCTCGGCCGTAACGGGAGTCGACCATCCACGCCTTGGTGATCGGACGTCCGACCGCCTTCTCGGCCAGCGCTCGATACAGCTCAACTTCAAGGATCTCGGGCACCGACCGACCGTACCGGACCCTGGTGCTCCCGCCGAATATGGTGGTCCCGTGCCACCCGAGAAGCCACAGTGGGCTGAACTCTTCACTGAAGTCGTCACGTCCGGACTCTGCACCGGCTGTTCCGCCTGTGTCATCGCCTGCCCCTATGACGTGCTCGAGTACGACGATGCCGATGGGCACTACAAGCCCTTTCACATCCTGGCCGACGGCGGCACGGACAACTGCACCCACGGCGAGAAGGGGTGCACGCTGTGCACCCGGGCCTGTCCGCGGTTTCGCACCTGGGAGCCCGAGATTGAAGAGAAGCTCTTCGGCCGGGCCCGCACCGACGACGAGGTGTCGGGCATCAGCCGCCGCACCGTCCTGGCCCGGGCCACCGATCTCGACGTGCAGGGAACCGGGCAGGACGGTGGCCTGGTGTCGGCTCTGCTCATCTGGGCCTTCGAGCACGACGTCATCGACGCCGCGCTGGTCTCGGGCCTCGAAGGCGACGGCTCAACCTGGAAGGCCGTACCCCGGGTGGCCTGGAACAAAGAGGACGTCCTGGCCACCGCCGGCTCGCGCTACACCTACTCGGCCAATCCCCTGGCCTACCCCGAGGCCATCGCCGGCGGAGCCGAGCGCATCGCCCTGGTCGGCATGGGGTGCCAGGCCTCGGCCCCCCCGGTCATGGCGGCGCGCAAGGCGGGCAAGGTGGCCCGCCGTTTTACCCTGAACATCGGGCTGCTGTGCTCGAAGACCTTCGACGACGCCATCTTCCCCGAGCTCTTCGAGGCCAAGTACGGGCTGAACCGGGCCGACATCGTCAAGATGAACATCAAGGGCGTCTTCCAGGTGTGGATGCGCGACGGCGCCTTTCACGAGATCCCGCTGAAGGAGGCCCATGCCTGGACCCGCGAGGGGTGCACCAGCTGCCCCGACTTCTCGGCCGAACATGCCGACATCTCCACCGGCGGCATCGGCGCCTTCGGGGACTGGACCCTCACCCTCATCCGCACCGAGACGGGCGAGGCGCTGTTCAACGACATGGAGAATGCCGGTGTCATTGAGACCCGCCCCATTGAGGACGACCCGGGCGCCGTCGCCCTGCTCGACAAGCTGAGCCGGGTCAGCCGCAAGCGGTGGCCCGCCACCGCCGTGCCCATGCCGGGACGCCTGCCTGCACCGACGGCATGAGCGCCGGTCCGGGGCGCGACGAGTTCGCCGCCCTCCTGGGCATTGAGGTGCAGCGCCGGGGCCCGGGGCACACCGTGGCCGCCCTGCGCACCGCGGCGCCGCACGCCAATCCGCACGGCACGGTGCACGGCGCCGTCTTCTACGCCGTCGCCGGCGCCGCGGTAGCGGCGGCGGCCAACGACGAAGAGCACTCGGGCATCATCTCCTCGGTGCTGGTGGAGTACCTCCAGCCCGCCGCATTGGGCGACACCCTCTTCGCCGAGATCGCCAAGGAAGTCGCCACCGACCGCGAGGACATCTTCACCGGGACGGTGCGCCGGGGCGACCAGGGTGACCTCTTGGCCTGGGTCCGGGCCCGCGGCACCCGCCGCAGCCGGAGCCGGTGAACCTCCCGCTTCACTGAAGGATCGCTGAGAGCGCCGGCCGCTGTTGTCTCCCCGGCTCGACACGCGGACCGTACGCTCGTGGTCGTGTTCCGGCCCCCCATGGCTGCGGCCCGCCCGGCTCGGCCGCTTCGGCTCCCGTCCCGGGCCACGTAACCCCGCACCATGGCCCAGCGAACGCGACCGGTCACCCGAGCCGGCCCTCGAGCGGCGGCCGGCTGGTCATACCTGGCGCCGCCACCCCGGGCCCCGTACCTCTTCGGCTGGTCGATTCTGCCGCTCCGCCTCTTCCTGGGCATCACGTTCTGCTTCGCCGGGCTGCAGAAGCTGGCCAATCCCAACTTCTTCAACGCCAACAGCCCTTCGGGGATCCACGCCCAACTCATCGCGGCCATCCGGGTCAGCCCGCTGCACTCCCTCCTGGGACACCTCCTGTCGTTCGCCACGCCGATAGGCGTGCTCATCGCGCTGTCCGAGCTGGCCGTCGGCTTAGGGGCGGTGCTCGGGCTCTGGACCCGGGTGGCGGCAGCTGGCGGCGCCCTGCTCTCCTTCACCCTGTTCCTCACCGTGAGCTTCCACTCTTCCCCGTATTACACCGGTGCCGACATCGTCTTCCTGTTCGCCTGGCTTCCCGTCATCGTCGGCGGGTCGGGCGGCGTGCTCTCGCTCGACGCCGTCCTGGCCGAACGGGCCCACCGGGAGGGCGGACTGGCCCCATCGACCGTCGTCCCCGTTCCCTTCTCCGTGATCCAGCAGGTGTGCGGGCATTTCGAGCGGGGCACCTGTACCGCCCGGGCCGGTCGGCCCTGCCAGATCGCCCCGTGTCCCGTCCTGACCGAGCGGCGCTCCTCGACAGCGCCGTGGCGACCCGACCGGGTGGACCGCCGGACGGTCGTCCTGGGCGGTGCCGCCGTGGGCATCACCGGCGCTGTCGCCCTGGCCGTCGCCGGGGCGGCGGCGGCCATCGGCCGGATCGTGGGGGGCGCCCACCCGCCCGGAGGGGGCGGCACCACCAACCTGGCGCCGCTCAAGTCCAGCGCACCCACCACGACCAGCGCCGGGTCCACCGGTGGCGGGACCGCCCCGGCGGGCTCCCCCATCGGGTCGGCCAAGGACGTCCCCGTGCGAGGCGCGGCTCAGTTCACCGATCCGCGGAGCGGGCAGCCCGGACTGGTGCTCCAACCGGCCCGCGGCCAGTTCGTGGCCTTCAACGCCGTGTGCCCGCACGCCGGGTGCACCGTGAACTACTTCTCGGGTTCCGAGTTGATCGTGTGTCCCTGCCACGGTTCCGAGTTCAACCCGACCAGCGGGGCCGTGGAGACCGGTCCGGCCCAGCGCGGCTTGGCCACGATCGCCATCGCCCTCGGGCCGGACGGCCAGCTCTACGCCGACGGCTGAGCGGAGCTGACTCGGCGGGGCTACCCCTCCTCCGGGGTGGCGCCGTTCTCCGGGAGCGACAGCACAATGCGGGCCCCCTCGGTGCTGTCGGCCACCACAATGGTGCCGCCGTGGGTGAGGACGATCTCACTGACAATGGCCAGGCCGAGGCCGGTCCCGCCGGTGGGCCGGGTCCGCGCCTGGTCGAGGCGGGCGAACCGCTCGAAGACGTACTCCCGCTCCCCGGGCGGGATGCCCGGTCCATCGTCGAAGACGGCCAGCTCGACCCAGCCGTCGATGGCGTGGAGCTCGAAGCCAACTTGACTCGACGCGTAGCGCTCGGCGTTCTCCGACAGGTTGCGGACCGCCCGGCGTAGCTGTTCACGGTCACCATGCACCCGACCGGCCCCGACGCCGCGCGCGTTGACCGTGACCCGGCCCCCGGCCCGAATCCGGCTGCCTTCGGCGAAGACGATCTCATCGAGATCCACCACATCGTGTCCGGCGACGAGGTGACCTTCGTCGCTACGAGCCAGCAGCAAGAGGTCGTCGACAATGCGGTGCAGGCGGATGCCGTCCTGGCGGACGGCATCGGCCACCTGAGGCCAGTCAGCATGGTCAGCATCGGCCTGCGCCACTTCCACTTGGGCCAGCAGTCCAGCCAGTGGGCTGCGCAGCTCGTGCGAGGCGTCGGAGATGAAACGCCGTTGCCGATCGCTCATGTGCTGAATGCGCTCCAGCATGGCGTTCATGGTGTGGGCCAGGCGCCGTATCTCGTCGTCGAAGGGCGGCTCGGTGACGCGGCGGTGCAGCTCGCGTCCCGAAATGTCAGCGACCTGGACCCGGATGTCCTCGACCGGCTTGAGCGCTCGACCCGCCAACAACCACGCCACGATCCCGGCCAGCACCAGGAGGACGGGCAGCGCCACGGTCATGACCAGCGCCACGTCACGGGTGGAGTCTTCGGCCTGCTCGACCGTGGCGACGACGTACACCGTGAGCGGGCCACGCCGGGTGGCGACGGCCGACGCCAGGACGACCTCGGGGTCATCGTCGCCTCGCAGGAGGGTGGCCGAGTTGGGCAGCACGCGGGTGCCGCTGGTGGGATGCACAGTCGAGATAGCCCGGCGGGGGGACAGATCCGAGGTGGCGGTGATGACCCGGCCCTTGCGGTCGACCACCTGTACCGCATACCCGGGTCGCACCGCGGGCAGGGCGGCCGGAAAGGAGCCACCGGCATAGAGGCCACCGACGTCGGCCGCTTCCGCCGTGGCCGAGGACTGAATGCCGCTGATGAGCGACCGGTGTAGCTGCCAGGCCAGCGCAATGCCCCCGATGGACAGGGTCAGCGCGACCACGAGGAGGGCGGCCAGGGTGATGCGGATCCGGACCGGCCCGAAGAGGAAGCGCAGTCTCGATCTCGCCCTAGCCACCTTGCGCATTGAGCCGGTAGCCGATGCCCCGGACCGTTTCGATGGCTTCCCGGCCGAACGCGTGGTCGATCTTCTTGCGGATGTACCCGACGTACACCTCCACGATGTTCGGGTCGCCGTCAAACTCGTCCCCCCAGACATGGAGGAGGATCTCCTGCTTGCTCACCGCCTCGCCGGGGAACCGCATCAGGTACTCCAGCAACGAGAACTCGCGCGGCGTCAGTTCAATCGGCTCCTCGCCCCGCCGGCAGCGATGCTCCGCTGGGTCCAGGGTGAGATCTCCGGCGGTCAGGATGGTCGGACGCTCGCGCCGGCCGCGGCGAAGGAGGGCCCGTATGCGGGCCAGCAGGACCACGAAGGAGAACGGCTTGGACAGAAAGTCGTCCGCCCCCGAGTCGAGGGCCTCGGCCTCGTCGTACTCGCCGTCCTTGGCCGTCAACATCAGGATGGGGACCCAGTTGCCGTCCTGGCGCAGCGAGAGGCAGATCTGGTAGCCGTTGACGCCGGGGAGGAGGATGTCGAGCAGGATCAGGTCGTAGGCACTCTCCCGGGCCCGGCGGAGGCCTTCGTCGCCCGAGCTGGCCACGTCGACCCCGAAGCCCTCCTTCTCCAGGCCACGCTGCAGCGCGGATGCCAGATGCTCCTCGTCCTCGACGATCAGGATCTGCATGTACCGGTCATAGCCGCACCAGATGGTCAGCGCTCATCGTCAGGTTCATCGGGCCGACATGGTGAAGAAGTCCCGGGCCCACCACGAGGTGAAGTACCGGCTCGGGCTCCCGGCCATGGTGGGGAGCAGGTCCACGCCGTTGGCGGGTGCCGCCTGGACCTGAGGAGGCGTTGGGCTGTAGGTGGCGAGATTGACCCAGTCCGTGTTGATGTCGAGTTCCATCGCCCGGACGGCCCCGGCGTCGGCCAGCACGTTGGCCAGACTGGTGATGCTCATGGCCGGGCCGCCGACGTAGATCAGGGCACCACTGGCCGTGATCCCCACCCCGGACCGCCAGACGTAGACGTGATTGCCCAAGGTGGCGCCCCACTTCGACGTGTCATTGGCGTTGAGGCCCGGCACCGGATGGCCCTGGTCAACCAGCAGGTCCAGATTCTCCCGAACCGAGACCACCTGCGGGGTCATCGTCACGTCGCGGCCCCACTGACCGATGGCCACCGATCCGTTCTTGTAGATGACGAATGACGCCGCGCCGGTGCGCAGAGGGAAGAGCGTGCGCCCGTCGGTGTAATAGCCGCCGTTGGCATTCGACATGAGGAACCCGGCGTTGAATCCGGCCACCAGTGAGTTGGCCGCCGCCGGTTGCACCGGCGCGGTGAGGGTAAAGGGTCCGCCGCCGGGGATCTGGCTGCCCGAGTACAGGGCGGCCCGCAGCAGCTTGGTGTCCATCCAGGCCACGCCCACCACTTCGCTGGTATGCACGTTGTCGGGCCGCAGGCGGGTCTCGTAGACCGCCGGGATGCCCCCCACCAGCCGCCCGCTGGGTGACCATTCGCCTTCGCCCACCAGCGCCGGGGTGGCCAGGGTCCAGAGCCGGGAGGGCGGGGGGAGATGGGCCGGAGCATTGTGCACGGGCACGGCGGTGGCCGTCGGCGTGCTGATGGCACCCTTGGGCGGTTTTCCGCCCACCGGTGGCGGGTGATGGGCGTACCACTCGTTCTCGATCCAGTTGGTGATGCTCGAGCCGCCATGGGCCCGGGCCCATTCGGCGAACCGGGCGCTGAAGGAGGTGCCGTTGGCCGGATTGAGGAGGGCCCCGGTCAGCGAGATCCCGTTCCAGACCACGAAGATGGCCAGCACCAGGAGGACCGCTGAGATGACGCGCCGACGCCGGAACGTCCGCCGTCTGGCGTCCACCGTGGACCGAGCCGGCCGTGGAACAGCCTGGACCATCGCTACGCCGGGACGAGCGTGGGGGGACACCGCCGACAGCCGGGCGCCGGACCGGCCGCGGCGGGGTGACCTCGCGGGGAAACTTCAGCCCGCGTCATCCCGGCAGCCTCCGCCACAGGGTGGCCGGGAGATGGCGCAGCCCGAGGAAGACCCAGCGCAGGACCGGGGGGGCCCAGACCACCGGCTGCCCCGTCTCCAATCCCTTCAGCACCGCGGCGGCCACGTCGGACGGGTCCCGGGCGAAGGGGGCACTCCGGAGCCCTTCGGTCATTTTCGACCGCACGAATCCGGGCCGGACCGTCTGGAGTTGTGCGCCGGTGCCCCGGAGGGATTCAGCCAGGCCGGCGCAGAATGCGTCGAGTCCGGCCTTGGCCGAGCCGTAGAGGTAGTTGGCCCGGCGCACCCGCACCCCGGCCACCGAGGACAGCACCACCAGCCGCCCGGAGCCCTGCGTCCTGAGGTGCTGGGCGCACACGGCGAGCACGGCGGTCGGCCAGGTGTAGTTGACCGTGATCATCTCCGCTACCCGCCCGGCATCCACCTCGTCGGCCAGCTGCTCGCCCAGCTCGCCCACCGCCATGAGGATGAGGTCGACGGGGCCCTCTGCCGCGGTCAGGCACCTCGACGCCACCAGGGTCGCTCCGGCCACATCGGTGGCATCGAACTGGACCGGCACGACCCGGGTGGCCCCCAGTCCGCTGACGGCCGCGGCAACCTCAGAGAGCCGGGCGTCATCACGACCGGCCAGCACCACGGTGTGGCACCCCCGGGGAACCAATTCCGCCAGGATGGCGCTGGCGATGTCGGAGGTGCCTCCGAAGACGACGACGGACTGCGGGAGGCCGAACGCGTCCATCATGGCGCGACGTGGCCGGTGAGACCGAGCCGGCGTGACTGGTCGGACTGGAGGTTGCCAGTGGGGTCGACCCTGCCCTTGACCGCGGCGAACTCATCGGACCTCGGGTACATGGCCGAGAAGTGCCGGGGCGAGAGGCGGGAGTCCTTGGCCAAGTAGACCCGGCCCCCGGCTTCGGCCACCAGATCGTCGAGGCGTTCGAGGGCACCCCGCAGGTCGGCCGCGCCCATCGGCAGATCGAGCGCGAGTGTCCACCCTTCCAACGGGAAGGAGAGCGGACCGGGGTCGCCCGGACCGAAGCGCTTGAGGACACCGAGAAAGGTCGGCACCTTACTCGCCCTCAGCAGGCGGAGCGCGGCCGGCACGACGTCGGACCTGGTCGGTCCCACGCAGAACTGGTACTGCAGGAAGCCCTGCCGCCCATAGAGCAGGTTCCAGTCGGCCACGCCGTCGAGGGGGTGGAAGAAAGAGGTGGCGGGCAGGATCTGGCCCTCCCGGTGGCGCGGCGCCTTGCGGAACCAGAACTCGTTGAAGGCGGCGATGGTGGCCCGGTTGAGCAGACCCGAGGGGGCCTGGACCGGCACGTGCACCCGGGGCCTTCGCGGTGCCTGTCGGCTACATCCCGCTTGACGTGACGAGAGCGCGCCCAACCGGGCGTGCTCGCCGCGGGTCAGAACCGATCGGCCCATGCGGCGCCCGCCGATCAGCGTGTCGACCCAGGCCACCGAGTACCGGAACAAGGAGTCCGTGCTCGCCATCTCGGCCATGACCGATTCCAGGTCGTCGAAGCGGCGGGTCTCGACCGCCATCCACGAGGTCTCGATGGGGATGAGCCGGACCACGGCGTCGGTGATCACGCCGGTCAGCCCCATGCCACCGGCCGTGGCCCAGAAGAGCTCGGGGTCGTCCTCGGGCCCCACCACGAAGGTCCCCGTCGGCGTGACGAGCGTGCACCGGGCCACATGCCGGCAGAAGGCTCCGTCGACATGGTGGTTCTTCCCGTGGATGTCGGCGGCGATGGCCCCGCCGATGGTCACCTCACGGGTGCCCGGCGACACCGGGACGAACCAGCCCAGCGGGGTGACGTGTTCGAGGAGGAGGTGCAAGGTCACCCCGGCCCCCACGTGGATCAGGCCGCTGACCGGGTCTATCGCCCCGATGTCGTTGAAACAGGCCATGTCCAGCACGGTGCCGCCGCCGCACTGCGCCGCGTCCCCGTAGCTGCGCCCGCGGCCCCGGGCGATCACACCCGAGCGCGCCGGTCCACCCGGGACCGTTGGCCCATCCTCAGAGAGAACGCCGTCGAGTTGGCCCACGTCGTGCGGACGGAGGGACCGGGCCGCCGAGGGTGACCGGCGACCCCACCCCGAATAGAGGGCGCTCTGTCCCGTGGTCGGGATCGGACCGTTCATCAGGTGTAGACACCGACGGCGAACAGCGCCAGCCAGGCCAGGCCGATGGATTGCAGGATTCGGTCGCCCAGCACGAGATCCTCGGGCGCGCCACCTTCGCCGCCGTCCAGCCGGCGCAACACGTGGAGCACGCCCAGGACCATGGGGATGACCGTCAGCTCAATCCATATCTGGTCGTGACGGTCGGTCATGGCGAGCCCGGAACTACCGAAGGCCCACAGGCAGTAGGAAGTCACGGTCACCGAGGCGGTGAGGGTCAGTACCGAGTGGAGGAACGACTGGCTGTAAGCCGAGAGGGCGCGGCGGTGGTTTTCCGGGTTCTCCCCGAGGATCTGCAACTCAGCCGCCCGCTTGCCCGTCGCCATGAAGAGCGCGCCGAAACAGGTGACGGCGAGGAACCAGTTGGAGAGCGGCACGTGGGTGGCCACACCACCGGCGATGGCGCGCAGGACGAAGCCCGATGCGACAAAGGCCAGTTCAATGACGGGCTCCCGCTTGAAGTGAAGGGTGTAGGCGGCACTGAGGCCGACATACGCCACCACCACCAGGGCGAGCTTCCAACCGGCCAGCGCCCAGGCGGTGGCGAGGGCGACGGCGGCCAGACCCAGCCCCACACTTATCGCAACCCGGATCGACAACCGCCCCGCCGCGATCGGGCGGTGCCGCTTGTCGGGGTGATAACGGTCCGACTCCGCATCCATGGAGTCGTTGAACAGGTAGGTGGCCGACGAGGCGGCACAGAATATGCCGAATGTCGCCAGCACCTCGAGGAAGGGGTGCAGATGGCCCAACGCCCCGGCCGAGGCCGGCGCCAGGAAGACGAGCACGTTCTTGGTCCACTGGCGGACGCGTAGCGCTTGCAGCAGAGCCGGGGCCGACGAGCGGCGACGCCACCGGCGCGCCGGCGCATGCCCTCCTGGGGGAGCAAGAGCGCATTCCTCGCGGGGCGTCCGAACTCCGGGTTTGGATGCGATAGGCCGACCCTAACAACGCGGTTTGGGCCGACCGGCGCAGCGGGACGGCCGACCCTTATGGTTCTCTCAGGGAGGCCGTACCGCCCTTCACCTGGGTCGACGGCGGGCCGTGCCGGAATGGCTCCGGTGGCCGAAACTGTGGGAACTACGTCATTGACGCCATGAGTTCCATGGGTCAGGGTGGCGCGGTGCGAGAGCGTCACGTGGTCATCGTCGCCTTCCCGGGGATCCAACCGCTCGATGCGGTCGGGCCGTTCGAGGTCTTCACCGGGGCCAACCGGGCCGCCCGGGCGCTGGGCCGGGCCGGGGGGTACCGGGTGACGCTGGCCTCGACCGACGGCCAGCCGGTCCGCTCCGAGAGCGGCCTTGGCCTGTGCACCGTCCCCTTGCCCGACGCCGACCAGCGGATCGACACCTTGGTCCTGCCCGGTGGTGGCGGCACCCGCACGGCCCGCCACGACGCCGAGCTGATCGGGTGGATCAGGGCCACCGCGCCGCGCTGTCGCCGGGTGGCCACGGTGTGCACGGGGGCGTTCCTGGGCGCGGAGGCCGGCCTACTGCAAGGGCGCCGGGTCACCACCCACTGGGCGGCGGCCCACGAGCTGCAGGCGGACTACCCATCCCTCACCGTCGACCCCGATCCGATCTACCACCGCGACGGCAAGTTCTGGACCAGCGCCGGGGTCACCGCCGGCATCGACCTGGCGCTCGCTCTGGTCCACGACGACCTGGGGTCCGAGGTAGCGCAGTCGGTGGCACGCTGGCTCGTCATGTTCCTGCACCGTCCGGGCGGGCAGACGCAGTTCGCCTCGCCGGTGTGGGTGCCCCGGGCCGAACGCTCCACCGTGCGCGCCGTGCAGACCCTGGTCGAAGCGGCGCCGGGCGGTGACCACCGGCTTCCCACCCTGGCCGCGGCGGCCGCCATGAGCCTGCGCCACTTCGCCCGCACCTTCACGGCGGAGGTGGGCGAGACGCCGGGCCGGTTCGTGGAGCGGGTGCGGCTCGAGGCCGCCCGCTCCGACCTCGAGACGACCGGCGACACGCTCGATGTGATCGCCCGGCGCTGCGGGTTCGGCACGGCCGAGACGCTGCGCCGGGTCTTCCAACGCCGGCTCAACGTCGCCCCTGACGCCTACCGGCGCCGCTTCCGCACCGTCACCAACGAGAGGACCTCCGCATGACCGGCACCCTGCAGGTCGCCATCCCGATCTTCCCCAAGTGCACCGCGTTGGACGCGGTGGGGCCCTACGAAGTGCTGCAGCGCATCCCCACGCTCGACATCACGTTCATCGGCCACCAGCGCGGCGAGGTGCGCACGGAGAACGCCATGCTCGGCCTCACCGTCGACGCCACCTTTGAGGACCTGCCCGAACCCGACGTCATCCTCTTCCCCGGCGGTGTGGGCACCCGGCCGCTGGTCGAGGACGAGCGGGTGCTGCAGTGGGTCCGACACGCCCACCTCACCTCGGTCATGACCACCTCGGTCTGCACCGGCTCCCTGATCCTGGCCGCTGCCGGCCTCCTCAGCGGGCTCACCGCCACTACCCACTGGTCCTGTTACCCCGAGCTGGCGGCCCTCGGGGCGCGGCCAACCGACGATCGGGTGGTCGAGCACCTCGAGCACCGCATCATCACGGCCGCCGGCGTCTCGAGCGGCATCGACATGGCCCTGCGCCTGGTCGAAATCCTCATCGACCGCACCGCGGCGCAAGCCGCGCAGTTGATGGTGGAGTACGACCCCCAGCCGCCCTTCGACACGGGATCGGTGGCCAAAGCGGACGACGCCGTGATGACCCGGGTGATCCAGTACGCCCAACACCGTAGTTAGTTCGGCCTGGCGCTAGCCGGCTGCGGCCCGGGCTCCGGCGAAGCGGCCGAACATGGTGCTGTCCCCGATGGAGAGCCCGCTGGCGTAACCGAACGAGCACACGCCCGCCGTGGTGCGGCCGGCGGCGAAGAGTCCGGGGATGGCCGCCCCGGCCAGGTTGCGCACCTCCCCTTCGACCGTGGTTTCCAGGCCGCCCAGGGTGAACGGCGCGTACGGGGCCGGCCCGATGCGCAGGTCCACGGCGCCGATGGGCGGCACCAGCGGGCGCACCCAGGAGGCGCCCTTGTGGAAGAGGGGGTCCTCGCCGCTCGCCGCGTGGCGGTTGTACAGGTCCACCGTGGCCTGCAGGGAGCCGGTGGGCAGGCCCATTTCGGCCTCGAGCTCCGCCGTGGTCCCGCACACCCAGGACGCGGCCAGGCCCATCCAGTTCACTTCGTACGACGCCTCGTCGAGGATGAGGAACACCTGGCCGTCCTGCTCGTACAGCGCGGACTGGCCGACCCGCCCCATGTACGTGTCCTCGTTGATGAACCGCTGCCCTTGGCCGTTGACCAGGATCCCCTGAATGAGGCTCCGGGGCGGCGTGATGGGCAGCGAGACCTCGCCGGCGTACATGTTGCGCACCGAGGCGCCGATGGCCTGCGCCATCCGGATGCCCCGGCCGTCGTCGCCCTCGGTCCCGACCTTGAAGGAGCCCCGGACCAGGGGCGGGCAGTGCTGGCGCAGCATGTCGTCGTTGAAGATGAAGCCCCCGGCGGTCAGTACCACTCCCCGCCGCGCCCGCAGGGACACGGTCCGCCCGAAGCGCTGCCCCTGCACCCCCACCACGCGGCCGTCGTCGACCACCAGGCGGTCGATCCGGGTATCGAGCGACACGGCGGCACCGGCCGCGCTGGCCGCCGCGGCCAGGATCTGCATGAGCAGCCACCCGGTCGATCGCTTGGTTTTGGCCAGGTGCCCCCGCGGCGCCGGGCGGGCGATCTCGTTGAAGGGGTAGGCATCCTCGCCGCCGGAGTAGACCAGCCCCTCGACCCCGTTGGGCGCCATGCTGGTGTCGGCACAGAAACTCGGGTCGAACGGCACCCCCCGGGCCACCAGCCAGTCGAAGTGGCCCAGGCTCCCAGCGCAGTAGCGGGCGATCTTGGCTTCGTCGGGATCGGGCCCGCACGCCGCCATCATGTAGCGGTACATGTCGTCGGTCGTGTCGTCGAATCCGCAGGCCTGCTGTACCGGTGTCCCGCCGCCCAGGTAGACGATGCCCTCGGCCAGAGCCGCTGCCCCACCCGGGCCACCGGTGCGCTCGGTCACCAGCACCTGCGCCCCGGCCTCGGCCGCGCTGAAGGCGGCGGTCGACCCGGCGGCGCCGAAGCCGACCACCACCACGTCAGCCGTGTCGTCCCAGGTGCTGACCTCTGCGGCATCGCAGGGCGTGACGTCGGTCGGTTCGCTCACTGCATCCCCTCCAAAGGTTGTCGGCCGACGGTAGCCGGTTGGGACCCGCCACTTCCCCTACCGTGCAGGTCCGTGGTGACTGCGACCCCGCCCCCCTTCCTGGCCCGGTTGGCACCCGGATGGGGGCCCACCGTGGCCTACGCCAAGTTCGACCGCTCGACCACCTGGCGGCTCACCCATCCCGACGGCCGGGTGCGCTACGCCAAGATCGACCGCGCCGGCACCTACCCCACCCTGTACGCCGAGGCGGAGCGGATGGTCTGGGCCGCCGCCTATCTGCCGGTGCCGACCGTGGTGACCGTCGAGGCGGTCGAGGGCGGCACCGTCCTGCTCACCGAGGGGCTGCCCGGTCGCGACGCCACCGACCCGGCGTGGTCCTCCGATCTCCCGGCGCTGGTCCGGGCCTACGCCGAAGGGCTGGCCGCCTTCCATGCCGCCGTCGGCGAGGAGTGGTGCCCGTTCCGCTTCCCCGTCGATGCCGCCCTGGACCACGTCCGGCGGCGCGTCGAGGCCGGGCTGATCGACCCGGCCCGCCACTTCCATCCCGAGTTCGCCCACCTCAGCGCCGCCTCCGCCCTGGCCCGGCTGGAGGCGACCGCACCCGACGGCGAGGACCTGGTGGTCTGCCACGGCGACTACTGCCCGCCCAATGCGCTCCTGATCGGGGGAAGGGTCACCGGCTACGTGGACCTGGGCGAGCTGGGCGTAGCCGATCGCTGGTGGGACATCGCCGTGGGGGCCTGGAGCACCGGATGGAATTTCGGAACGGAGTTCGAACCGCTCTTCTACGAGAGCTACGGCGTGGAGCCCGACCGGAATCGCATCGGCTTCTACCGTCTCCTCTACGACTGCGTGAGTTGATGCGCCTGGGCCAGCTGAGTCGACGGCGCCGGCTGATCCGACGGTGCCCGCTCTTGGTCGATCTCCCTCGCCCGGGCGAAGACGGCATCGAACATGGGCTCGGTCAGGGTGCCGGTGAAGGTGTTCTGCTGGCTGGGGTGGTACGAGCCGAGGAGCATTGCCCCCGATGGGAGCGGGCACTCGGCCAGGTGGGTGAACTTCGGGCGCGGCCGGAGCGCGAAATTGGCACCCAGGCTGTTCCAGGCGATCTGCCCCAGCGCCAGCACCACCGTGGCCGCACCCAGCAGCGCCAGCTCCCGGGCCAGGTAGGGGGCGCAAGCGGCCCGCTCGGATGGTTCGGGCTTGTTGTCCGGCGGCGCGCAGTGCACTGATGCGGTGATGTAGACCCCCGAGAGTTCCAGGCCGTCGTCCCGGGTGGTGCTGGTCGCCTGGGAGGCGTACCCGGCCCGGTGCAGGGCGGCGAACAGCCAGTCCCCGGAACGGTCCCCGGTGAACATGCGCCCGGTGCGGTTGGCCCCGTGGGCCGCCGGGGCCAGTCCGACGATGACGAGATGAGCGTCGGGATCCCCGAACCCGGGAACGCCCCGCCCCCAGTAGTGCTCGCCGGCGAACGAGGCCCGGGGCGCCGCCGCCACCTGCTCGCGCCAGGCCACCAGCCGGGGGCACCGCCGGCAGTCCGCCACCTCCTGCTGGACCGCGGCCAACGAGTCCGGGTGGGCACGGTTGGGCGGCACGGCCCAGAGCCTACGATGGGCCGTCGTGCCTGCATCCGCCCGCCCCACCCCGTCCCGCCCGGCGTCCGGCCGTCAGAACCGCGCCACCCACCGGGGACCGGCTCCCACCGTGGTGCTCCTGGTCCGGCACGGCACCACCCCGACCACGGGCAAAATGCTCCCCGGCCGGGCCGCCGGCCTGCACCTCTCCGACAAGGGCCGTGACCAGGCCCGGGTGGTCGCGGAGCGGATCGCCGCCATGGAGAAGCCACCAACCGCCATTTACGCCTCCCCGCTGGAGCGGACCCGGGAGACGGCGGCGCCCATCGCCTCCGCCCTCCGGCTCCGGGTGCGGACGGCGCACGGGTTGATCGAGGCTGATGTCGGGGAGTGGACCGAGAAGTCCCTGTCCAAGCTCTACAAGACCAAGGAGTGGCCGACCGTGCAGCGCTGGCCCAGCGGCTTCCGCTTCCCCGGTGGCGAGTCGTTCGCCGAAATGTCCGTGCGCAGCAGCGATGCCGTGCTGGACCTGGTGGCGGCCCATCCCGGTGAGACCATCGTGGCGGTGTCGCACGCCGACCCCATCAAGGCCATTGTGGCGACGGCGGCCGGCGTCCCGTTGGATCTGCTGCAACGTCTGGTGATTTCACCCTGCTCCATCTCGGCCCTGCTCTTCACCATCGGCGGCCCGGCCGTCCTCTGCGTCAACTCGACCGGATCGCTCGGGGAGCTGGTGCTGTCGTGACCGACGAGGTCGACTACGACGCGCCCGACCATTGCACGGTCGGGGTGATCGGTGAGGTCGGGAACCGTCTCTTCCTCTTCTACTGCCGCCAGGGCCTGACCGAGACCACCGTCAAGGTGGAGAAGCAGCAGATCGCCGTGCTGGCCGGCTATCTCGGCCGCATCATCAAGGAGCTGGGCCGGCCCGGTCACCTGCCCGACGACCTGAGCTTCGACGGGACCGAGGACCCCGAGTGGGTGGTCGGGACCATCGGCGTCTCCTACGACGAGGAGATCGACCGGGTGGTCGTCGTGCTCGAAGAGGTCGGTGACTCGGAAGAGGATGAGGACGAGCAGGAGGGAGAGGAGAGCGGCCATGTGCTGCGGATCGCCCTCACCCGGGAGCAGGCCGCCGCCTTCGCCATCCACGCCACCCGACTGGTCGAGGCCGGACGTCCACCCTGTCCCTTGTGCGGGCTCCCGCTCGATCCGTCCGGCCATGACTGCCCGCGCACCAACGGCCATCGACCCCCGGTGACCTGATCCGTTGGACGAGGACGTCAGGTGCCTCCTCACCGAGGGTGAGATGGAGGTACACGGGAGGATCGCCGGGAGTTCCAACGCCACCCTGTTGGTCACCTGCCGGCTGGGCGGCGACGAGCTGATGGCGGTCTACAAGCCGGCCCAGGGTGAACGGCCCCTGTGGGACTTCCCGGGCGGGCTCTTCCGCCGCGAGGTGGCGGCGTTCGTCCTGTCCGAGGCACTCGGATGGGGCCTGGTCCCCGAGACGGTGGAGCGGTCCGAGGGCCCGTTCGGTGAGGGATCGGTGCAGCGCTTCGTGCCCGAGGACGGGCAGTCGCACTACTTCACCCTGCGCGACGACCCCCGCTGGCACCCCACCCTGATGCGCATGGGCGCCTTCGACGTGGTGGCCAACAACGCCGACCGCAAGAGCGGTCACGTGCTGCTGGCCGAGGACCGGCTGTGGGCCATCGACAATGGGCTGTGCTTCAACGAGCACGACAAGCTGCGCACGGTGATCTGGGACTTCGGCGGCTGCCCCCTGCCGCCCGACGATCTCACCACGCTGGAGCGCTTCGCCCGCGACGACCTACCGCCTGCCTTGTGCGACCTGCTCACCCCGCCCGAGTTGGCCGCCGTGGCCGACCGGGCCGCCTGGCTGGTGCACCTGACCGCCCTCCCCGAGCTGGTCGACGACGGTGAGTGGCCGCCCTACCCTTGGCCCCTCGTCTAGGGACCGGGGGGCAGACACCGCCATGAACATCGACCCGTACATTGTGCTGGGCAGTGCCGTGGTCGGGTTCCTGGTCGGCATGACCGGCGCCGGCGGCGGTGCGCTCATGACGCCGATGTTGATCCTGCTCTTCGGGATCAAGCCCTCGACCGCCATCTCCAGCGACCTGGTGGCCGCCGTGGTCATGCGCCCCATCGGGGCGGTGGTGCACATCGCCCAGAAGACGGTGAACTTCCGCCTGGTCGGCTGGATGGTGAGCGGCTCGGTCCCCATGGCCTTCCTGGGCTCCTACGTGCTGCACGTCATGGGCAATTCGACAGCGGCGCAGGACAACGTGGAGCGGACGCTGGGGGCCGCCCTGCTGCTGGGGGCGGCCGCCATGGTCCTGCGCTACGTCCTGGACCGCCGGTCCGGCCAGTCGCGCCGCGCCCTGGTCCACGAGCTGAGTATCCGCCCGGCCCGCACGGTGGCCATCGGCATGGTGGGTGGCTTCGTGGTGGGCATGACCTCGGTGGGCTCGGGCTCGCTGATGATCGTGCTCCTGCTCTTCCTCTACCCCGCCTTGGGGGCCAATCAGCTGGTCGGCACCGACCTCACCCAGGCCGTGCCCCTGACCCTGGCCGCCGCCCTGGGGGCGCTGGCCTTCGGGCACGTGGAGTTCTCCGTCACCACGTCCATCATCATCGGCAGCGTGCCGGCGGTGCTGGTCGGCGCGCTGCTCTCCTCCCGGGCACCCGACCGCTACATCAGGCCGGTGATCACCTTCGTGATCTTCGCCTCGGGGCTGAAGTACGCCGGCCTGGACACCACGGCGCTGGGCTGGGTCCTGTGCGCCACCCTGCTGGTGGTCGCCGTCATCTGGTTGGCCTCGGCCCGCCCCTGGCGGGCGCCGGCCGATCCACCTCCCCAGGGCGCCGGTGAGGCGGAGGACGCCGGCTCCCGGTCCAGCCCGACCACGCCCCTGCCCTGAGCCCCCGGATGTAGGTCCGATGAATTCCCTCCGGTTCCCGGGTATATAGACCGGTGACACCACCGCGCCCTGACATCACCGCGGTCGGTGTGGTGCTGGTCATGGTCATCTCCTTTTCGTGACGGGTCCACCCGAGGGTGAAGCGCCGAACGGTGCTGCTCGCTTCATGCGAGAGCACCAGTACCTACCGGCGGGCCCGCCCGAATTCATCGGCCGCGGCCTAGCCCAAGTCGAAGTGGAGATTCCCCTTCAGGTAGTTGATCACCGTCTGCGACAGGACCTCGCCGCCGGCCGGGGTCAGGTGGGTCCCGTCCGGCGTGCGCACGTTGACCACCTGGCCCGAGCCGTTGGTGATGAAGGGGGTGTAGGTCCCCTGCGCCGTGCCGAGGAGGGTCCAGCAGCTGACGTAGTCGACCGGCGGCTTGGTCAGCGCAGCCTGCTGCTGGTCGACCGCGTTGATGTCGGACATCTCGGCCGATCGCGCCGGGTCCTGCATGGGCGGCATGCCCACCCACACCACGGTGGCCCCGCCGCTCTGGGCCAGTTGCATGAAGGCGGACACCCGGGCGGCGTACAGCGTGTTCCATCTGGACGAGGCGTAGGGGACGTCGGGCGGTCCGAGGAAGTCCTGCGGGTCGTTGGCCCCCATCATGATCACCACGATCTGGGGTTCGGTGGCCGCCAGGTCGGACTGCAGCTCCACCGGCCAGTTGTAGTAGTCGGGCCGCGTCAACCCGGTGCTCTCCCGCCCGTCCAGCGACGCTTGCACCACGCCCGTATTGGAGAGGTCGTTCTGCAACGGCCCCCCCATGTCGATGCCCAGCGAGTCGCCCACGATCAGCACGCGCAGCTTGTGGGCGCCCGTCGGGTGGGTGATGTCGGGCACGGTGGTGGGGGTGGTCGAGGTGGTCGGGCTGCCCGGCGGCGGCGGGCCGGCCGGGTGATGGTGATGATGGCGGTGGCGCAACGGGCCGAGCACGACCGAGGTCGCCCCGCTGCCCGGCCGGTTGCCGGTGCGGCCGGTGATGGCGTCCGTCTCGGACACGATGTGGGAGAGCTGCAGGGCCCGGCTGGTGGCCGCCACCGGCCCGAGCAGGTCGAGGGCGACGGTGCGCCGGTCGCCGATGGGCGAGACCTGCGCGTTGTGCTGCAGGGTGGGGGCGAACAGCAGGAGCCACAGCAAGAAGGCCACGACGCAGACGGCCAACACCCGCGTCCAGGAGGCCCGCCGCCGGTCGTCGTCGGGGGGCGCCGGCAGGAACTCCTGGTGTGGGGGGTGCTCGTGCGGGGGGTACTCGGTCGGCATCAGAAGCGGTAGTAGATGAAAGGGGCCACGCCGGCCGGCCCGAACGTGGTGATGCCGAGCAGGGCGAAGGAGAGCAGGCCCACCTGGACCGCGGCGTGCTGCCGGGAGAACGACGCCTGCAGCCGGTCCACCCGGAGGGTCGGCACGTACTGCACCGCCAGCGCGCCGAGCACCACCACCACCAGGAGAGGGGTGATCAACGCTGAGGGCTGGCCCCAGCCCGAGCCGAGTCGGCCCAGCACGGCGAAGGCCTCCGAGAGCCCGCTCGAGTTGAAGAATACCCAGCCCAGGCAGACGAACTGGAAGGTGAGGAAGCGCTGGACCCAGACCCGTACCGGGCCCTCGGCCACCGCCGGCAGGCCGCGCCGCACCCGGCTGCGCCGGCGGACGTGGCCCAGGCCCTGGCCCACCCCGTGCAGAGCGCCCCAGAAGATGAAGGTCCACGCCGCCCCGTGCCACAGCCCGCCCAGCACCATGGTGATCATGATGTTGCGCACGGTGCGGCTCTCGGACCCGCTACTGCCCCCGAGGGGAATGTAGAGGTAGTCCCGCAGCCAGCGCGACAGCGTGATGTGCCAGCGGCGCCAGAAGTCCTGCAGGTTGCGGGCGGTGTAAGGGGCGTCGAAGTTGACCGGGAACCGGATCCCCAGCAAGAGGGCCAGGCCGATGGCGATATCGGTGTACCCGCTGAAGTCGCAGTAGATCTGCACGGCGTAGCCCCAGGCGGCGAAGATCGACTCGAGCGCCGAGTGCTGGGAGGGCGCGGTGAAGACCGGGGTCACGATGGCGCTGGCCACGTACGACGAGATCACCACCTTCTTGAAGAGCCCGGCCATGATCAGCCACAGGGCGCGCGAGTAGTCGACCGCGGCCGGGTCGCGCCGCTTGCGCAGCTGGGGCAGGAGCTCGTTGCCCCGCACGATCGGGCCGGCCAGGAGATGGGGGAAGAAGGAGAGGTAGAGCGCCAGGTCCAGCGGCCGGGCCGGTTCGAGCTGCCGGCGGTAGATGTCGATCACGTAGCTCAGGGCCATGAAGGTGAAGAAGGAGATGGCGATGGGCAGCGCCACTTGCAGGAGCGGCACAGCGCGCCCGAGCCCGAGGGCGTGGGAGACGTTGTCCAGGTTGACCGAGACGAAGCCGTAGTACTTGAACCATCCCAACAGCCCCAGCAGGCCGACGCAGGACAGGCCGAGGGCCAGGCGCCGGGACCGCTCGGTGCGGGCCGCGCTGATCGTCACCCCGCCGATCTGGGCCATGAGCGTGGTGGCCAGCAGCAGCAGGCAGTAGCTCCAGCCGACCCAGCCGTAGAAGACGTAGCTGAGCGCGATCATCGACAGCTTCCACGGCCCCGGATGAGGGTTGAGCAGCCAATTCACCGTGAAGGCGATGGCGAAGAAGATGGCGAAGTCGAAGGTGGGGAAGAGCATGGTGCGCCCGCCGAATGTACTGCTCGGCTGTGGAACCGCTGCGACACCCATGTGTGCGCCGGCGCGACGACGGGCCAGCGGCCCGACGCCGAGGGGCGGTCAGCTCTTGGCTTTGAGGGCCTCAATCAAGGCGGGGAGGACCTTGTGCACATCGCCCACAATGCCCAGATCGGCCACCGAGAAGATCGGCGCCTCCTGATCCTTGTTGATAGCGACGATGTTCTTGGAGCCCTTCATGCCCACCAGGTGCTGGGTGGCGCCAGAGATCCCGCAGGCGATGTACACGGTGGGCTTGACCGTCTTGCCGGTCTGCCCCACCTGATGCGAGTAGGGCACCCAGCCGGCGTCGACGATGGCCCGGCTGGCGCCGGCGGCGCCGTGCAGCAACTTGGCCAGCTCCTCAATGAGCTCGTAGTTGGCCGCGTCGCCCAGGCCGCGCCCGCCTGAGACCACCACGGCCGCCTCATCGAGCTTGGGTCCGCTGCGCTCCTCGACGTGCCGCTCCACGATCTTGGCGCCGTTGGCCGCGCCGGGGTCGGGGACCGGGGCCGCCACCACGGTGGCCGCGCCGCCACCGGCGGACTCGGCGGTGAACGACTTGGCCCGGATCACGAAGATCCCCGGGCCCTCGCCGGTGAAGCGGGCGGTGACGATGTGCGTGCCACCGAAGAGGGGGTGCTGACTCGACAGGCTGTCCCCCGCCACCAGTCCGGTGACGTTAGTCAGCACCGGGCGGTCCAGCTTGGCCGACAGGCGGCCGGCCACGTCCCGCCCGTCATAGGAGGCCGGGATCAGAATGGCGTCGGGGGCGTTGCCGCCCTCGATCAACGCGGCCAGGGCGGCCGCCACCGGGACGCCGGGCAGCGCGCCGGCCAGGTCGCCCACGTCGTAGACGGTGGTGGCGCCGTACTCGCCCAGGGCGCCGGCCAGCGCCGCCGTCTCGGTTCCCCAGGCCACGGCTTCCACCGTGCCGGCCACCGAGCGGGCCTCGGTCAGGAGCTCCAGGGTGACCGGTGTCGGACCGGCGTCGCCGGCTTCGGCCAGTACCCAGATCTTGTCGATTGCCATCTCAGATCACCTTCAGCTGCTCAAGGAAGGTCACGATGCGCTGCGCGCCGTCACCCTCGTCCACCACGATCTCGCCGGAGCCGCGCGACTCCGCTTCGGTCACCTCTGTGATCTCCTGCCGGCTGCCGGCGCTCCCGACCTGCGAAGGGTCGATACCCAGGTCGGCCAGTGTGAGGTTGTCGACCGGCTTGGACTTGGCCGCCATGATCCCCTTGAACGACGGGTACCGCGGCTCGACCACACCGGCGGTCACGGTGACCACGGCCGGCATCGGGCACGTCACCTCGTCGAAGCCCGCTTCGGTCTGGCGTTCCACCTTGACCGAGCTGCCGTCGACGGCGATCGCCTTGGCGAAGGTCACCGAGGGCAGGCCCATCAGCTCGGCCACCTGGACGGGCAGCGTGCCGGTGTAGCCATCGGTGGATTCGGTGGCCATGACGATCAGGTCGGGCTCGGCCCGCGCGATGGCGGCCGCCAGCACCTTGGCCGTCCCCAGGGCGTCGCTGCCGGCCAGGGCGTCATCGCTGATCAGGATGGCGCTGGCCGCACCCATGGCCAGACCGGTGCGCAGGCCCGAGGTCTCCCCGCCCGGGGCCATGGAGACCAGGATCACCTGATCCCCCTCGCCCGAGGCCAGCTGCAGGGCCATCTCGACCCCGTAGTTGTCGGAGTCATCCATGATGAGCTTCCCGGTGCGGATGAGGGTGTGGGTTCCCGGATCGAGGGCTGAGGGAGCGGCCGGATCAGGGATCTGCTTGACACAGACGACGACGTTCATGGCCGTTCATCTTTGACGAAAGTGGCGGTCTCTCGCCATTCCCCAGCGTCAGAGCCAATTCCAACGGGCAATTTCGTCGTGTTCAGAGCCCTCGGGTTCAGGGCCGCTGGCCTCCCCGGGCGATGACCAGGGCTTCGCTCAGCTGGTCGGTGATCACGGTGTCCACCCCCAGCTCCACGCACCGGGTCAGGTCCGGGGCGGTGTTGACCGTCCAGGCGTTCACGGCCAGCCCGGCCCGGTGCGCCTCCTCCACCAGGGGTGCAGTCACGGCGCTGACAAAGGGGTGGACGGCCCGCCAGCCGGCCTCGACGGCGGCGGCCAGCGCGGCCGCGGGGTCGGTCAGGTAGCCCCACAGGGCGCCCAGGGCCAGGCGGCTCTCGGCCGCCCGCACGGCCAGCAAGGTGCTGACCTGGAACGATGAGACAATCACCCGGTCGCTCCACCCGGCCTCGGCGATGGCCAGTGCGGTCAGGGCGGCTACCGATTCGGTCGGGTCGTAGCCGGGGTCCCGAGGATCGTTCTTGATCTCGACGTTGACCACCATGCCCTCACAGACCGCCAGGGCGTCGGCCAGCAGAGGGACGTGGGCCGGCAGCTGGCCCACGGTGAGATCGGCCAGCGGGCCCAGCCCGGAGATCACCGCGTCGTGGTGGACGGCCAGGGCGCCGTCGGCCGTGAGGCGGACATCGAGTTCGACACCGTCAGCCCCCAGGCGGCGGGATTCGGCGAACGCCCCCAGAGTGTTCTCGACCGAACCCGGGGTGGTGCCGCGATGGGCGAAGACGGCGGTCACCACGACTCTTTTCCCTGATGGTCACCCATTTTTGTTCTCCTTGTGGGAATTTTCACAAAACTGCTTGCCACCGCCGCGCCCACCTATTACCCTCTTCTCGTCAATCCCTTCTCCGTGACGGACACCAGTTTGGGTCCGAACATGTGAAAAGGATCACAAACGCGAGGGTGGAGGTAGTCCCGATGGCTCTCATGTGGAACCGGACCGTCGACTGGGATGCAGACGACTGGCGTCGAGCTGCAGCATGTCGCAATACAGAACCCGACCTGTTCTTCCCGGTGGGGACCACGGGCCCGGCCGTCGACCAGATCGATGCGGCCAAGGGCGTCTGCCGTTCGTGTGAGGCCCTCGAGCCCTGCCTGGACTTCGCCCTGGCCACCAACCAGGAGTCCGGCGTCTGGGGCGGCACCTCGGAAGAGGAGCGCCGCAAGCTGCGCAAGGCCTGGCTGGCCGCCCGACGCTCGCAGCGCACCTTCTGATCGGCGCGGACTTTCTGACTGAACGACCCGGCTAAGCGACCCGGCGGGTCCGACCCGGGTCAACGAGGAGCCCGGAGCGGGACCGAGATGACCACCCGGGTCCCTCCGCCCTCGTCGGCCGGGACCGCCGTCATGGCGATGCGGCCTTCGAGTTGGCTGACCACGAGGTCCCGCACGATGGAGAGACCGAGGCTGGTCGTCTTCTCAATCATGAATCCCTCCGGCAGGCCGCGCCCGTCGTCACGCACGGCCACCGTGAGCGCCACCCCGTCGTTGGTCAGCGTCACGTCGACGTGACCCACCGGGGCGTGGTCCGCCCCACCCCCATTGCCGGCCGGCCCGTCCGACCCCGCCACCGACTCGGCCTCAAAGGCGTGCTCCACGGCGTTCTGCAGCAACTCGGCCAAGCCGACGGCCAACGGGGTGGCCACGTCGGCCGAAACTTCGCCCAGGTCGCCGCTGGTCGAGATGA
The DNA here is from genome assembly GCA_035552095.1 of Acidimicrobiales bacterium. Lineage (GTDB taxonomy): Bacteria > Actinomycetota > Acidimicrobiia > Acidimicrobiales > RAAP-2 > Bog-473. Next base: position 80,930 of record DASZMA010000203.1, on the reverse strand, counting down.
CGATCGGCTGGGCGGAGACGACCGAGTCCTCGGCCATCTGGACCAGGGAAACCACGATCTCGTTGAAGGGCACCTGGTCACTCGGGTCCCGCGACAGGATCTCGTGCACCAGCGCGATGGAGCGCACCCGCCGCTCCGCCTCGTGCAGGGCGACCCGGGCGGCCCGGTCGCCGACCCGGCGTGCCTGCAGGCTGAGCAGGGAGGAGATCGTCTGCAGGTTGTTCTTGACCCGATGGTGCACCTCGCGGATGGCGGCGTCCTTGGAGAGCAGCAGCCGGTCCAGCCGCCGCACGTCGGTGACATCGCGGAGCAGGATCATGGCCCCGGTGACCACCCCATGGGAGAGCAGTGGGATGCAGTGGACCAGCACGATCACATCGGGCCGGCGCTCCACCTCCTCCACCACCGGCCGCCCGTTGGCCAGGGCCCATTCGACCGCGGTCTCCTCAATGTCGAGGTCGCTGAAGCGGCGGCCCTCGGGCGGCGAGTAGATGCCCATGCGGTGAAAGGCGTTCATGGCGTTGGGCGAGGCGAACTCCACCCGCCCGTCGGCGTCGACCACCACCACGCCGTCACCCACCCGGGGCGCCTCCTCGGTGCCGATGTCCTCGTCGGGGTAGGGGAAGGCGGACTGGGCCACCATGTCGGCCAGGCGCTCGAACACATCGAGATAGGTGCGCTCGTACATGCTGGTCGGCCCCTTGAGCGGGGCCAACGACACCCGGAGTAGGACGGCGATGACCGCGCCGCCGAAGCGCACCGGGATGTTCTCCACCGGCACCTGCTCGCCCAGGATCGGGTGGTGGATATTGCCCCGCACGATCTCGCCGCTGTGCAGGCTCCGGGCCACCAGCGCCCACTGCGACTCGTTGACCGTCTGCCCGACCAGGTCCTGGTCGACCAGGGTGGGCCGGTTGTTCGGCCGCATCTGGCCCAACACCACCAGCTCGGGGTCTTCGGCCGGTTGGGGGATGTCACCCCCGGTCACCGGGACCAGGAGGAGGAGGTCGGAGAAGGAGAGGTCGGCCAGGACACTCCAGCTGCCCAGCAGGCGCTGCAGGTGTCCCAGCTCATCGGGTTGGAGGGCGGTGTGGGATTGGGCCAGCTCGGCCGGTGTGGGCACGGCTATCCCTCTTCGCCCGCCGGGGCATTGGCCGGGACGTCGGCCGGGACACCGACCGCCACCGGGTGGGGCCGGCGGGCCCGGTAGGCCTGCAGCGAGTCGACCCCTACCGCACCGAGGATGGCCCGCAGCGAATCGGCCTGGTCGGCCACCTGCTCCAGCCGGTGGGCGTCCGAGGCCGTGGTCAGGGGCACCCCGCGGGCGGCGAAGCGCTCCAGGAGCGGCAACGCCGGGTACTGCTCCCCGACCGGCTTGCGCCAGCCGGCGGAGGAGACCTCGGCCGCCATGCCCGAGGCGGCGGCCGCCTCGGCCATGCGGTCCCACCACTCGCTGGGGGCGTCGGGCACGTAGCCGGCCACCTTGATCAGGTCCGGGTGGGCCAGCACGTCGCAGGCCCCCGAGGCCGCCAGTTCCTCCAGGGCCAGGGTGTAGCCCTCCCAGCAGGCATCGACCTTTCGGGCGGACCATTCCGCCATCTGCAGCGGGACGTCGATGTCGTCGAAGCGCCAGGCGCCCAGCCAGTGCACCGAGCCGAGTAGGACGTCAAAGGGGTAGCCCGCCAGCAGGTCGGCCACCTGGTCCATCCGGCCCTCGTAGTAGTCGACCTCCAGGCCGATCACGACCGGGAGGCCCGCCGCCTGGGCCTCCTGCGCGCAGGTGACGTAGGCCTCGAGGTCGGCCGTGGCGTGGAAAGCCCAGTAGTCGGCCATGGAGTCCTGCAGGGCCGGGGTGATCTTGTCGTCGCGCCAGAAGCCCCCGAGCAGGGCTTCGGCCTGCCGGAAGCGGAACAGGTGCTCGGTCACCGCCAGCTCCTCCACCCCGGCCGCCTGGGCCTTCTCGCAGTAGGCGGCCAGCTGGTCGAGCGAGAGCGGCGTCTCACTCTCGCTGTGGGGCCAGAGGTGGAGGTGGTAGTCGAGCACGTGAGCGCCGGCTCAGCCGGCGTGACGGACCAGCGTCACGCCGTCCCGGATGGTGGTGAGCACGCAGACCACCCGGGGGTCGTCGACCAGCTTGTCGTTGAGGGCCCGGATGGCGGTCGACGACTCGTTGTAGGCGGCGGCGCTCTCCAGCACCCCCCCGGCCTGCAATGTGTTGTCCAGCACGATGAGGCCGTGCGGCGCCAGCTTGGGCAGCACCGCCTCGAAGTAAGCGTCGTAGGAGACCTTGTCGGCATCGATGAAGATGAGGTCGAACGGGCCCTGCAGCTTGGCCAGCGACGTCAGCGCCGGCCCCTCAATCACGCTGATCCGGCTCTCCAGCCCGGCCGCCGCGATGTTGCCCCGCGACACCGTGGCGTGGTGGGGGTCGACCTCGAGCGAAATGATGGAGCCGTCCGCCGGGAGCCCGGCCGCCATGGCGATGGAGGAGTAGCCGGTGAAGGTGCCGATCTCGAGCACGCTGGTGGCCTGGGTGGCGAAGACCAGGAGCTCGAGGAAGCGCCCCTCCTGGCGGCCGACCATCATCCCCCAGGCGGGGAACTCGGCTCGGGTCGACTCGTCCACCGCGGCCAGGTGGGCCGACGGGGCGGTCGAGTGGGCCTCGGCGTAGGCGAGGACTTCGGGATCGATCAGTGGGGGCATGCCACGACTGTACGCGCCCGGCCTCAATCCCAGATTTGCGCGCCCAGTTGGAGCAGCCCCGACATGTCGTAGATGTCGGCATCGAAGAAGGGGACGGTGACCAGGATGTCGGGTGCGCCCCGCAACTCGGCCTGCTGCTCGGCCTCGCGCCGGGCCACCACGCTGAAGTTCAGGAAGCTCTCCGCCACCTCGCCCAACACCCGGGCCGCCACCACCGGGTCGTCGGTCAGTCCCTCGGCCAGCTCGTCGGCGTGGTCGGACATCGACTGGGCCAGTTTGACCGTCTTGGTGCTGCGCAGGTAGTCGGGCAGGACCTTGTTCAAGATGATCGCCCCCAGGTGCAGCTGGCGCGCCGTGAGCTCCTTGGAGAAGAACTCCGCCTCGCGCAGCGGCGTGGCTTCGAGGGTGGAGATCACCATGAAGGTGGTGCGCCGGTCCGACAGCAGGCGGCTGACCGCGTTGGACCGTTCCACGAAGCCGTCGTACATCGACTGGAACAGGATGAAGAACTCCGAGATGTCGGCCAGGAACTGGGTGCCCAGGATGCGGTCGGCCACTTGATAGAACGGCTTGGTGGCCACGTTCACCAACTTGGAGCGATAAGGCACGATCAGCCAGCGCAACAGGCGCGAGGAGAAGAAGTCGGCCATGCGGGCCGGGGCGTCGAGGAAGTCCAGCGCGTTGCGGGTCGGAGGGGTGTCGACCACGATGAGGTCGTACTTGCCTTCGGAGTGGATCTCGAAGACCCGCTCCATGGCGATGTAGTCGTGCGACTGCACGAAGCGCCCCGAGATGTTCTGGTAGAGCGGGTTAGCCAGGATCTGGGTCCGGGTGGCCTCGTCGGGGGCGTGGCGGCGGATCAGGTCGTCCCAGCTCTGCTTGGTGTCGAGCATGGCGGCCCACAGCTCGCCCCGGGGGGTCACGCCCGCCTCCCTGAACACGTCGTCGGCTACCCGCACCTCATCGTTGCCGATCCCCTTGAGGCCCAGGGCGTCGGCCAACCGCTTGGCCGGGTCGACCGTCAGCACCAGCACCCGGCCCCCGTGCTCGGCCACGGCCATGGCCGCCACCGCCGCCGCCGTGGTGGTCTTGCCCACGCCGCCCGGGCCACAGGCGATCACGATCTCCTTGGCCGAGAGCAGCTGGCCGATGTCGGTGGGGGTGGCTTCCCGGCGGGGCGACATCACTGCCCCAGCTCCTCGCCCAGCGACTGGGCCACCTGCCGGGTGGTGCGCATGCCGTGGGTGCGGCTGAAGAGATAGGGCAGGAGCAGCACCGGCAGGTCGGGGGGGAGCCCCGCCTGCAGACGCTGCAGGTGGCCGGCCCGGGTGCGGCGCATGGTGACGGCCAGGCGGGCGGCCTCGAGCACCGGGGCCACCGAGCCGCCGGCCCGCTCGGACAGCACGGCCTCGACCTCGGGGGCCCGCAGCTGTTCGAAGAACGTCTCCTCGCGCTGGCCGAAGAGCTCGGGCAGGACGCGGTTGACCACCACGGCCGACATGCGCACCGTGGTCTCCTCTTTGACCCGGGTGACCAGCTCGAGCGTCTCGGAGACCGGCATCTCCTCGGGAGTGGTCACGGCCACCAGGCCGGTCTGCTGGGGGTCCGAGAGGATCTCGAGCATCCAGTCGGTCTGGCTACGGATCAGGCCCACCTTGACCAGGTCGTTGATGGCCTGGGGGGCGGCCAGCTGGCCGATGATGTGCCCGCTGGCCGGCGCGTCGACCACGACCAGGTCGTAATGGCGCTCGCGCACCTCGTAACAGAGCTTGCCGACGGTGAGGATCTCGCGCACCCCCGGGGCCGCCGTGGCCACGAAGTCGAAGGCCTTGGCCAGGGGGCCGATCCGCCCCACCACCGGTATGCGCAGGTGGAGCTTGAGGTACTCGCGCAGCGAGGCCTCGGTGTCCATGGACATGGATGAGATCCCCGGAGCGATCTCCTTGGGCACGAAGCCGGTGGGCGACGCTTCGAAGAGGGCGGCCAGATCGCCTTTGGCGTCCACCTCGCAGGTGAGCACCTTCTGGCCGTGCTCGGCCGCCAGCTGGGCCAACGCGGCGGCCACCGTCGTCTTGCCGACGCCTCCCTTGCCGGTGACGAAGACCAGCTTCAGCTGGAGGAGGTCAGGTGCCGCCGCAGTCACAGTGCCCCTGCAGGTTCAACGGCCTCAAGGGGCGCCGAACCCGACCCGGCGCTCCGCGGAAGGGGCGCCGACCTCGATGTAGGCCACCTTGGCCACCGGGACACCCACCTTGCGACCCTTCTTGTCGGTCAGCCAGAGGACACCGTCACCGGTCTTGAGCAGCTTCTCAATGTCAGCCACCACCTTGTCGCGGTCAGCATCGTCATTCAGCTCCACCTCCAGCTCCTTGGGGGTCTGGGTGATGCCGATACGCACGTCCACCTGGTTCCACTCCTCTCGTCAGCCCCACGGGGGAGGCCTGCGGGCACTGCGACGTTACAGGTGTGAGGGAGAATGCACGACATGAGCGACGCCCCGAAGCCCCGGGAGACGGAGCGCAGCATGCGGTGGGCCTCCACCATGTCCGGCTACGCCGGGCCGGTCCGCCTGGCCCACGCCGACTCTTGGGCCCGCACTAGGCCGGCCACTGAGCCAGCACCGAGCCCCGGTGGCTCGCCCCCCGAGCCCTTCACCCGGGCCGCCCGGGAGGATCGGGAGGACGAGATCCTGGCTCCCGGAGCCACCCGGGCCCGGGGCGCTGGTGACCGGGCCCTACCCGAGGAACCCGACGAGTGGCGGACCTGCTTCGAGCGTGACCGGGACCGCATCCTGCACGCCACCTCCTTCCGGCGCCTGGCCGGCAAGACCCAGGTCTTCGTCTTCCCCCAGGACCACCAGCGCACCCGGCTCACCCACGCGCTCGAGGTGGCGCAGGTGGCCACCGCCATGGCCCGGGCCTGCCGGCTCAATGTGGCCCTGACTGAAGCCATCGCCCTCGGCCACGACTGCGGGCACGGCCCCGGCGGGCACGCCAGCGAGGACGCGCTGGACCCGTTCCTGCCCGGGGGCTTCGACCACGCGCCGTGGGGCGCCCACGTCTCGCTGGCCTCCCTCAACCTGTGCGCCCAGACCAGCGACGGCATCGCCAACCACAGCTGGTCCCGGCCGGCACCGTCCACCCCCGAGGGCGAGGTGGTCAGCTGGGCCGACCGGGTGGCCTACGTCTGCCACGACTGGGAGGACGCCGTCCTGACCGGGATCGTGGCACCCCACCAGCTACCCCTGGCCGTGCGGGAGTTGTGCGGAGAGCGCCGCAGCGCGCAGCTCGACGCCTTCATCCACGGCGTGGTCTCGGCCACCGTGCGCACCGGCCAGGTGGGGATGGAGGAGGAGGAGGCCGAGGCCCTTTCCGCCTTCCGCGCCTGCAACTACGAACGCATCTACCTGCGGGCCGCCTCGGTGCAGCAGGGCGACGCCGTGGTCAGCGTCCTGCGCGCCCTGGTCGAGCACTTCTCGGACCGGCCGCATCTCATCGCCGAGACGGGTGCCGCCCCCACCGTGGCCCCGGACCTGGTGGCCGGGGGCGAGGACGCCATCCGGGCCGCCGTCACCTACGTGGCCGGCATGACCGACCGCTTCGCCTTCCGCCAGGCCGTGGCCCAACTCGGGTGGGATCCGGACAAGCTGCCGGCCGGCGTGGACTCCTGAGCGGACTCAGCCGCTAGGAAGGTTGCGGGTCCGAGAAGCGGGGCGGCCGCTTCTCGGTCAACGCGGCCACCCCTTCGGCGAAGTCAGGTCCCTGCATCATCTCGGCCAAACGGGCGCCGGCGTCGTTGACCGAAGACGCCACATCGCGATGGAAGTCACGGTAGAGCTGCTGCTTGGTGGCGGTCAGCGATGAGGGCGCGACCTCGGTGGCCAGCATGTTGGCGTAGGCGTAGGTGGTCGTCATCAACTCATCGGGCGCCACCACCTGGTTGACCAGGCCCAGGGCGGCCGCCTCCTCGGAGAGCACGACCCGGCTGGACAGCAGCAGGTCCGCCGCCCGGGTCAGGCCGATCAGGCGCGGCAGCAGCCAGGACAGGCCGTATTCGGCCGGCAGGCCCAGCCGGCCGTGGCTGGTGGTCAGCTTGACCCCGGCGGCAGCGAAGCGGAGATCGCAGTAGCAGGCCAGGACCAGCCCGACCCCGGCCGCCGGACCGTTGATGGCGGCAATGATCGGCTTGGGGATGCCGAACTGGTAGGCGAAGTCGGCGTCGAACTCGGGCCGCACCCCGAAGCCGGGCCGAGCCAGATCGGCGCCCACCCCGGCGTCGTAACTGCCGCGTTCGACGTGGCCCTCGAGCGCCCGGGTATCGGCACCGACGCAGAACCCCCGGCCCGATCCGGTGACCACGATGACGCGCACACTGGTGTCGGCCGCGGCCCGAGCCAGCAGCTGGCGGTACTCAGAGTGCATCCGGCCGGTCCAGGCGTTCAGGCGCTCGGGGCGGTGCAGTGTGATGGTGGCGACGGCGTCAGCCACGGCGTAGCGGGTGACCTTGAGCTCGTCGGGCTCCATTTAGTCGAGCGTGTTGTACCGGTACGTGGCCACACTGCCCACTTCGAGTTGGCCGTCGAACTCCATCTGCACGGGTTCCCCGTTGGCCACGCTCTCGAAGGCCACGGCGGCTTCCTCGGACGCCCACAGCGTCACTACCACCCAGTTCTCGTCGCGCCGGGCGGTGGTGCGCCGCATGAACCCGGGCTGGTTCGGGACAAGCTCGGTCTGCACCCGCCGGTCCAAGGCCAAGAACGATTCTTCATTGGCCCCCTGGGCCAGGCGGAAGGTGGTGAGCTCGACTACCGACATGAGCTCACGCCTGCACCAGCATGACGGGATTGCCCTCGGGATCGCTGATCCCGGCCAGCGTGGGGCCGCCTGGCACGTCGAAGGGCTCGGCCACGATGGTGGCGCCCAGGGTGACCGACTTGTCGAGCGAGCTCTGCAGGTCCCCCACCTGTATGTAGAGCGTGACTCCGGAGCGGTCGCTCTGGCGGATGTGCCCGCCCGGTCCGGGTTCGGGTCCGCCGATGCCTGGCTGTATATCCATGATGAAGCCCTCACCGATCTTCCAGTTGAAAAGGGAACCGTAGAAGGCGCGGAGGACCTCGGGGTCCCTCGCCTCTATCTCCCAGTGCACGACGGGACGTGCCCAGTCTTGGGCCATGCCGCTCCTTCCCTCAGGTCGTGGCCAAGCTACTGGCCGCCGCCCCGGGGCCGAGGCGCGCCCGGCTCCATGACTGAGCGTATTGACATGTGACTATATGGTCACCTATAGTGCCGGTGTGGACGACGTGTTCAAAGCCCTGGCCGATCCCACCCGGCGGAGCCTGCTCGATGAGCTGTTCCGTGAGGACGGCCAGACCCTGGGCATGCTCGAGGAGCGTTTCTCCATGACCCGCTTCGGCGTCATGAAGCACCTCAAGCTGCTGGAGGAAGCCGGGCTGGTGGTGACCAGGCGGCGCGGCCGCCAGAAGCTCCACTTCTTGAACCCCGTCCCGATCCGGCTCGTCCACGACCGGTGGGTGAGCAAGTACGCCGAACCCTGGGTGGCCGCACTCAGCGACATCAAGGAACGACTGGAGAGCCCGATGGAGAAGGTTTACGAGATCTATATCCGCACCACCCCCGAGCGTTTGTGGGAGGCCATCATCGACCCCGAGATCAGGCGCAAGTACAACTTCGGGGCCGGCGTCACCTCGGAGTGGAAGGTCGGCTCCCGCCTGGACATGGGTGTGGCCGAAGCCGGCATGGAACTCGGCGAGGGGGAGATCCTCGAGATCGACCCACCCCGGCGGCTCGTCCACACCATGACCGCGCTGTGGAGCGACGAGGTGAAGTCCGAGGGCGCCTCCCGGGTCAGCTGGGACATTGAACAGGTGGAGGACTCCTGCCATCTCACCGTGACCCACGACCAGCTGCGAGAAGGCGCCAACAACCAGATCTACGGCGGCTGGCCGATGATCCTCTCGGGCCTCAAGACCTGGTTGGAGTCGGGCCAGCTGCTCACCACGCCCGGCTCGCTGATGTACGGCAGCTGATGCCAGACACCCGTATCACCGACGTGCGCACGGTCGGCGTCCCCGTGGCCGATCAGGACCGGGCGCTCGCCTTCTACGTCGAGACGCTCGGCTTTGGCGTGCGGCTCGACGTCCCGCTGGGCCCGGGAAAGCGCTGGATCGAGGTGGCTCCCGCTGGGGCGACGACGTCCATCGCTCTGGTCCTGGCGCACCCGGGGCTACCGGCCGGCGTCGAGACCGGCGTCCGCTTCATCACCGGGGACGCCGTGACGCTGCGGGCCGAACTGGTCGATCGCGGCGTCAACGCTGACCAGGTCCTGCACTGGGACGGCGTGCCGCCCATGTTCGCTCTGCGCGACCAGGATGGCAACGGCCTCGAGATCGTCGAGCAGCGGTGAGCAAGGTGACGGCCGCCACCAAGACACTCGCCCAGTTTCAAGCCACGTTGGTGAAGAGCCCCGCCTCCGGCGGCTGGACCTACGTGGTCATGCCGGGTTCGGTCGAATTCTTCGGAACCCGGGGTCTGGTTAACGTCCGGGCCACCGTGGACGGCCACCCGTTCCAGAGCTCGTTTATGGCCATGGGCGACGGCACCCACAAACTCCCCATAAAGGCGGCCGTCCGGAAGGCCATCGGCAAGGGCGACGGGGACATGGTCAACGTGCGGCTGACCGAGCGGATCAGCCGGTAGGCCCTAGCGGAGGCTGAGCTCCTTGCGGTACACCCGGGCCGGCCCCAGTGAGGCCAGCCGGTCGGCGATGGCGATGAAGGAGCGGGACGTCTCGCTCTCGGGATCCTCGGCCACCATTGGGCGCCCTTCGTCAGCGCCCTGCCGGACGGCGGTGACCAGCGGCACCTGGCCTAGCAGCGGGATCCCCAGGTCGGCGGCCAGGGTGGCGCCACCACCGGCACCGAATATCTCGTAGCGGGCACCGTCGTCGCCGGTGAACCAGCTCATGTTCTCCACCACGCCCCGCACCGAGAGCTTGAGGCGGCGGGCGGCGAAGGCGGAGCGTTGGGCCACCCGCTGGGCCGCCGGCTGGGGCGTGGTCACCACGATGATCTCCGCTTTGGGCATGACCTCGGCCAGGGTCAGCGCCACATCACCGGTGCCGGGCGGCATGTCGATGAGAACGAAGTCCGGCTCACCCCAGTAGGCGTCGGTCAAGAACTGCTGGATCGCCTTGTGCAGCATCGGACCGCGCCAGATGACCGGTTGGTCGTCAGGGACGAAGTAGCCCATCGACAAGCACCTGACCCCATGGGCCGAGGTGGGGATGACCACATCGCCCAGGATGATGGGGTCGTGGTCGGTACCGAGCATTTTGGGCACCGAGAAGCCGTAGACATCGGCATCGAGCAGGCCCACGCTGAAGCCGGCCCGGGCCAGCGCCACCGCGAGGTTGACCGTCACCGTCGACTTGCCCACCCCGCCCTTGCCCGAGGAGACGCCGATGACACGCGTCGTGGCATCAGGCTGCAGGAAGCTGGGCGACGGGGCCTCGTTCCCGTGGGCGTGCCCGTGACCACCGTGGCCGTGGCCGTGGCCGTCGTCCCCCTCGTCCTCTTCGCCCTCTTCATGGGGGGCGGCCGCGCCGAGCATGGTCTGGCGCAAGGTGACCCGGAGGGCGGCGCGCTCGTCGTCGTGCATCACGGTCAGGTCGAATTCGATCTCTTCGACCCCCGGCACGGCCCGGGCCACCCGGTGCACCTCGTCGGCCAGCTCGTCGGAACCGGGCCAGGCGGCTACGGGCAGGGCCAGTTCAATACGGATCCGGCGGCGGCGTGACTTGACCTCGCGCAGCATGCCGATGGCCCCTAGGGGCAAACCCAACTCGGGCTCAATGATGGCGTTGAGTGCCGCTTCGAGCTGTGATTGGTCGATTGCCATGCACTCCCTCTTCCTCGTTGGTGCCTGGACCGGGCACTCCGGCCCCACAAGGGTCAAGGAGCGCGCGTCGCCCCAGCTGGAAGGGCTGATCCCTCGGTAGACTACTGACCGTGAGCACGGCCCCGATCACCGCCCAGGCGCTGCCGCCGGCGGAGCCGTTCGAACGAGAGACCGATGACGGACGGTTCAGTGCCGCCGTGGCCGCGGTCTCCGCCGCCTTCGGCGATCCCACCCGGCGGGACATCTTCCTGCACGTCCGGGCCGAGCCCGGGGTGACGGCGACCGAGGTGGCCACCACCTTCTCGCTCCACCCCAACGTGGCCCGGCACCACCTGCAGCGCCTGGTGGACGGGGGCTACCTCCGGGTCGGCACCGACCGCAAGGCCGCCGGTGCCGGGCGCCCCTCCAAGCAGTTCTACTGCGTCGAGGAGGACCTGAGCATCGGCCTCATGCAACGCCGGGACGACCTCCTGATGCGGCTGCTCGGTGAGGCCATGCAGCGTCTCGGCCCCGAGGAGGCCGAGCGGATGGCCGCCCACGTCGGCGAGGAGTATGGCCGCTCCCTGGCCGCCCGCATGACGCCGACCGAGGGCCAACGCACCATCCGCGCCGCCATGCACGTGGTGGCCGACACCCTGACCGCCCACGGCTTCGCGGCCCACGCCGAGGACAGGGGCGACACCACGGCCGTGGTGGCCGAGCAGTGCCCCTTCGGCAACGCCAGCACCACCAATCCCGTGCTGTGCGCGGTCGACCGGGGCATGGTCAAGGGTCTGCTGTCAGGGTTGTGCGGCCGGGCGGCCGAACAGGTGGTGCCGGTCATGCTGTCCTCCCGGGCCAGGGGCGACGCTGCCTGTGCCGCCTCTGCCTGACACCTCGTGAGCCGCGCCTACCTGGACCACGCCAGCACCACGCCACCCCGCCCCGAGGCGCTCGAGGCGATCCGGCATTGGATGGCCCTACCGACGGCCGATCCGGGGCGCCTGCACGAGGAAGGCCGGGTGGTGCGCGACGCCCTCGAGGCGGCGCGCCAGCAGGTGGCGGCACTAGTCGGGGCCACCCCGCGCCAGGTGGTGTTCACCTCGGGGGGCACCGAGTCCATTAACGCGGCGGTCTGGGGAGCGACGCGCCGGCATCCGGGAGCCCCGGTCCTCCTGGCCCAGGTGGAGCACTCGGCCGTGCGCGACGCCTCGGCCCGCTCGGCGCCGACCGAGGTCATCCCAGTCGATGCCACGGCCCGTCTCGACCTGGGCGCGCTGGCGGCGCGGCTGGCCGATGCAACCTTGCCCCGGCCGGCGCTGGTGCACTGCCAGTGGGCCAACCACGAGGTGGGGACCCTGCAGCCGGTCCACGAGGTGGTGCAGCTGTGCCGGGCCGCCGAGGTGGCGGTCCATGTCGACGCCGTCGCCGCCTGCGGCCACGTGCCCATGGACCTGGACGCGCTGGGCGCCGACCTGGTCAGCGTGAGTGCCCACAAGTTGGGCGGGGTGGCCGGCGCCGGCGCCCTGATCATCCGCCGGGGCAGCCGGATTGAGCCCTTCATCGTGGGCGGCGAGCAGGAGCGAGCCCGCCGGGCCGGCCTGGAAGCCCTGCCGGCGCAGTTGGCCTTCGGCGCGGCGGCGGCCGCCCTGGCCGCGGACGGCCAGCACACCCTGCGCACCGAGGTCGAGGCGGCGCGGCGCCACATCGCCGTCCTGGAGGCGGCGGCCACCGCGGTGGAGGACGTGACCCGGGTCGGGCCCCGACTGGACGCCGATCGGCTGCCCTACCTGGTCTGCCTGGGCGTGCAGGGCGTGGAGGCGGAGCCGGTGTTGATCGGGCTGGACCGGGCCGGGGTGGCGGTGCACTCGGGCTCAGCCTGTGCCTCCGAGAGCATTGAGCCGTCCCCCGTCCTCGAGGCCATGGGGGTCGACGCCAGCCACTCCCTGCGCCTCTCGGTGGGTTGGTCGACCACCGAAGACGACCTTGCCGCCTTCAGCGCGGCCTTTGGCCGGGTGGTGAGCGGGCTGCGGGCCTTGCGGGCCTGAGCGCTCAGCCGGCCGGCGTGGTCGTGGTGGTCGGAGTGGTCGTGGTGGTCGTCGGGCCCAGGGCGGCCGGGACCGGCACGCCGGCCTGGACGTAGGCGTCCTTGAGCAAGGGCGCCACCGAGGTGACCTGGGCGGCGGCGGGGTGATCGGCCAGGAATTCATTGAACTGAGCCACCGCCCCGGTGGCGTTGTGGTCCTGGTTGAACAGGATCAGCCCCAGGAAGAGGTGACCGGCCCAGTAGGTCGGGGCCACCCGAATGGCCTTCTGCTCGGATTGGCGCCCCTCTGCTTCGAGCGTCGGCGCGTTGCCCTGGGTGCCGTAGTTCCAGTCCAACCAGCCCAGGGCGGCCAGGGCCTGCGGATCGTTGGGGTCCTCGGTCAGGATCGTTTGATAGAGCTTGTACGCCTGAAGTGGCTGGCCGCCGTTGTTGAGCGTGGCCGCTTGGGAGAGTTGCTGCTCAATCTGCTGTTCCTTGGAGACGGTGATGCTGCCCGAGGAGGCCTGACCGGGCAGGCGCGGGTTCACGGCATGGTCGACCAGGATGACGGCGCCGGCCACGATCAGGAAGCAGGCGGCGATGATCCCGACCCGGCGCCATTCGCCGAAGCGGACCGCCTCGGCCGGGCTGCGGGTGGCCGGGACCGCCGGGGCGTCACGCTCGGGCCCGAGCGACGCCAGTTCGGCCTCCACCTCGGCTAGCCGGCGGCGGTCCCGGACGGCGAGCACCTGGTGGTCCTCGTCGGAGAGGTCCCCGGCGCGGTGCTCGCGATCGGCGTCGGCCAGTGACTGGAGCAGGAACTGGCGCTCGTCGTTGAGGTACCAGCGCGCCTCGGCGCTCTCGCCCGGACGCCCCTCGTCGACGTCCTTGGTTTCACCGACATCCCCGACGTCCCCGACGTCCCCGGCGTCGTCGGCGTCGGGGACCTCGGCCGCGTCGGCCAGCGGAAGATCGGCCGTCATGGCGCGTCCTCGGCCACCGGGACCGGGACCGGGCGCAGCGCGCTGAACTGCCGGCTGCGCCGCCAGAACAGCGCCGCCACGGCGACCAGTGCGCCCAGTCCGAGGACAATGGGCACGATCCAGATCAGGGCGAATCCGCCGGTGGCCGGCGGCACCAGCAAAATGGTGGGCCCGTACTGGGACACCAGGGTCGCTTCGATCTGGCCGGCCGTCCGGCCCTCGGCCACCTGCCGTTCGATGAGATGGCGCACGGACAGCGCCGTCGATTCATTCGACTGGGCCACCGACACGTCGGTACAGGAAGGGCAGCGCACCACCGACTCAATGGCTGCGGCCCGTTGCGCCGGGGTCGAGGGCTGGGCCGAGAAGACCCCACTCCCGATGAGGAGCGTCACCGCCGCCACGACGAGGGGCAGGGCGATGCGGTACCCGATGGGCAGGCGGGTCCGCCGCTCAGCCACAGGCTTGCCGTGCGTCCTTGGGCGCCAGCCCCTTGGCCTGTTTGAGCATGGCGGCCAGGTTGGCGCTGGTGGCCGGTCCGGCGCACGGCTGGATAGTGACCCGTCCTGAGGGATCGATCAGGAACGTGGTGGGGGGGCCGCTCACCCCGTAGTCCTCGGCGATGGTGCCACCGGGGTCGTTCACCGCCGGCCAGGTGGCGCCCTGCGACACGAGGAACGCCTTGGCCGACGAGGTGGCGTCGTGGAAGACCACGCTGACCAGCTCCGCCCCGTCGGGCACGGTCCGCTGGCCGTACTCGAAGGCCAGCAGGTCCGGTGCCTCGGTCTGGCACGGCCCGCACCAGCTGGCGAAGAAATTGACGAAGACGTACCGGCCGCGCAGTGCCTTCAGCGAGACGTGCTGGCCACTGCGCAGGTCACTGCCGCTGAACGACGGCGCCATGTGGCCCAGCAGCGGGCTGTCCACCGCCGTGGCCTCCTGCGGGGTGCGGGTGGCCAGGACCACGCCGACTACGGCCAGCACGGCCAGGACGGCGCCGGCCACCCAACGGGTCGTATGGCGCCGGGTGGGTCGGGCCATCATGCCGAGGGGGTGCCCCGCTCGGCCGGCGCACCGGCGTGCGCCGGCACCAGTTCAGCCCCGTCGCTGGCCGCAGCCTCGCTGTCACCGGGCGCGGGGTGCGGGCCCGCCACCATGGCCGAGGGTGCCGACACCGGGTCCGTGGCCCGGCGCCGCGACCCGGGCACCAGGGCCATCAGGCCGCCGAGGCCGATCAGCAGGCCACCGGCCCACAGCCAGGCCAGTAGGGGCTCGATCACCACGCCGATGGCCACCGAGCCGGCTGGCAGGTTGGGGATGGGCTGGTTGCCCGCCGTCGCGCCCTGGCCGCCAACGGCGTCAAAGGTCAGGTACACGTCGCCGAAGGCCCCCGAATCGATGGCCGGGGTGCCGACGGTGGAGAGCGCCCCCCCGAAGTTGGTGGTGGCCGGGGCGAAGACGCCGCCGCCGTCCACCTGGACCAGCGCCTGGTCGGAGCGCTTGGAGGGGACGACGACCGTGCGCAACCCCTTGAACTCGAAGCGGTGGCCGTCGAAGGTGACGACGTGGCCCGGCGCCAGGGCCAGCTCGGTCTGCTGGCGGTAGGTGGTGGCGGCGATGATGCCGACGGCGAGGACGACTACGCCCAGGTGGACCACCATCCCCCCGTTGGTCCGGCCGACCAGGCCGCGCCACCAACCGGCCCCCCTCAGGCGCGACGCCCGCACCGAGAGCACCAGCGCCCGGGCCGCCGTGGCGGCAGCCACGCCGCCCAGGCCGAAGCCGATCAGGGCGGCGAAGCCGCGCAACCCGAAGGCGACGCACAGAATCAGGGTCAGGACGCCCACCCAGATGGGGATGGACAACCGCTGCCACAGCACGGTGGCGTTGATTTTGCGCCAGCTCAGCACCGGGGCCACGGCCATGAGGAAGAGGAGGGCCAGTCCCACCGGGACGGCCACCGTGTTGAAGTAGGGCGCGCCCACCGTGACCTGTTGCTGGGTCACCGCCTGGTAGAGCAAGGGATAGACCGTGCCCAGGAGGACGACGAAGGCGAAGCCGACGAAGAGCAGGTTGTTGAGGAGGAAGGCGCCCTCCCGCCCCAGCGGCGCGTCGATCCCGCCGGGCGAGCGCAGGCGGTCGCCCCGCCAGGCGATCAGGCCGAAGCCCACCGCGATGACCACGAAGAAGAAGCCGATCAGGAGGGGCCCGAGCGACGATTCGGAGAAGGCGTGCACCGAGTTGATGACGCCGGAGCGAGTCAGGAAGGTCCCCAGGATGGTGAGGGAGAAGGTGGCCACCGACAGCGACAGGTTCCACACCCGCATGAGGCCACGCCGCTCCTGCACCAGCACCGAGTGGAGATAGGCCGTGCCGCACAACCAGGGCAACAGGGCGGCGTTCTCCACCGGGTCCCACCCCCAGAACCCGCCCCAGCCGAGGACCTGGTAGGACCACCAGGCTCCGAGCACCAGCCCGACCGAGAGGAAGGTGAAGGAGACCAGGGTCCAGCGCCGGCACTCGATCTGCCAACGCTCGCCCACCCGTCCGGTGGCCAGCATGCCGATGGCGAAGGCAAAGGGAACGGTGAAGCCGACGAACCCGATGTAGAGGAGGGGCGGGTGGATGGCCACCAAGGGGTTGTCCTGCAGCAGCGAGTTCGGGCCCAACCCCGCCGTCACGTTGTGGGTGGTGACGAAGGGATTGGCCGGTCCCGCCATGAGGCCGAAGAAGAAGGCGGTAACGACGTACATGACCAGGGTGGCCCAACGGATGACCGGGTCGGCGGCCGTGCGGCGGTAGCGCCACACGAAGATGGTCGAGAAGATGGCGAGCACGAGGCCCCAGAGCAGGATGGAGCCGGCCAGGGCCGACCACATGCCCGTGATGGAGTAGAGCAGCGGTGTCACCTTGCTGTTGTTCTCAGCCACGAAGACCAGGCTGAAGTCGTGGGTGACCAGGGCGTGCTCCATGGCCAGGGTGGCCAGCACCCCGCCCAGCAGCATGACGGGGGCGAAGAGGCGACCGTCGGTCAGGCCGGCCCTGGTCTCGAGCGCCAGCTCGGATTGAGCTAAAGCAGGAGCCGGGGCCTGAGCCTGGCCGCGGCTGCGGATCAGGCCGACCGCCATGACGATGGCGCCGACCGCGCTGGCGGCGAAGGCCAGCCAGACGCCGAGAGTGCCGACGTCGGCGTTCAACATAGGACGACGTTCCCGCTCTTGGACTTCACTCGCTTCGGGTTGGCCGCGCAGTAGTTGGCGGAGTGCTTGACGAGGATGGTGTGGGAGACGAAGTCAAGGGTGCGCGGTGAGGTGAAGTGCCCGACCACGACCACGGCGATCCCAACCTGGAACAGCTGCGGTGGACTCCCGGTATTGACGACCGAGACGGTGTGGGTGCCCTCCGCGATGGTGAAGTCCGTCCCGACCGCCGTCGAGTGGATGGATCCCTTGACCACAGCGCCTTCGAGATTGAAGGTCCGGGTACCCAAGGTGGCCCGGTGGGCGAACGCCTGGTCGACGGTGTCGAAGTAGTTGAGCGAGCTGCCCAGCCCCTCGACCAACAGGAAGATGAGGGCGGCGGCGAGGACGGCGAAGACCACCAGAAGCCGCCGGCTACTCCGGCGCCGCGGCTGAGGCAGGGCGGGGCCGCCGCGGGCCGGGGAATCCTTGGGGCCGGTGGGTACGGTGACGACGCCGGTCACGACCGCCCACCGGGGCCCACCGGCTCAGCCGGGGCGTCCGCAGCAGGTAACGCAAGCTTGTCCTGGTCGGCCGCCTTCAGTGCCCGTTCCCAACGGTGGCGCCGCAGGCCCAGACTGATGGCGTAGACCACCATGGTGGCCAGGGCGGCGCTGTAGCCGGCGTCGACGTAACTCATGGCCCGCCCCGCTCGGGGGCCGGGGCCCGGCCCGGGCCCACACTGGCCAGCTCGGTTGATTCGCCCCACCGCTCGGACAGCGAGACTTCGAGCTCCTGGTCACCCACCTGGTCCTGCAACACCTCAATGCGGTAGCGCACGCCGAGGAGCCAGACGAAGATCAGCGAGAAGGCGATGAAGCCGAGCAGGAAGGTCCACGCCATGGAGCCGTGAATGTGCAGGTTGAATCCCGGGTCGAGCACGGTGCCGCCCTGATGGAGGGTCTGCCACCAGTCGACCGAGAAGTGCACGATGGGCACGTCGACGGCGACCAGGAGCGCGGCCACGGCGCAGCGCCGCGCCCGTATGGCCGGGTCGGCCGGGACCCGGCGCAGGGCCATGTAGCCCAACTCCAGCAGGAGGAGGAGCGCGGTGGAGGTCAGTCGGGCGTCCCAGGTCCACCAGGTCCCCCAGGCCGGGCGGCCCCAGAGCGACCCGGTGACCAGCGTCAGGGCCGAGAAGACGGCGCCGACCTCGACGGCCGAGGCGGCCAGGCGGTCCCAGTAGTAGGAGCGGGTGCGCGGCCAGAGGTAGAGGAGGCTGCCCAGCGCGGCCACCCCGCCGGCCCAGTAGAGGGCGACGGTAGCGATGGGCGGATGGATGTAGAGCAGGCGGGCCAGGTTGCCCTGCACCGCGTCGGGCGGGGTGATCCACAGGCCCAGCCATACGGTGAAGCCCATGGCGATCACGCCGAGGAGGCCGACCACGCTGAGCCAGCGCGGGCGGGAGACTGCGGTCGGGGTCATGCGGCCTCCTGGAGTGGCCCGTAGAGAACGATGCCGATGACGAGGTAGACCACGGCGAAGGGGATGAGGATGCGCAACCACTGGGTGCCGCTGGCGGCGTTGCCGTCCACGGCGGCCTGCCAGGCCTTGGACCCGGCCAGCAGGACGGGGGCCAGCACCGGCAGGACGAGGATCGGCAGCAGTGTGTCGCGGACGCGCAGCCCGGCCGAGAGCGCCCCGTAGAGGACACCGGCACAGGCCAGCCCGACGGTGGCCAGCAGCGACGCGGTGATGGCCAGCCAGAACACGTGCACCCGGACATCGAAGAGGAAGGTCACGCCGGCCCACAGCACGATCTGGAGCAGGAGGAGCTGGAGGCCGACGGCGGCCGCTTTGCCCAGGAAGATCCCGGCCGGGTCGATCCCCGAGAGGCGCAGGCCGTCCCGGGTGCCTTCGCCCGACTCAATGGCCACGCTGCGCTGAATGGCCAGCACGGTCGAGAAGAGCACGGCGATCCAGAAGATGCCCGGAGCGGCGTGATGCAGGGGCGCGGCATCGGGCCCGATGGCGAAGGCCAACAGGACCAGGACCAGGACGGCGAAGGGGACCACCTGCCACAGCGCCACTCGCGAGCGCGCCTCGATGCGCAGGTCCTTGCCGGCGACCAGGAGTGCGTCACGCCACATGCCACGCCCCCATGGTGCCCTGGTTCGGTGACGATTCCGCCGCGGGCACCGCGCTCAGCGGAGGCCGGCGGCCACCGGCCTCCTCACTGGTGATCCGGCCACCGCCCATGACCACCACCCGGTTTGAGAGGGGGACCGACAGGTCGGGCTCGTGGGAGGAGAGCAGCACTGCTGCCCCATCCGAGACTGCTTCGCCAATCAGATCTCCGAGCAGGGCGCGGGCGGGGGCGTCGAGACCGGCGTGCGGCTCATCGAGCAGCCAGAGGGCAGGGCGGCGGGCCAGCAGGGCGGCCAGGGCGACCCGGCGCCGTTGGCCGGCCGAAAGGCGACCGGTCGGTGTGGTGCGCAACCGCCCGACCAGGCCCAGCCGTTCCAGCGCGGCGTCGGCGGTGGCCACCGGCAGGCCCAGCGCCCGCACGGAGAAACGGACGTTCTCCGCCGCGCTGAGCTCGTCGTAGAGGGGGGCGGCATGGCCCAGGAGGCCGACGTGGCGGCGCACCGTGGTGTGGTCGGTGGTCAGGTCGACCCCGAGCACCTCCGCCTGGCCCGAGGTGACGGGCAGCAGGCCGGCGCAGGCCCGGAGCAGGCTGGTCTTGCCGGCCCCGTTGGCCCCCACCACCACCACGACCTCGCCGGTCTGCAGAGACAGATCGACACCGGCAAGGGCGGGGAAGCGGCCGGCAAGAGCAACGGCAGCGCGGAATTGGACGACAGGGGCCATGGCCTTCGCCACCATGGTAGGGGGGGTGGGCTGGAGGGTTCCAAGCGGCGCCTGGGAGGTGGCGCTGGGTGGGCGGGCCGTTAGCGCAGCTGGGGCAGAGCCAGCACGGCCGCCAGGGAGTCCTGGGCGGCTCCGGTCAGCTCAAGGCGGCCGAAGTCGGGCAGCGCCAGCTCGTGGGCGACCAGGAGGTCCGCCACGATGCCAACGCTATGGCGCGGCGGCCCGGGGAATGCCCAGGAGGGTCTGCCACCGGTCGCCCGCCCGACGGACGGCGGAGACTTCTAACTCCGGCTGAGGCGGCCCAGCCCGATGTCGTTCAGCACGTGCTGCATGCCGGTGGCCACCCAGGTCAGGTTGTCGGTCAGCAAAAGGATACCGAAGGCCACCAGCACCACGCCCGCCACCACTTCGACGATCCCGATGCCCCGGCGGGCCCGGGCGAAGGTGGCGGTCAATCGACCGAAGGCCAAGCCGGTCAGCACGAACGGGATCCCCAAGCCGAGGGAGTAGGCGAAGAGGAGCACGACGCCGCCGGCCAGGGTGCCGTTGTGCTCGGCCAACCCCAGCACCACGCCGAGCACGGGGCCGATGCACGGCGTCCAGGCGAAGGCGAAGGCCATGCCCATGACCGGGGCAGCCCAGGTCCCGAGGGTCGACGGCTGCACGTGGAAGCGCCGCTCGCCGCTGAGGCGGGTGAGGACGCCGAGCGGGCCCGAGCCCAGGCGTGACCAGTAGCGGCCGGGAACCGTGCCCAGGAGGAGCACCACACCGAGCGCGATCACCACGCCCCCGCTGACGTGGGTCAGCGTCTCCTTGTGCGAGATCAGCACGCGCCCGATGCCCGAGGCCACCGCCCCCAGCGCCACGAAAACGATGGTGAAGCCTCCAATGAACAGCCCGATGCCGCGCAGCATGGGGCGCATGGTGGCGACGGGGGCAGCGGGGGCGACCGGCGGCGGGGCGACGGCCACGGCGACAGACCCTCCGGCACCGATCGTCCCGACATGGGCCAGTTCGTCAACGGCTCCGGCGGTGACCAGGGTGGCGGCCGGGGTTCGGCGCGCTGCCGTCAGCTCAGCGGCCGAGAGGCCGGAGACCATGGAGAGATAGCCCGGGACGAGCGGCAGCACGCACGGGGAGAGGAAGGAGAGGATCCCGGCACCGAAGGCGACCAGGACGCCGACGGGGTCGGCTGAAATGGCAGCGGGGAAAGGGAGCGCCGGAGCCCCCGCCTACTTGAGGGTGCTGCGGACCAGGTCCAGGTCGGCTTCCACCATCATGGTGACCAGGCCCGGGAACTCGACGTCGCGGTGCCAGCCCAGGGTCTCCTGGGCCTTGGCCGGGTCGCCGACCAGCAGGTCGACCTCGGCCGGGCGGAGGAACTTCTCGTCGATCACCACGTGCTGCTCCCAGTCCAGACCGGCGGCGGCGAAGGCCAGCTCGCAGAGCTCGCGCACCGAGTGCGTCTCGCCGGACGCCACCACGAAGTCATCGGGCTTATCCTGCTGCAGCATGAGCCACATGGCGCGCACGTAGTCGGCGGCGAAGCCCCAGTCCCGCTGGGCGTCCAGGTTGCCCAGCGACAGCTTGTCGTCCAGGCCGTTGGCGATGCGAGCCACGCCGTAGGACACCTTGCGGGGCAGGAACTCGATCCCCCGGCGCGGCGACTCGTGGTTGAAGAGGATGCCCGAGGAGGCGTGGAGGTCGTAGCTCTCGCGGTAGTTCACGGTGATCCAGTGGCCGTACACCTTGGCCACGCCGTAGGGGCTGCGCGGGTACAGCGGGGTGGATTCGCGCTGGGGCACCTCTTGCACCTTGCCGAACATCTCCGACGAGCTGGCCTGGTAGAAGCGGATGTCGGGGTCGACGATTCGAATGGCATCGAGCAGGCGGGTGACCCCGAGGGCGGTGGTCTCCCCGGTCAGGACCGGTTGGCTCCAGCTGGTCTGGACGAAGGACTGAGCGGCCAGGTTGTAGACCTCGGTGGGGCGGTGGTCGCGCAGGACAGCGATGAGAGAGGCCTCGTCCAACACATCGCCGGCGACCAGCTCCAGCTTGTCCTGAATGTGGGCGATCCGTTCGAAGTTGACGGTGCTGGAACGCCGCACCATACCGATGACGGTGTAACCCTTCTCGAGCAGGAATTCGGCCAGGTAGGAACCATCCTGCCCGGTCACGCCAGTGATCAATGCACGCTTCGACATGGTGTGGCAACGCTACTCGACCAGGCTGTGAGGGCGACCCCGGAACCGGGCACCTACAGTGCGGCGCGTGCCCACCGCCGCCCTGATCTCCTTCCGCCTGGGCGGGAGCGACGGGGTATCGGTCGAATCGGCCAAATGGGGCGCTGCGCTGGGCCGACTGGGGTGGGCGGTGACCACGGTGGCCGGATCGGGACCGGTGGACGTCCGCCTGCCGGGGTTGGCCATCGACGCCGCCCAACCCCCGTCGCGGCACCAGGTCGAGGCGGCGCTGGCGTCGGCCGACCTGGTGGTTATTGAGAATCTGTGCTCGCTCCCCCTCAATCCGGCCGCCGCCGAGGTCGTCGCCGCGGTCTGCCACGGCCGCCCCGCCGTGCTGCACCACCATGACCTGCCCTGGCAGCGGCCGCACCTGGCCCACCTCCCGCCACCGCCCGACGATCCACTCTGGGCCCATGTCACGATCAACGAGGTGAGCCGGCGCCAGCTGGCCGACCACGGCCTGGTGGCCACCACGATCTACAACACGTTCGACCCCGAACCGGCCCCCGGGGACCGCGACGGGGTCCGGGCGGCGCTCGGACTGGACCCGTCGGTCCGGCTCCTGCTCCAACCGACCCGGGCCCTGGCCCGCAAGAACGTCGGCGGCGCCCTGGCCCTGGCCACCGCCGTCGGCGGCACCTACTGGCTGCTCGGCCCGGCCGAGGATGGCTACGGGCCGGAGTTGGCGCGGCTGGTGGGCGAGGCGAAGTGCCCCGTCCTCCTGGGCACCGGGAACCACGCCATCTCCATCGCCGACGCCTACGCGGCCTGCGACGCCGTCCTGCTCCCCTCTACCTGGGAGGGCTTTGGCAACCCGGCGCTGGAGTCGGCCACCCATCGCCGGGCTCTGGCCATCGGCTCCTATCCGGTCGCCGGTGAGCTGGCCGGCTTCGGCTTCCGCTGGTTCGACAGCGCCGACCCGGCGCCGCTGGACCGCTGGCTGGCCCACCCCGACCCGGCGTTGCTGGAGCACAACCACCACATCGCCGCCGAGCACTTCAACCTGGCTGATCTGCCGGCCCGGTTGTCGAGCGTGCTGGAGTCGCTTCCGGCGCTGCCGCCCTGAGGGGCGGGTCCCGGAGCACTGGTGACCGGCCAGTAGCCTCTGATCCAATGGCAGCGGCGCTACAGGCTTCGACCCGGCGGCTCACCGCTGAGCAACGGCGCCAGCAGCTCTTCGCCGTCGCCCTGGAGCTCTTCGCTCACCGGGGCTACCGGGCGACCACCATGGACGACATCGCCGAGGCGGCCGGGGTCACCAAGCCCCTCGTCTACCAGCACTTCTCGTCCAAGCGGGCCCTCTACCTGGAGCTGGTCGACTCCATCGCCCAGGAGCTCCTGATCGCTGTACGCGGCGGGGTCATGCGCGCCGTGGGACCGCGCCAGCAGGTCGAGATGGGCTTCGCCGCCTACTTCCGGCTGGTCATCAGCCGGGAAGCCGAGTTCCGGCTGCTGTACGGGCGCGACCACGCCGACGACCAGGAACTAGGCCGGGCCCTGCGCACGGTGGAGGACGCCATCGCCGAGGCCATCGACCCGCTCATTGACGCCGGGCTGGACGACGATCACCGCCGCCTCCTGGCCTACGCCGTCGTGGGCATGGCCGAAGGCGCCAGCCGCCGCTTCATCGCCCAGCGCCCGGTGGACGGAGCCGCCGAGGAGGAGGCGCAGCGGTTGGCCCAGCGGATGGCGGATCTGGCCTGGGCCGGTCTGCGCTCGGTGCACGCCGACTGAAAAGGCCGCGGCGCGTGGACGAACCCGAGCTCGCCTTCCGGTCGCTGACCCGGGCCGACTTCCCGCGCCTGGTCGAGTGGCTGGCCCGGCCCCATGTGGCCCGCTGGTGGGAGAGCCCGTCCGATCGGGCCGGCGTGGAGGAAGAGTACGGCCCCAGCATCGAGGGGACCGATCCGACCCTGCTCTTCATGGTCGCCCACGGCGCGGTCGACGTGGCCTTCGTGCAGATCTACCGGATGGCCGACAACCCTGAGTACGCCCGGGCCGTCGGCCGGGCGGACGCCGCCGGCATCGACCTGCTGATCGGCGACGAGGCGCAGTGCGGACACGGCCTCGGGCCGCGCCTCATCGGCGCGGCGGCCGGGCTCATCTGGGCGCACTACCCCGAGGTGGCCGGCGCGCTGGCCGGCCCCAGCGTGCACAACGTCCGGTCGCAACGGGCCTTCGAGAAGGCGGGGTTCGTGGCCCTGGGACCGGTCAGCATCCCAGGGGAGAAAGACGACGAGATGATCCTCCACCTGCCCCGGCCTACAGCAGCGTGATCAGCTGTTGGCAGAGAGACCACAGCTCGGCCACGCAGGCGGCGTAGGCCACCTCGTCCCCGCCGGCCGGGTCGATGACGTCGTCCTCGTCCGACAACGCGGCATCGGCCAGGGCCAACCCGGCCACCCGCTCAGGCAGCGGGGCGGGACCGGCGGGCAGGTCCAGGCACAGGCGGCGGATGCTGGCTGTGCGAGGGGCCGCTTCGGGGAACAGGCGGCGTACGAAGCGCACATGGTCGGCCTCCATGACGACCACCAGGTCGGCCCGCACCAGATCGGCCTGGTACACCTGGCGGCTGCGGTGGCCCACGAAGGAGGTGCCGGCCAGCTCGGGGATGCCCAGCAACGCCGTCCGGGTGCGCATCCCCATGGGCTGCCCGTCAATGGTGTGCGTACCGGCGGTGACGATGTGCAGTCCTTCCGACCCTCCCGTCGGGCCGTGGTCCTTGAGGTGCTCCAGCATAAAGCCGGCCATGACCGAGCGGGCGGCGTTGCCGGTGCACAGCACCAGGACCTCGGTCACCTCTGGCCCAGCAGGAGGGCGGGAGCATCCACATCGAGCGCGTGCTGGGCGTGGCGGGTGGTGCTGGTGAGGAACATCAGGTCCCCCCGCTCGGTGCGCTGGACCACCATGGAGGCGACGATGGCCATGAGGACGCCACCGAAGGCGTCGCGCCGGGTGTCGAGGCGCAGCTGCTCGAGCGGGTAGTCGGCCACGCCGCGGGCGCAGAGGGCCTCGTGATAGTGCGTCAACAGGTCGAGCTCATGGCGGCGCCGGTCCGCCTGGCTCAGGCAGCCGCCGATGAAGTACGCCACGTCGTAGGACGCGCCGGCCCACGACAGCGTCTGCCAGTCGACCACCACCGGTCGGCGCTGGCCGGGCTGGAAGAGGAGGTTGTCCAGGCGGAAGTCGCCGTGGCTGGCCGTGCGGGGGCCGACCCGGCTGGCCATCCACACCGGCAGGTGCTCGACGAAGAGGCGGCACACCTCGGCGTGCTCGGGCGCCAACTGGCCGTCGTAGCGCTCCAGGAATCCGGGGAGGAGGGAGGCCACCATGGCGGCCATGAACCCGTCGCCCTCCGGTGAGGTGCGGTTGAGCCACTCGAGCCCGGCCAAATCGGGCGCCTCCCAGCACGGCGCGTGAAGCCCGGCCATCTCCTCCAGCACGGCGGCCGCCACCTCGGGGTCGCAGGCGGCTATCTGATCACCCTGGCGAGCCCCGACGATGTCCTCGAGGATGAGGGTGAACCACCCGCTCTCGGGCTCCACCTCGGCGAAGTAGAGAGCGGGCACCCGGGCCGCCAACCGGTCGGCCACCTCCTGGTAGAAACGGACCTCGATCTCATAGGCCCGCAGGGCCAATCCGGTGCCCCGGCTCTGGTCGTCGGCCGAGGCGAACTTGCCCACCACACTGGCCGGCCCGGCCCCAGGCTCGTCGTAGGTGAGCGCCAGGCGGGCCGTGTCGGCCATCTGGCCCGTGCCGATCGGCGCCACGTCTATGTCCACGACGCGGCCCCCGGCGGGCAGGGCGCCGGCCCCACCGAGGACGGCCGTCAACCACTCGGGCGTGACGTCAGCGGCATAGCGGAGCAGAGCGGGGGGATGCACGGCACCGCTGACACTACGGGTTGCGCCCTACCGGCCGCCGCCGGTCACGTTGATCGATATGACGACCTCGGCCCTATCATCGGCGTCGCGGCGGACTGGTCGCCTCCCGGGTACTCGCACGAGTGGAACAACGAGAGGTCCGCAACGGCGAGATGAAAGTAGCGAGCGAAGGTGCCAAACCCCAAAACCTCCCCATTGAGTGCCGGCGGGCGGGCGCCGCTCCGGCGCGCCCAGAACCACCTGCGCCAGGTGGATCCGGTGATCGGTCGGCTCATTGAGCAACGGCCCGACTTCGATCCGCACGCCTGGCTGGACGAGCTTCCACCGATGAACCTGTTTGGGTCGCTTCTCTTTCAGATCACCGGACAGCAGTTGTCCGTCGCTGCGACCAGACGGACCTTGGAACGGATCACGTCGCTCTTTGGCGGACACCTGCCCTCACCCGACGAGCTATTGGCGGTGGAGCCGGGTGACCTGCGAGCGGCGGGCCTTTCGTGGCGCAAGGTGAGCACGCTCCGCGATCTGGCCGAGCGTCTCTCGGATGGTCGGCTCGACATGGAGCGGCTCAGCGGACTGCCCGACGACGAGTTCATTGCTGAACTGACGGCCGTCCCGGGTATCGGGCCGTGGACCGCGCAAGGTGCACTGCTCGTCGCGCTACGACGCGAAGACGTCGTGCTGCCGGGTGATCTCGCACTGCGCAAGGCGGTGCGGATCGCCTATCGACTGGATCACCTGCCCAGTCAAGAGGAGATGCTCGAGATCGCCGAGAAATGGCGCCCGTTCCGCAGCCTGGCCACGTCCTACCTGTTCGCCGCCGCGCTGGAGCCCGACGACACCCTCCCGCCGAGGCTGCCCACGAAGGCGCCCCAGCGTCCCCCTGGTTGACGGGCCGACCCCGGATCAGGCCGGCCACTCTCAGCCATCGCAGGCGGCCAGTTGAGTCATTTGACCTGCTTGGGGCATGCTGCCCTCAATGAACGGGTTGGATGTATCGCATAAAGGCCCGGTCGCCTTTCTCACCCTCTCGCGGCCCGAGCGATTGAACGCCCTCAACGACGAAGTCCGCCGGAGCCTGGCCGCGGCACTCACCGAGCTCGAAGAGAGGCCCGATATCCGCGTGGTGGTGCTCGACGGAGCCGGGAAGACGTTTTCGGCCGGGGCCGACCTGGTGGCCGGGCCCTACGAGGACCTTGACGGGGCCGACTGGGCCACGCGTCGACATCGCACCGCTTCGTGGCAGCGACTGTTGGATCAGCTCGGCCGCATTCCCCAAGTCACGGTGGCCCGGCTTCACGGCTACGTGATTGGCGGTGCCGCCCTTCTCGCCGTGGCCTGCGACATCAGAGTGGCGGCCGATGATGTGGTGGTCCGTATCCCCGAGTTGGCGATCGGCATTCCGCTGACGTGGGCGGGCATTCCGTTGCTCATCCGAGAGATCGGGATGCCGCTCACTCGAGATTGGGTGATGACATGCCGAGACGTCTCGTCCGACGAACTCCTGCGGTCCGGATTCGCCCAGCGCATCGCGCCCAGATCCAGCTTGGACGACGAAGTCGCCGCGCTGCTCGACCAGTTGCTGGCCGTTTCGCCAGGCCCACTAGCGATGACCCGCGCCATGACGGCCGCTCTCGGCCGTAGCCATCCGGCCATGTCGGCCAGTTGGGCCGACGCCGACCACCAGCAATGGGCCTTCACGGAGGCCGAGTACCGCCAGGTGGCGGCCAGCTACATGACGACGTTCGGCACTGCGGGCGGCGGCTCACCCGAGAAGGACTGATCCCCCGGACTGGGGTTCATCCGGTGCCCGGTCGATCAGTTGACGTGGACGCCCGAGATGGCCCGGGAAATGACCAGCCGCTGAATCTCGCTCGTCCCCTCGAAGATCGTGTAGATCTTCGAGTCGCGGTGCCACTGCTCGACCGGGTAGTCCCGGACGTAGCCGTAGCCGCCGAGGATCTGAATGGCCTGCTCGGTGACCCACACCGCGTTCTCGCCGGCGAAGAGCTTGGACATGGAGCCCTCGCCGTTCTCGAACTTCTGGCCGGACGAGGCCATCCAGGCGGCCCGGTGGACCAGGAGGCGGGCGGCGTCGGTGCGCATCTTCATGTCGGCCAGCTTGAAGGCGATGGCCTGGTTCTCAATGATGGCCCGGCCGAACTGCTTGCGCTCCTTGGCGTAGTCGAGCGAGTACTCGTAGGCGGCCCGGGCGATACCCACCGCCTGCGCTCCCACAATGGGCCGCGAGGCCTCAAAGGTGGCCATGGCGGCCTGGGTCGAGGTCCGCTTGCCTTCCTTGGCCCGGGCCAGACGCTCGTCGAGCTTCTCCTTGCCCCCGAGGAGGCAGCGTCCGGGGACCCGGCAGTCCTCCAGGACGACCTCGGCCGTGTGCGAGGCCCGGATACCCATCTTCTTGAACTTCTGTCCCTGCGAAATGCCCTTGGTCCCTTCGGGCACCACGAAGCTGGCCTGCCCGCGGCTCCCCAGCTCGTGGTCGACCGAGAGCACCAGCACGTGGGTGTTGGCCAGCCCGCCGTTGGTGATCCACGTCTTGGTGCCGTTGAGCACCCACTCGTCGGTGGCCTCGTCGTAGACGGCCCGTGACTTCAGGGAGGACACGTCGGATCCGGCGTCGGGCTCTGACACGCCAAAGGCGGCCAGCTTGATGTCGTCGGGCGTACCGAAACACTGCGGGATCCACTCGCCGATCTGCTCGGGCGTCCCGTTGGAGAAGATGCCGGCCACGGCCAGCGTCGACCCGAAGATGGCCAGCGCGATGCCGGCGTCCCCCCAGCTCATCTCCTCATTGACCAGGCACATGGTGAGACCGGTGGGGTCGGCGAAGGCCTGGGCCACGAAGTCGAAGGAGTAGAGACCGTTCTTGGCCGCTTCCTGAATGATCGGCCAGGGCGTCTCTTCGCGCTCATCCCATTCGGGCCCGGCGGGCCGCACCACGTTCTCGGCGAACTCGTGGACCCATTTCTGGATCTGCAGTTGATCCTCGTTCAGCGCGAGGGAGAAGTCGGACATGTTGGCCCTCCTTGGGCAGGAGCCCGACTCTGCGCCGGGACTCATCGGGGATGCCGCGTTGCACACTTCGGTCGGATCCGGTCCCTGCACCAGTGGCGGTGTCGGGGCCCCAACCAGATCGTGGTTACTACATAGTAACCTGCAAGCCCGCTGGGGTCTAGTAAGGCCTGTTACACCCTGATACCCAGGACTTTCCCGTGACAAACCGCAGTGTCAGCGCAAAATGCCGCTCCAGCTCAGCGCCGGACGGCGGTCCCTTGGGGCGTGTCCTCCACCGTCCAGCCGAGCGCGGTCAGCTCGTCGCGCAGGGCATCGGCCCGGGCGAAGTCCTTGCCCGACCGGGCCGCATCGCGCTCGGCCACCAGGCGGGCGGTCTCCTCGTCCATGTCGCCCGACTCACCGTTGAGAGAGAGGCCCAAGGCCGCCGCCAGCACGGCCGCGCTGTGGGCCAGCTGGCGGCCACCCTCCTCGTCGCCTGAGTCGCCCCGGGTGTGGGCGGCGCTGACCAGATCGAAGATGCCGGCCAGGGCGCCCGGCGTATCGAGGTCGTCGTCCATGCGGGCCCGGAAGGCCGCTAGCGCGTCGGGGTCGATCCCGGTAGCCGGCTCAGTCCCCTCGATCACATAGCCGGACTCGGTACGGGACAGCAGGCCGCCGACGGAGAACCGACGGGCCATGGTGTCGAGCCGCTCGAGGGCCTTCTCGGCGTCGGCCAGGGTTCCGGGCGTGACCTCAATCGGCGAACGGTAATGAGCTCGCAGTACCAGCACCCGGTAGGCGCGGGCATCGTGGCGGGCCAGGAGGTCAGGCAAGGTGGAGAAGTTGCCCAGCGACTTGGACATTTTCGTGCCGTCCACCTCGACCCAGCCGTGGTGCATCCAGTGGCGGGCGAACGTTTTGCCATCAGCGATCGCCTGGGCCCGCTCGTTCTCATGGTGGGGGAACATCAGGTCCTGGCCTCCACCGTGCAGATCGAATCCCTCACCCAGCAGGTCCAGTGACATGACCACACACTCGGTGTGCCAGCCAGGCCGCCCCGACCCCCAGGGTGACGCCCAGCTCGGCTCGCCCTCCTTCGCTTTCTTCCATAGCGCGAAGTCGAGAGGTGACCGCTTGTCCTCGTTGGCCTCGACCCGGGCGCCCGACTGCAGCGAGTCGAGTGACTGGTGGGCCAGTAGCCCATAGCCCGCTACCTTGGACACCTCGAGATAGACCCCATCGGGGGTCTCATAGGCCACTTCCCGGTCCACGAGATCGCTGACCAGCGCCACCATGTGCTCTATGTACTGCGTGGCATGGGGGATTTCATTCGGCCGCAGATCCCCGAGGGCATCCATCGACTCCCACCACTGGGCCTCGAATTCGGCCGCGACATCAGGCTCAGTGCGGCCCAGGAGTGATGCTCGCTTAATGATGTTGTCATCGACGTCAGTGACGTTGGCGACGTGGTGCACCCGGAGGCCGGTGAAGCTGAGATACCGGCGCAGGATGTCGAAGGTCAGATTGGCTCGTCCGTGCCCGATGTGGGGTACGTCGTAGACCGTTGGCCCGCAGACATACATCGACACCTCGCCCTCTGTACGGGGCTCGAACGGCCGGACCGTGCCAGTTGCGGTGTCGTGCAGGCGCAGCATCCGGGTACGGTAACCCGATCATGTCGACCGACGCGACCGGCGCGCCCCAGGTTCCCGAGAAGCCGTCCATCGACGGGGTGGAGGCCCGCTGGGCCGAAGCCTGGGACAAGGAAGGTACCTACCGGTTCGATCCGAAGGCCCAGCGCCACCAGGTCTTCTCCATCGACACGCCGCCACCGACCGTCTCCGGTTCCCTCCACATGGGCTCGGTGTTCGGCTACGTGCAGACCGACGCCCTGGCCCGCTACCGCCGCATGCGCGGGCTCCAGGTCTTCTACCCCATGGGATGGGACGACAACGGCCTGCCCACCGAGCGCCGGGTCCAGACCTACTTCGGTGTGCGCTGCGATCCGTCGCTGCCCTTTGATCCCGGCTTCGTCCCGCCCGAGGAGCCCGGCAAGGAGGACATCCCGGTCAGCCGGCCCAACTTCATCGCCCTGTGCCACCAGCTGACCGCCGAGGACGAGGTGGCCTTCGAGGCGCTGTGGCGCCGCCTCGGCCTGTCGGTGGACTGGACGCTCGGCTACGCCACCATTGACGACCGCAGCCGGCGGGCCAGCCAGCGCATGTTCCTGCGCAACCTGGGCCGGGGTGAGGCCTATTCCTCGGAGGCGCCCACCCTGTGGGACGTCGACGACCAGACGGCGGTAGCCCAGGCCGAGATGGAGGACCGGGAGCGACCGGGTGCCTACCACCGCCTGCGCTTCGACGACATAGAGATAGAGACGACGCGGCCCGAGCTGGTGGCGGCCTGCGTGGCCCTCGTCGCCCATCCCGACGACGAGCGGTTCACCGCCCGCTTCGGCACCACCGTGCACACGCCCGTCTTCGGGGTGGAGGTGCCGGTCGTGGCCCACGAACTGGCCGACCCCGAGAAGGGGTCGGGCATCGCCATGATCTGCACCTTCGGCGACGTGACCGACGTCATCTGGTGGCGCGAGCTGCAGCTCCCCATCCGATCCATCGTGACCAGGGCCGGCCGCATCACCGAGTCCCCGCCGACCGGGGTGCCCGACGGCCCGGCCTGGCGGGCCATCGCCGGGAGCACCATCAAGGCGGCGCAGCGCACCATGGTCGAGTTGTTGACCGAGTCGGGCGATCTGATCGGAGAGCCCCGGCCCATCACCCACCCGGTCAAGTTCTACGAGCGGGGCTCGCGGCCACTCGAGATCGTGACCAGCCGCCAGTGGTACCTGCGCAACGGCGGGCGCGATCTGCCCCTCCGTGAGGCGCTGCTGCAGCGGGGCCACGAGGTGCAGTGGCATCCCCCCTATATGGAAGTGCGGTTCGAGAACTGGGTCAACGGCCTCAACAGCGACTGGCTGGTCAGCCGGCAGCGCTTCTTCGGGGTGCCGATCCCGGTCTGGTACCCGCTCGGGACCGACGGCGAGACCGACTACGCGCACCCGATCGTGCCCGCTGAGGCCGCCCTGCCCATCGACCCCACCACGGACGTGCCCCCCGGCTTCGAGGCGGACCAGCGCGGCCGCCCCGGTGGCTTCACCGGCGATCCCGACGTCATGGACACCTGGGCCACCTCGTCGGTCACGCCGCAGATCGCCTGCGGCTGGGAGGACGATCCCGCTCTCTTCGCGGCCACCTTCCCGATGGACCTGCGGCCCCAGGGCCATGAGATCATCCGCACCTGGTTCTTCGCCACCACCCTGCGCAGCCACCTCGAACACGGCAGCGTGCCGTGGCACGCCACCAACATCAACGGCTGGGTGCTCGACCCGGACCACAAGAAGATGTCCAAGTCCAAGGGCAACGTGATCACCCCGATGCCGCTGGTGGAGGAGTTCGGCTCCGACGCCGTGCGCTACTGGGCCTGCAACGGCCGGCCGGGCACCGACACCGCGGTCGATACCGGGGTGATGAAGATCGGCCGCCGCCTGGGCATCAAGATCCTCAACGCCTCCAAGTTCGCGCTCGGTCGCCTGGGCCAGGAGGCGGCGCCGGGACCCGACGCGGTCAGCGAGCCGATCGACCACTCCCTGCTGGCCCAACTGGCCGAGGTGATCACCAAGGCTTCGGCGGCCTTCGAGGAGTTCGACTACGCCCGGGCCCAGGAGCTGACCGAGTCGTTCTTCTGGTCGTTCTGCGACGACTACGTGGAGCTGGTCAAGACCCGGGCGTACGGCGAAGGCGGTCCCGGCGCGGCCTCGGCCCGGGCCACCCTGGCCCTGGCCCTGTCGGTGCAGCTCCGCCTCTTCGCCCCGTTCGTCCCCTTCGTGACCGAGGAGGTGTGGCGGTGGTGGCAGCCGGGCTCGGTGCACCGCGCCGCCTGGCCCACAGTGGCCGAGCTCGGGACCGGGGTCGGGGCGGACCACCCGGACCAGTCGGACCACTCGGTGTTGACGGTGGCCGCCTCGGTGCTGGGTGCGGTGCGGCGGGCCAAGACGACCGAGAAGCGCTCCATGCGGGCCCGGGTGGCTGAGCTCACCGTGGAAGGACCAGCTGATCTGTTGGCGGCGGTCGAAGCGGCCCGGGGCGATCTCGTCGATGCCGGTGGCGTCGAGAGCTTGATCCTGGTCGAGGCCGAGGCGTTCTCGGTCGCGGTGGTGCTGGCCGAAGACTGACGGCCAACTCAGACCGCGGTCTCGGCCCCCAGGTACGCGCCGACCACGTCGCTGCGGATTTCGTCGGGGGTGCCCCGCTTGACCAGTTCGCCGTTGACCATGATGGCGGCGTAGTCGGCAAAGGAGAGGGCGGTCTGGACGAACTGCTCGACCATGATGATGGTCAACTGCTCGGAGGCGACCAGCTGGCCGACGATGCCGTAGAGCTCCTCGACGATGAGCGGGGCCAGGCCCATGGACAGCTCATCGAGCAGCAGGATCTCGGGGTCGGTGGTCAGCGCCCGGGCCATGGAGAGCATGCGCTGCTCGCCTCCCGAGAGGGTGCCGGCCAGCTGCTTGCGCCGGGTGCCGAGCACCGGGAAGCGCTCAATGGCCCGCGCCTCCACCCAGGCGCTCTTCAGGCCCGGCCGGCGGAACGTGTACATGAGCAGGTTCTCCGAGACGGTGAGATTCGGAAAGATGGAACGGCCTTCGGGGATCATGCACACCCCGGCCCGGGCCAGGCGCTCGGTGGCGTTGCGGCCGAGCGGGCGGCCCCCCACTTCCACCGTGCCCGCCGTGAGGGCCAGCTGGCCCGAAATCGCTTTGAGCAGGGTGGTCTTGCCGGCCCCGTTGGGGCCGAGCAGGGCCAACGCCGAGCCCTTGGCCACCTCGAAGGAGATGCCGTGCAACACCTCAATGCGCCCGTACCCGGTGCGCACGCCCTCGGCCGCCAGGGCGACCGCGGCAGGTGGGCCGGACCTGGCCGAAGGGTCGGCGACGGGCGCGGCTACGGCCGCCGCGGTGGGCGCCGTCGTCGGCGCCGGCTCGGTCTCCCCGCCGAGGTAGGCCTCCTGCACCAGCGGGTTGGCCCGCACCGAGCCCGGATCACCGCGGGCGATGACCTTGCCGTTGTCGAGCACGTCGACCCGAGCGCAGATGGCCATGACCAGCGCCATGTCGTGCTCGACCAGCAGGACGGCCATCCCGTCGGCCGCCAGCTGCACCAGCACCTGGCCCAACCCCTGCGTCTCCTCGGCGTTGAGACCCGAACTCGGCTCGTCCAGCAGTAGCACGTCGGGCGACGTGGCCAGGGCCCGAGCCAGCTCGACCAGCCGGGCCAGTCCGGTAGGGAGGGAGTCGGTCGGCTCGTCGGCAATGTGGCCGATCCCGAGCCGCGCCAGTTGGTAGTCCGCCTCCTCGGCCGGACTGCGCCCGCTGGCCAGCTTGTGCTGCTGGACCTCGGCCGCCATCTGCACGTTCTCCCGGGCCGAGAGGGTGCCGAACAGCTCGAGCCGCTGGAAGGTCCGGCCCAGGCCGAGCAGCGAGCGGGCATGGGGCTTGGCCGCGGTGACGTCATGGTCCCCCAGGCGGACCCGCCCTCCGGTGGGCCGCTGCAGGCCGGTGATGACGTTGAAGAGCGTGGTCTTCCCGGCGCCGTTGGGCCCGATGAGTCCGTGGATCTCGCCGGCGGCCACCTCGAGATCCACCGAGTTGAGGGCCTGCAGGCCGCCGAAGCGAACCGAGACGTCGCTTACCACCAACGCCGGGGCGATTGGGGCGGCCATTGTCGAAACCGCAGCAGGCGAGGGGTCAGCCAACGGACGACGCCTCCTGGGACAACGTGGCTCCGCTGAGGCCGGTCGGGGGGCTGGCCGAGCGGCCGCCGCCGACGCCGGAGCGGGCCTGGCGGGTGGACCGCCACTCGTCCAGCTTGGAGTAGAGGAGCCCGAGGCCGTAGGGATTGCGGCCGACGGCGACGATGCCCACACCGATGAGGATGTAGGTGAACCCCGAGACCGAGGGGATGTGCTGGGCGACCAGCGGTATGACAGCCAGCCCGATGCCCGCCTGCACCGAACCGCTCAAAATGGTGATGCCGGCCAGCGCCACGGCGACGAACAGCAGCAGGCTCTGCACGAAGTTGAACTGGGAGAACGACACCGTCCTCGACATGCCCCCATAGAGGGCACCAGCCAGCCCGGCCATGCCGCCGGCCAGGATGAAGATGGTGAGCTTGGTCCGGGTGATGCTCATCCCGACCGTGGCGCAGGCGGCCTGGCTGTCGCTCATCGCCACCAGCCGGCGCCCGAACGGGCCCCGGCGCAAGGCCCCGACCCCGATCAGGCAGAGGGCGAACACAATGGCGATGAGCACCACGAAGGCGCGGTCGGTGACGAAGCGCATACCGAAGATGTCGGGGCGGCCGACATCCATGGAACCGTTGGGGATGACCGAGGGGTTGGTGAAGAACAGGCTGTCCATCAGGGCGGCGAAGGCCAGCGTGGCCAGCGCCATATAGAGGCCACGCAAGCGCAGCGCGGGCAGGGCCAGGATCCCTCCGGCGGCGGCGCACAGGCCGATGGCCGCCAGCACGCCCAGGATGGAACTGCCCCCGTCGATCTTGGTCATGGCCCACGATCCGAGGCCGAGAAAGGTGAACTGGCACAGCCACACCTGGCCGCCGTAGCCCGACAGCAGCACCAGGGAAAGGGCGGCCAGGCCAACGGTCAGCGCCACCCCCAGCGTGTAGAGGTTGTTGCCGGTGACCAGCGCGGCCAGCACCACGGTGACCGCCACCAGGACCACCGCCCCGATCAGGGTGGAGCGGAGGCGGGCCACCTTGGGCGGGCGCATGCGGACGACCCGGCCGGCGGCCAGTTTGGCCTGGGGCAGCAGGAGCAGGGCAACGATGAGCAACCCCATGGGCAGAATGGCCGTCACGTCGTTGAGGTAGCTGGCCGGCACGTAGCCGACGGCCAGCGACTGACCCACCCCGAGAATCATGGCGCCCAGGAAGGTCAGGGGCAGGCTGCGTAGCCGCCCGACAATGGCGGCGGCGTACCCGAAGATGACCAGTTCGGAGAGGATCTGGATGCTCATGCCAGTGCCCGGCGCCAGCAGAATTCCGGCCAGGCCGGCCAACAGGAAGCCGATCATCCAGGCGAAGCCCGAGATGCGGCTGGTGCGGGCCCCGGTCAGCGAGGCCAGGGGCGGATCGTCGACCACCGCCCGCATGGAGACCCCCATGCGGGTGCGCTTGAACAGCGCCCACAGCGCCAGGGCCACCGCCACCGCGCAGCCGACGGTGATCAGTTCCTCATAGGTCAGGTTGACCCCGAGGACGTTGACCTGGTCACCCGAGAACCACTCGGGCAGGTTGCGGGTGGTGGTCTGGTTCCAGATGGTCGAGGTGACGCCGTAGAGGACGAGGAACAGGCCGAGGGTCACCACGATCATGGTGTTGAGTGACGACCCGTAGAGCGGGCGCATGAGGACGCGCTCAATCACCAGGGCGAAGAGCGGCGCGATCACCACCAGCACCACGATCAGGGCCAGGACCGGATTCCACCCCCACCCCTGCCAGAACTGCCAGTAGAGGTAGGCCAGGAACATGCCCACGGCGCCATGGGCGAAGTTGAAGACGCCGGTGGCGTTGTAGGTCACGACCAGGCCACTGGCCGTGACCGCGTAAATGGAACCGGTCACGATCCCCGCCACCACGAAGCTGACGAACTCGTTCACAATGGCTCGCCCCTAGCTCGGTAGTCGGTGTGGCTTAACGGGAGACGCCCTTGTAGTTGGTGGGGTAGAAGCCCTTGGGGCTGCAGATGAAGCCGGACTTCGGATCGGGGCTGATGCGGTGCCACGTCCCGTTCTCGTACTGGGCGGCGATCCAGCATTGGCCGGGGATCTTCTGGGCCGGGTTCTGGGGGGAGATCAATCCGCTGGCGTTGAACGAGGTGATCTTGTTCAGTTGGGCGTCGAGGCTGACCCGGGTCGGGTTGGCTCCGGCGGCCTGGAGGGCCTGGACGAACAGCTGGGCGTTGATCCAGCCGTAGAGGGTGTACAGGTCGAGCTGCGTCTGCGGATCGACCTTCTTGGCCCACTTGTCAAAGGTCGCCACCGCCGGGATCACCTTGGCGTCCTGGCCCTCGTAGAGGGCGGTGACCCCGGTGACCAGCGTGCCGTTGCCGGCCGCCCCCGGTGTGAAGTTCTCCTCGTAGGCGTTGCCACCGCTCACCAGTAGGGCGTTCAGCCCTTCCTGCTTGTTCTCCTGGGCCATGGTGGAGATGTAAGCGCCCTGTTGGGTGGGCTCGAAGA
This sequence comes from Acidimicrobiales bacterium, assembly GCA_035552095.1. Taxonomy (GTDB): domain Bacteria; phylum Actinomycetota; class Acidimicrobiia; order Acidimicrobiales; family RAAP-2; genus Bog-473. The sequence continues at coordinate 43,820 of DASZMA010000203.1, read as the reverse complement.
GCATCTTCACCCCGGCGTTCTTCATCTTGATCATGTCGGGGATGAACGAGGTCTCGGTGAAGCTGGCGTCGCGGGAGTACAGCCACTTGTAGCCCAGGGCGTAGGTCAGGGTACGGAAGGTCTTCTCGGCCGTGATGGCGGTGGCGGCCGAGTTGGAACCGATCAGCCCGACCGACTTCACGACCTGGGGGTACTTGGACTTCAGCCATTTGAACGGTCCCGTGATCTCACCACCGGTGACCAGCGGAATGGCCGAGTACAAATTCGGGTCGTTGTAGAGCTTGGGGTCGAGCACCTGGGTCACGATCGGGACCTTGAAGGTGTCGATGGCCGGCTGCTCGGCCCCGTCGAGCAGCGAGAACCCGCCGACGATGGCGAAGTCGTGCGCCGCGATGCTCTGCGCCTCGTTGGACACCGTTCCCGAGGAGAACGCGCTATCCATGCCGTTGAGCACGAGCTTGCGCCCGTTCACCCCACCCTTGCTATTGATGTAGGCGAAGTAGGCCTCGGTCCCGACCTTGGCCCCCTCGAACAGCCCGGCGATCGGTGAGGAGATGTCACTGATGGATCCGACCGTGATGGTGTTGGCCGTGACCCCGGGTGAGGGCGCGGTGGCGGCGGTGGCGGCCGGCGCGGCGCCCAGACCGACCACGACCGCGCTGAGTCCGAGGGTCAGCGCCAAGCCGCAGGTGACCGGTCGACCCGAGCGCAGCCGCGTTCCTCCCCCACTCCAGCGAGCAGCCCCCGGGCGGCGCTCCTGGCCTGGCCGCGCCAGAACAGGTGCCATGGTCTTTGTGTTCCCCACTGCTCTCCCCTTTGCTTCTCACACGCCCCCTACCCGGCTGCTGCCGGGTGCGGCGTCGAGTCAGACCCGCGTTTCTGACTCTACGTCAGAAACTTTCGGAAGGTCGGTCGAGGGGGTGCCATCGGTGGAGCCAGCCGCCGTGCCGGCTGCCGTCTTGGCGGCCCGGGCCGCCTCGAGGAAGGCGGCCACACCCCCGGTGGTGGCCTGGCAGCGCAATGAGGCCAGGACATCGAAGGCGTGCTGGGCCAGCGGGAGCTCGGCGTAGGCAACCGGGGCCCGCGAGACGGCCCGCAGCGACGCCACGAAGGTCCGGGCCACGTCGACCGGCACCAGGGTGTCGTTCTGTCCGTGTAGGACAAAGAACGGCGGGGCGTCGTCCCGCACCCGGCAGGTCGGGGAAGCCTCCTGGAAGACTTCGGGGTGATCGGACTGGTGCGCCTTCATCACCCGCTTCTCCAGCAGTTCCAGCAGGCCCGTGCCGTAGCGGCCCGACCCCTCGTCCGACACCGTCATGTCCATGACCCCGTAGAACGGCACGCAGGCGTCGACGGTGGCGTCGGCCTGCTCGAAGCCCGGCTGGAAGGCCGGGTCACCGGCGGTCAGGGCCAGCAACGCGCAGAGGTGCCCCCCGGCGGACCCGCCGCTCACCGCCACGAAGGCAGGGTCGCCGCCGTAGTCGGCGATGTGCTCCTTGACCCAGGCCACCGCACGCTTGGCGTCGACGATGTGGTCGGGCCAGGTCGCCTTCGGGCTGAGCCGGTAGTTGATGGCCACGCAGACCCAGCCCCGGGCCACCAGCTCGTAGAGCATGGGCTTGCCCTGCTCGCGCTTCTCCCCCATGACCCAGGCCCCGCCGTGGATGTACACCATCACCGGCGCTCCGGAGGGGGGCGTCAGGGCGGAGCGGTAGATGTCAAGGCGATGGCGGCGTTGCCCGTCACCCCAGTAGTCCAGGTTCTTGGTGGCGTCCACGGCCCGGCCCTTGAGCGGGATGGCCTGCGTCACCCGCCACCAGCGGCCCCAGGTGGGGGCGACCTTCTCGGTGGGCACCGGGAAGGCGTCGCTGCGCACGTCGTCGAGGGCGGCGGCCACCACACTGGCGGCCCGGCGGCCCGAGATCGCCAGCCCGACCAGGCCGACCCAGCTCGCCCCGGCCACGCCCAGGCCGAGCCAGCCGGCCCAATTCCCGAAGGCCCCGAAGATCCCGAAGACGGCGGTGGCGGCCACCTGCCAGACGATGTTCTGTACCGCCAGCTCTCCGACGACCCAGCCGGCGACGAAGCTGAGCACGGTCAGGGGCTCCCGCCGGATGGGGTGGTAGGCCAGGAGCACGCCGATGGCGCCGACGACGGTGACGCCCAGGTAGATGTATGGCACCCCACCATCATTGCTCCTCGGCCCGCCGCGGCGCCTTTTCCCCCGACGACCAGGCCGGTCAGTTGCCGCGGCCCCGAGAAGGTGCCAGTTTAGAGGGGAGGCAATCTGAGCAAGGAGAATCGATGGCCCCTGAACGATTGACCGGGCTCGATGCCAGCTTCCTCTACATGGAGACGCCGACGTTGCACATGCACGTCTCCATGGCGGCGGTCTTCGACCCTTCCACCGTGCCCGACGGCTACTCCTTCCGGAAAATCCGCCAGATGATCGTCGACCGCATCCCGTTGGTCCCGGTCTTCCAGCGCCGTCTGGTGGAGGTGCCGCTTCGACTGGGCCACCCGGTCTGGGTCGATGACCCCGAGTTCGACATCGACAACCACCTGCGCCGGGCCGCCCTGCCCTCGCCGGGGGGCATGCGGGAGCTGGGCGACTTCGCGGCGGACGTCAACAGCCGGCAGCTCCACCGGGACCGGCCGCTCTGGGAGATGTGGGTGGTCGAGGGGCTGGAGGACGGCAAGATCGCCCTCATCGCCAAGATGCACCACAGCACCATTGACGGGGTCTCGGGGGCCGAGCTGCTGGGCGTCCTCTTCGACCTGGAGGCCAACCCGCCCCCGGCCACCCACAAGATCGAACGGCAGATCGACACCCGCATCCCCTCCAACCTCGAACTGGTCTCCCAGGCCCTCCTGGCCAACGTCGTCCGGCCGATCGACATGGGGCGCATGGCCTGGCGGACCACGCAGGCCATCGCCGGGGTGCGCAAGGTCCGGCAGGGTGGCGCCGCCAAGGCGGCCCTCCCGCTGTCGGCCCCCCGCACCTCCATCAATGTCTCGGTGCACGCCCGGCGCCGGGTGGCCTTCGCCGCGGCCAGCCTGGCCGACGTCAAGCAGCTCAAGAACGCGATGGGCACCACGGTCAACGACGTGGTGCTGGCCATGTGCGCCGGCGCCCTGCGCACGTACCTCCAAGCCGGCGACGAGCTGCCCGATGTCCCGCTGGTCTCGGTGGTCCCGGTCTCGGTCACCCCCGACGTGGCCGAGCTCAAGGGCTCCAACAAGGTGTCGGCCATGTTCGTCCAGCTGCCCTGCCAACTCGATGACCCGCTCGAGCGGCTGCGCGCCATTCACGAAGGGACCAAGGGGGCCAAGGAGGAGCACAAGGCGCTCGGGGCCACCACCCTGCAGAACTGGGCCGAGCACGCCACGCCTAACGTCTTCGCCGTGGCCGCCCGCCTCTACACCGGGATGAAGCTGGCCGACCGCCACCGCCCGGTGGCCAACATGGTCATCTCCAACGTGCCCGGTCCCGACTTCCCACTCTTCATGGGCGGCAGCCAGATGCTCGGGATGTTCCCGCTCGGGCCGGTGATGGACGGGATGGGCCTCAACATCACGATCATGAGCTACCTGGGCGTCCTCTACTGGGGCTTGGCCTCCGATGCCCGCGCCGTACCCCGGCTGTGGGACATCGCGGCGGCCATCCCTCACGCCCTGACCGAGCTCATGGAAGCGGCCGGCCTGGAGCCAGAGCCCTTCGACGTGCCCATCCACCTGGGTCCCGGCATGCCGGCCACAGCCAACTGGGTCCGCACGGCAGCGGCGCAGCGCGTTGAGCTCAAGGACGCCGAGCTCAAGGACACGGCGACGGCATGACCGTGCGGGAGCTGGGCCACCTGGTGCTGTACGTGCGCGACGTCGGTCGTTCCGCCGAGTTCTACCGTGACGTGCTCGGGTGGCAGCAGATACTGCCCGAGCCCGGTGAGACGCCGGTCGGTGCGGCCGCCTTCTCTTCGGGACGGACCCATCACGAGCTCCTGCTCATTGAGGTGGGCCCCGATGCCACGCCGATCCCGCCGGGCCGCCGGGTCGGGATGTACCACTTCGGGCTCAACGTGGGCGAGAGCGACGACGACCTGCGGGCCATGGTCAACACCTTGAAAGCGGCCGGCGCCACCATCGTCGGCGCCTCCGACCACACGGTGACCCACAGCCTCTACATCCTCGATCCGGACGGCAACGAGATTGAGCTCTACGTCGACGTCCCGGGGGTCGACTGGAAGTCCAACCCCGCCCTGATCGCCGCCCCGGTCCGCCCGCTCAATCTCTGAGACGGCGCAACAACTCGCTAAGGGCCTCGTCGCTCGGTTGGCCCGGCGTGAAGAGGGCGATCCGGTCGGCCACATCGCCCACCTTGGCCCGGATGCGCTCGGCACATTCGGCCGGCGTCCCGCACACGGCCAGGGCCTCCACCAGGTCGTCGGGGATGTACGCCCCCAGCCCGGCCCAGTTCCCCAGGCGCACCGCGCCGGCCAGCTCCCCTTGCAGGTCGGCACGCCCCTCGGCCTCCAGCACCCGCCGGTAGGCCGGGGTGGAACCGTAGAAGCCCAGCAGCGACCGCACACCGTCCCGGGCCCGGTCGACCGCGGCCGGGTCCATGCCCACGCCGACGATCACCCCACAGACGACCTCGAAGCGGGAGAGGGCGCGGTCGCGGCGGGCCCGGCCGACCTCGACGGCCGCCATGGTGAGGTCGGTGAGCGAGCGGCGGCTGTTGAAGGGGAGGATCAGCAGCCCGTCGGCCACCTCGGCCGTCATGGCGGTCAGACGCGGGCCGAGCGCGCCGAGCAGGATCGGGGGCGGACCGTGCGGCGACGGCCCCGGGTCGAACATGGGCGTCATCAAGGTGTGCCGGTAGTACTCACCCTCAAAGTGGAGGGGCACCGACTCCTGCCAGGTGACGAAGATGGCCCGGAGCGCACCCACCAGCTCACGCAGGCGGGCCACCGGCGCCGACCACTCCAGTCCGAACCGGCGGGTGATGTGCGCGGCGACCTGGGGCGCCAGGCCGAGGCGGAAGCGCCCGCCCGAGAGCGCCTGCAGGTCATAGGCGGCATGGGCCAGGTGAATCGGGTTCCGGGGCAGGGCGACGGCGGCATTGGTGGTGACGCTGAGCCCGCCCCCGACGCTCGCCGCCAGGGTGAGCGGGACGAAGATGTCGTGCGGCCCCTCGGCGCAGTAGACGCCGTCGGCGCCCAGCGACCGCAGGGCCGCCGTCCGCGCCACCACGTCGGCCAGGGGGACGCCGGTCAGACCGAGATCGACCTTCACGGCGACAGCAGCGGTGGGGGCGGCACGCCTGGCTGACGATAGCGGCCGCTCCGGAGCGGCCCACCTGATGGGCCATACTTCTGGCCACCCGTAGGCACCGCATGCAGACCCTCCACCTCGACCACCAGCCGGATCAACAGGACGCGCTGGCCGCGGCGGCGGCCGCCTTGCGCGCCGGCCAGGTGATCGTCCTCCCCACCGACACTGTCTACGGGCTGGCCGCGCTGCCCGGGGATGCTGACGCGGTGCGCCGGGTCTACCTGGCCAAGGGCCGGCCGGCCGGATTGCCCCTGCCGGTGCTGGCCGGCTCGCTGGAGCAGGTACGCCAGCTCGGCGTGGAGTACTCCGCCCCGGCCCGGGCGCTGGCCGCCCACTGGTGGCCCGGCCCCTTGACCATGGCCTTCGGTTTCTCGCCCACCGCCGCCCGCCCGTCCTGGTTGAGCGACCGCGAGGAGGTGGCCGTGCGCATACCGCGCCACGCGTTCCTGCTCGCCCTCCTGCCGGTCACCGGCGTCCTTCTGGTCACCAGCGCCAACCCGCACGGCTCGGTCACCGCACCCACCGCCGAGGAGGCGGCCTCCTACCTGGCGCCCCACGTCAGCCTCATTGTCGACGGCGGCGTCCTCGACTCGACCCCTTCGACCCTGGTCAACGTGCGCGCCGGCGGCGCCGTCATAGAGCGCGAGGGAGCCATCACGGCCGCCGACATCGCCGCCGCGCTGGCCGAAGCGAATGGCGCGGCGTGAGCCCGAGCCCGGTCCTGCTGGCCCTCGAGACGTCATGTGACGAGACGGCGGCCGCCGTCATCAGCCAGACCAACGAAGTGCGCTCCTCGGTGGTGGCCAGCCAGATTGAGCTGCACGCCGAATTCGGTGGTGTCGTACCCGAGTTGGCCAGCCGGGCCCACGTCGAGCTGATCACCTCCATCGTCGAGACGGCGTTGGCCGAGGCCGACGTCAGCGGGAACGAGCTCAGCGCGGTGGCCGTCACGTCGGGGCCGGGACTGGTCGGTGCTCTCTTGGTCGGCATCGCCACCGCCAAGTCCCTGGCACTCGGCTGGGGCATCCCGGTGGTCAGCGTGAACCATCTGGAGGGCCACCTGGCCAGCGTCTTTTTGACCGACGGCCCGGTCCCCTTTCCCCAGACGGCGCTGCTCGTCTCAGGCGGGCACTGCATGCTGACCCGAACGCCCGCGCCTGGGCGGTTCGAGCTCCTCGGCGAGACGGTGGACGACTCCATCGGCGAGGCCTACGACAAGGTGGCCCGCTACCTCGGGTTGGGCTATCCGGGCGGGCCGGTCCTGGACCGGCTGGCGGCACAGGGTGATGACGTCCTCCACTTCCCCCGCCCCATGCTGGCCGACGGCTACACCTTCTCCTTCTCCGGATTGAAGACGGCGGTGGTGAACTACGTGCGGGCGCAGCCCGACTTCGTCATGGAGGACGTGGCGGCGTCGTTCGTGGCCGCCTGCATGGACGTGCTCTGCGTCAAGTTGCGCCGGGCCCAGGAGGAGTTCGGTGATCCGGCATTGGCCATCGTCGGCGGCGTGGCGGCCAGCCCGATACTGCGGGCCCGGGCCCAGTCGCTGGCCGATGAGTTCGGCAGCCGCCTGCTCATCCCCCCGCAGGCCCTGGCCACGGACAACGCGGCCATGATCGGCATCGCCGCCTGGCAGAAGTTCGCCGAGGTGGGCGGCAGCGACCCCCGGTTCGGCCCGGAGCCCGACCTTCGGCTGACGTTCTCCTGAGGTCGCCCGTCCAGGAGCACCGCGGTCAGCGCCGGGCGGGGACCCGCCGGTTCTGGGCCCGGCGCCCGAAGTCGAGCGACGAGAGGTCCATGACCACGCCCAGGGCGACGATGATCCACCCGAAACCGTGCACCCCGACGCCGGGCCGGTAAACCAGGGCGTAGAAGAGCGTGGTGTAGGGCACCAGGAAGAACCCGATCAACCCCTCCCAGCCCGAGCTGAAGGCGAGGGTGAGACGGCTGGTGAAGAGGTAGAGCAGCGCCAAGACGAAACGCGGGGATATCCAGGCGAACAGTGCCAGCAGACAACCCATGGTCACATCCTTCCTTAGTAGAGGCCGACCACGTTCCCGTCCTGGTCGATGTCGATCCGCTCGGCGGCCGGGCTGGAGGAAAGCCCCGGCATGGTCCGCATGTCCCCGCTGACCAGGTAGACGAAGCCGGCGCCGACATTGGCCCGGGCTTCGCGCACGGGCAACCGCCAGCCGGTGGGTGCACCCTTGAGCGAGGGGTCAGACGAGATGGACAGGTGGGTCTTGGCGATGCACACCGGTAGCGCGCCGAAGCCGGCCCGCTCGTAGGTGTCGATCTGCCCGCTGGCCAACGGCAGGTAGTCGACCCCGGCCGCCCCGTAGACCTCGGTGGCAATCGTCTCGATCTTCTCTCGGATGGTGGCGTCGGCGGCATAGAGCATGGTGAAGTCGCTCGGTTCGTCGGCCGCCTCAACGATGGCCTCGGCCAACTCCACCGCACCCTTCCCCCCGTTGACGAAGTGGGTGCAGACGGCGGCGCGCACACCGACCGACGCCGCGATCTCGCGGATGGCCGCGTGCTCGGACGGGAAGTCCTCGGCGAAGGCGTTGATGGCCACCACCGGGGTCACACCGTGCCGGCGCACGATCTCAAGGTGCTTGAGGAGGTTGGCCGCGCCGAGGTGCACCTCTTCGGGGTTCTCCTCCAGCATTTCGGGCGGGAGCGGGCGTCCAGCGGTCACCTTGTGCCGCCCCGAGTGGAGTTTGAGGGCCCGCACCGTCGCCACGACTACCGCGGCGTCGGGCACCAGCCCCGACGTGCGGCACTTGATGTTGAAGAAGCGCTCGGCGCCCATGTCCGAGCCGAAACCCGCTTCGGTGACCAGGTACTCGCCGCTGTGAATACCGATCAGATCGGCCACCACCGAGGAGTTTCCGTGGGCGATATTGCCGAAAGGGCCGGCATGGACCAGCACGGGCGTGTTCTCCAAGGTCTGGAGCAGGTTGGGCTTAATGGCGTCGCGCATGATGACCGTCATGGCGCCGGCTGCCTTGAGCTGTTCGGCCGTCACCGGATCGCCTGCCGCGGTGTAGCCGACCACGATGCGCCCGAAGCGGGCCCGCATGTCCTGCAGCGAGGTGGCCAGGGCGAGGATGGCCATGACTTCGGATGCCGCGGTGATGTCGAAGCCGGTGTGGCGCGGTGTCCCGTCCTCCCGACCGCCCAGGCCGGTCACGATGGACCGCAGTGATCGGTCGTTGACATCGACCACCCGGCGCCAGGTGATGTCGTGCGGATCGATCCCGAGCGCGTTGCCGTGCTGCAGGTGGTTGTCGACCATCGCCGCCAGCAGGTTGTTGGCCGCCGTCACCGCGTGGAGGTCCCCGGTCAGGTGCAGGTTGAGGTTCTCGAACGGCACCACCTGGCTGTAGCCGCCGCCGGCCGCCCCACCCTTGATGCCGAAGGTCGGCCCCATGGACGCCTGCCGCAGCGCGATCGTCGCCTGCTTCCCGATGCACGCCAGGGCCTGGCCCAGCCCGACGGTGGTGGTGGTCTTGCCCTCGCCCAGCGGGGTGGGCGTGATGGCGGTCACCACGATGTACTTGGCGGTCGGTCGGTCGGCCAGCGCCTCGACGGCACGCAGGTCGATCTTGGCCACGTGGGCGCCGTAGTGCTCGAGCAGCTCGGGAGGCAGGCCCATCTGGGCCCCGATCTCCTCGATCGGCAGCATGGAGGCCTGGCGGGCGATTTCAATAGCAGGAGGGAGCGCCACGTCACTGATCCTTAAACACAGGTCCGGGCGCGGCCCGGTTCGGGTAGGTCGCGTGCATCATGCCGCGTCCGGCGCTCAGGCGCCTTATGGCCTACGCCGAGGCCCAGTGTCGGCGCGCCGTTTGCCTACTAGTGCGAGTGGGTAGGTCTTGGCTGGTCGCGTCAGAAGAGGGGGCAACAGGGCCGATGAGCGAACCGATGAGGGAACGAACCGGGTGGACGCGGGCCAGGCTTGCTCGTCCGGCGGCGGTAGGAGTGGTGGGTCTGCTCACCCTCGGTCTCACGTCCGCCTTCGGTGCCCTGGCCGGCGTGCCGGCCGGCGCCGCCCGGGCCGACGCCGTAGGGGCGGTCGGCGCGGCGTCCATCGATTTCGGCAGCCCGATCTGGACCGTGGGCCCGCTCGCCGATGCGCCGAACCAGATTGTCTTCTCCTCGCCCAACGTGGCCCAGTTGGGGGGCGGGCCGGCGGTCGTCGTGGGCGATCAGGCCGGCACTGTCTACAGCTACGACCTGGCCACCGGGGCCCCGGTGTGGACCTACCAGGCCGGCGCTCCGGTGAACTCAAGCCCATCGGTGGCCGCGGTCACGGCGGGCAGTCCGCTTGACTCGGTCTATGTCGGCAGCGGGGACGCCGCCAACCCGACGGTGGGCGGCTACCAGGCCATCAGCCCTTCGGGCGGGGACCAGTGGTTCACCCAGGAGACGAACCCGTCGAGCGATCCCACTGCGCACAACGGGGTGCAGGCCTCCCTCGCCGTCGGCTCGTTGCAGGGAAGCACCGACGTGACCGCCGGATCGCTCGGGCAGGAGCAGGATGCCCTCAACGCCAGCAACGGATCGGTGCTGGGCGGCTTCCCGTGGTTCCAGGCCGACAGCAACTTCACCACTCCGGCCCTGGCCGATCTCTACAGCAGCGGGCAGACCGAGATCGTCGAAGGCGGTGACTCCTCGGCCGGCCTCGCCTTCGGCCAGACGTATCAGAACGGCGGCCACCTGCGCATACTCAGCCCGACCGGGAACGCGGGGCAGGCCGAGCCCAACGGCGGCTTGGTCTGCCAGTTCAACTCCAACGAGACCGTGCAGTCCTCGCCCGCGGTCGGCGAGTTCTTCGGGAGCTCACCCCAGGTGGGGATCGCCTTCGGCACCGGTGCGACCTATCACAGCTCCGACACCGACAAGGTCATCGCGGTGGACAGCCACTGCAATCTGGCCTGGTCCGCCACCCTGGACGGGAGCACGACCAGTAGCCCCGCCCTGGCCGACGTGCTCGGGAACGGACAGCTGCAGGTCGTCGAGGGCACCAACACCGGCTCGACGGGTTCGGTCTATGCCCTCAACGGCGCCAACGGCGGCACCCTGTGGAAGACCACCGTGGGCCAGGTCATCGGCTCGGTGGTGACGGCCGATCTGGGTACGGGCTCCCAGGACGTCCTGGCCCCGACCACCAACGGCGTCGTGGTGCTCGACGGCAAGACCGGGTCCATCGTCACCACGCTGGCCAGCGGGACCGGATTCCAGAACTCGCCGCTGGTCACCGAGGACCCCAATGGGACCATCGGCATCACCCTGGCCGGCTACCAGTCCTCGGGAAGCTTCATCTACCACTACGAGATCGCCCGCTCCAACGGCTCGGTGGTCAATGAACCCGGGGCGTGGCCGCAGTTCCACCATGACCCGCAGCTGACCGGCGACGCCGGTACGGCGCAGAACATTCAGGTCCCCTGCAACGCGCCGGCCGGCTCACCGAACGGCTACTACGAATCAGCCTCGGACGGCGGGATCTTCACCTTCGGCAACATGCCGTTCTGCGGCTCGACCGGTTCCATCACCCTCAACAAACCGGTGGTCGGGATGGCGGTGACCCACGACGCCGGTGGCTACTGGGAGGTGGCGACCGACGGCGGCATCTTCGCCTTCGGCGACGCCAAATTCTTCGGCTCCACCGGCAGCATCCACCTCAACGCGCCGATCGTGGGCATGGCCGCCACCCCGGACGGCGGGGGGTACTGGCTGGTGGCCTCCGACGGCGGCATCTTCGCCTTCGGCGACGCCAAGTTCGACGGCGCCACCGGCAACATCCATCTGAACAAACCGATCGTGGGCATGGCCGCCACCCCGGACGGCGGGGGGTACTGGCTAGTGGCCTCCGACGGCGGCATCTTCTCCTTCGGGGACGCCAAGTTCCACGGCTCCACCGGCAACATCGTCCTCAACAAGCCCATCGTGGGCATGGCCGCCACCACCGATGGTGGGGGCTACTGGCTGGTGGCCTCCGACGGCGGCGTCTTCTCCTTCGGGGACGCCACCTTCCACGGGTCCACCGGCGCCATCCACCTCGACCAACCGGTGGTTGGCATGGAAGCCACCCCGACCGGCAACGGTTACCGCTTCGTGGCTGCCGATGGGGGCATCTTCGACTTCGGGGACGCCGCCTACCTGGGCTCGGAGGGCGGACAGCACCTCAACAAGCCGATCGTGGGCATGGCCGGCTTCTGATCACGCAGCCACGCCCCTAGGAAGTGACCGCGCCCCTGTCGGCCTCGGCGGCGGCGGCATTGAAGAGCCGCAGGGCTTCGGGGTAGTCAGCTTTACCCGAAGGGATCCGCGGCACCTCGGCCATGATGATGATGCGACGGGGCAGCTTGTACGAGGCGAGGCGCGACCGCACCGCGGCGATCAGCTCGTCGCCACTGGTCAGCTCGGCCCCGGAGACCAGGGACGCCACCGCCACCACGCGCTGGCCGAAGCGCTCGTCGGGGACGCCGAAGACCAGGCAGTCCTCCACCGCCGGATTGGTCTTGATCACCTCCTCCACCTCCTCGGGGAAGACCTTCTCCCCGGCCGTGTTGATGGACTGCGAGCCGCGGCCGAGGAGGGTGAGGGATCCGTCGGCATCGACGGTGGCGAAGTCACCGGGCACGGTGTAGCGCTGACCGTCGATGACCCGGAAGGTGGCCGCCGTCTTGGCCTCGTCCTTGAAATAGCCCAACGCCCCTCCGGGCAACGCCACCATCCCCACCTCGGTGCTACCGGCAGTGACGACGTGGCCGTCTTCGGCCACCACAATGACGCCGGGCCAGGGACGGAACTTGCCGGTGTCGGCCGGCCGGTCCTTGCTGGCCAGGGAGAGACCCATGGAGCCCTCGCTGGCCGCGATGAGGTCGAGGATCAGGACCTGGGGCAGGTGGCGGATGAGGCCGTCCTTCACCTCGCTGGAGAACATGGCACCCGAGGAGGCAATCAGGGTGACCGAGGTGAGATCACGACCGGGGTGGTCGTCCAGCTCCTTGAGCATGGGCCGGGCGAAGGCGTCGCCCACCACGATGATGGTGGTGGCCCGCTCCCGCTGGGCCACGTCCCACAGTTCGGCCGTGTCGAATCGGCGGCCGTTGAGCAACACCACCCGGCCCCCGAAGAGGAGGGTGGGATTGGCCCCGACCCCGAGAGCGGTGTTGTGCATGAGGGGCGGGGCCGGAATGGTCACGAACTGGCGACCTTCGCCCACCGTGCGCACGGCCAGGGCGACAGCGTCCTCCGGCGTCTCGGCCGCCCGCTCGCCGAACATGGACGGCGCCGTGGTCAACAGCTCACCGGCGGCGGTGCCGATCCTCGACATCACCCTTTTGGGCATGCCGGTGGTGCCGCCGGTGTAGATCATGGTGATGTCGTCAGGGCTGCGCTCCATCCGGGGCGCCGGCGCCGACCGCCCGATCAGCTCCTCGTAGCGGGCGCTGCGGGCCAGGTGCCCGCCACCATCATCGACCTCCACCACCAGTTTCAACCCGGGCAGGCGGTCGATCACCGCTGCCATCCGTTCGCCCAGGCTGGAGTGGAAGACGATCGCCTCCGCCTCGGCGTTGTCGAGTAGGTAGAAGAGCTCCTCGTCCAGGTAGCGGTAATTGACGTTGAACGGCACCGCCCTGATCTTCAGGGCGGCAAAATACGTCTCCATGAACTCGGGCGAGTTGTAGAGGAACTGGCCCACTTTGGCGCCGCGGCCCAGCCCGGCCGCCACCAGTGCCCCGGCCAGTCGGGCCGAGCGCTGGTCGAACTCGGCCCAGGTGCGCCGCACCTCTCCTTGCACCAGCGCCTCTGCTTCGGGGACGGCGTCGGCTATCCCTTCCCAAATGGTGGCGTAGTGGGCTTCCATCTCGTCGAAACCGTAGCGGCCCCGGTACGGATCGGCTCAGCCGTGCGAACATGGGCCCAACCCGGGAGCGAGGCAAGGAGCAACCGTGACGGCCCAGACCAACAAGGACCGGGTGCAGGCGTTCTGGCTCGCCCTATATGACCGCGACTGGGACCGGATCGCCCAATTCTTCGGCGCGGAGAGCGAGTACACCGACGTGCCCTCGCCGGCCGACGACGTGGCCCGGGGACCCCGGCTCATCGTGGCCCGGCTGCGTCTGGGCCTGGAGCGCATTTCGGCCTACGAGCACGAGCTGCGGCTGATGGTGGCCGAAGGCGACACCGTGATCACCGAGCACGCCGAGACCTGGCACTGGCACACGGGCGAGCAGGTGACGCTGCCCTTCGTCTCCGTGCAAGAGCTGCGCGACGGCACCATCATGCGGTGGTGGGACTACTGGGACCTGCAGACGCTGACGAACGCCGCGCCGTCGTGGTGGGTGGAGCACATCATGGCCGGGTACGCCTGAGCCCTGGGCTGCCTATGCGCTGCTGCTGCTATCTCCGTCCTCCAGGTAGGGCACCGGGTGGTTGCCGCCCAGCTCGACGAAGCGCTCATTGAGGGCCTGCGCGATGACGTCGTGGTCATGGGTGGTGGGCTCGAGGATGCCGTAGAGGAAGGCCTCAAGCTCTATCCCCGTGCTCATGCCGCCCAGGCCGAAGTAGCGGAACCACAGTTCGCCGTGCGAGAGCTCTGCGCTCTGGCGGAAGTGGTCGAGCACGTCGGCCGGTTGCTCAGTCATGGTGGCTCGCATCGGCGTCCGGACCGGTCAAAAGGGTGGAGGCCACGATGCCGAGGGCGCAGTCGTACAGCGGCACCCCCCCCTCGAGCGAGAAGCGGCGCAGAGCGGCGTAGGCCTCATTCTCAGCCACGCCGTCGCGCTCCATGATGACGCCCTGGGCCTGGGCGATGACACGGCGCGTGCGCAGCGCTCGCTGGAACCGGTTGGCCCGCACGGTGTCGGTGACATCGAGCCCGGCGGTGTTGAGGACGAGCGAGGCCTCGGCGGCGAACACCGCCGCCAGTCTCTGGTCCTCCGGGGCGAAGGCGGCCACCGAACGGGAGTAGATGTTGATGGCCCCGATCGGTCGATCGCCGGCCCGCAGGGGCGACGACAGGATGGCGTTGATGCCCAGCGCATGGGCGCGCGGGGTGAAGGAGGGCCACCGGGTCTCGCTGGAGAGGGATTCGGCGTGAAACCAGCGGCCCTCGACCGAGGCATCGATGCAGGGGCCCTCCCCGGTGTCGTACTGGATGGCGTCCATGTCCGAGATCGTCTGATCGCTGGCCGCCACCGTGGCCAACTGCCCGTGCCGTTGCAGGGACACGCTGACGCCGTCGGCGCCGCCCACCGTGACCTGGGCCAACGCCACCACCAGGCGCAGAGCGCCGTCGATCACGTCGTCCACCGGAGGCAGCGCCGGAGTCCGGAGTAGTCGGTTGGGATCCATGACGCCGGCACTCATTGCCGCGTCGGTTGCGGAGTAGTCCTGCTCCGAGCCCAGCGCGGCCGGTCGAGGGTGGGTGGGCTGCCCCGAAGCCAGCTCGCTCATGCCGGCGATGGCGAGGAGACGCAGGACGAAGGCGGAAGGGGAACGGAGGGTAAGCCGGCCCCCCGTTCGAGCCAGCCGGCTGGCGGCGCGGGCGATGACGGCCAACCCGTTCGAGCCGATGAACTCGAGGTCGGCCAGATCCACCGTCAGGGACGCCGGTGCGCCGTCAATGGCACCCTCGAGCGCTCGCTCGAACTCAGGGGCGGTGAAAACGTCGACCTCCCCCTGCACGGCCACGAGGGCGTCATCCCCTTCCCTCCTGGCCCCGACACCGAAATTGGACCGACCAGAAGGCACGGTCACACTGAGCTCACGGTTACCGCCGTTGCACCGGAGCGCCTTCTCATGATTGCGATAAGGGACTCGACACGAAGTCGTCGCCTCCGGGTTGCAGCGGGCGGCCTGAGCGCACCCTTCCGAACCCTCGCTGTAGAAGGTAGGGTCGCAGACTACACCCGGGGCGTTCACCTCAATTCGTGCGATTTGCCTAATATCGGATGCGATACTGATAGCGAAAGACGAGCACGGAGCACGGCATGGATGCACCAGACGGCGGAAATACCGTCAGCACGAGGGCTTTCTCGGAGATCACCGACAACTTCTCCGAAACGGCCCGGATCCTCTTCTCGGCTGGGAATGTCACCGACACCCTGGTCCAGGTGGTGGCGATGGCGGTGGCCACCATCGATGGTTGTGACTTCGCCGGGCTGTTTCTGGCCGATGGGGACGTGATCACCACGCCGGTTCTCACCGATCCGCTCGTCGACGAGGTCGATACCCTGCAGCATGAGAGCGGGGAAGGCCCCTGTCTCGATGCCATCGCCCAGCGGGCCATCTTCTACGCCGAGGACCTCGAATTGGACGCCCGGTGGCCCCAGTTCGGGCCCCTGGCGGCGGCCAAGGGACTGCGTAGCGCGTTGGCCCTCCCGCTGGTAACCGACGGCAACAGCGGGGCCCTCAACCTCTACGCCCGCTACCCGGCCGCCTTCAGTGCCATTGACCGGGCCAAGGGGGTGATCCTGGGCACACTGGCCGGCCTGGCCCTCTCGGCCGCCCGTTCCCACGAGGATGAGGGACACCAGCTCGACAACCTCCATTCCGCCCTCAGCAGCCGGGAGGTCATCGGTCAGGCTCAGGGGATCCTGATGGAGCGGGAACGCATCTCAGCCGATCAGGCGTTCCACATTCTGCGCCGAGGCTCCCAGTACCTCAACATCAAGCTGCGCGAGGTGGCCCAGAAGCTGGTCGACACCGGGGAGACGCCTGATACCGGGCCACCGGCCGCGGCACCGGAGGCGGCGGACCCGGGAGCCGGGGCCCCGGACCCGAGTGGCGCGTAGTTTGGTGGCAATCGCCTGACGCTGACAGCTGGCCTCGGCCCGGTGGCCCGGTGGCTGCGGTCAATTCCTCTACTCCGTCACGGGAGAGACCACCCGCCCGGCGGGCAACGTCCGGCCACTGAGGATCAGGGCGAGATCCTGGGCTGAACCCACCACCAACCTGCCTGACCCGAACGACCAATCGAGGTCGTCGGCCCGCAACTCCGACCCGGCCAGATCGGCCCCGAAGTGCTTGAGCGTCTTCGGCCGGGTGACGGCCTGCAGGACCAGGCGGATCCGGTCCGCGGGCACCCGCCGCTCCAGTCCCAGCGGGACCATGACGTCGAGGCTATGGATCACGTCGTGGACCAGGGCGCCCTCAAAACCACCGCCGGGCGGCTTCCACGGGTGGTCCGCGTTGTTCGCCAGCGACATCAGTAGCTCCTCCGGCGGTCCGGCCGCGTCGCGACGGGCGCACCGGTCGGCCATGCGGTTGAACCGGCCCCGGTCCCGCACCATCTCTCTGATGAAGCGAGCCGTCGAATAGCGGAACGGCATCGTCATGTGCGCGACGACCTCGCGGACCCGCCAGCCGGCGCACAGCGAGGGAGTGTCCCAGGCGGCGGCCGGCAGTCCCGCCAGCGCCTCGGCCAGCGCTCGGCGTTCGGCGCCGATGGAGTCCCGTAGGGCGGCCTCGGCCGTGGTGGAGCCGCTCATTGTCCTTCGCCGGACAGAGTGGCCAGATACTGGGCCAAGCGGTCGAGCGACGTCGTGAAGCCGGCTTGCGCTTCCGGACTGCGAAAAGCCTCGGGCACGTTGGACTGACGGATCTGCACCTCGGTCCGGGCGTCCCCGAGTTCCGAGAAGGTCGACGTGGTGGTGACCCCGCTGTCGGAGTCGGTCCACACCAGGCGCTCCGGTTCGGTGATCTCGACGTAGACGGCGCGCATGACGTACTGGCTGCCATCGGCGTCGTTCACCATGACGGTCTCGAAGATCCCGCCCGGTCTGGGGTCGACCTTGATCCCCGGCAACGGTGTGCTCATGCCCAACGGTCCCCAGAAGTGGGTGAGTCGATCCGGCTCGATCATGCAGCGGAAGACCAGGCGGCGTGGTGCTTCGAAGACACGGGTGAAAACGAGGTCGTCTGTTTCATCGGACAGCTCGCTCATGGCACGTGCCTCTCCTTCTCCGGTGACGGGGGACGCTGGACGTCGCGCAGGTAGTCGTCGAGCTTGTCGAACCGTTCGGTCCAGACCCGCCGGCTCTCCTCGATCCAGTCGACCGCCGCATCGAGCGCTTCGCGTTCGAGATGGCAGGGTCGGAACTGGGCCCGCCGGGAACGCGTGATGAGGCCGCACCGCTCCAGCACCTTGAGGTGCTTGGAGACACCGGGCAGCGTCATGTTGAACGGCGCCGCCAGTTCGTTGACCGTGGCGTCGGATTCAGCCAAGCGAGCGACGATGGCCCGGCGGGTCGGGTCGGCCAAGGCGGTGAACGTGGCGTCGAGGCGTTGCTCCATAGAGTTACTTTACCAATTGGTTATTTAGCTGTCAAGTTAACTATTGAGTCCCCCATGGTCGGCCGGCCAGTACCGTCTTGGCCCATGGCCGGCTCCCCACCCAGTGACCGCCCCACCGCGGGCGACCCGCCCATCGACCCCTTCGCCAATGTCGTGGTCGACACCGGGCGGGGCGGGGAGCCCTACAGCCGGTTCGTTGCTCTGTTCCGCACGCTGCAGGACAGCGTCGTGGGCACCAACCCGCCCGACGAGGTCTGGGACGAAATGACGGCGCTAGCCGGTGCCGCCGTCGACCTCCTGGCCCCCTGGGCCGCACCGGAACGGGAACAGCCGGCCGGCACCCGGACCGACCTCCCGGGGCGGGGCAACCCGCTGCTGGTCCCCTTCGTCCTCGGGGAGGCCGCCGACGATCGCATTGCCGGGCGGGCGGAGTTTCGCCCGTTCCATCTGGGCGGAAACGGCGCCGCCCACGGTGGCACCTTGCCCCTGCTCTTCGACGAGGTGATGGGCCGGGTGGCCAACTCAGGCAACCGACCGGTGTCCCGCACCGCCTTTCTGACCGTCAACTACCGGAGCATCACGCCGATCGGGGTCATGCTCAACGTGGACGCCTCGGTGGACCGGGTCGAAGGCCGCAAGCGGTGGGTCAGCGCTCGGCTGACCAATGGGGCGACCTTGGTGGCCGACGCCGTGGGGCTGTTTGTGGAACTCCGGCCCGGACAGCCCTAGGGACGATCGGGTTCGCCGTGGGCGGCATTGGCCCGGCCGGCGCGCCAGTAGGGCTTGGCCGAGATCTGCTCGGCGGCCAGGCCGCGTTCGAGGAGCACGCTCCGTAGTTGGGCCACCACGCCGAGCTCGCCGGCCAGGTAGGCGTGGCCGCGCCCGGCCGGCAGCGGCACCGCGTGCAGCGCGGCGATGAGCTTGGCCGCCGAGGCCGGATCGGTGGCCCCCCGGTGCAACCAGGTCACCGGGACCGGTCGCCCGTCAGCCCGGCGGGCCGGCTGCTCGTCGGCCACCTGGTCGACCTCGAGCACCACGATCGCTCGTTCCGGATCGGGGAGCGATTCCGCCATGGCCAGGCTGGCCGGCACGGCCGAATCGTCGCCGGCGAAGAGGTGCCAGTCGGCGTTCGCCTCGATGACGACCTTGCCCCGGGGGCCGATGGCCTCGATGCGCCCGCCGGGTTGCACGGAGCCGGCCCAGGCGGCCCCCGGCCCATCGCCGTGCAGCACCACGTCGATATCGATCGTCGGCGCCGTCGCATCGAACGATCGAATGGTGTAGCGGCGCCGGAAGGACGTGCGCTCAGGCCCCGGTACGGCCAGCATCAGGTCCTGGCCACTTTGGTACGTCAGCTCGGCCAGCCCGGGCGCGGTCAAGCGGAGGCGGCGCATGGTCGGGCTCAGGGCCACCACCTCGGTGACTTCGAGGTCCCACAGGTGGGCGTCGTCCAACCGCCGCAGCAGGGCAGAGGTCTCGAGCGAGGGCGGGCCGGCGCTGGCGCTGTCCGTCATCGCCTAGGCCGGTTCGGGACGCCAGGTGGCCGGGGCCGATCCGGAATTTAGGACCGGCAAGGCCCCCTCCTCGCCGTCGACCACGGCTTCGGACGTCTCCTCCCCCTCGGAAGGGGCCGTCTTGGCTCTCATGGACGGCACAATGAACGAGGCCGCGAAGGCGGCCACGCCGAAGACGGCGGCGACCGTGAAGGCACGCGCATAGCCCGAGGTCAAAGCCACCGGCGCGGCCACCGAGCCGTGGACAGCGCCCAGCAACGCGTGAGTGTGGTCGATGGCGACCGTGGCGAGGGCGGCCAGGCCAATGGAGCCCCCCATCTGGCGGGCCGTGTTCAGCACGCCCGAGGCCAGGCCGGCTTCGGTGAAATGGACGCCCGAGGTGGCCGCAGAGGCGAGCGGGGTGAAGAGCACGCCGATGGCCAGCGAGACGATGGAGCCCGGGCCGAACACGTGGTCCCAGTAGCCGCTGTTGACGTGGATCTGGGTGAGCCAGGCGAAGCCGACGGTGACGAGGACGGTCCCGACCAGGAGGAGCGGTCGCACGCCCACCTTGGGCAGCAGGCGGGCACTGACCTGGGCCCCGATGATGATGGCGACCGCCATGGGGAAGAAGGCCAGGCCGGCCTTGAGCGCGCCGTAGCCGAGCACGTTCTGCAGGTACAGGGACAGGAAGTACCACATGGAGAAAAAGGCGGCGCCCACCAGGAACATCACCAGGTTGGCGCCACTCACCGACCGCGAGCGGAAGAGCCGGAAGGGCACGAGTGGGGAGGATGCCACTTTGAACTGGATGAAGGCGAAGATGGCCAGCAGGACCACCGCCACGCCCAGGATCGACAGGGTGTACGCCGAACCCCAGGCGTGGGTGTCGGTGCCCACGATGGCGTAGATCAGCGCCCCGAGTCCCGCCGTCACCGTGATGGCCCCGCCCACGTCAAGCTTGGGCCGCTGGGCCCCGCCCGGCTGCCGCTTGGCCTCGGTCAGGAAGACCAACGCCGCCACCGTGGCCGCCACGCCAATGGGGATGTTGACGAAGAGGACCCAGCGCCAGGAGATCTCGGCGGTGAGGACACCGCCGAGGATCGAGCCGGCCGCGCCGCCCGCCCCGGCCACCGCGCTCCAGATGCCGAGCGCTTTGGCCATGCGCGCCCCGGTGAAGGTGGTGACGATGATGGTGAGCGTGGCCGGCGAAAGGAAGGCGCCGCCGATGCCCTGCACGGCCCGCGCCGTGGTGAGCCAGGCGGAGTTCTGGGCGATGCCACCGACCAGGCTGGCCACGGTGAACAGCCCCAGGCCGAACAGGTAGACCCGGCGGCGACCGAAGAGGTCGGCGGCCCGCCCGCCCAGCAGCAGGAAGCCGGCGAAGGTCAGGACGTAGGCATTGACCACCCATTGCAGGCCGGTCGGGCTGTAGTGCAGGTCGCGCCCGATCGACGGGAGGGCCACGTTGACGATCGACACATCGAGCACGACCATGAACTGGGCCACGCAGGCGATGAGCAGGATCACCCAGTCCGGGACCCGGCGCCCGTTCGGCGTGCTCAAGGTGCCGTCGTCAGTGCTGAGTACGTCGGTCATGAAAGAAAGTGTGCCTCACTGATCAGTTTCCGCGAACCGGGAGTCGGGGCTCATGGTGGCACCGACAGCACGGCACCGACCGCACTCCCTCCAGGTTTCAACCTCCCGCCGCAGGCGGATGTTCCCAATCGGCTGCCGTTCACCAGAAAAATACCGTGAACCTGGCGCCCGGCGGCCGCCAAGGCGGACACGTCCGTTGCAGTCAGGAGCGGGATCGAACGGGTGACACGAACCACCTCTGACCGATTGAAGTCGGAAGTGACGTCCATGACAATGGAGATGATGAGGAAATTCTCGATCCGACCGACGCTGACGCTCAAGGGGCGCACGTTCAAGGGCCTGCGCGGCTGGTCCGGCAAGCCCTTGCATCCTCCCCTGACCGACGTGCCCATCACCGCCTATCTCTTCGGCGCCGCCTTCGATGTGATCTCCTTTGCCGCCGGCCGGAACCACCACTGGGCCCGGGAGGTGTGGCACGCCGGCACCTTCGTCTTCCTCGGGGGCGCCGCCGTGTCGGTGCTTGCCGCGCTGACCGGCTTGATGGACGCCTGGAAGTCCTCGGAAGCGGGAACGCAGGCTCGGCGCACCATCAACACCCACGCCACCCTGATGCTCACCGTCACCGTGCTGGCCCTGGGTGACATCGTGTGGCGCCTGAACGACTACCACACCGCCCTGGTGGCGCCGGTCGGCGTCATGGTGCTCTCGCTGGTGATCGCCGCCCTGGTCTCGACCGGCGCCACCTTCGGCGGCAGCCTGGTCTACGAGTACGGGTTCAACGTCGAGACGGCCGGTGACAGTCCGGTGTGGCACAAATCCGAGACCGACGTGTTTCCCGGCCCGTCCGGCGAGTAGGGCGCCCGACGGACGGCGCCCGCACCACCGGGCCGCCTAGTCGGTCGCCGCCGACAGAGCCTTCATGTCCTCCTCGGAGAGGGTGATGGTGGCACCGGCGAGGTTGTCCTCCAGGTGGGCCACGGTCGAGGTACCGGGGATGGGCAGCATCACCGGCGAGCGGGCCAGGAGCCAGGCCAGGGCCAGCTGGGCCCCGGTGGCCGAGAGGCGGGTCGCCATCTCCTGCAGCGGGCCGCCGGCGTCGGCCAGTGCTCCGGTGGCCAGTGGGAACCACGGGATGAAGGCGATGCCCTCGTTCTCGACGTGGTCCAGCAGCGGCTCGGCGCTTCGATCGGCCAGGTTGAAGAGGTTCTGGACCGAGACGATGGTGCTGGTCTTCTGGGCTTCCTTCAGCTCATTGACGCTGACCTCGGAGAGCCCGATGTGCCGGATCTTCCCCTCGCTCTGCAGCAGGGACAGCTCGCCGACCTGATCGGCCAGCGGGACCTTGGGGTCGATCCGGTGGAGCTGGAATAGGTCGATGCGCTCCAGGCCGAGATGGCGCAGGCTGAGCTCGGTCTGCTGGCGCAGGTACTCGGGCCGACCGACGGGACGCCAGTCGCCCGGCCCGGCCCGGGTCAGCCCGGCCTTGGTGGCGATGACCAGGTCCGCGGGGTAGGGATGGAGGGCCTGCTTGATCAGGAGCTCCGAGACGAACGGCCCGTAGGAGTCCGCGGTGTCGATGAAGTTGACGCCGAGCTCTACGGCCCGGCGCAGGACGCGAACCGCTTCGTCGGGGTCGCCGGGGTCGCCCCAGATCCCGGGCCCGGTCAGCTGCATGGCGCCGTAGCCGAGTCGGTTGATGGTGAGGTCACCCCCGAGATCGAAGGTTCCCGAGTCGTCTGCCGGGCGTTGCTCGCTCATGCTCGTCACGTTCCTTTCGCTGGCGTCGCTCGCTCAGGTCCCGGTCTATCGGGTGCCGGGCGTTCCCCGAGCAGGCGGGGCGTTCAATCCGGGGTGCGGCTCGGCACCAGACCGGCCAGCACCACGGCGGCCGTCCGCTGCAAGTGCGGGCCCAGGTCCACGCAGGCCGAGGCGAAGGCCGGGTCCGATCGGTACAGCTCGGCCAAGGGCGGAGGCGGGTTGGCGATCTGCCACAGAGCGCCGGCCAGGCTGGCCAACGTCCGGACGAACTCACCGCACTCGTCAACGGTGAGGTGCGGGAGGACCCCGTGCACCGCGTCGGTCACCTCGCCGATGGCGCCCAGTGACGTCAACTTGTACCGGCGCACGGCATCCACCGAGACGTTGCGCTCGAGGTTCAGCGCGGTGTGGGGGATGAGGTCGCAGAGCAGGGGACGGTCAGCGAAACTGCGGGCCATCACGTCAGCCACGACCCCGGCCGCTCCGGCCGCACCGGGCGCGGCCGCGGGCGCGCCCAGCTCGACCCGCACGGCGGCAGCCCATTCGCGCCAGGACCCGGCCGTGAGTTCGAGGAAGATCTCCTCGCGCGTCTCGAAGTACCGCAACAGTGCCGACTTGTGGATGCCGACCTGGTCGGCGATGTCGGTCAGGCTCACCCGGCGGACGCCCTGGCGCCCGGCCAGCCGGGCGGCGGCCTCGAGGATGGCCTGGCGCCGCTGCTCCTTGTGCTCGGGACGTCGGGCCCGTTGGAAGGTGGTGTCCCCGGCGCTCATGGCCCCCATCCTACATAACACAACATCGTTCTCTTGTTATTACAACAGTGTTGTGTTAACTTGACGAGACGCCGGGTCCCCCAATCCACCCGCTCGCGGCGTCGAAGGGAGATGGATCACATGTCCAAGGTCTTCTTACTGACCGGAAGTTCCCGCGGCCTGGGCCGCCACATTGCCGAAGCCACCCTGGCCGGCGGCCACCGACTGGTCGCCACCGCCCGGAGTCCCGAGTCCCTGGCTGACCTGGTGGACCGCTACGGCGATCGCATCCTCCCGCTGGCGCTCGATGTGACGGACCCGGCCGGGACCGAGGCCGCCGTGGCGGCCGCCGTCGCTGCCTTCGGTCAACTCGACGTCGTGGTCAACAACGCCGGGTACGCCGATCTGGGCTCGGTCGAGGACTTCACGCTGGCGGACTTCCGCCGGCAGATCGACACCAACCTCTTCGGCGTGATCAACGTCACCAAGGCCGCGTTGCCGGTACTGCGCCAGCAGGGCGGCGGCCACATAATTCAGGTCTCCTCCATCGGCGGTCGCCTGGCCACGGCCGGCCTGTCGGCGTACCAGGCCGCCAAGTGGGCCGTCGGCGGGTTCTCCGAAGTCCTGGCCCGGGAGGTCGGCCCGCTCGGGATCCGGGTCACCGTCCTCGAGCCCGGTGGCATGCAGACCGACTGGTCCGGATCCTCCATGCGGGTGCTGCCGGTCAGCCCGCCGTATCAGGCCACGGTGGGGGTCATGGCCCGGATGCACGACAACGACGCCCCGGCCCTGGGCGACCCGGCCAAGGTGGCCCAGGTCGTGCTGCAGGTGGCCGACATGGACGATCCGCCGCTGCGCCTGATCCTGGGCAGTGAGGCCTACGCCTACGCCACCGCGGCGGCCGCGGCGCGGGCCGCGTCCGATGCGCAATGGCAGGCCCTGTCAATCTCGACCGACCGCGACGATGCCAGCCGTGCGGACCGGGATCCGTTGGGCGCGGCCAGTTCCCGCGAGGCCAGTTCCCGGTAGGGGCAGCACCGAGCCCGGCGCGGTCAGGTCTCCCGGGCGGCGACCTGGTCGAGCAGGGACTGGCCGGTCAGCGCGAAGACGGTCTCATCGTCACACTGGCGCCACAGCTCGAGCAGCCCGACCGAAAGCGGGTCGCAGCCGTAGCGCATGGGCCCGGTGTCGCTGACGATGGCATTCACGATCAGCACGGCCGCTTCCGCCGGATCGGCGACCTGGGGATCCGCGTGCTCCTGGCGCAGCCGGTTGGCTTCCTCGGCCAAAGCCCGGTAGCGCTCGAACCGGCCCGCCGCCTGCTCTCCCGTGCTGAGCCGGAACATGTCGGTGTTGATCGGACCCGGGAGGATCTCGACCACGCGGATCCCCGACGAGGCCACTTCGACGCGAAGGCTGTCGCCGAAGGCCGACACGGCGGCCTTGGTGGCGCGGTAGGCCGAGTAGAAGGGCACGTGGGCCAGGATGGACGACGAGGTGACATTGCAGATCACCGACGGCTGGTTCGCCCGCAACGTCGCGATGGCCGCCTTGGTCAGGCCCACGACGCCCAGGACGTTGGTCTCGAAGAGGGACCGCCAGTCGTCAAGATCACCGTGCTCGACCGGCAGGTAGTCCGTATCGATGCCGGCGTTGTTCACCAGCACGCGCAAGTCGCCCGGTAGGTCGTACGAACTCGGGTCGGTGACGTCGAGGTGACGCACGCTCAGGCGCCCCGACGTCAACGACGCCAGGTCGGCGCCATCATCGGGATCTCGCATGGTGGCCACCGTGTCGAAGCCACGATGGGCCAGCTCGAGCGCGATCGCCCGCCCGATGCCCCGGCTGGCCCCGGTCACGAGCGCACCTCCCCTGATGTCCATGCGGGGAGTTTGCCTCAGTCGGCGCGTGCGGCCAACGCGATCCGGTGGCTCCCCGCTTCGTACTCCGTAGGGCCGTGCCGGAACGCGATGGGACTCGTCACGGCGAGCACACCCCGCTCCACCCTCACCTCAATCAACCCGGCCGGGCACGGCACCTTCCCCTCGGCCCACTCCAGGTAGCCCAGATGCGGATTGATGCGGGCCACGGCGAAGCCGGGCTCAGCGGGTTGGACCCCGAGCACGTGCACCATGAGGTCCCGGGTCGGGGTGGCGGACCACCCGTGGCTGACGGTACCCCCGAACCAGGTCTCGGTCCACGAAGTGGGGCAGCGCTCCAGGGCGACCGTCCAGTCCAGGCAGAGAGCCGGGATGAGGTCGGCGCGGCCAGCATCGGCCAGCGCGTCGTGGATGACGTAGCGGAAGAAGGGCTGGGCCCGCACCACCTGGCGCGCCACGTCCCACCACGGCTCCGGCTGGCCCTGTCGCATATACGGTCCGCCCGCCTCCACCCCCAGGTTGGGCGTCGCTTCCCCGTGGGGCACGCTGAAGCTGGCGTGCACCAGGTCAGCTTCGTCGGTCAGCACCTCGACCAGGCGGGGCCACCGCCCTTCGGGGGCCAGTCCGCCCACCAGGGCCGCCGCCTGCGCGTGCTGGGAGGTCATGGGCCGGCGGACGCCACCGACGGCGCTGTCCACGTAGAGCCTGCGGTCGGGATCCCACAGGCGCTCGAATCCGTCCACCAGGCGCTGATGGTGGGCCCGGGCCCAGCGGGCTCTCCCGCCGTCGCCCACCCACTCGGCCATGGCAGCGAACTCGAGTAGGGCCCGGCCGAACAACCCGTTCAGCGCGGCGCAGGCGCCGTCGGTGTAGACCGAGGCCCAGTCGATGAGGACCCACCCGACGACGTCGGTCAGCAGGCCGTCACCGTCCAGGAACGGTTCGAACCAGCGCAGCACGCCTTCGACCACCGGCAACAACCGGCTGACCTCGGCCGGGTCGCCCAGGTAGCGCCAGAGATTGGCCACCGAGTGGACCCAGTGCAGCGCCCAGTCGGGAATTACGGTGACATCGAGCGCGGTCGCGTCACCCGCCACCGCCATGGGTAGCATCCCGTCGGGCATTGGCTCGGCCGCCATGAAGGGATTCCAGCGGGCCAGCCGCCAGTCACCGTTGGTGGTCAGGTCCACCATCTGGTGCACCACGGCGTCGCCGGTCCAGGCCCGTTGCTCGCGGGTCGGGCAGTCCACGTAGGCGTCGTACGAGCAGAGGCTGACCGTGCGCCGCCCGACCGCCCAGATGGTGGTGAGCTGGGGATCAGAACACGAGAACCCCGCCGCCCCGATCACGGGGTAGAGCCGCTCGTTGACGCTCATGGCGTGCACGGTCACCCCGGGCGCGGCACCGACGTGCACCTGGCGCAGGCCATAGAGGTCGAAGGTTTCGAACTGGCGCCGGGTGCCGTCCAACGTGATGGTGCAGCCGATCGGCTCGCCCGGGCTGGCCGGCACCTCGTCCCCCGGGAACTCGGCGCAGGTGAGGGTCAGTTCCGACCCGGCCGGACCTTCGAGTTCCACGATCAGCGTCCCCGCCACCACCCGCTCGGCCCGGAACACAGCACCGCAGTGCGCCAGTTCAATTCGGGTGGCGCCGGGGTAGCTCGCCGGCCGTGAGCCGAACGGGCCGTGGGGATAGTTGGGCGGCTCGGGCCGTCCCGCTTCCCCCAGCCCGGCCGCCGGGATGGTCCGGGCCGCCGGCCAGTCGTGGTCGGCCAGGCCGGCCGCGGCCCAGTCGGCGGGGAGCGACCGCAGGTCGACCACCTCCATGCCTCGCTCCCCCATGCCCCGCGGCCCCGGCGCATCGTCCCAGCCGACCAGGAACCGGGCCCGCCAGCTGTCGTCGGAGACCAGCCAACCGTCATCGCCCAGATCCGCTTCGAACAGGAAACCACCAGAGCGGACCTGGCCGGTCACCGTCGGCGACGGCATCCACCAGGCGGTCGGGCGGCCGTAGAAGGTGGCCAGCGCGGCCACCACGTTCTCGCCCGGCTGCAGGTACGGCGCCAGGTCCGCCACGTCGTAACGCCGACGCTTGGGGTGGATGCGGCCCGGGCCCCGCACCACCTCCCGGCCGTTCACCCAGAGCACGTAGCGCGAGTCGGCACAGATCCGGGCCGGCACGCGGGGCGCCACCGACGCCAACGTGAGCACCCGGCGCAGGGCCACGCTCCGCCGCACCTGGCTCGCCGGCGGTTCGACGCCGCTCCAGATCCATTGGCCTCGCCACCGCCCGGGGGCGAAGGGGTCCGGGTCCGGCTGGGTCAGGGTGGGCGGCGCGGCGCCCCGGCTCACCACCGCGCACCCCGCATCTGCCCTCCCTCGTGCCGGTGACCCTCCCCGAGACCGGTTCACCTGGCTCATTGAAACCTTTCAATCGAGTGTAGGGACAGGCCAGGTGAGCGTCAACCGTCCGACCGGGAGGAAGAAGGCTGCGGCGGCGTCGGTCCGAAAAATAAGTAGCGGCTACTCATGCCATTGGCTCGGTGGTCCGCCAAGGTGTCCGTATGGGATTCCTTCGAAAGATCACGGGCGGCGTCGACAAGCAACTCCTGGCCACGGGGCTGCTGGGTCAGGGCCTCATCACCAATGTGCAACTAACGGGCACGACGCTGCAGTCCGGGAACGGCTTGGTCCAGCGCTCGTGCATTTTCACCGTGCAGGTGAGCCTCGACGGCAAGGACCCCTACGAGGCCACCTGCAAGCAGCGGGTACCCGAGATCCAACTGCCCCAGTTCCAGCCGGGGTCAACCGTCATCGCCGTTCGGGTCAACCCCGACGACCCCACCGACATCGCGCTGGACCTGCAGACGGCGCCGCCGGAGGTCACGACGCCCGCCGGCACCGGCGATCACTCGGCCGCCGAGATCCTGGCCACCGGCGAGCCGGCCCAGGCGGTCATTGTGGAATCGATGGCACTCAACAAGCGCAACCCGGCCGGGGTCGAGATCTACGCCTACACCCTCACCGTGATGCCCACCGGTAAGGACCCGTACCAGATTCAAGTGGGCAATCCCACCCCACCGTCGGCCCTCCCCTTCCTCTTTGCCGGCTCCCACGTGCCGGTCAAGATCGGGAGCATCCCCAACGCCGTCGTCATCGATTGGGACAAGGCCGTGGCGGACAGCACGGCCAAGGCCTGAGCAATCAGTCGTCGCCGGCGCGGCAAAGACATCGGGGGAGCGTTAGCGGCCTTCGGGGCAATCGGCGCGATTGACCGGATTGAGTAGCCTGCTCGGGACTCACCAGATGGCCCACGTTGGGCAGCCCCTCCGCGGCACCGATGGCACCACCTGGCCCGACCGACAAAGGATCGACCCACCATGGCCAAGGCACTGTCCGGATTCCGAGTCCTCGAAGTGGCGGCGTGGACATTTGTGCCCGCCGCCGGGGCGATCCTGGCTGACTGGGGCGCCGATGTGATCAAGGTCGAGCATCCGCAAACCGGCGACCCCCAGCGGGGACTCGTCTCCATGGGGCTGATCCCCGGCGGGGACGGCGCGGTCAACTACATCATGGAACAGCCCAACCGGGGCAAGCGGAGCCTGGGCCTCGACATGAGCACGGACGCCGGGCGCGACCTCCTCTACAAGCTGGCCGAGACCTCCGACGTGTTCCTCACCAGCTTCCTGCCCTCGGTGCGCCAGAAGCTGCAGATCGATGTCGAGCACATCCGGGCGGTCAACCCGAACATCGTCTACGCCCGCGGTTCAGGGCAGGGACCGCTGGGCGGAGACCGCAACAAGCCGGGCTACGACGGGTCGGTGTACTGGGGGCGCGGCGGCGTGGCCAACGCGCTGACCCCGGCCAGCAGCGAGTGGCCCATCGGAGGCCGGGCCGGCTTCGGGGACCTGGCCGGCGGCATGGCCATCGCCGGCGGCATCGCGGCCGGGCTGCTGCAGCGGGCCAGCACCGGGGTGGCCCCCGTCATCGACGTCTCGCTCCTGGGCCTGGCCATGTGGGTGCTGTCCCCCGACATTGTGGCCTCCGGCCTCTACGGCGGGGACCCGATGCCCAAATTCGACCGCAGTTCCACGCCGAACCCGCTGGTCGGGAACTACCGGACCAGCGACGGCCGCTTCATCACGCTGATGATGCTGCAGGGTGACCGCTTCTGGCCCGAATTCTGCACCGTCGTCGGGCGCCCCGACCTCGTTGACGACCCCCGCTTCGTCGACGGTGCCAGCCGCTTCGCCAACCGCCAGGAGTGCGTGAAGGCGCTCGATGATGTGTTCGCCTCGCGGACCTACGTCGAGTGGAACGCCGCCCTGGCCCCCTTGACCGGCGCCTGGGCTCCCGTCCAGATGGCCAGCGAGCTGGTCGACGACGCACAGGTCATCGCCAACGGGTACCTCGGTCGGGTCGAGCGCGAGGACGGCCGCGAGTACGACCTGGTGACCAACCCGGTCCAGATGGACGAGACGGCCGACCACCTGGTGGCGGCGCCCGAGCACGGGCAGCACACCGAGGAGATCCTCCTTGAGCTGGGGCTCGACTGGGAGACCATCATCGCCCACAAGGAGTCCGGCGCCATTCTGTAGGAGATGGGTGAGGCGGCTCAGCGCAGGATGCGACGAAGCCACTCATCGCTGTCGCGCTCGGCCTGGCGGGCCACCGCGGACTCGGGAGAGAGCTGGAAGCCGTGGGGAGCGCCCGGATAGAGATGCAGCTCGGTCGGAACCCCGGCCTGGTTGAGGCGGAGTCCGTAGTCGCCGTCCTCGTCGCGGAACCCGTCGACCGTCCCCACCGAAATGAAGGTGGGCGGCAGACCGGAGAGATCCAGGGCCCGGGCCGGAGCGGCGTAGTAGGGCACCTCGGGACCGCCGGCGGCATCGCCGAGGTAGCACTGCCAGCAGAACTCGTTGGCCTGCTTGTTGTACACGGCCAGATTGTCCAGCGTGCTGGACGGGGTGATCTGGCGATCATCGAGCATGGGGGATTCGAGGAGCGCAAAGGCCAGCGTCATCTCCCCCCGGTCCCGCACCAGCAACGCCAGCGCGGCGGCCAACCCCCCACCGGCACTCACCCCGTACACGCCCATTCGAGCTCGGTCTATCCCGAGCTCCCGGGCGTTGTCGTAGGCCCACTTGATGCCCCGATAGCAGTCCTCGAGTGCGCCCGGGTAGGGAGATTCGGGGGCGAGGCGGTACTCGACGGAGACCCCGAGGACACCCAGTTCCGGGCACCAGCCCTCGAAGCGCTGGTCGTCCATGTCGTAGCTGCCCAGGACGAACCCGCCACCGTGCATGCTGAAGACGCAGGGCAGCGGGCCGGCCACTCCGATCGGCCGGTGGACCCGCAGCGGTACCTCCGGCGCCGGCGTCACCCGGTGCTCGGTCCGCTCGACCCTCTCGGTGCTGCCCAGCCCGGGCAGTGGCACCCGCAACGATGGGAGCGCCGCGGCCTCGAACAGTCCCTCGGAGAACCCTTCGAGCAGCGGCTGGAACTCAGGACTGAGCAAGGATCGGGCATCCGTCGTCGCCATGACACCCCGATCAGGGGGCGGCGTGGTCAGGTCGGATCCGCTCATGCGCAGACCCAGGCTGCGAGCAGATCCCCTGAGGTGACGACGGTGGCGACGAGCGACAAGGTGTTCTCCAGTACTTGAGCGCCGTAGGCCAGCGGAACGCCGGCCACGGCATCGGACACGACGACGACCTGGTACGACCGATTGACGGCGTCGAAGACGAGATTGGGAATGGCGATGTTCAACGACACCCCGACGACGATCACGGTCGAGACCCCGCTGTTGCGCAGCAACGGGTCGAGCGCCGACCCGCTCATCGGGCTCAGCCCGTGGTAGCGCGGCAGCACGATGTCCCCCGCGCCCGGCCCGACCTCGGGCACCGGCCGCACCGAATCCGATCCGGGCGCATTCTCCAATCCGGCCCGCCGGGCTGCCGCGAAGAGGCGGGCGTTGTGGTTCTGGCCGAATCCACCCGGGAGGTTCTCGGCGGTGCAGTGCACCACCGGGACCCGACTCGACCGGGCGGCTCGGGCCACCCGGGCCACGTGGTCGATCAGACCTACCTCGGCGCCGGCGGCGGCCAACTCGGGAAGCCCGGAGGCGGGGCCGACCACGCCCCGCTGCATCTCGACGATGAGAAGGGCGCAGTGCCCGGGCGCCACCAGCTCGGCCAACCGCATCGCCCCCCGTTCAGCCTGATCGGCCACGCCCATACCCCCCTCCACTTTTCCCATCTCGCTCCGCGCCAACCTAGGGGCGCTGCAGGATCACGCCGGTCCGGTTGGCACAGACGAGAGCCGTCGTCGGATCCTGAACCTGGTTGACCGACTCCCCACGCAACTGGCGAACCGCCTCCAGGGTCAGATTCAGGCCGTGAATGTACCCCTCACCGATCAGTCCCCCGTTGGTATTGCACGGCAGGGATCCGCCCGGGCCCAGGTTGCCCTCGGCCACGAAGTCCTTGGCTTCACCGAAACCGCAAAAGCCGAGACTCTCGATCTGCATGAGGAAGATGGGCGAGAAGGCGTCGTAAATCATGGCCACGTCGATGTCGCGTCGGCTGATCCCGAAACCCCCGAAGAGGCGTTTGGCCAGCGCCACTGATCCGTCCATCACCTCGATGTCGGGCCGGTAGTGGTTGCTGGCGATCTCCTCCTCGAACATCCCCGCTCCCGCCGCGGCGGCGATGAAGACCGGTCGGTCCGCGTCATGGGCCCGATCGGCGCTCGTGATGACGAGCGCCACTGAACCGTCGGTCTCCTGGCAACAGTCGAAGAGACGGATGGAGGGCTCGGCCACCCAGCGCGAGGCCTGGTGGTCGTCCAGGGTGATCGGCTTCTCGTAAAAGTGCGCCCGCGGGTTGTTGGCGGCATAGGCCCGTAGCTGCACGACGGCCCGACCGAAGTCGGCACTCTCCACGCCGTACTTGTGCATGTACCTGGTGGCATTCAGCGAGAACCAGGAGGCCGGCGTCACCACGCCGAAGGGCGAACACCACTGCATGGCGGTCGTGCCCGAGTGCGACGAGGTCGCACTGCCGCCCCCGCCGGCCCGCCCGAAACGGGCGCCCGAGCGCGCCTTGATGGCCCGGTAGGCCACGACCACCTCCGCCGCCCCCGAGGCAATGGCGGCCGCGGCGTGGAGCAGGACCCCCTGCGAGCCGCCCCCGCCGTAGGGCACCCGGCTGGAGAAACCGATCTCCTCGAAGCCCACCGAGCGGGCCAGCTCGGTCTCCTCGACCGGGTCGATGGTGTAACTCACCAATCCATCGACATCACCCACCCCCAGACCGGCGTCGGCCAGCGCGGCCACGATCGCTTCGCTGGCCAACTGGGTCTCGCTGCGCCCGGCGGCCTTGGAGAACTCCGTCTGCCCGATGCCCACGATGGCCGTGGAGCGGGCCAAGCCGTGGCTCATCCGCCCGGCCCCAGCGGAGCGAAGACCGGTACCGCTCCCTCGTCGCCGGTGGGCTCGAACCGGACCCGCACCCGCAGGCCGATCCGGATGTCCTCCGGCGCCACATCGACCAGATTCGACACGAGGCGGATTCCCTCGTCCAGATCGATCAGGGCGGCGACCACCGGATAGTCGAACGCCGGGTGCTGCGGGTGATGCAAAATGGTGAAGCTGTAGACCACCCCGGTGCCGGCGAGTTCCACCAGCTCCTGGTCGGTCGAGTGGCACCGTGGGCACATGGGCCGCGGCGGATGCTGGAGCCGACCACAACCAGCGCAGCGCTGGGTGACCAGTCGCCCCTTCCGGGCGGCGTCCCAGAACCCATGGTTGTCGTCGGTGAGAATGGGAGCGGGCCGCCGCACCACGACGGGCTCCGTCACGGTTGCACCGGTGCGGCGTCCATCACGGCCTGATCAGCCGCCAGGGCGTCCACCTCGTCGTCGGAGAGCCCGAGCTCGCGCAGGATCTCGCGGGTGTGCTCCCCGCACATGGACGGGCCCCGCTGGACGACGCAGCCGGCCGGCGCCAGGTTCACCAGAAGCCCGGGATCCTCGAATCTCCCGACACTGCCCGACCAGGTCTCGGCCACCAACCGCGCGTCCTTCGCCTCCGGGTCGTCGAAAAGGGTGCGGCAGAAGGTCTCATCGACGATCTCGGCCGGTACGCCGGCCCCGTCGAGCCGGGCCATCCACTCGGCGGCGGGGGCACCGGCGAAACTCGAAACGAGGTGGGGCTCGATCTGACCGGCGGGGTCAGGCTCACCGATGAGGGCGGACAACCGCCGCCGTTCCCCGGCTGATACCGCAGCCAGGAAGACCCACCTGTCATCGGCACACTGATAGAGGCGGTAGTACGGCGACAACCCGTACTGATCACCGTCGACGTGTCCCCATTCGGCCGGCTCGCCGTTCCCGTGGATCCAGGCGTAGGAGGTGTGGAACAAGCCGGCGTTGACGATCGACGTGCTCACGGCTTGGCCCTCGCCCGTCCTTTCACGGTGATAGAGGGCGGCGGTGATGGCGATGGCGGCCAGGAGGGCGTTCCCCGTGTCGCCCATGTTGGACCGACTCCACAAGGGTGGATTGCCCGCATCACACGCGCCGTCCTCCCATTCGGTGCCGGTGAGCGCGGCTGCATTCTGATCGGTCCCGGGCAGCTCGGATCGGGGGCCCTTCTCATAGCCTCTCGTGTTGCAGTAGATGAGACCGGGGTAGCGCTGGTGCAGTGCCTCGTAGTCGATCCCCAGTCGCGCCGCCGCGCCGGGACGCCAGTTCAGCGTGATGACGTCGGAACCGGCAATGAGTTTGTCCAGGACCTCGCGACCGGCGTGGTGCTTGAGGTTCACCGCGATGCTGCGCTTGCCGCGATTGGTTCCGAGTCCCATGTGGGTGCCGGCCCAGTACGTGTCGTAGAGCGCGTTCACCTTGATGACGTCAGCCCCGAGGTCCGCCAAGGCCCGGCCGGTATAGGGCCCGGCGACGCCCAGCCCGAGGTCCAGTACCCGCACCCCTTGTAGGGGGTGGGTCAGGGCGCTTCCCGCTGGTGCGCCGGGCGACGCCGGCGTGGCGGCCCGGGGCGCGGCTGCTTCAGCCAGCACCTCGGCCGTGTGTTCACCCGAGCGAGGGGCGGGACCCGCCACCCGGCCCGGGGTGGCTGAGAACTCCAGCAATGGGCCGGCATGCCGGATCCGACCGACCTCGGGATCGTCGACTTCGACCACGCAGCCATCAGCCAGGAAGGACTCGTCGGCCAGCGCCTCCCGGGGTGAGCGGACCGTGGTGACGCCCATGCCGGCCGCCTCGGCGGCCTTCTCCCACTGGGCGGCGGGGAACTTCTTGAAGGCCTCGGTCAGCAACGGGTGGAGGAAGATCCCCGAGAGCAGCCCGTCGGGCTCCATTGAGACCCGATCCGGGTCATCGCGGTAGGCCCCGTCGAGCTCGACCGAACCGAGCCCGTCACCTTCGGCCGAGCCGAGCACCCAGCGGGGCCGCAAGGTCCAGTGGTGCACCCATTTCCCGTCGGCACATTGGTAGATGCCCTCGATCGCCCGGGCGTCGATCGGCCACATCCAGTACAGGGGCGCGTCGGGGTTCTCCACCCGCTGCCAGTTGAGCGA
Organism: Acidimicrobiales bacterium; assembly: GCA_035552095.1. Lineage (GTDB taxonomy): Bacteria > Actinomycetota > Acidimicrobiia > Acidimicrobiales > RAAP-2 > Bog-473. The sequence continues at coordinate 9,097 of DASZMA010000203.1, read as the reverse complement.
GTTGGCCGCCAGCGCGCCCTGCAGGAGCGATGTCGTGACCCGTTGGCCAACGCCGTCGACCTCACGCACCCGCAGGGCGGCCGCGATACCCAGCGTGGCGTAGTAGGCCGCACCGATGCTCGGCCAGGGCGTGCGGGGAAAGACCGGACCGGGGCGGTCAGCGCCGCGCACCATGCCCTCCGGGGCGTCGAACTCCGGGTGGGGCCCGGGACGGCCGCAGATGTACTCCATGGCCGTGCCCCGTCGGCCCTTCTGGTCGTAGAGCAGGCCGCTCCGGGCGGCCACCAGCCCGTCGTACCCGGGGCGATCCCGGTGCGCCTCATGATCGCCGTAGCCGGTGATCGAACAGGTGATCAGCCGGGGATTGAGTCGGCTCAGGCTCTCGTGGTCGAGGCCCAGTCGGGTCGTCACCCCTGGAGAGAACGTGTCGACCACGATGTCGGCGCCGCGGGCCAGGGCGAGGAAGGCCTCCCGTCCCGCTTCAGAGTGCAGGTCAAGTCGGGCGCTCCGCTTGCCGCGCTGCCACACCCGGTAGCCCGACTGGTGTCGGAACGGGTCACCCTCGGGCGGTTCGATGCGCGTCACCTCTGCCCCGTTGTCGACCAGGAACATCGTCGTCATGGGGCCGGCGATCCCCCACGACAGGTCGAGCACGCGCAGCCCCTCGAATACTCCTGCCATGCGACGCCTCCCCGATTCAAGCCGTGTCGATTCCACCCACCATAGCATTCACTATGGTCTGACCCCCGAGCGTCACCCTGCCGCCGTCAACCCTGGTCGGCCGCCACCTGATCGATGTAGGGCGCCAGCAGGTCAGCCAGCAGCCGGCGCTGACGGGCCACCCGATCCTGTTTCGGGGCGGGAGCGTCGTAGGACATGGTGTCGAGCAGCTGCTGGCTGATCCCGAAGCCACGCAGAATGAGAAAGACCGTGGTCACGAGGTCCGGTGTGGCCGCCGCCGGCCCGAGGGCCTCGCGTAACAGCCGGCGCACGTGCACATTGGATCGCTCCGCCACCTCGCCCATGGTGTGGCGAACTTCGGCGCTGGTGCGGGGGTCCCGGTCCATGCTCAAGAGGATCTGCAGGTCGGCCAGGTATTCGGGGCGGGCGTAATAGGTCGCGAAGATCTCGACAAGCTGGCCCATCCGCTCGCGCACGGTGTCGCCTTCAATGTGCCTGAACTCGGCGGCTTCGGCGAAGTACCGAGAGCCTTCGTGCAGTACCGCCAACATCAACTTCTCCCGGGTACCGAAGTAGTGCTGGATGACCCCCCACGTGACGCCGGCCCGGCGCGCGATCTCGTTCGTGCTCGAGCGGTAGAAGCCCAGCTCCTCAATGCAGGCGACGGTCGCTTCAATGACGCGCTGCCGGGTGGCCCCGTCGCCACTGCCCACCGGCGGTCGACCTTTGGCCGTAGCGGTGTCGGTGCTCTTCACGGCGGCAACTCTACGGCCACTCTTGTCGGTCCTCGGTCGCTATGGTACCGTCGACATTGTAGTTACTATGGCTGGAGATCGGCACGACCGCCCGCTCGACGCAGGCGGTGGCCCGTTCGCCGCCCGAGGGAGGGACCCGATGACGACCCGACTTATCTCCGTGGACTCGCATGTCAAGATCGTTCCGGACCAGATAAAAGCCAACATGCCCTCGAAATACCACTCGGCTTGGGATGACGCGGTGGAGGCCGAACGGGTTATGCACCTGGAAGAGATGGGGGGCGTCGACCCCTCGGTCCTGGCCATGGGATTCAGCCACGAGGCGTTCAGTGACCCCGGCTACCACGACCCGGCGGCGCGTCTCAAAGCCATGGACCGTGACGGCGTGGACGCCGAGATCCTCTACAGCGAAGTCAGCGCCTTCCGCCACTACCCGCTCATGCGCGAGGGGTGGAGGGAGGCCTCCGAGGCCTTCAACCGGGTCATGCTGGACTTCGCCTCGGTCGACCCCAGCCGCTTCCTGCCGGCGTACCAGGTTCCCCTCATCGATATCGACTTTGCCGTCACGCAGGTAGAGGCGCTGGCGGCCCAGGGCGCCCGGGCCGTCCACATTCCCACCTTCCCGTCCGAGGTTGGTCTCCCCGAGTACCACGACTCCCGTTATGACCCGGTGTGGGCCACCATCTCGGAGTCGGGGATGTCCATCAGCCAGCACCTCGGCCTGGTCAAGTCCCTATGGGACCTGTTCCGACGCGACCCGACACCCAACAAGGGCATCTTCACCTCTCAGCCGGCCCTGCGCCTAGCCGAGACGATCGGGTTCTGGATCCTGCCCGGCGTCCTGGCCCGGTTCCCCGAGCTCAAGATCGTCCTGGTCGAGCCCAGCCTCGGCTGGGTGCCTTCCTACCTGGACATGATCGACTCCATGTACGAGGGCCCTTACGACTTCCCGCTGCTCGACGACAAGCCGAGCAGCTACTTCCACCGCCAGATGTACCTGACCTTCGTGGACGATCCGCGGGGCCTGGTCCATCGCCACGATCTGGGGGTCGACCGCATCATGTGGTCGACCGACTTCCCGCATCCGGCCACCTCGTGGCCGAACTCGCAGAGCGTGGTCGAGAAGAACTTCGCCGGCATCCCCGATTCGGAGCGGGACCTGATCGTGGCCGGCAACGCCGCTCGGCTCTACGGCCTGTAGCTACGGCCTCTGCCGCGGCTCAGGCGCGGAACGGCACCTTCGACAGGCCGCGGATGTTCGTCGAGTGGTACCGCTCTATCCCCGCCCGATCGACTTCATAGCGGGGGAAGCGGCGCACGATTTCCTCCAGCGCGATGCGAGTCTCCATTCGAGCCAGCGGAGCGCCGAGGCAGAAGTGGATCCCGTGGCCGAAGGCCAGGTGCCGCTCAATCGGGCGATCGGCGATGAACCGATCGGGCTGGTCAAAGGCGCGGGGGTCGCGGTTGGCCGCCCCGTTAACCAGGAGCACAATGCTCCCTTCTGGGATCTCCTCTCCGTGGCGAACCAGGGGAACCATCGACACCCGTCCCTGGTAGTGCGAAGGCGGGTCGAAACGCAGGAACTCCTCGACCGCACCGGCCCACAGATCCGGCTGGCCCACCAGGCGGGACCGCTCGTCGGGAAACTGGTCCAGGACCACCATCCCGGTGGCGATCATCTTGGCCGTGGTCTCGTTACCGGCCACGCCGAGCAGCAGGCAAAAGGCGACGATCTCATTCTCGGTGAGCTGCTGGCTCTCGCCGTCGCTCCCTACGATTTCGGCCCCGATGAGGTCCGTCATCAGGTCATCGGCCGGCGTGGCGCGGCGCGAGGCGATGAGCTCACTGAAATAGACATAGAGCTCGGCGCCGGCGGCGATGCCATCCTCGGGCATCTCCATCGACCCATCCTCACGGTGCAGGAGACGGTCGGACAGCAGCTTGAGCCGGTGATTGTCCTCTGACGGCGCACCGAGCAGGGCGCCGATCACCGCCATCGGGAGGAGACCGGCCAGGTCGGCCACGATGTCGCCCCCACCGGAATCCACCAGCGGATCCAGCCAGGCCGAGCACATCGACCGGATTTTCCCGTCGAGTTCGACCACCCGCCGGGGCGTGAAGGCCCGGCCAACCAGTCGGCGCAGCTGCTCATGCCGGGGCGGGTCGTGGAAGATCATCATGTCGGGCGGAGACCCATCACTCTGGATCTGCTCAATGAGGGTTCCCTGCGCCGAGCTGAAGGAGGCCCAGTCACCCAGCCCGCCCAGCACGTCGTCAAAACGGGTCAGCGCCCAGAACCCCATTTCGGGGTGGTGGTACAGCGGCGCCTCGTCCTGCATGCGCCGGTAGAAGGGGAAGGGATCAGCCTGGACCTCGTAGGAGGACGGGTCGTACGTCACCGCACTCATATCAACCATAGTTAATACTATGTCACCGACACCGGGCCCAGGCCTGGTCAGCCCACGACGGCAGAGGACCGGAGCTTCTCTATCTCGTGCTCGCTGAGGCCCAGTTCCTCCTGGAGGATCTCGCTCGTGTGCTCGCCCAGCCACGGGATGCGGCGATCGCCGCCGGCGGGGGACCCCACCAGCTTCACCGGATTGCCCGGGACCAGCACGGGCTCAGGCGCGCCGTCGTTTCTCTCGATCCCGACCAGCATGCGGCGGGCCGCCACGTGAGGATCCGAGACCAGCTCCTCGGCCAGCGCACACGGCCCGGCGGCGATACCGGCCCCGCTCAGCGCTTGGCAGACTTCCAGACGCGACTGCCCGCCCGCCCAGCCCTCGACGGCCGGCCGGATCACCGAATCCAGGTGGTCGACCCACCCTTTCCTGGTGGCGAAGAGAGGATCAGTCACCCATTCGGGGTGGCCGACGATCTCGGCCAGTCGTTCGAAGTGGTGCTCGCGAGAGATCTGCATGACGAACCAGCCATCGGCGGCCCGGAACCCGTGGTTGATGACGGCACCCAGTTGCCCCGTCTTGAGCCCCATGGACCAGAAGTTGGTGACGATGTCGGTCATGGCGATCACCGAGTCGAACATGGCGACGTCCACGTACTGCGCCCCACCGTGTCGATCGCGATTGCGGAGCGCGGTCAGTATGCCGATCGTCACGAAGAGGGCGGCGCCGATATCACCGAGCGCACCCACCGGAGAGACGGTAGGAGGAAGGTCGGCCTCGCGCTTCATCTCATAAATACCGGACATCGCCTCGACGATGGGGGCGAAGGCGGGCCAATCCCGGTACGGCGTCTCGGTGGAATTGCCGAATCCCGATACCGAGGCATAGACGCAGGTGGGGTGGACCGCACTGACGGCGTCGAAGCCGAGACCCAGGTTGTCCATGGCGCCGGACTTGAAGTTCTCGGCGAACACATCGAATTTGGGAGCCATGCTCAGCACGAGCTCTCGACCTTCGGGCTGCTTGAGGTCCACGCACATGCTGCGCTTGCTCAAGTTGTTCCGCAGGAAAGTGGCGCCGACCCGCCGCCCCTCGGGATCCTCCATGGCGGGGAGGGACGCTCGACCCAGATCCCCGGCCAGTGGCTCAATCTTGACCACGTCAGCGCCGAACCGGGCCAGCAGTTGGGTGGCGTACGGCAGGGCCTGCATCTGCTCAATGGCCAGGACCCGGATTCCCTCCAAGGGCCGGCCCGCACTGAGGGCCCGGCCTGACGTGCCCGTTACCAGCTCCATTTTGCATATGATATCCGAACTGAGCAGACGGTCCGGGCGGCCCCTCCGGTCGGCCCCTCCCGGTCAGCCCGGGTGGCGTCCCAGCCGCACCCGGAGGAGCTCGAGCCTGGAGGCGAACTCGGGGCGGCCCATCGACCACTGCTGGGGCGGGAGTTCCAAGGCCAGGGCGTCGGACATTCGATGCACCGCGGCCTGGTCGTCCAACGTGGCCAGGGTGCGGGCCACCAGCGCCCGATCCAGGCTGGCGGCGCCGGCCGCCAGCTCCAGAGCCACCCCCAGCAGTTGGTCTTCGTCGACGCATCGCCAGGCCAGACCCCGCGCCGCGGCCTCCTCGCCGTCGAGGGCGGCGCCGAACACCGCCATCGCCACGGCCCCTTGCCGGCCGATCCGCTCCCGGAGCAACCAGAGATGGCCGCCTCCCGGATGGAGTCCCACGCCCAGAAATCGGGTCTCGAAGCGCGCCGCCGGAGAGCAGATGATCAGATCGCAGGCCAGCGCCAGGTTCATCCCGGCCCCGAGCGCCGGACCGTTGACCGCCGCCACCGTCGGCAACCCGCTATGGGCGATGGCCACGAAGCCGGCGTACATCTCCTCCAAGGGCGCCTTCGGCTCGAGCAGGTCGTCCACCGAGCCGCCGGAGGAGAACACCGGCCCGTTGGCGGTGACCACGAGCGCCGCCGCCACGCCATCGGCCTGCACCTGAGTGACCGCGTCAACCAGGGCGCTGGTCATGGCCAGCGAGAGCGCGTTGCGATCCTCCGGGTGGTCGAGGGTCAACAGGGCGACGTCACCGCGGTACTCCAGCCGGACACGGTCCCGGTCGGCGTCGCCACCGGTCGACTCCCCTCCGGCCATTCTTATAATATATACATTCGTGTCCGATCGGAGGGAGAACGCCGTGCCGGCCGGCCGCGGTGAGCCAACGACCATTCCCGAAGCACTGGCGCTGGCCGTCCATCGTTTCGGCGACGACGAGGCGGTGGTCGACGGCGTCCAGCGGCTGTCCTTCTCGTCCCTGGCCGAACGGGTGCACACCATCGCCGGCGCCCTGCTGGCCTCGGGCATCGTGGCCGGCGACCGCGTCGCCATCTGGGCCCCCAACAGCGCGGATTGGGTCGTGACCAGCTTCGCCGTGTACGTCGCCGGCGCCGTCCTGGTGCCGCTCAACACCCGCTACAAGGGAGAGGAGGCGGGCCACGTGCTGCGCACCTCGGGGGCGCGCCTGCTCTTTACCGTCACCGATTTCCTCGGCAGCGACCTGCTGGCTCTCCTGAGCGGCGTCCCCGGCCTGGAGGGCCTGGGCGAGACCGTGGTGCTGAGCGGCCCGGTGCCGGTCGGGTCGCTCTCCTTCGCCGACTTCGCGGCACGGGCCGCTTCGGTTCCCTCGAGCGACGTGGACGACCGCGCCGCGGCCGTCGTGAGCGACGACCCCGCCGACATCATCTTCACGTCGGGCACCACGGGCCGGCCCAAGGGCGCGGTGCTGGGTCACGGAGCCAGCGTCCAGACCTACCTGGCCTGGTCCGAATTGGTGGGCCTGCGCCGCGGGGACCGCTACCTCGTCGTCTATCCCTTCTTCCACACGGCCGGGCTCAAATCGGGCGTGCTGGCCTGCGTGTTGCGAGGAGCGACCATCGTCCCCCACGCCGTCTTCGATGTCCTGCCGGTGATGCGCCGGGTGGTGGAGGAGCGGATCACCATGCTGCCCGGGACGCCGACCGTCTTCCAGTCGATCCTCAACCACCCCGACTTCGCTTCGTTCGACCTGACGTCGCTGCGCCTGTCGGTGACCGGAGCCGCCACCGTGCCGGTGGAGATCATCCGACGGATGCGCGAGGAATTGCGTTTCGAGACGGTCGTCACCGGCTACGGGTTGACCGAGACGACGGGCACGGTGAGTATGTGCCGCCATGACGACTCCCCCGAGGTGATCGCCACGACCGTCGGCCGTCCGCTCCCGGGCGTGGAGGTCCGCCTGGTGGACGAGCTGGGCGACGCGGTGGCCGATGGCGAGCCGGGCGAGATCCTCGTGCGCGGCTACAACGTGATGCAGGAGTACTACGAGGACCCGGCGGCCACGGCGGAGGCCATGGTGGACGGCTGGTTGCGCACGGGCGACATCGGGGTGCTGGGAACCGACGGCAACTTGCGGATCACCGACCGCCTGAAGGACATGTACATCGTCGGCGGCTTCAATGCCTTCCCGGCCGAGATCGAGGGGATCATGGTGGCCCACCCCCAGGTGGGCCAGGTGGCGGTGGTCGGGATACCCGATGAGCGCCTGGGTGAGGTGGGGGTGGCCTTCGTGGTGCCGCGACCCGGTGCCACCATCGACCCGGTGGAGTTGATCGCCTGGTGCCGCGACCACATGGCCAACTTCAAAGTGCCCCGGAAGATCGAGCTGGTGGAGTCCTTACCGCTGAACCCGACCGGCAAGGTGTTGAAATTCGAGCTGCGGGCGCGTTACGCCTGAGGGCACCGGGGCGGTCAGGTCCAGGCCACGATGGGGCCGGCCGCCTCCGTCATCTCAGCCCACTGACCGTCGTCGGTGGCCACTGACTGCACGCCGGGCGGCGCGGTGGATCGGCCCCCGAGCATCCGCCACAGTCGCGTGCGGTGGGCCCCGGCATTGAGGCGCTCCCCCAGTGGGTCCCAGGATTCCACCGGGATGTGCAGGCCCAGCGACCGCGCCGCGTCGACCACCGCCGCCGTGGCCTCGGTCTCGGTCGCGTCCACCACGGCCAGGGCGGGCCGATCGGGCCGGCGCAGTTGCGAGACGGCCACGCAGGCCGCGGCAAACCCCGGTATCGGAGCCGAGGGCACGATCGCCCCGCCCAACCTGGTCGTGCCCAACGTGCGTGCCACCCAGAATCCGGCCCGACCGGCGTCCGCCGCCACCAGGGCCCCGGCGGCGACACATTCGCCGTAGTGCATGGTGACCCGGGTCGGCGGGAGCGGCGCCTGCTCGACCAGCCAGCCCCGCTGGGTGACGGCGGCCAGCCGCACCCTCAAGGGTGGGATGGCAATGTCGCCCACCGTCACCGGGCCCTGCTCGGCCAGCGCGGCCAGCACGGCCGGTGGGACCACAAAGGCCGGCGCCAGCCGCCAGCGCACCTCGGGTGACTCCAGCGGGTCGAGCCCGCTGGCGATGATCAGATCGGCCTGCCCGAGGCCGCTGAGCGCGAAGTCCTCCTCCTGCAGTCCGACCGTGGCGAGATGATGACGGCTGCGCCAGTGGAACACGCCTTTGGCCCCCCAGGTGTTGAGGACGCCCAGGTTGGCCCGGGCCGCCAGGGCCGCCAGACCGGGCACGGCGCCGGCGCGCACGACGTCGGGCCCGACCAGGACCGAGACGGAGTCCGCACCCCGGAGGGCCTGCACCACGTCGTCGTCCGGCTCGACCCAGGGGTCAAGGCCGGGGACCGGGACGGGCACCACGTCGTCCACCGGTTCGGACAGGTCGAACAACAGGTGCAATTCGACGGCACGACCCGAGGCCAGATCAGGCAGCACACCCATCAGGTCGTCGGCCCGCCCGACCTGCATCACCCGGGGTCCCTGCGTGGCTGCACCGGGGAATTCGAAAATCCCGTTGCCGCGGTGGACGGCCGCCCGAGCCCCGTGGACCCGCTCGTGGGCCTGGGCGAACGTCGAGGCCAGCGCGTCGGGAACTGCGGTCACCGACAACGGGGCGCACCGCTTGCCGTAGATGGCGTCAATGCCGGCACTCCGGGTGATGCGGCGCAGCAGTTCTGCCGCGTCAACCGGCATCAGTTCACCCGGGCCGGGAGGGTGCGCGGGGCACTCACGGTTGGACGTCGAGGGGAGCCCACACCGCCTCGCGCTTCTCGGCGAAAGCCAGCGGGCCCTCGACCTGGTCGGGGTGGCCCCACATGGAGACCAGCTCGGCCGCGCCGGACGTGCAGGCATCGGTCAGCCCCTGCTCGAGCGCGCCCCAGAGGGC
>DASZMA010000202.1:0-12459 GCA_035552095.1 Acidimicrobiales bacterium | reverse complement strand
GCCACAATCGGGGAATGACATCAGCGGCCGAGATCTCGTCCCTCTCCTCCACCCTGCAGGAATTGAACGACCGCGTGACGTCCATGGCCGAGGCGGCCATGGCCCAGGGCAACGAGGACATGGCCAAGGAGCTGTTCTTCGTGGAGCGCTCCCTGGGCGGCGCCCTGCGCCGGTTGCGCCGGTTCGCTCAGACGGCGTAGAGCACGAGTTCGTGCCCGAGCAGGGTCGCTGCGTTCCGCAATACGGCCTGGCGCTGGGCCACCACGGCGCAGTTGCGCCGATCGGCCACCTCAATCACCGCGATGACCGCCATCTCGGCCGTGTCGCAGCGGGCGGCCAGCTCGCCGGAGCGCCGGGCCGCCTCCCCGCTGAACGGCTCAATCTCGGTCCCATCGAGTAGTTCGGCGATGCGATCGTTGCGGGCCTCGGTGCGGTACCCCTCGGCCACCGCCACGGCCGGGATGACCGGCACAATGCCGTTGGACAGGGCGGCCCGGTGCAGGGCCCACATCATGCGGTCCCCCCGGGCGGCGGCGTGCAGCGCGCCCACGCCGTAGACCAGCCCCTCCCGGCGGACCGCGCTCACCGGCTCACCGGGTCATCTCCGGCGCACGCGTGAGGCCACGCCGGACACGCCCGAGCGCAGGCGGGCCAGCAGGGCTTCGCCGGCGGCCAGTTCCTCGGGACTGAGCGACCCCGTCTCGCCCTCCCAGGCCGCCACGCCGCGCAGTCCCTGGCGCACCCGGAGTTGTTTTTCAGCCGCGTTGGAGAGCCAGGCGCTGAAGGAGACGCCGTCCTGTTTGGCCGCCTGCTCGACGGCGCTCGCCACCTCGTCGGCCAACGACACCGACCGCTTGGTCACCATGATTCAAGGGTAACACCCTGAGTATTACCGACCCCGGGCCGCGCCGGACGAGCCCATAGGGCCAGGTGAACGGGGCATATGTCCCCGGATGCACCAATGCCGGCCCCGAAGGGCCGGCATTGGGCGAGTCGGCCGGGAGGCGGATCCCAGCAACGACTCTTTCGGAACCAGGTGGCGGGAACCGGTTCCAAGAACCATGGTAGCGCGAGCAATTCACGAATTACGCACACGCTCTGCAAATTTACGAAATTCTCACACTCGGCAATTCGGGTTTCGACAGCCCTGATCCCCCGTGTCTCAGCGCACCGCCGAGGGGCAGAAATCGGCCATGACGCAGCGGTCGCACGCCGGTCGGCGGGCCATGCACGTGGCCCGTCCGTGCAGAATCATGCGCAGGCTGAACACGCCGCGCTCGGGACCGGGGATGAACGAATTGAGGAGGTGCTCGACCTTCACGGCGTCAGCCCGCTCGGTGCTGGTCAGGGTCTCGGTGAGACCGAGGCGCTGACTCAACCGCAGGACATGGGTGTCGACCGGGAGGCCGGGCAGGTTGAAGTCCACGCTGCGCAACACGTTGCCCGTCTTGCGGCCGACGCCGGGCAGGGTGACCAGGTCGGCCAACTCCGTGGGCACCACCCCGGCGTAGCGCTCCTGCACGGCCTGGGCCATTCCGATCAGGCTGCGGGTCTTGGCCCGGAAGAAGCCGGTAGTGCGCACGATCTCCTCCACGTCCTCGGGATTGGCCCGGGCCAGGGCGGCGGCGTCGGGGTAGGCGGCGAAGAGCGCCGGGGTCACCAGGTTGACCCGGACATCGGTGCACTGGGCCGAGAGGATGGTGGCCGCCAGCAACTGGAAGGGCGAGTCGTGGTGCAGCGCGCACAGCTGGTCGGCCGGGCCCGGGTACTCCTCGGCCAGCCGCTGGGCGACCAGGCGGGCCCGACCTTTGGGTGTCCTCGGCCGTCCCACCCGGTCAACGTAGCGGTCTAACGTGCGCCCCGTGGATGTGCAGGTCGTGACTCAGCTCGACCCCGCGCCACTCTCCGACCTGGCCGCGTTGCTGGACCGCAGCGAAGCGGCCGACGGCCACCCGGCGCTGGCCGACCCGCAGCGGATGGCCGCGGCCCACCCCGACCTGGGTGGCACCGGCAACCGGGCCGTGCTGGCCTACGACGGTGCCGTACTAGTCGGCGCCGCCATCCTGTCGCCGACGCCGCACGACACCACGGCCGTCCACCTGGCCACCGACCCGGACCATCGGCAAGGCGGGAGCGCCCGGGATGCGTTGATCACGGCGGCCCTCGACGCCAGTGCCGGGCCGATCCACCTCTGGATCATGGGGGCGACCGACGCCGACGACGCCGCCCTGGCCGAGCGCGGCTTCCAACCCGAACGTGATCTCCTGCAGATGCGAGTCCCCCTTCCGCTGCCCGCCGAGACCGTGGCGTCCGTCCGACCGGTGACCACCCGCGCCTTCATCCCCGGCCAGGACGACGAGGCGTGGCTCACCATCAACAACGCCGCCTTCGCCGGCCATCCCGAACAGGGCGGTTGGACGCTGGCCCAACTGCACGAGCGGCTGCAGGCCCCCTGGGTGGACCTCGAAGGGTTCCGAGTCGCCCCTACTCCGGAGGGAAACGGCCTCATCGGATCCTGCTGGACCAAGGTGCACCGGCAGCACCGGCCCGTGCTGGGCGAGATCTACGTGGTCTCGGTCGACCCGGCCCGCCACGGCGAGGGCTGGGGGCGGGCGTTGACGGTGGACGGATTGGCGTGGATGACCAACCAGGGGGTGCCGGTGGGCATGCTCTACACCGACGCGTCCAACACGACGGCGGTGGGCCTCTACCGCTCGCTCGGCTTCACCACCCACCACTTGGACCGGTCCTACATCCACGGTGCCCGGGAGCACACGGGCTAACTCGCCCGGTCGGCGGGCCGGGAGACCTAGATTTGCTCCCTGTGAGCAGCCAGAGAGCGACGAAACCTACCTGGAGCCGGCTGGCCCTGGCCATGCTGTTCGTCGTGCCGGCCGTGGCTGTCCTCATCTCGGCCCAGCCGGCGGCGGCGGCGTCCTGGTCGCCCGTCTACAACGTGGACTTCGCCGATCCGTCGATCTCGGACTTCAGCGGCATCTACTACGCCTATTCGACCCAGACCGGGTTCGCCAACGTCCCGGCCGCCACCTCGACCGACGGGGTCAACTGGACCGGCATCGGCGGCTCCATCTTCCCCACCCTGCCCCTGTGGGCCACCTTCGGCTTCACCTGGGCCCCCTCGGTGTCGCGCACATCCTCGGGCACCTACGTGATGTTCTATACGGCGCGCCAGGCGTCGTCGGGGTTGCAGTGCATCGGGCGGGCCACCGCGCTGTCGCCGACCGGTCCCTTCCTCGACCTCAACCTGGGGCCGGTCGTCTGCCAGTCCAGCGACGGGGGCTCCATCGACCCCGACATTTTCACCGACTCCGACGGCCAGAGCTATCTCACCTGGAAGAGCGACGGCGACTTCAACGGCGACCTTTCGGGCATCTGGTCGGAGCCGCTGGACGGCAATCTCAGCCTGACCGGCAGCCCGCACCTGCTCCTGACCAACGGTGGGCAGAGCTGGCAAGGGTCGATCATTGAGGGACCGGACATGGTGCAGCTCAACGGGTCGTACTACCTCTTCTACAGCGGGAACGACTACCAGACCACGCACTACGCCATCGGGTACACCACCTGCACGGGCCCGCTCGGCCCCTGCGCCAACGTCTCGTACAACCCGGTGCTGAGCACCAGCGAGGGCATGGCCGGCCCGGGCGGTGAGACGTTCTTCACCTCGCCCAGCGGGCAGCAGCTAATGGGCTTCGCGGCCTGGCCCGGCGCGGTGGGTTACGCCAACGGTGGGCACCGTGCCCTCTACGTGGCCTCGGTCGGCCTGTCGGGCGGGGTGCCCTACTTCGATCCGTACAACGCCACCCTGCCTGATGCCGGCTACTGGGAGGTGGGCACCGACGGCGGCGTCTTCACCTTCGGGGCGGCTCAGTTCCACGGCTCCACTGGCGCCATCCACCTCAACCAACCCATCGTGGGCATGGCCCCCACTCCCGACGGCGGCGGCTACTGGCTGGTCGCGTCCGACGGCGGGATCTTCGCCTTCGGCGACGCCGCGTTCTACGGGTCGACCGGCAATATCCGCTTGAACAAACCGATCGTCGGCATGGCCTCGACGCCGGACGGCAAGGGGTACTGGCTGGTGGCCTCTGATGGCGGCATCTTCGCCTTCGGCGACGCCGCGTTCTACGGCTCCACCGGCAGCCTCCACCTGAACAAGCCGATCGTGGGCATGGCGGTCGACGCCGGCACGGGCGGCTACTGGCTGGTGGCGTCCGACGGTGGGATCTTCTCGTTTGAGGCCCCGTTCTTCGGCTCCGCCGGGGGCACCAACCTGGCCAAGCCCATCGTGGGCATGACCGCCCTCCCCAACGGATCGGGCTACTGGCTGGCCGCGTCCGACGGCGGGATCTTCGCCTTCGGCGCCCCGTTCTTCGGCTCGGCCGCCGGCCTCTCCTCCAGTCCGGTCACCTCGGTGACGAGCACGCAGGACGGAGGCGGCTACTGGATGACCACGTCGTTGGGCAACGTCTACGCCTTCGGCGACGCCCCCCAATTCGGCTCGGCGCTCACCGCCGCCCCCAAGGCAGCCGTGGTATCGATGGGGGCGGACCACTAGGTCACAGCGTGACGAACCGATACGTGCATGGGTACGGCCGGCGGGAGAACGAACGGCTCCAGGATCAGGCCGAGGCGCTGGTGGAACTGCTCCATGCCGACACCAGCTACCCCGAAGGCAGCCTGGTCCTGGAGGCGGGATGCGGGGTCGGCGCGCAGACGCTCTCGCTCGCCACCCGAAGTCCCGGGGCGGCCTTCCTCTCGATCGACATCTCCCCCGCCGCCCTGGCCGAGACGCAACGGGTCATTGATGCGGCGGGAATCACCAACGTGCAGCTCAGGCAGGCCGACATTCTCGATCTGCCGTTCGAGCCGGAATCCTTCGATCACATCTTCATCTGTTTCGTGCTCGAACACCTGAGCGATCCGGGCCGGGCTCTGGTCTCGCTGCGCGGGCTGCTTCGCAAAGGTGGGACCATCACCGTCATCGAAGGCGATCACGGATCGGCCTACTTCCACCCGGACCACCCGGCGGCCCGAGCCGCCATCGAGTGCCTGGTCGAGCTCCAGCGCCGGGCCGGCGGGAACGGATTGATCGGTCGTCAGCTCTACCCGTTGTTGGTTGAGACGGGCTTTGACGGTGTTGCCGTCTCGCCTCGACTGGTCTACGTCGACTCGAGCCGTCCCGACCTCGTCGACGCCTTTACCCGCAAGACCTTCACCGCCATGATCGAAGCCGTCCGCCAGGACGCCATCGCCGCTAGCCTCATTGATGCCGCCACCTTCGACGCCGGCATCGACGCGCTGCATCGCACGACTGAGGCCGATGGCGTGTTCTTGTACACCTTCTTCAAAGCCACGGCGCGAACGCCGTTGTCGCTCCGCCGGAGCGCCCCGGGCGACGTCACACGAGGGCGCCACCCCCGTCGAGCGTGAGGACGCTGCCCGTTGCATACGGTTGGGTGATCAGCGACAGGTAGCCCCGCGCGATGTCGGCGACCTCACCGACTCGACCGGTCAGCAACCCGGACCCGACGGTCCGGTAGAACTCGTCGCGCTCGTCGTCGCTCATGGCGCTCCACAGGGGCGAGCGGACAACGCCCGGGCAGACCGCATTGACCCGCACGGGAGCCAACTCGACGGCCAAGGCCCGGGTCAAGGCATCCACCGCACCGAGCACGCTCACGGCAATCGACCATCCGGGTCGGGGCCGACCCAGGGCACCGCCAGTGGTGAGTGTGATGGAACCGCCCGCCCGCAGGTGAGGCGCGGCGGCTTGGGCTGCACTGAGCGCCCCGAAGTAGCGCAGGTCGAAGAACCGCCGGGCTGCCTCAAGGTCCAGGGCGTCGAGCGGGCTGACCAACAGCGACTCGCCGGCGGTATAGACCAGATGGTCGACTGGGCCGAGATCGCCGAACAACGTCCGCACTGAGGCGGCATCGGTCAGATCGACCGCCTGGCCGGCCGTCCCGGCTGGGAGTTCGGCCAGCGCCTTGTCCACGCTGGCCATCCGGCTGGACACCACGGTGACGTCGGCGCCGGCCGCGGCCGCCAGGTGGGCGGTGGCCAACCCGATGCCGGAGGTGCCGCCCAGCACCACGATTCGTTGGCCGTGCAGATCGGTGTCGTCGCTTGGCATGGTGCGCCTCCTGCTCTGAAGTGATGCTTCAACAATGAGGCCCCGTCAGGGCGACGTCCAAGACCTGTTCCGTCGCCTGTAATACCCTGGAGGTATCAGGAATCCGGGAGCGAGGAGACCGCAATGGATCTCGATCTGCGCAAGGTGCGCTACTTCGTCGCCGTGGCCGAGCACCTGCACTTCGGGCGGGCCGCCGAAGCGCTCTACATCGCACAACCAGTGCTGTCCCGCCAGATCCGGGCGCTCGAGGATGAGCTGAAGGTCACCCTCTTCGTGCGGGACCGGCGCACCACCGTCTTGACTCCGGCCGGCGAGCAACTCCTGGCCGATGCCCGCCCGCTCTTGGCCAACGCGGATGCCACTCGCCGCCGGACGGTGATCGCGGCCCGGGGCCGGGACACCTTTACCGTCGGCTTCATGCCCGGACTCATCGTGACCGCAGAAGTCCGGGCCCTCTCCAGCCGGCATCCCGAGCTGACCGTGGACGTCGTCCGCACGAGTTGGGACGACCAGATCGAAGTGATCCACGACGGCCGAGTGGACGTCAGCTACATCCGACTGCCCGTTGATCCCCGTGGCCTGGAGATCCGGCCGCTGCTGAGCGAGCCCCGGGTCGTCGTCCTGCCCGCCGATCACCGCTTGGCGGGCAAGCAGCAGATCAGCATCACCGACCTGGCTGACGAGCACCTGCTGCAGGACCCCGACGCGGTGCCCGAGTGGCGCGACATCGCCACCGTACTGCGCCAGAGCGGGCGACGCCCGGTCGTTCCGCATTACCGCTCCGTGGAGGAGAAGCTCGAGCACGTGGCCGCCGGGCGCGGCGTGATCGTGCTGCCGCTGTCGACCGCCACCTTCTATACGCGGCCTGATGTGACTCACATCGGCATTGGGGACATCGGGCCTAACCACGTCAGCTTGGCCTGGGACAGCACTCGACACAATCCGCTCATCGGCGAATTTGTCTCCATTGCCACGTCCGAACTGCTCGAGCGCTTCGGAGCGGCCACCTGGTCTGATCGGCTAAGAGCGTTCTCAACCGAGGAAACCGGGTAAGAACAACCAGTGGCCAGGGATCGCGCATGTTCCCAATGACGCTCTCGAGGAGTACGACCCGAAGCGTCCTGACGGAGGTACCGACCATGGATGTCCAATTTGTAACCAGTATTGCTCCGATCGTGCCCGATGCCGACGCATCTCGATCCTTTTACCGGGATGCCTTGGGCTTGGCGTTTGAAGGCGAGGGGGGTGACTATGTGTTCACCCACAAGCTCGAAGGGACGAAGCACTTCGGCTTGTGGCCCCTGTCCGAAGCGGCCACCGCCTGTTTCGGCTCCACCGAGTGGCCCGACGATGTGCCGGTCCCTCAAGCCAGCATCGAGTTCGAAGTCCCAGACGTCGCCGCTGCTGCCGCCGAGCTCACTACGAAGGGGTATCAGCTGATCCATGAGGCTCGGACCGAGCCTTGGGGGCAGACCACAGCCCGGCTATTGAGCCCGGAGGGGTTGCTCGTCGCCGTCTGCTACACCCCGTTTTTCCACGAGGCGTCGGGCACCTGAATCACCCTGCGCTGACAACTCCCATAGTGGTCAGCTCTTCTTCCCTTCAGCCCACCCCGGTCCCGATGGCCCGCCCGACGCCGTAGGTGACGGCCGCGGCCAGGACAGTGAACGTGAGTTGGCGCAGGGCGGAACGGATGACGGGCCGCTCGGTGAACGCGGCCAGCACAATGCCCACCATGAGCGAGGCCACCACCCCGAGCACAACCGAGGCGATGATGGCCGGTGTGCCCTTGCTGTAGAGCCAGGGCAATAGAGGGATGAAGGCGCCCAATGCGAAGGTGAAGAAGGAAGCGAGGGCGGCCTGAACGGGTGAGCCGAGCTGCTGGGGGTTGATGCCCAGCTCCTCACGGGCGTGGGTCTCCAGCGCCAGATCGGGGTCGAGGTGGACCTGCTCCACCATGTCCTGGGCCACCGCGGGATCGATGCCCCGGCGCTCGTACATGCCGCGCAGCTCGTTGGCCTCACCGAGCGGGCTGCGGCTGAGGGCCTTGCGCTCCACCTCAAGCTCGCGCTCCATGAGCTCGCGCTGGGCGGCCATGGAGAGATACTCCCCCGCCGCCATGGAGAATGAGCCGGCCACCAGGCCGGCGATACCGGCCAGTCGGACGACGCCCCCACCGGGACTGGCCCCGGCGATGCCCAGGACCAGGGAGACGTTGGTCACCAGTCCGTCGCTCACGCCGAATATGGCCGCCCTCGCCCCGCCACCCCGGATGTCCCGGTGATGGTGCGGCGCTGGCATCACGAAGCGATCGGGATGGTCTTCCGTCGGAGGCATTGGACGCTCAGCGTAGTGAGTGGGCCAGGGCCGGTAGGGTGCCAAGGCCTACGTAGCACCCTGGACCAGCAAGGAGCGGATCATGACCACCATCGTCGACGGCGTCGATGCCTTCCACGACCTCACCGGACAGCAGATCGGCTACTCGGAGTGGCAGCCGATCACCCAGGAACGAGTGAACATCTTCGCCGACGCCACCGACGACCACCAGTGGATCCATGTTGACCCTGAGCGGGCGAAGGAAGGCCCCTTCGGCGTGGCGATTGCTCACGGCTACTTAACGCTCTCCCTGGCTCCCGTGCTCTTGAACAAGGTGCTCCGGGTGGACAACATGAAGTTCGGCGTCAACTACGGTGCCAACAAGGTCCGCTTCCCTTCGCCGGTCCCGGTCGGGTCCGAGCTGCGCATGGGTGTCACCGTGGCCGGGGTGGACGACGTCGAGGGCGGGGTGCAGGTCACCTTCGACTTGGTCATGGAAGTCAAGGACGCACCCAAGCCGGCCTGCGTGGCCCAAGTGGTCTACCGCTACTACCGCTGAGGCAGAGGTCGCCGATGGCCCCGACAGCGCAGACACCGCTCCCGGTGGGCGAGGAGAAGACGGCCCGCGTCCGCTCCATGTTCGACGCCATCGCCCCGCGCTACGACCTGATCAACCGCCTCATGACGTTCGGGCTGGACCAGTCCTGGCGGCGGGCCACGGTGGATGCGCTGGCCCTGCCGGCCGACTCCCTCCTGCTCGACCTGGCCTGCGGCACCGGTGACCTGACCCGCATCGCCCAGCGGCGGGGCCATCGGGTCATCGGGGCGGACCTGAGTTGGGGCATGCTGGCGGCCAACCGCACCGGCGTGCCGCTGGTGCACGCCAACTGCGCCACCCTCCCTTTCCCCGACGGCGCCTTCGACGGACTCGTCTGCGGCTACGCCCTGCGCAACTTCACCGATCTGGCCGAGGCGTTGGCCGAGACGGCCCGGGTGCTCCGTCCGGGCGGCCGCCTGGCCGTGCTCGAGGTGGATGCCCCCACCTCTCCCCTGCTGCGCCGGGGCTACTCGCTCTGGTTCGACAAGGCCGTTCCCGTCCTGGGCGGCCTGCTGTCGGACCGCGAGGCCTATAGCTACCTGCCCCGCTCGGTGGCCTACCTGCCTCCGGCCCCGGTGCTGCGGCGCATGCTCGGCGAGGCGGGCTACTCGGCGGTGGGGATCCGCCCCCTGGCTGGCGGGCTGAGCCAGCTTCTCTTCGCCACCCGGGTGGGGACGCCCGCCCCATGAGCGTGAGCGCCAGCACCAGCGCCAACCCGGGCCGCCCCGAGCTGCACGCCCGGACGGTGCCGCTGGAGTACGGGCCCGACGCGCTGCAGTTCGACGGCAGCCCCACCGTGCTCTTCGACCGGCCCGGGCTCACCCTGGTCGGCTGGGGCACCGCCGTCCTGGTCGAGGCAGCCGAGGCAGCGGCGGTGCTGGCAGCCATCCCCTGCGACGACGCCGTGCAGCGCACCGGTACCGGGGTGGTGGCCCTGGGAGCGCTGCCCTTCGACGCCGCGCTCAGCGGTCACCTCATTGTGCCCCGGTTCTCCATGGGCATCGCCCGGGACGCCGACGGTGAGACGCACCGCTGGGCCACCGCGGTGGGGCCGGCCGACCTGCCCTTGCCCGACACCGGCGAGCTCTTCGACTCGGTCATCTGGCAGTACGGCACGGCGACCAACGGGCATCCACCGGCCGATGTCGACGTCACCGATCTCACCACCCCGCTGACCAGCGCCGGCTACCGCGCCATGGTGGCCCGGGCGGTGGCCACCATGAACGAGCCCGGCGCCCAACTGGGCAAGGTCGTGCTCTCGCGCCCCGTCACCGCCACCCTGAGCGGGCCGTTGCCGCTCTCGACTGTCCTGCGCCGCATGCGGGCGCACGAGCCCAACTGCACCATCTTCTCCCTGCCCGTGCCCGACGGTACCTTCTTCGGCGCCACCCCCGAACTCCTGCTGGCCCGGCATGGCCGGCGCATCTCCTGCCACCCGCTGGCCGGCACGGTGGCCCGGGGCGACACGGCCCGCGCCGACGCCGACGCCCAGGGGCGGCTGGCGGCCTCGGGCAAGGACCAGGCCGAGCACCGCTACGTGGTCGACGACATCACGTCGGTGCTGCGCCCGTTCTGCGACAGCCTCACCGTGCCCGACGGCCCGTCGCTGGTGGCCTTCCGATCGGTGGCCCACCTGGGCACCCGCATTGAGGGACAGCTCAGCAACCCCGTCTCGGTGCTCGACCTGCTGGCGCGGGTCCACCCGACCCCGGCCGTGGGCGGGGTGCCGCGCGATCTGGCGCTGGCCACCATTGCCGCCAGCGAGCCCGGCCCCCGCGACTACTGGGCCGGCCCGGTGGGATGGGTGGACGCCACGGGCGACGGCGAATGGATGATCGGCATCCGCAGCGCCTGCCTGCACAGCGACGGCACCACGGTCACCCTGCACGCCGGCGCCGGTGTGGTGGCCGGCTCCGATCCCAACGCCGAAATGGCCGAGACCGACGTGAAGCTGGCGACCGTGCTGGACTCGCTGGTCCCCGGAGGCTCAGCGCACCTGCGGTGAGCGGGACGGCGCCGAAGCCCCCGACTCCCCCGACTTCGCCACCTTGACCGACGCGGTCGACGACCCCGATGCCACCCCCGCCGACCCAGACGAAGGCAGCTGCGACGGCGCCAGCGGCAGGCTGACCTTGACCGTGAAGCCGGCCCCGGGGGGCGACCACACCTCGGCCTTGCCGCCCAGCGCTTCGGCGATGGCCCGCACAATGGCCAGGCCGAGTCCGGTGCCCTTCCCGGTGCGAGCCGGGTCACCACAGTAGAAACGGTCGAAGACCCGGGCGGCGTGCTCGGGGGCCAGGCCGGGGCCGTTGTCGGTGACCGCGATGGTGCCCATGGAGCCCTCGATCCCGGTAGACACCCGGACCGTGGTGCCAGCCGGCGTGTGGGCCAGCGCGTTGCGCACCAGGTTGAGGGCCACCTGGGCCAGGCGTTCGGAATCCCCCAGCACCATCACCGCGCCGCCGGGTGCCAGGCTGAGCTCATGCTGCTGGTTGACCGCGCTGGAGTCGCCGACGGCATCGGCCGAGATGCGGCGTAGGTCGACCGGCTCGGTACGCAGGGGCCGGCCCTGGTCCAGCTCGGCCAACAGGAGGAGGTCCTCGATCAGGCCGCCCATGCGGGTGGCCTCCTCCTCCACCCGCTGCAGGGCCTTGCGGGTGCCGGCCTCGTCGGAGAACCCGCCCCGGCGCAGCAGCTCGGCGTAGCCCCGGATGGAGGTCAGCGGGGTGCGCAGCTCGTGGGAGGCATCGGCCACGAACTGGCGCAGCCGTTCCTCGGTGGCCGACTTCTCGTCGAAGGCGCTCTCAATCTGGCTCAGCATCTGGTTGAGGGCTACACCGAGCCGACCCACCTCGGTGCCCACCGCTTCCTCGGGCACCCGGGCGGTCAGGTCGCCCGAGGCGATGGCGTCCGCCGTCTCGGCCATGTCGCGCAAGGGACGCAGACCGCGGCGCACCACCCACAGGGCCAGGATGCCGATGGTCAGGACAACGGCCAGGCTGGCGATCAGCTCAATGCGGCGCAGCGAGGCCAGGGTGTCGTCGGTCGGGTTCAAGGAGAGTGCGGTGACCATGCGACCCTGGGGCACCGTCACCGCCACCACCCGGTAGCGGCCGTCGGGATCGCTCCGGGCAGCGACCACGAAGGCGTCGGGGTCGGGTCGGAAGGTGCCGCCGTAGCGGCCGAAGTGCTGGTGCACGTTGGGCACCTGCTGGACCGGGATGCTGCTGGTGAGGATGGGGGACGGGTCGGGTCGGGTCGGCGACCCCGAGGGGCGGCGCAGTACCACCTGGCCCGCCGCGTTGGTGATGATGATGTAGACGTTGGGCGAAACGTGGCGCGAGAGTTCGACCTCGGTCGGCTCCACCTGTTTCTGCGCCGTGAAGGTCAG
>DASZMA010000201.1:0-1597 GCA_035552095.1 Acidimicrobiales bacterium | reverse complement strand
CATGGCCTGGTAGGCGGGCAAGCCGATGGCGGTCATGGCGCCCCCACCGAGCACGATCAGGGTCACCCACACCGGGCCGGCGTTCCCGGTGGCGGCGAGGGCCGTGAGGATCCCCGCGAAGACGGTCTCGCCCACGGTGGTCAGGAGCAGCCAGCGGCGCCGGTCGTGCCGGTCGGCCATGGCCCCACCTACCGGGGACAGCAACCCCATGGGGAGGAAGGCGGCGGCGGCCACCAGGCCCGTCCACCGGGCCTCACCGGTGTGAACGGTCACAAGCACCCCGACAGCGACCGTCTGCATCCACGAGCCCACGTTGGACACCAGCGCCGCCGACCAGACCAGGGCGAAGTCCCGATGGCGCAGCGGGCGCAGCGAGGCCAGGGGCACAATGGGGAGGTTAAAGCGTTGCGATGGGTCTGGCGGCCGTGCAGCTCTGGTGAGCGGTGTGGTTCAGCGCTTGCCGAGATCCCGGAACGCAGTCAGCATCTCGACTGGTATGGGGAACACGAGGGTCGAGTTGCGCTCGGTCGCCACCTCGGCGAGCGTCTGGAGGGTGCGCAGCTGAAGGGCGCCAGGGCTCTCGGCCATCCGGTCGGCCGCCTCGGACAGCTCGCGGCTGGCCTCCAACTCACCCGTGGCGGCGATGACCTTGGCCCGTCGCTCCCGCTCGGCTTCGGCCTGGCGGGCCATTGCCCGCAGCAGCTCCTGGGGAAGGGTGATGTCGCGCACCTGGACCTGGCGTACTTCCACGCCCCAGCCGCTGGTGGAGGCGGCGATCACCGCCCGGAGCTCGTCGTTGACCTGCTCGCGGTGGGCAAGGAGGTCGTCCATGTGGTGGCGACCGATGATCGAGCGCAGGCTGGTCATGGCCACGCGCTGGCTGGCAAATCGAAAGCTGTCGACTCCGATGATCGCCTTCACGGGGTCGATGACCTGGAAGTAGGCCACGGCATCGACCTGGACAGTGACGTTGTCAGCGGTGATGACCGACTGCGGCGGAATGTCGATGACCTCCACCCGCAGGTTCACCTTCACCACCCGGTCCACTCCCGGGATCCGCGTGATGATCCCTGGTCCCTTGGCCGCGCTCTTGATACGGCCGAACCGGAAGAACACGGCCCGCTCGTACTCGGTCACGACCTTGACCGAGATGGACAGGATGAAGAGGGCAAGGACGACGACGCCAGCCACGGAGCCGCCAACGATCCCGGCCACATTGGCGTCGGCAAGCACAGGCGCACTCATGGTCCACAGTGTCCCACCCTGGGATCGGCCGTGCGGCGCGGGTGAGGGGGGTGCTACCGGTCCCTCACCCCGCTGCCGGTGACAGGTCCCGGATGGCCTGACGGGTGTCGACGCCGAAGGGGAGGATCGCCAGCGCCGTGGTGGTCACGCCGTTGGCCACGTAGCGCTGGATGTGGTCCCGGCAGGCCTCAGGAGAGCCGTGGACGATGAGCTCGTCGACCACCTCGTCGGGGATGGCGGCGGTGGCCGCCTTGCGATCACCCGCCTGCCACGCCTTCCACATGGGCTCGAGCTGCGGCCCGCGGCCCAGCCACTGGTGGAAGGCGGCGTACACCTCGACGTTGAGATAGGC
>DASZMA010000200.1:0-23621 GCA_035552095.1 Acidimicrobiales bacterium | reverse complement strand
GTGCGTGGTCTCATCCCAGCGGGAGAAGGCGGCGTCATTCAACTCGATCACCGCGCTGGCCTCCTCACCGGCCCCCACTTCCAATTTGGCGAACCCGGCCAGCTCGCGGTCGGGCCGCGGCACCACCGGGTCGAGCGCTCTGACGTAACACTGCACCACCTCGCGGCCGGCCCGTCCACCCGTGTTCCCCAACGCCACCCGTACCCGCACCGACCCCGACCCCGACTCTGACCCCGATCCGGCCTCGACTTCGACGCCCCGATAGTCAAACGTGGTGTAGCCCAACCCGTGCCCGAAGGGGAACCGCGGCGCCACGTCACGGCTGTCGTAGTGGCGGTAGCCCACGAAGACGCCTTCGCCGTAGACCACCTTCCCCTCGGCACCCGGATACCAGCCGAAGGCCGGCGTGTCCTCAATGGCGCGCGGCATGGTCACCGACAGCCGGCCCGACGGCTCGGCCACGCCGATCAGCATGTCGGCCAGGGCGTCGGCCCCCTCCTCGCCGGGGTACCAGGGGACCAGCACAGCACCCGCCGCGTCCGCCCACGCCATCTCGACGGGCGACCCCGCATTGATGATGACCACCGTCCGCGGGTTGGCCTCGATCACCGCCTCCACCAGCTCGCGCTGGCGACCCGGCAGCGACAGGTCGGGCCGGTCGAACCCCTCGGACTCCCAGGTCCGGTTGGACCCGACCACCACCACGGCCACGTCAGCCGCCCGGGCCGCCGCTACGGCGCGCTCGAACTCGTCCGCCACCGCCGGCCGGTCGGCGGCCAGGCGCAACCCCAGCACCGGCCACGACGAGGAGCGGGGCCACACGTCGACCTCGAGCGTGTAGGTCCGGCCCGCCGCCAGTTCCCGTTCCACCTCGACCAGCGTGCTGCCGGCGCCGTAGAAGCCGCTGCCCCGCTGCGGGTCGGAGTTGTCGATCACCACCTCACCGTTGACGCGGCAGACCGAGCGGCCGGCGCTCTCCAGCCCCAGGCGCCACGCCCCGCCCACGTCGGGGGTGAACCAGCCCTTCACCCGCACCGAGGCATCGGCGGCGGCCAGGCCGGGCCACACCTGTCCGACCCAGGTCAACCGGGCCAGGTGCGCCACCTCGGTGGCGACCGGCTCGCCCTCGAATCCGGTGTTGTCGAAATACTCGACACTGAACCCCGACCCGCCCGACCCCGACCCGCCCGACCCCGCACCCGACGCAACCGCCACCAGCGACACGTCGATGGTCGGCAGCTCCTTGTCGATGCGGCAGCCCACCTCGTGCACCACGCTCGCCCCGGGCAGACGTTCCGCCACCGCTTCGAAGAACCGCCGGCGCCGGTGCGGGGTGACTTCGGAGCTGCCGCCGCCTGCTTCCAGCACCCCGGCGTTGGGACCGATCACCGCCACCGAGCGCACCGCCGCCGGATCGAGCGGCAGCAGTGCGTGGTTCGACAGCAGCACCGTGCCCTCGATCACCACCTGCCGGGCCACCGCCCGCCGCTCCGGCGAGTCCTCCTCACGCTCCGCCCCGCTGGCCACCCCACCGGCCGCCCCGCCGTCCGCCGGCTCGCCGCCCAGGATCCCCACCCGTCCCATCAAGCGAAGCAGGTGGCGCACCTTCTCGTCCACGACCGTTTCGTCCACCGAGCCCACCCGCACGGCGTCGGCCAGCTTGTCGGCGAACCAGGCCGCCGGCCCCGGCATCTCGAGGTCCAGCCCGGCCAACGCGGCCGGCACGGTCGAGTGCGTCCCGAACCAGTCGGACATGACCAGCCCGTCGAAATCCCACTCGCCCCGCAGCACGCCGGCGATCAGGTCGGGCTGCTCGCCGCAGTACGTGCCGTTGAGCCGGTTGTAGGCCGTCATGACCGCCCACACGCCGGCCTCCTTGACGGCGGCCTCGAACGCCGGCAGGTGGATCTCGCGCAGCGTGCGCTCGTCGACCTCGGCGCTGATCGTCATGCGCTCGAACTCCTGATCGTTGCAAGCGAAATGCTTGATACAGCAGGCGACCCCCTGACCCTGCACCCCCTCCACATACGCCACGGCCAACCGGGCCGTCAGCAGCGGGTCCTCGGAGTAGGACTCGAAGGTCCGCCCGGCCAGCGGCGTGCGCACAATGCACACCGTTGGTCCGAGGAGGACGTGGACTCCTTTGGAGACCGCCTCGGCGGCCAGGGCCTCTCCCAGGCGGCCCACCAAGGCCGTGTTCCAGGTCGAGCCGATGGTCATCCCGCAAGGCAGCGAAAGGGATCGGCGGCCGATGAGGCTGTCGCCGCGCACACCCGAGGGCCCGTCGGACACCTTGAGCGCCGGCACGCCCAGCCGGGCCACCGGCGGCAGGTACCAGAGCCCGACGCCGGCGGTGAGGGACGCTTTCTCATCGAGCGTCATGGCCTCCAACAATTCGGCGATGGTCGCCTCGGTTGACGGGTCAAGGGCAGATCGGGTCACTGGTTCACCTTTTCACTCGTTGGACTACCACGTATCGATGAAGGGACGGCGCCCGCCACTCGACCCCGCCGACCCCGCTCCCGCCGACCCCGCCCTCACGTCAGGCGCCGACCGTAAGGCGTGCACGAAGCGGTCCCGGGTGTGGGCCGGATCGATCACATCGTCAATCTCGAAGTGCATGGCCACGTTGATGGCCTTGCCGTGCTCGTAGGCCCGTTCGACCATGGCGGCGAAGGCGCGCTCGCGCTCGTCCGGGTCGGCTATGGCATCGAGCTCGCGCCGGAAGCCGAGGCGCACCGCGCCCTCCAACCCCATGCCGCCCAGCTCGCCGGTGGGCCAAGCCACGGTGAAGATGGGCTGGCGGAAGCTGCCGCCGGCCATGGCCTGGGCGCCCAGCCCGTAGCCCTTGCGCAGGATCACCGTGCAGAACGGCACAGTCAGGCTGGCCCCGGTCACGAACATCCGGCTCACGTGGCGCACCAGCGCGGTCTCCTCGGCCTCGGGCCCCACCATGAAGCCGGGCGTGTCGCACAGGAAGAGCAGCGGCAGCCCGAACGCCTCGCACAGCTGCATGAAGCGGGCCGCCTTGTCGGCGCAGCCGGCGTCAATGGCCCCGGCCAAATGCATCGGGTTGTTGGCGATGACGCCGACCGGCCGCCCCTCCACCCGGGCCAGCGCCGTCACCATCCCCGGCGCGAACTGCGGCCGCAACTCCAGCACCGTCCCGCTATCAGCCAGCAGCTCGACCACCCGGTGCACGTCGTAGACCCGCCGCCGCTCCTCGGGCACACAGTCCCGCAGCAGCATCTGGTCGGCGCACTCCCAGGAGGCCAGCGCGCCCTGGAAGTACGACAGGTACTGGCGGGCCACCTCGACGGCTTCCTCCTCATCGGCGGCGAGGACATCGATCACCCCGTTGGGCACCTGCACCGAGACCGGGCCGACCGCCTCGGGCGCGAAGACGCCCAAGCCCCCGCCCTCAATCATGGCCGGGCCCCCCATGCCGATGTTGGCGTCCGGCGTAGCGATGATGACATCGCAACAGCCGAGCAGCGCCGCGTTGCCGGCGAAGCAGCGGCCCGAGACCACGCCCACGAGCGGCACCTGGCCGCTCAACCGCCCGAACAAGGCGAAGGCCTCGGTGTCCAGCCCGGTCACCACGGCCATGTCGGTGTCGCCGGGGCGGCCGCCACCGCCTTCGGCGAAGAGCACCACGGGCAGACGCAACCGCTCGACCAGCGCGAAGAGCCGGTCCTTCTTGCGGTGGTTCATCTGGCCCTGGGTGCCGGCCAGCACGGTGTAGTCGTAGGAGACGACGGCGCAGCGACCGGCATCGCCGAACTGCTCGCCGTTGACCCGGCCGATCCCGGCGACCAGGCCGTCGGCCGGCGTGCGGGTGATCAGGTCGTCCAGCTCGCGCCGGGCCCGTTGGGCGGCGATGACCAGGCCGCCGTACTCTTCGAAACTGCCGGAGTCGCACAGGGCGGCCACGTTCTCCCGGGCGGTGCGCCGGCCGCCGGCGTGACGGCGCTCGGTTGCGTCGACCCGTCCCGCATCGAGCGTGCGGGCCACCCGGGCCACCAGCTCGGCCAACTCGGGGCGCACCGACCCCGCCGTACTGACCGGGACCGGCTCGTCGAGGGCTCCTTCAGCGGCCGCGCCCACGCCCACGGCGATTTCCACCAGCACCTGCCCGGTCTGCACAGACTCACCCGGGCCGACCGTCACCGACCGCACCGTCCCGGCCGCCGCGGCCGACACCAGCTGCTCCATCTTCATGGACTCGAGCACGACCAGCGTCTGGCCCGCCCGCACGGCGTCGCCCGCCGCCACCGCCACGCTGACCACGGTGGCCTGGCACGGCGCCGTGGCGAGGACCATCGGCCCTTCGCTCACCGGTTACTCACCGACCAACCGACTGCCCCCCAAACCGACTGTCCCCCAACCGAACTCAGTTCCCGCCGGCCCACAGTGGCTCGGGCACGGCGAAGCCGACGTCGGTACCCCAGGTGTTGCGATAGGAGACGTGGTCGACCGGTCGGCGGGCCGCCACGCCCCACCTGCCGGTCGGGTAGCCGAAGCTGACGGTGGCGGCCAGGAGCCAACCCTGGTCCTGCGGCACGCCCAGGATTTCCAGCGTCTCCTTCGGATGGAAGAACTGCAACAGCGCCGTGATGCAGCTCCCGACCCCTTCGGCCCGGGCGGCCAGCATGGCGCTCCACACGGCGGGGAAGATGGAACCGCCGCTGGGGTCGTGCTGGGCGAAGGGGAACAGGAAGAGCGGGACCTCGGCGAAGTGGTCGCCCAGCCATTGCGCCGATTTCTGGACCTGCAGCATCGACTTGGACTCGGGGGAGTCGGGATCGGCCACCGCTGCGTCTAGCTGGGTCTTGTACACCGTCTCCCAGAGTTGGCCCACGGCGTGCTGGTACAGCGGAGCCAGGGCCGCCTTTTGGGCCGGGTCGTCCAGCAACAGGAAGCGCCAGTTCTGCTGGTTGCCCCCGCTGGGGGCCCGGATGGCGGCATCGAGAATGCGGGCCTGGACGTCGTGGGGGATGGGGTCGGGCTTGACCCGGCGCATGGCGCGGGTGGTGTACAGGGCCTCGTGTAGTTCCATGGGCGCACAGACTAGGCCCCGCCCGGTCGCCGGGACCGGGTCGTTTCGGTTCCCACCGCCCCGAGCGAGCCGCATATGCTCTGGCCGGTGACCGGACCGAGCAGTGTTCGACAATCGCGTAATTGGCCCTCCTTCGACGGCATCCGCGCCGTGTCCGTCCTGGCCATCATCATGTTCCACGCCAACTACCCGAGCTTCATCAAGGGCGGCTACGTCGCGGTTGACCTCTTCTTCACCGTCTCGGGCTTCCTGATCACCTGGCTGCTCGTCTCGGAGTTCGACAAGTTCGGCGGCATCAGCTACCGCAAGTTCTACACACGCCGGGCCCTCCGCCTCTTCCCGGCGCTGGCCGTGGTCATCGTCGCCCTGGTCATTCTGGTCCTGGCCGACGGCGGGCTGGTGGCGTGGCGCCACCTCACCCTGGTCGGCGTGCCCTACGTGGTGCTCTACACCGGGAACTGGGCCATCGCCTTCGGCAACGTCCTCACCCTTGGGCTCCTGAGCGTGACCTGGACCCTGGCCATTGAGGAGCAGTACTACTTCCTGTGGCCGCTGGCGCTGACCACGATGCTCAAGCGCATCGACCGCCAACGCATCGCCTTCTTCCTGCTCGGCGTGGCCCTCCTCGAGCAGGTGGTCCGGTTCCTGCTGGGCTTCGCCAGCGTCTCGGTCTCCGAGTGGGCCCAGAAATCGACCCTCACCCACAGCGACGGCCTGCTGCTCGGCAGCGCCCTGGCCCTGATGTGGACCGCCCGGGCCAGCTGGAAGCTGTGGCCCGCCATTGAGAAGCACGCCGACGTCATCGGGGCCACGTCCGCCGTCGTGCTGGGCGCGGTCATGATCGTCGGGGCCGCCGGCGTTCACCAGTACGTGACCTTCCTGTGGATCACCCTGGGTGTCTACGCCTGCGCTGCCCTCATCATCGCCCTGGTAGCCAAGCCCGACTCGTGGCTCAGCGCCATCTTGTCGTGGCGCCCGCTGGTATGGGTCGGGAAACGCTCGTACGGCATCTACCTGTGGCACTTCGCCATGATCGAGCTGGTGGGCACCTGGAACCTGCCCCAGCGCCATGTGCACTTTGTGCGGTTCGTGCTTGAGGTGGCCCTGACCTTTGCCATCGCCACCGTTTCCTACCGGTTCATTGAGCTCCCGTTCCTGAACCGCAAGACCCGCTACTCCCGGGTCTCGCCCGACATTTCGCCCGACCCGGCGCCGGCGGTCTGACGGCCGTTCGGCCTCACCAGCCGATCACCCCTGCATAGCGATGTGGTCGGTGCGCACGGTGACCTTGATCCGCACCTCGCCCTCCCGCCGCATCGGGTAGGAGTCCACCCCTAGGTATTTCTTGGCCAGAGCGTCAATGTGCGCGTCGGCCCCGTCGGTGGTGACGTCGATGACCGTGCCCCGGAAGGCGATGACGTTGTAGGGGTCGTCGGGGTCGATCACCGAGACGGCCACCCGGGCGTCCCGCTCCAGGTTGCGGGCCTTGACCCGTCCCTCGGCCGTGTTGAACACGACGTCGTCGCCGTCACGGTCCACCCACAGCGGGGTGATCTGGGGCGAGCCATCGGGGTTGAGGGTGGCCAAGGAAGCCAGGACGGGACGGGCGATGAGATCCCGGGCTTTGGTCGAGAGTGTGTCTGCCATGACTAGGTGTTTCCTTTCAGGGGGCCGTCCGCATCGGGGCGGACAGAACTCATCCTCGGTCCTTGCCCCAGAACCCCTGGTCCCATGCCCGCCTGGGCCCAAAAAAAACATGCCCGATGCCTCGCGGCGGCTCCTCAATGGGGGGCGCTGACGACCAGGCCTTCCGCCTCGGCCGCGCGCCTCAGCCGTTCGTCGTAGGTCACAAAGGTCGACACGGCTGACCGCACCGAGAGGGCGCTGGAGAGGTGGATGGCATCAAGACCACGAAGATCGGGCTGACCGACCATCGCCGCGTCCTCAATGATATGGGAGCCGATCGGAATGAGGTCCAGATTGGAAAGCGTCCTCCGGCCCTCCAACGCCAGTCGGTCGTCGATGCGGCGGCAGGCTCGCATGACCTCAACGATCGATAGTGCACTCGTGCACTTGCCGACGTCAGTCCGCTCACCGAGCCACTCGAGCAACGCGCCTGATTCGGACTCTTGGCGAATCAGCTTCATGAGGGCCGAAGAGTCGACGTAGATCACGGGAGGCGCTCGGCGCGCTGCTCGTCCAGGATCTCCGCATTGCTCGGTGTCCCGGCAGGCGCCTTGAGGGCGGGGCGGAGTTCGAACGGCGTTGTGGCCGGGATGATCTTGCCCTCTTGAATCAGTCGGTCCCGCTGCAAGGTAGGGGGATCGGGTGCGACGAGCAGCGCGACCAGTTCACCGCGCTCCGTCACTTGCACGGTCTCGCCAGCCTTGACTCGATCGATGTAGCGACTGGCGTTCTGTCGGAGTTCCCGTATTCCGATTCTGATCACGGGAATTATAGTAGCATTTGATGTGCTACTGAGTCTCCAAGGCTCCATCGGTCCGTAGGGTTGCTCATGGCCACGGATGGCTCGGAACGGTCGGATCTCGAGCGTGTAAGTCCGGTCCGGCGGACCCGTCCGGCCCGCCCCGCTCCTACTCGACCAGCTGTACCTTCTCCACCGCCTCGATGTACTCCTCGACCATGCCGAGCACCACATCGCGCGTCCGGCGCACGGTCTTGGCCATCCCGATGACCTGGCCGGCCGGGTTGAAGTTCACGTCGACGGCCTGTTCGGGATAGGCGTGACCCCGGCTCACGCATTCGATGGCCACCATCATCTGCAGCGGCATGCCCAGCGGCTTGGGGTTGCCGGGCTCGTCCCAGGCATCCGTCCAGTCGTTCTTCAGCAGGCGGCAGGGCTTGCCGGTGAATGACCTCGAACGCACCGTGTCCCGCGAGGTGGCCTTGAGGTAGGTCTCCATCTGCTTCGGGGTCGTGTTGGCCTCCTCGACGGTGAGCCACAGCGAGCCGGTCCACACACCGGCCGCGCCCATGACCATGGCCGCCGCCATCTGCCGGCCCGTGCCCACACCACCGGCCGCCAACACCGGCGTGGGCGCCACCGCCTCAATGACCTCGGGCCACAGCACGATCGACCCCACATCGCCGGTGTGGCCCCCGCCTTCAGACCCCTGGCAGATCACGATGTCCACCCCGGCCGCCTGGTGGTTGAGCGCGTGCTTCACCGATCCGGCCAAGGCCGCCATCAGCATCCCGTGCGAGTGCACCTGCGCGATCACGTCGTCGGGCGGCGTCCCCAGCGCGTTGGCCACCAGCTTGACCTTGTCGTGCCGCAGGATCACCTCGACCAGTGGGGCCGCTGTGGCTGCCGTCCACCCCAGCAACTCGCGCCGCGGCCCGCCCTCGAGCTCGGGCACCCCGTGGTCGGCCAGGATCTTCTTGGCGAAGACCCGGTGCTCGTCGGGGATCATGGCCTTCAGCTCGGCCTCGAGCTTCTCCGGGTCCATCTCGCCCATGCCCTCGTACTTGCCCGGGATGACGATGTCGACGCCGTAGGGGCGGTTGCCCACGTGCTCGTCCAGCCAGTTCAGCTCGACCTCGAGTTCCTCGGCGCTGAACCCGACGGCGCCGAGGACCCCCAGGCCGCCGGCGTTGGAGACGGCAGCGGCCACGTCGCGGCAGTGGGTGAAGGCGAAGATCGGGAACTCAATGCCCAGCTGTTCGCACAGTTCGTTGTGCACGGTGGCCCTCCCAGGCTGAATGCGGTGGCGGCACCCGCTCTGGCTGCCCCCCTTCGCGGGGCGCACCCCGCAAGTAGAACGAATTCTAGTTTCGAATTGGAGGGGATGCCCAGCCGGCCCACCAGGACCGGTACTGGGGAGCACTGATCGGCACTCCGCACCAGTGGCGCCAGAACGCATGGAGTGGCGCCAAAATGGCGCTATCCTGAGATGGTGCCCAGTATCCAGATCAAAGACGTGCCGGCCCCGGTCCACGCCACCTTGCGCCGGCGAGCCGCGGCGGCGGGACAGTCCTTGCAGGAGTACCTGCTCGGTCGCCTCATTGAGGACGCCGACACGCCGACCCTCGACGAAGTGCTCGATCGGGCCGGATCGCATTCCGGAGGACATTTCTCGAGCGAACAGACCGTTCAGTTGATAGGCGAAGAAAGAGAAAAACGAGCAAATCGTTGGTAGTGGTCGACGCCAGTGCGCTGGTGCGCGCCCTGGGTAACGACGAGCTGCCCGGTGTGGTCGCACGTCAGCGCCTTCGTGGAGAATTGCTTCTCGCTCCGGAGCTGGTTGACATCGAAGTCGTCTCGGCGTTTCGACAACTCCTGAGACGCGCCGAACTGAGCCCTCACCGGGTCGAGCTGGCGTTGGCTGACCTGAGGAGTCTCCCCTTACGACGCGTCTCTCACCGAATGTTGACCGTTCGGTGTTGGGAACTACGGGACAACCTGACGCCCTACGACGCTGCCTACGTGGCCGTGGCCGAGCTCTTCGGCGTGCCCCTCCTGACGGCGGACGCCGCACTGGCTCGCGCCCCCGGGGTCAACTGTGTGATCGAGGTGCTGCCATAGCGCAGTGCCGAGCTATGCATATGATCGTGTGTGTTACTATCGTATGCATGCAGGTGGACCGAATCTCCATCACCATGGAACCCGACCTCGGCCGGGCCGTACGGGACGCCGCGGCCCGTGGCAACACGAGCGTGTCGGCCTGGTTGGCTACGGCGGCGGCCGACCGACTTCGCAATGACCTTCTCGGCTCTGCGCTCAATGCGTGGGAGGCCGAGTTCGGCGCCTTCAGCGACGACGAGCTCGACCAGGCGGCACGAGTGCTCGGAGTGCAACGCTCGCACCGTTCGACTCCCGCCTGATGGCAGTAATTCTCGACGCCGGTGGGCTGATTGCCATTGACCGCGGCGATCGCTCGACAACCGCGCTGCTTCGAGTGGCCCAAGCAGAGAGCATTCCGGTCCGGACGAGCGCCGGGGCAGTGGCGCAGGTGTGGCGGGGGAGCCGCCAGGCCAACCTGGCTCGCATCCTCACGGGTACCGAAACTGCCCCTCTTGACCGTCAGGCCGCCAAATGGGTCGGAGAGTTGCTGGCCCGTGCCGGGACATCAGATGTCGTCGACGGTCATGTCTCCATCCTCGTCAATCCCAACGACACCATCGTGACGAGCGATGCCGATGACATGCGAGGTCTTCTTCAAAGCCGCGGCGTGAAGGCGAGAATTCACCAGGTCTAAGCGAGGCCTGAGCGCCGCGTGGTGGCTCAGGCCGCCGGCAACTGCGGGTCGGCATCCTCCTGGTCGGCGAACTGGGTCCGGTAGAGCTCGGCGTACAGCCCGTTCTGGGCCAGCAGGCTGGCGTGCGTGCCCCGCTCGACAATGCGGCCGTCGTCAATGACCAGTAACTCGTCGGCCTCGCGCACGGTGGAGAGGCGGTGGGCGATGACCAGTGAAGTCCGCCCCAGCAGGGTGGTGCGCAGGGCGCGTTGGACCGCCGCTTCGGACTCGGAGTCGAGGTGGGCGGTGGCCTCGTCGAGCACCACGATGTCCGGCGCCTTCAGGATGAGGCGGGCCAGGGCCACCCGCTGCTTCTCGCCGCCCGAGAGCCGGTAGCCCCGTTCGCCGATAACCGTGTCGAGGCCGTCGGGTAGCTCGCCGACCAGGTGGCCGATCTGGGCCAGCTCGAGCGCGGTGAGGATGTCGGCTTCCGAGGCGTCGGGCCGGGCGTAGATCAGGTTGGCCCGCAGGCTGTCGTGGAAGAGGTGGGGATCCTGGGTGACCACGCCCACCACATCGCGCACGGACTGCATGGTGGCGTGTCGCACGTCGATCCCGTTCAGCTTCACCGAGCCGCCCGTCACGTCGTAGAGCCGGGGGACCAGGGACGAGATCGTGGTCTTGCCGGCACCGGACGGGCCGACCAGGGCCACCATCTGGCCCGGCTCGACCCGGAAGGTGATGCCCTTCAGCACCTGATGGCGCGGCCCGGACTCCAGGACGGCCACCGACTCCAGGGAGGCCAGGGAGACGTCCTCCGCGCTGGGGTAGGTGAAGTCGACCTGCTCGAACTCAATGGAGGCCGGCCCGCGGGGGATCGGCACGGCGTCGGGCTCCTCCTCAATCATGGGGACGATGTCGAGCACCTCGAAGAGCCGCTCGAAGGAGACCAGGCAGGTCACCACGTCCAGGTTGAGGTTGGAGAGCTGGGTCAGCGGCCCGTACAGGCGGGTCAGGTACGAGGTCAGGGCCACCACCGTGCCGACGGCCAGGGCACCCCGTACTGCGGCCACGCCGCCGAAGCCGTAGACGATGGCGGTGGCCAGCGAGGCGGTGAGGGTGAGGGCAACGAAGAAGACCCGGGCGTAGGTGGCCTGGGAGATCCCGATGTCGCGCACCCGACCCGCTTTGGCGTCGAAGGAGTCGGCCTCCACCTCGGGCCGGCCCAGCAGCTTCACCAGCATGGCCCCGCCCACGTTGAAGCGCTCCTGCATCACCATGTTCATTTCGGTGTTGAGCTTGTAGCCCTCCATGGTGAGCGAACCCACCCGCTGGCCCACGATGCGGGCTGGAATGAGGAACACGGGCAACAGCACCAGTGCGGCCAGGGTGATCTGCCAGCTCAGGTAGAACATGGTGCCCAGCACGATGAGCACGGTGACCAGGTTGCCCACGGCGTTGGACAAGAGGTCGGTGAAGGCCTGCTGGGCGCCAATGACATCGTTGTTGAGGCGGCTCACCAACGCACCGGTCTGGGTGCGGGTGAAGAAGGCCAACGGCATGCGCTGAATGTGGCGGAAGACCTTGGACCGCATGTCGAAGATGAGGCCCTCGCCGATCACGGCCGAGGCCCGCCGTTGCACCAGCGAGAGCCCGGCGTCGAACACGGCCAGGGAGCCGGCTACCACGGCCAGGATGATGACCAGGTCGGCGTCGTGGTGCAAAATGCCGCTGTCGATCAGCGCGCGCAGGATGAGCGGGTTGACCGCACCGACCACGGCGTCGAGCACGACCACCGGGAGGAAGACGGCCAGGATCCGCTTGTAGGGGACGGCGAAGGTGAGCATGCGTCGGGCCGTGCCCTTCTTGACCCGGTGCTGGAGGACCGAGCGGTCCTGGCGCAGCGAGCGCATGCCCATCCAGGCACCGCCGCGGCCACCACCGCCACCGCCCATGGCGTGCGGGGGCATGCTCATGAGGACAGGATCACTGGCCCGGCCGGGCCCATCCGACCCAGCTGGCACGCAAACGTCACCCGGCCAAACTACTGGTGTGCGGTGACCCCGCCCGCACCGTCCTGTGCCAAGGTAAGCGGCGTGACCGATGTCCTCTTTGTGTGCACCGGCAACCTGTGCCGCTCGCCTTCAGCGGCCTGGTTCTTCCGTCAACTCCTGGATCGTCGGGGCCCCGAGGGGGTCACGGTGGAGTCCTCGGGCGTGCTCGGCTCCACCAACGACCCGCCGAAACGGCTCATCCGGGAGGGCGCCGCCTTCGGGCTGGACCTCAAGGATCACGTCCCGAGCAAAATCACTCTGCCCGAGATCACGCGGGCCGACCTGATCATCGGCATGGCTCGTGAGCATGTGCGCGAGGTCGTCCTGGCCGACACCCCGGCGTTCGCCAAGACGTTCACCCTGCGCGAGATCGTGCGCCGTGGCCGCGAGAGCGGCCCCCGCCGCGATGAGGAGTCGTTGACCGACTGGCTGGGGCGGATCGGATCGGGCCGGCGCCACCTGGACCTGATCGGTGACTCCTCGAGCGACGACACGCCCGACCCCATGGGCGGCTTCTCCGAGGACTTCCGCCGGATGCTGCAGGAGCTCGACGAACTGACCCGGGTGCTCCACGGGCTCATCTGGCCGGCCAACCAGGCGGAGCGGGCCGGCTAACCGGGCCGGCTAACCAGGCCGGCTAACCAGGCGCTGATCCGAAGACCAGCTGCCCCAGGGCGGCGGCCTCCTCGTCATCGGGCACCTCGACGCGGAGGACGACGTCGGTGGCCGAGATCTCGATCCCGAAGGCGAAGAAGGTGCAGCAGCCGACTTCGGCCGCGCTGAGCCGGGCCAGCCGCTCAGCCAGGTCGCCCCCCGGGGCGAAGGCGATCCGATAGCCGTACCCGGTCGATTCGACTCGGCCCAGGGCGATCAGGTCGTGCCATTGCGCCAGGCGCTCGGTGCGGGCGTCACTGGCCAGGCTGCAGCTCACGCCGGGGTCGCCGGACGGCAGTGGTCCCATGGCGTCACGTTAAACCCTGAACCAGGGTCCAAGGTCAAGGCCCGGAGGCCCTGTGGAAACTCAGGCGGCGGGAGCGTCCTCGGCCCGGCGGCGGGTGTAGAGCACCACGGCGGTGCCCAACAGGATGAGGGCCAGCGCAGCGGCGATCAGCGCAGCCAGGTCGGCTCCGGTGAAGGCCAGACCACCCGAAGAGCCACTACCCGTGGCCGCCCCGGCGGGCTGCTCCAGGTCCACCAGGAAGGTGGCCGTGTTGGAGGCGCCGCTGGCGTTGGTGCCGGTGGCGGTGATGGTGTTGACGCCGAAGACCGCGGTCTGGGCGGCGCCGCCATTGACCGCCAGGTGGGGGTCGGTGGCGGACACGGCCAGCGAGATCAGGCCCGAGGTGGGGTCAGCCGTCATGGTGGTGAGGGCGCTGCCCTGGAAGTTGATGGTCACCGTCGAGGACGGCGCAAAGGCGCAGGTCTCACCGAGGGTGACGTTCTGCGGGGTGCCGCTGACCGGCAACGTGATGGTGGTGCTGGTCGAGCACGTGGTGGCCACCGGGCTCGCCGGGGGCGAGGTGGAGCCGGCCGCGCCGGCTGGTGCCGACGAGACGAACATCAGTCCTCCGGCGCCGAGCATTATCGCTACGGCTCCGCCAGCTCGTATGAGTCCTACTCGCCCCAAAGACATTCGATTCCTCTTGTGATCATGAGCGCTCCCGGACACCTCGTTGTGCCGTGGAGCGTTGACTGTGGTTGCACGATACCCCATGCTTCCCCGAAAACAAAGCATTGGACCCCTCCTCTTCCTCCGGTCCCAGCAGGGAAAACGACCAAGAGGGGTCGATCTTGCGCCGGCAAATTGCGCCCCGAATTGAGCCCCCACCAGGCGAAGTAGGCAACCCCGGTTACCAAAGGAGGAACCGCGACCCCCCGCTTTCCCCACCCGGCCTGGCCGGCCAGAAAGCGGCCTACCGGGTGAGGCCCCAGCCCAGCTTGAGGGTGTTGACCCAGGCCTTTTTCAGGTGGGTGGAGCCGCTGATGTGCCAGGCCGGGGCGCTCAGGGTGACCGTGAGCCGGTCCGGCGCCAGCCGGGCTTGCGGGACCAGGCGCAGGTTCAAGCGGCCGTGGACCACGGCGTGGGGGATGACCGTGGCGAAACTGACCTGGTTGTGCTGTTGGGGCAGGAGGGAGAAGTGGCTCTGGGTCAGCCGCAGGCCGGACTCCGACGTGCTCCCGGGCACCTGGGACCCGCTGGGGCCCCAGAAGAAGATCCGGGCCACGTACTGCCCCGGGGTGAAGGCGTTCACCCCGTCCGGCCCGTACTGGTAGGAGGGCGGCTGGCCCGGCAGGGCCCCGTTGTGCACCTTGATGGTGGTGTTGACCAGGGCGGTGCCCGAGGCGTCGACGCTGACGTGCATCGACACCGCCACGCCCAGGAAGTAGTCCAGCTTGTCGGCCGTCGAGTTCTCCACGGCGATATGGATGGTCCGGTCCGGCTCGTTGGTGGTCAGGGTGCCGGCGGCGTCGAGCGTCTTGAGCCCGGACTCGTAGCTCGGCACGTCGCTCCACACCATGAGATGGCGCCCCTGCACGTCCTTGGACAGGGCGTTGGCGAAGGCGTCGAGGTCGACGTGCTCCTGCTTCATCTCGTGCACCGCCGCCTTGACCACCGCGGCGATCTTGTCCCGGCGCGAGTTCTGGGGGTCGTTGACCGAGACACCCTGGTACTCCTGGTTCAACAGGATGCGCTCGACGTTGTTGGCTCCCACCTCCTCGGGAATGCCCGGCACCAACACGGGCCCGGTGAGCTTGAGGATGCTGGCCACCGCCGGCACGTCTATCCCGATGACGCCGTTGACGTGCTGGCCGGTGGCCTGGGCCCACATGGCCTGCATGGACTGGCCGGTCAGGGCGAAGTCCGCCGTGGCGTCGACGTTGGGCCAGTTCTCGGTGGGCAGGTAGGCGCCGAAGATCGACTGGGTGCCGGCGGGCAGGGTGACCGGGGCCGGGGCCTTCAGGGCGTAGTCCCCGTAGGTGGCGTCCTGGGCCACGGAGAACGTGCCGTTGCTGGCCGTCAGCAGATCGAGCGAGAGCACGGCGCCGCTGTCGCGCATCTCCGCGTTGTTCATGCCGCCGATGAGGTAGGTCTGCGGGCCGTCGGCGCCCAGGAAGGGCCGGGCGAAATCGATCGTTTTGGCCGACAGCGAGAGCAGGCGGAGCAGCTTGGTGTCCTCCCGGTCGAAGTCGGTGCGGGCGGTGCCCAGCGGCCCGATCAGACCGCCGGGGGAGCGGTCGAGCTTGGCCATCTGCTTGTGCCCCTCGACCACGAAGAACTCCAGCCCGGCCAGGGCGGGCAGGGACACCGAGGTGCCGTGGCTGGTCGCCACCAGGTGGTTGAGTGAGCCCAACATGGCGTCGCCGAGTTCGCTGGCCCGCTCGACGTCGGCCGCCAGCTGGATGAGTCCGTTGCGCTGGGTCCCGAGCCCCGGCACATACCCCAGTATCTGCAGCGACTCCGAGCTGCTGAGGGTCTGGGTAGCTTCGGCTGCTTCCTTGGAGACCTGGCCGATGTCCGACTCCAGCTGCGCCCGACCCGTGGGCGTGGTCAGGAGGGCCCGGTTGTGCAGGTCGCTATCGATGATGGTGCGTGCCGCGCTCAGGTCATTGCGGGCCGAGTTGATGGGGCCGTACGAGAACAGGACGAGGACCACGACCAGCACGACCAGGAAGCCGAGGGCGGCCCAGACCCAGACCAGCCGCCGGCGCCGGACGGCGGCCTCGTCGACCACGGCGCGATGGTGGCCATGGTCGACCTGGTTCAGGTGGCGAATCAGGTGCAGGGGGCCGTGCCGGGCCAAGTGCCAGCGGCGCTGCTCGGTGTGGTGGAGCATGGGCACGGGTCAGGGGGCTCCGAGACCGTTCGTCTTCGACTGCGCCATTGGCTTCAAAGCCTCCAGAAGATATCGTGCCCGTGCCGCCGCACCGGTGCAGGTCGACCGGACCCCTCCAGGTGGGCGACCTATCATGACGGCGTTAGCGCACCGGCGTCGCAGGGACGCGGTGATGAGGCGATCGGTGGGCGGATGGGAACTCGACGAAACGGTAGTGGTCACTTGCCCCTCACCCTGGGACTTCTGGCGCTGAGCGCGGCCGCCGTCGCCCCCCTGGCCCTCCCCGGCGCCGCCGGCGCCGCCTCCACCACCACCCCGACCACGGCTACCCCGGGCGCCGCCAGCAGCACACCGACCACCGCCGCCCCGTCCGCCCCCGCCACGCCCGCCACGCCCGCCACCAAGGCCTTCACCTTGCCCGGGCGCGTGGTCGCCCTGTCCCAGCCCCAGGCCGACAGCTCCATGTGGGTCCTGGCCGGCACGTCGACCAAGAAGTCGATCTACCACGTCAACGTGAACAAGCAGAAGGTGCTGGGCAAGGAGAGCGTCAGCGCGCACGCCGACGCCATCGCCCTCTCCGCCAACAACTACACGCTGGCCCTGGGCACCACCGGCGGCGCCTACCCGGCCGTCGTCTGGTACTACGGCATCACCTCGCGCTTCAACAACGCCGCCCGCTCCACGGCGCCGGTCACCAGCTTGGCCGTCAACGCCGCCGGCAACACCATTTACGCCCTGCGGTCGTCGGCCAGCCAGAAGTCCGTCTACGCCCTGGGCACCGCCAATAGCCTGGGTTTCCCGTACCTGATCCCCGGTACGCCGGTCGACATCGCGCCGGCGACTGACGGCCACAGCATGCTGGTCCTGCAGTCCGACGGGACCGTCGGCAGCCTCAGCCTGCCGGCCGGCGTCTACACCACCTCGTTCGGCACCGGGGCGCCGGCCAAGGCGCTGGCGCTGAGCCCCGACGGCACCACCGCCTACGTGCTGCGCTCGCAGGCCGCCACCACGCCCACCGGCAGCATCGTCGAGGTCAACGTGGCTCAGGGCACGGTCATTAAGACCATCGCCACGACGGGCGACGTGGTCGACATCGTCCTCTCGGCCGACGGCCACACCCTGTACGAAGCGCAGTGGGGCACCAAGGACAGCTCCATCCGGGCCATCGCCGTTCCCTGAGAACCCAAACCGAGCGGCTCCCGCCTGGCTGCTCTCATGCGTCGGCTGCGGCCACAGCCCGAGTCGTGCTCCGCATCCGCCGCCCGGCGAACGCGCCGCGCTGAACGAGATAGATGCGCCCGGCGCCGTACCAGGCGGCGCTGAAGGTGCCGACGAAGAACCCCACCGGCCAGTTCAGTTCGTAGGAGCAGGCAATGGCCGCCCACACGGTGAGCAGCGCGATGGCGACCGAGCCCAAAAACGCTCGTCCCGGTCGATCAGTGAAGCAGCGCGCCGCGGCGGAGGGTCCGATCATCAAGGTGAAGATGAGCAGGGCGCCGACCACCGGGACGGTCATGGTGGTGGCGGCGGCCACAATGACCAGAAACGCCATTTCCATGCGGAACGGCTGGAGGCCTCGGGCGGCGGCCATTTCGGGCACCACCGAGGTCAACATGAGGCGCCGATAGAGAGCGGCGACCGCCAGCACGCAGGCCAACCCGATGAGCGCCACCGGCAGAATCTCACTCGAGCTGACACCGAGGATCTCACCGAAGAGCAACGAGAAGATCTCGGGTTCGTACTGGGTGCTCTGGCTGAGGAAGGCGGCGCCCAGGGCGAGCATCAAGACCAGGGCCAGCGCGGTGACGGCATCGGCTCGACCCCGGCGGCTGAGCGCGCCGATGCCCAGCGCGGCCAGGAGGGAGAAGACGCCCAGGCCGACCAGAGGATTGATGCCGATCAGGTTGGCCCCGGCCGCGCCGGCGAACGCGCCCTTGGGGATGGCATGGGCCGGGAAGGCCGATCCGCGCAGGACGACGAAGAAGCCGACCACCCCGGCCACGACGGCGACAATGGTGGCGATCTCCCAGGCGTTGGCCATGAATCCCGAGAACATCAGGCCATCACTTCGAACTCCGGCCCGAGCGCGCCGCCCGCCCCGATCGCCCGACCGGCCCGCCGGCGCAGCAGCGGCAGCCCCGAGCCGAGATAGAGGAGGAACACCAGGGCCACGATGAAGAAGCTGACCGGGAGTCCCTGGCTTCCCGGGTCCCAGTAGTCGCTGTCGTAGGCGAAGAGGATGCCGAGCCAGGTGGTTGCCACGCCCAGGGCGCAGGCCAGGAGCGTCGCCTGACGAAGTCGGCGGGTCACCCGGAGCGCGGTGGCGGCGGGGCCGATCAACAACGCGGTCGAGAGGATGGACCCGATGGCGATGGACGACAGGCCGACGGCGATGGCCATGGTCAACATGAACAGCAGGCCCACCAACCGCAGGCTGATACCCCGAGCGGCGGCCAACTCTGGACTGACCGAGGTCAGCAAGAGGGGGCGGTGGATGGCCCCGAGCACCAGGATGGTCAGCACGCTGAGCCCGATGACGGCCGGCATGGTCGAGGGATCGACGGTGAAGATGGAGCCGAAGAGGATCTGTTGGGTGGCGCCCGTCGTGGCGCTGGTGGTGGTGTCGAGATACAGGAAGAGCGCGGCCAGACCGGTGGCCGCACCGAGCACAATGCCAGTGGCCAGATCCCGGCTGCGCACCCGCTGGACACCGATGAGATCCATGGCGCCGGCCCCGATGACCCCGCCACCGATGAACCCGAGCAGCGGGCTGAGCCCGAGATAGAAGGACCCGGACCCGCCGGTGGTCGCCACGTC
Organism: Acidimicrobiales bacterium; assembly: GCA_035552095.1. Classification (GTDB taxonomy): domain Bacteria; phylum Actinomycetota; class Acidimicrobiia; order Acidimicrobiales; family RAAP-2; genus Bog-473. The sequence continues at coordinate 4,657 of DASZMA010000200.1, read as the reverse complement.
GGTGAGGGCATGCCCGGCGAACGATTGGCTCCGCACCACCGTGAAGATGCCCACGACGGCCGAGACGACCGCCGTTATGGTGCCGATCTCGAGCGCCGTGTGGACGGGAGCACTGGAGAAGAATCCGGGTTCGAAGAGAACGTGCATACCCGTCTCAGGAGACGGTCAGGGCGGGGTGGTCCTCAATGTCGTCGTTTTCCCTCCCTGGCTCCGCCACGACCAGGACCCGGCCGTGGAGTTGGAGGACGTCCACGTGATGCCCGTAGAGCCGGGAGAGCACATCGGACCGGACCACCTCGTCGGTGGTGCCGCTGGCCGCGCGACCGGCGGTGATGTAGACGATCCGGTCCATGACCGGCAGGAGCGCATTCATCTCATGGGACGAGAGAAGGATGGCCACGTCCTGCTGGCGCGCCACCTCCTGGAGGAGGGCGACGATCTCCTGGACGCTCTTGGGGTCCAGATTGGCCAGCGGCTCGTCCAGGAGGAGGAGCTTGGGCCGGCTGATGAGGGCGTGGGCGATGAGGACGCGCTGCTGCTCGCCGCCCGAGAGGCTGCCGATCCGGCTGTTGGCGAAACGCTCGGCGTCAACGGCGTGCAGCATCCGGTCGACCTGCTCATGCTGGTCCTTGGTGCGCCGGCCGATGCCGAAGCGCTGCCCGTCGAGTCCGAGCGCCACCAGGTCGCGGGCCCGCATCGGAACGTCAGGATCAAGTGCGACCTTCTGGGGCACGTAGCTCAGCGATCGGTTGTGGCGGGAGAGCGGGGCGCCCGACACGAGGACGGTACCGGTGTCGGGCTTCTGGAGCCCGAGCACAATGCGCAGCAGGGTGGTTTTCCCGGCCCCGTTCGAACCGATGAGCCCGGTGAACTCACCCGGGTCGACGGCGAAGGAGACGCCATCGAGGATGCGCCGGCCGCCAAAGGAAATGCCGACATCCTCGACCTGGAGCACCGGGGTGGCCATTAGAGGTGCTCGCTCGAGGTCTTGTGAGCCACCGCCGCCTGAATGGCCGCCACTTCGGCCAGCATCCAGGACTGGTAGGTGTACCCAGGGGTCGGCATGGTCTCGTAGACGCCGACCAAGGGGACGCCGGCTGACTGGGCCGTCTTCCTGATGGAGGTCGTCAGCGAATCCACCACCTGCTGGTTGTAACAGAAGACCTTGACCTGGTGCTTGGTGAAGTAGCCGTTTTCGAGCGTGATGTCCTCCGGGGAAGGGTCGACGCCGTTCATGATGTCGGCCTGAAAGACGAAGGGGGTCAGGTTTTTCATACCCATGGCACTCAGCAGGTAATCAGCCACCGGTTCGGTAGTGGCCACCGGTGTGCCGGCGTACTTGGCCTTGAAGGCGGCGATGGCGGCCAACCATGGTTTGAGCGAGTTGGTGAAGGACTTCAATCTGGCCTGGAAGTACGCCTTGTGCGTCGGGGCGAGCGCAATGAGGTCGGCCGTCATCACCTTGGCCACTGCCGGCATCGTCTTGGGGCTGTACCAGAGGTGCGGGTTCGCCGTGCTGTCGGGCAGCCCGAGCACGTGCTGGGCCACGATCACTTTTCGTTTGGGGTTCGGCGAGGCGGACTCCATGTTGTTCATGAAGGCGTCGTAGCCCACCCCGTTCTGGACAATCAGTTCGGCCCGGCTCACCTCTTGGGCCACGCTGGTGCTGGCCTCGAAGGTATGGGGGTCCGTATTGGGGTTGTTCAAGATGGAGGAGACCGAGACGTAACGCCCGCCCAGCTGGCTCAGGACGTTGGCGTACTCATTCTCCGCCCCGATGGCGTTGATGACGCCGGGCCGGGCCGCCGCCGCCGAGACCGCAGCCGGTGACGCCACGACGAGCAGCGCGGCCCCCAGCACCCCGAGCATCCCGAGCCGCCCCATCGGCACACCCAGACGGCGCATGAGATTCGAGCGCGGGAACCGCCGCGCCGGGTGGGGTGAAATGGGCATGGCTCAAACGTAGAATGAGACCGAGTCTCATTACAAGTGAGACTCGGGGCGACTATTCTGCCTGGGAGTTCTCGTCCGGAGATTCGGAGACATCGATGCCCACGCCGACGGCTGATGACCACCTGCACGAGCTGGTCGAGGTGCATCTCCGCCGCATCGACCTGCGGTACACCCCGGGCCGGCGAGCCATCGTGGAGCTCCTGGCCTCCTTCGGTGACCCGATGAGCATCTCGGATATCGGGGCCAAGCTTCCCGACGTACCCCGGAGCTCGGCCTACCGGCACCTGGTCGACCTGCAGGCCGCGGGGGTGGTGCGACGGATCGCCGCCAAGGACGAGTTCGCCCGCTTCGAGTTGGCGGAGGACCTGACCGAACACCACCACCATCTGCTTTGCATTCTCTGTGGCCGGGTGATCGACGTGACGCCGACGGCCGCGTTCGAGCGGACGGTGGCCAAAATGGTGCAAGAGCTGGCGGATCAGCAGGACTTTCTGCCGACCTCCCACGCGCTCGATGTGGTCGGGCACTGCTCACTCTGCCGGTAGTCGCGGCTCACGGCGGGACCATCGGTTCACGCCACATCCGCCAGAGCGGGGGACTACCCCGCTTCGATGGCACCTGATCCATCACCTTGAAGCCGAAGCGGGCGTAGAGCGGGACGTTCTGTTCCTTCGACGACTCGAGGAAGGCCGGATCCCCCTCCTCATCAATGTGAGCGAGCACCGTACGCAACAGGGCGGATCCAACCCCTCTCCCTTGGCGATCGGGGTCGGTGCCGATGGTGAACAGATACCAATGGCGGTCGGTGGGATGAAGGCTCTCTACCTGGAACATGAAGCGGAGGGCGTCGATCGTATGCGGGCTGGCGAGGTAGGGCGCCGTCGGGAACAGTTGCAGTAATTCGGCCACCGGATGGCGCGTTCGCTCCGGAGGAGCCCACAATGCAGCACCACTGAGATCTTCGGTGACGTACACGTGCCCATGAGGCAGGTACTGGCGACGCAACTGGGACGTGAAGAACGAGTGCAATCCGAGCCGGCGCCGTCGGGTACCGGCGAACATGAACGTAGCGACGGGATCATCGTCGAAGGCTCGGACCAACATCTTGACAATGGCGGGGACGTCGGCGGCTGCCGCCCGTCGGACGACGGGGGAGTCGGGTCGGATGCTCACACCCGGAGGGTATCCCGGCGCCATTGCGTGCTCGACGGACCTCACCACCGTCACTGCGGCCCCCTCCGGGGGTCCGCCCCGGCTCCCACCAGCTCGGTTGTGGCGGCTTCACGTCCTACCGGTACTACTCATGTACTACCTGGAGTAGTATATAAGTATGAAGGTCAGCGTGAGCCTGCCAGACGAGGATGTGCAATTCCTTGACACGTATGCCCGGGCGCAGGGCTTCGACTCCCGCTCGGCCGTGCTGCACGCAGCCGTCCGCCTCCTTCGAGCTTCGGGGTTAGGCGACGACTACGAGCAGGCCTGGCAAGAGTGGGAGGACGAGGGCGAGTCCGCGGCATGGAACAGCACCACCGGAGACGGGATCGGTTCCTGATGCGGCGCGGCGAGATTCGTATGGTCGACCTCGACCCGACCCAAGGAGCCGAAGCAAACAAGCGTCGACCGGCGGTCATCGTCAGCAACGACGGGGCCAACGGCAGTGCTACCCGTCTCGGCCGTGGTGTCGTAACGGTGGTCCCAGTCACCAGCTCAGTCGCCCGGGTCTATCCCTTTCAGGTCCTGTTACAGCCCGAAGTGACTGGGCTCCGGCTGCACTCGAAGGCTCAAGCTGAGCAGGTGCGCTCCATTGCCGTTGAACGAATCGGCGAGCGCGTTGGCCTGGTCCCGCCGACGCTAATGCTCGAACTTAACGAAGCACTGCGTCTCCACCTTTCGCTCTGAGGGGACCTCAGGTGCAGGCAGGTTGGACCGGCTCGGCCCCGATGCTGTTGATCTTGACGCTGGCCGGCGGCACGCTGCCCTCGTCGTGGCTGGCCACGGCGAACCAGGTCTTGGTGCTCTTGCCGGGCACCCCGGCGCCCTTGTTGACGGGCGCCGACTGGGTGGCCGTATTGCCGTCGGCGTAGGTCACCGTCCAGCTGATCACCGTGTTCTGCAGCGTCGTGGACGCGCTGTTGGACACGGTCCCGGCCAGCGACATCGCGTAGTTGCCGTTCTTGGCCTGCGCGCTGGCCAGCTGCACCGTGGCCGTCGTCGTGCCGGCATGGCATTCGGGGCCGGCGATCACTTTGGCCGAGCCGAAGGAGTTGAGCCCCTGGCTGACTGAGACGCCCGGGGTGACCACGTTCTTGTTCTTGACGACCTTGTAGGCGACCGCGCCCACCACGATGACCGCGACCAACAACAGGGGGATGGCGATGGCGGACCGGGTGAAACGCGACCACAGCGAGGGCTTGACCGCCGGGGCCCACGGCGGCCAGGTCACGCCGCCGGCGCCCGCGGCCGTAATCGGGGCCTTCTCGCCGTTGCCGACGATGCCGGGAAGCCCGCCCCGGAAATCGGTCTGGGCGATCAGCGCCGGGTCATCAATGTCGAAGGTGTTGGGGGCAAAGGCCAACTGGGTGTTGAGGCCTTCGAGGCGGTGGTCCAGCACCCCGTTGATCTGCTCGAGTTTCTCGGAGACACCGGCGGCAGCTTCCTTGAGTCGTTGCAGCGTCGCCTCGGTCTCGGCCAGGCGGGCGTCCAC
>DASZMA010000199.1:0-3508 GCA_035552095.1 Acidimicrobiales bacterium | reverse complement strand
TCTGGCCCTCGGCCTCGGCGCGGGGATCTGTCTCCCCGTGGGGGGCGCCGACACTCCGGTGTTGATCTCGTTGCTCAACTCGCTCACCGGGCTGGCGGTCGCCGCCGACGGCTTCGCCCTGCACAACCTGATCCTGGTGGTGGCCGGCACCCTGGTGGGGACCTCCGGCGCCCTGCTGACCAAGATGATGAGCGACGCCATGGGGCGTTCCCTGCCCAACATCGTGCTCGGAGGGCTGCCGACGGCGGGCTCGACGGAGTTGGTGGGCGGCGGCCGGCCCGCCGGCGGGGTCCGCACGGCCGACGCCACCGATATCGGTGCCCTGCTGGCCTTCTCCCATCGGGTGCTCATCGTGCCCGGGTACGGTCTCGCCGTCGCCCAGGCCCAGCACACGGTGGTGGAGCTGGCCAAGGCCCTGGAAGCCAGAGGCGTCGAGGTGGCGTACGCCATCCACCCGGTCGCCGGTCGCATGCCGGGACACATGAACGTGCTGCTGGCCGAAGCGGACGTGCCGTACGAGAGCCTCGACGACCTCGACGGGGCCAACGCCCGGTTTTCGTCGGCCGACGTGGCCCTAGTCGTGGGAGCCAACGACGTGGTCAATCCCGCCGCCCGGGACGACCCGAGCAGCCCCCTCTATGGAATGCCGATTCTCAACGCCGACCAGGCAGCCCATGTCGTGTTCATGAAGCGCAGCATGCGGCCAGGTTTCTCGGGAGTGGACAATGCCCTGTTGTACGACCCTCGCACCGTGCTCCTCTTCGGCGACGCGAAAGAGTCGTTGACGAAGCTGGTGGCGGCGGTGCGCGCCTTGTAGCTCCAGGGCATGCCGCGGTGTGCCGAACACCACGAAAGGTCCAATTTCTCCGCGGCGCGCCCTGGGTGGTCTGCTTGTATGTCATGCTCTACATCGATGGGGTGGTGCGGAAGGGGCGGGTGGCAGCGCGTGGTCTTCGGAGCCACCGGTTTCGTCGTGCTCCTGGCCGCCTGCCCGTTCACTGTTGCGGTCGCGACCGCGGCCGGGTCTGCCCCCACCCCTCCTTCCGCTTCCGCCGGCTCCACGACCACCACCCTGCCGACGTTGCCATCCGTTCCACTGGCGATCACCGATGGCCAGAGCGCCCAGACCCTTCTCTCGAACGCCATCACACTGGCGTCCGTCGGTGTCGACGCCAGCGCATTGCAGGCCGGCATCGCCGCCACTCAGGTCAAGCTCGACAAGGACGCCATCGCGGCGCAGCAACTGAACGCGGCCGCGGACCAGGCCAACAAGAGGGCAATCGTGGCCCGAGCAAACGCCCAGCAGGCGGAGCACGGATACTCCAGCCTCGATAGCGCGGTCAAGGACGCGGTGGTGCTGCTCTACACCACCGGACCAAGTGCCCTCACTGTCAACCCCGCGGCCGGAGACAAGCTGGCCTACGCTGCCGACTACGCCGCCACGGCCATCACCCCCAATGGCATCCTGTGGACGCGTCGTTACGACGCCAAGGCCGAGCGCCAGGCGTTGGCCGTCGCCAGCAAGGCCCAGAGACTTGCGGATCGCGACGCCGCCAAGGCCGCCAAGGCCCTGACGAGCCAGGCGGCCCAACAGCGCCGGCTCCAAGCGGAGCTGACCTCAATGGGTGCGGCGACGGCCGCCGAAGTCGCCGCAGACCATGCCGCCCTGGCCGCCCAAGCAGGCAACGAGTTGCTGTCAGCGACAGCCCTCCAATTCGCGCCGGCGGCGGCTCTTCCGGCCCCGCTCGCCACCAACTCTGTGGCGTTGACCTGGGCCTTCGCTGAGCTCGGCAAGCCCTACGTGTGGGCCGCCACCGGTCCCAACACGTTTGACTGCTCGGGGCTCACCCAGTTCGTATGGCGGCAAGCTGGAGTGTCTATTCCCCGCGTCGCCGCCGCCCAGGACTCCTGGTCCGTCCCGATTCCGATCTCAGATCTGCTCCCAGGCGACCTAGTGTTCTTTGGTGATACCGATATCCACCATGTGGGGATCTACATCGGAGCCGGTCTGATGATCAACGCCCCGCACACCGGAGACGTCGTCCGGGTGTCCTCCATCTGGTGGTCGGACCTGACCGGCTTCGGGCGGGTCCACGCGCCGGGTACGCCCGTGCCGTTGCACCAGCCCCCAACCCTGCAGCAGCCGGCAAGGCCGGTCGTGGTGCCCACCGCCGGAGCGGTGCCCTCACAGACCAAGCCGCCTCCGGGCTGGAAGCCCAAGCCGGGGTCCTCCACACCGTTCAAGGTCTACCCCGGCCCTACCACGCCCGTTTCACCGGCGCCGACAACGACCACCACGTCGGTCCCTGCGCCGTCCACGACCACCTCCATGCCGGCGTCAACAACAACGACCACCACCACGTCGATTGATCCCGTAACTACGACCACATCTGTTCCCCTTACGACGATTCCGGGACCCTGACGCCCTGAGCGCGCCTGGCTGCAGTGGAGGCTGCGGCCGATTCGTGAAATCCGGAAAATTGCCTTAGGTGGGTGTGGCGGCGGCCGATGAACTAGGTGCGAGCAGCGCTCGAGAAAAGGGCAAAACCGTCGAGAGGCGGTGACGCAAAGCCACGGGACCGGACGTCAATGGAGACGAGGGTCAGCCGGGCTACCTGGAGCACTCGAATTCGGTCATCAACCTTGGGCCGGGGCAGAGCGCAAAGGTTCGACAGCCAGCTCGTTGTCATATCCCTAAACCCGAAAGGCACATCCTGATGCTGACATCCATCAAGCAGCGCCTCGGCCATGATGACGAGCAGGGTTTCACCCTCATCGAACTCATGGTCGTCGTGCTGATCATCGCCATCCTGCTGGCCATCGCCATCCCCACCTTCCTGGGAGCGCGGAACACGGCCAACGCCAGGGCGGCCCAGTCGAACCTGCGTAACGCCCTCACGGCAGAGCAGACCCAATACACCAACACCCAGGCGTTCTCGGACAACACCGAGACCCCCCCGGCCATGCAGTCGATCGAGCCCAACCTGACCTGGGTGGCTTCGGGCGGCGTCCTCAACGACTCGACGCCGAATTCGGTGCTGACGACGATCAGTGGCGGCGACGTGGTCATCCTGACCGCGGTCGGTAAGGACCACAACTGCTACAGCGTCGCCCAGTACAACCAGCCCACCGGTACCGGGGCGACCCTGGTGGCCGCCGGCACGTACTACGACGAGGTCAAGTCGACGTCGACCGCCTCCCCGTATGTCTGCACCAGCCCGGCTGTCCCGACCGCGACTCCCACCGCAGCCAAGGCCAGCACCACGCTGGGCACCTACGGCCTCGGCTGGTAGCGCCAGCGCAGCAACAGCCGTTTCCCCTCAGAGAGGCCCCGCCCGTCGGGCGGGGCCTTTCTGCGTATTCTGCTCTTTCCTCGAAGGGCGCTCGGCGCCATTCGTCGCCCTCCATGGAAGGCGACGGCGGCGGAAGCGCTCAGGTCCCGCGTAATCGATCCGATGACTTTGATGCGGGCAGCGCTGGAGAAAAGGCAAAGCCGTCGAGAGGCGGT
>DASZMA010000198.1:0-7034 GCA_035552095.1 Acidimicrobiales bacterium | reverse complement strand
TGATCGTGGCCTGCGCCGACAGCCTGGCCGGCGACGCCTCGTTCGCCGACGCCGTGCGCTGGCGCTCGCGGCACCTCTTCGTCGACGAGATGCAGGACGTCAACCCGGCCCAGTTCCGGCTGCTGACCGCCCTGCTCTCCGACGATCCCGACCTCTTCGTCGTCGGCGACCCCAACCAGTCCGTCTACGGGTTCAACGGAGCCGACCCCACCCTCTTGTACCGCCTGCCCGAGATCCTGCGAGGCACCAAGGTCATCCGCCTTGATGAGAACCACCGCTGCACCCCCCAGGTGGTGGCGGTGGCCACCGCCGTGCTGCGCGAAAGTAGCGCCGTGCTGGGCGAGATCGCCCTACCCAACAGCAGCCGGGTCGACGGGCCGGTGCCCACCGTCATCGCTCACGGCAGCGACGCCGAGGAGGCGGCCTGGGTGGCTCAGCGGGCCAAGCTCTCGCACGGGCCGGGCCGGCGTTGGTCCAGCATCGCCGTGCTGGTGCGCACCAACGCCCAACTGGCCGCCGTCCAGGCCGCCATGGAGGCGGCCAACGTGCCCTGCCATGTGGCCGGCTCGGACCTGGGTCCGGCCAGCGACCTGCGCGGCGATTCGTGGCGCCAGCGGGCTGAGGAGCGCGACGAACAGGAGGAGGAAGAGGCCAATTACGACAAGGTGGTCCTCACCACCTTCCACCGGGCCAAGGGGCTGCAGTGGCACACCGTGATCATCATCGGCCTCAGTGCCGGCCTCATGCCCCTGGCCTCGGCCCAGACCGAGGAGGCCATTGACGAGGAGCGTCGGCTGCTCTACGTGGCCCTGACCCGGGCCGAGGAGGAATTGTGGTGCAGCTGGTCGGAGGGCGACGGCTCGCTCTCGGCTGGGGGCGCGCCGCGGCAGCGTCGCCCCAGCCCGTGGCTGGCACCCATTGAGCGGGCCATTGCCCAGCTGGCCCAGGAGGCGGCCCCCACCGCCGCCTCCGACGTCTCGGCCCGGGTGGCCGAGTTGCGCCAGCGCCTGGAGAGCGGCGGTGACCAAGCGAGCCGGTAATGTCGGCTGGCCCGGGGCCGAGCTGGCCCGAGGGGCCGGAGGGGTCCCGCCCCGGGGAGGTCGATGGCGTGCCCGAGATGCTCGAACAGCTGCGCAAGGTGGTCGGTGAGTCTCACGTGCTGACCGGCTCGGCCGTGCACGCCGACTACACCCACGACGAAGCTATGACTGCATCCCCGGTGACGCCGCTGGCCGTCGTGCTCCCCGCCTCGACTGACGAGGTGGTGGAGATCCTGCGCACGGCCAGCGAGCAGCGGATCCCCGTGGTGGCCCGGGGCAGCGGCACCGGGCTCTCGGGCGGCTGCCAGCCGGTGGCCGACGGCATCCTGATCGCCTTCGACCGCATGCGGGCCATCCGCGAAATTGACCAGGAGAACCAGGTGGCGGTGGTCGAGCCGGGGGTCACCCTCGAGCAGCTCAACGCCGCCCTGGCCCCGCTGGGGCTGATCTACCCGGTGTCGCCCGGCGAAGCCAGCGCCTCGCTGGGCGGCAACGTGGCCACCAACGCCGGCGGCATGCGGGCCGTGCGCTACGGCGTGACCCGCCACCACGTGCTGGGGTTGGAGGTGGTGCTGGCCGACGGCTCGGTGCTCCGCACCGGCGGGAAATTCGTCAAGTCCTCGTCGGGCTACGACCTGACCCAGCTGCTCATCGGCTCGGAGGGCACGCTGGCCGTCACCACCGAGATCACGGTCAAGGTACAACCGCGCCTGACCGAGGCCGCCACCGTGCTGGCTCCTTTCGCCACCCTGGACGAGGTGGCCCGGATTGTGCCGCACATCGTGGCCAGCGGGGTCGACCCGTCGATTCTCGAGTACATCGACGTGCTGGCCATGGGCGGTATCACCAGCAGTGCCGGGCTGGACCTGGGGGTCCCCGAGGCCATCAAGTCCGCCACCCTGGCCTACCTGGTCGTCGTGCTGGAAGGGACCCAGGCCGCCCGGGTCGAGGAGGACGTCGAGCGGTTGGCCACTTTGCTGGGCCAACAGGGTGCCCTCGACGTCTACGTCCTGCCGGCCGCGGCGGGGGCCCAGCTCATCGCGGCCAGGGAGCGGGTCTTCTTCGTGGCCAAGGCAGCGGGGGCCGACGACATCCTCGACGCCGTCCTGCCCCGGGCGGCCATCCCCGACTACCTGGCCCAGGTGGCTGTCCTGGCCGGGGAGCACGGTGCGCTGGTTACCGGGTGCGGCCACGTGGGCGACGGCAACGTCCACCTCTCGGTCTTCCAGCCTGATGCCGGGCGCCGGCACGAACTGATCCGGGCCATCTTCGCCGCCGCGCTGGCCGCCGGGGGCGCCATCTCGGGCGAGCACGGCATCGGCACCGAGAAGCTGGAGTACTTCTTGGACACCCAGGACCCGGTGGCCCTCGGCCTCATGCGCTCCATTAAGAATGTGTTTGACCCGCTCGGCATACTTGGACCCAATCGCCTGCTCGGCGTGTCAGGAGAAACCTCATGAACGGTGCCCGCTCGCTACTCGCCACCCTGGTCGGGGCGGGGGTCGACGTCTGCTTCTCCAACCCAGGCACCTCGGAGATGCACTTCGTGGCCGCACTCGATGACGTGCCAGAGATGCGCGGGGTGCTCGCCCTCTTCGAGGGGGTGGCCACCGGCGCCGCCGACGGCTACGCCCGGGTGGCCGGGCGCCCAGCGGCGACGCTGCTCCACCTGGGGCCGGGGCTGGGCAACGGCCTGGCCAACCTGCACAACGCCCGGCGGGCCCGGACGCCGGTGGTCAACATTGTGGGCGAGCACGCCACCTACCACTCCCGCTTCGACGCGCCGCTGGAGTCGGACATCGCCTCCATCGCCCGGCCCGTGTCGGGCTGGTACCGGGTCACGGCCCGGGCCGACGACGTCGGGGCCGACGCGGCCGACGCGGTGGCCGCCGCCTGGGGTCCGCCGGGGTGCGTGGCCACTCTCGTCCTACCGGCCGATTCGTCCTGGTCGGAGTCGGCCACCGGCCCCGCCGTGGCCCGACCGCGGGCCCGGGCGACCAACGTGGCCGGCGACACGCTGGACGAGGTGGCCAAGGCGCTGCGCTCGGGCGAGCGGACGGCGCTGCTGTTGGGTGGGGGTGCGGTGCGGGCCCGCGGGCTGCGGGCGGCCAGCCGGGTGGCCGGGGCCTCCGGTGCCTTGTTGTTGGGCGAGACCTTCCCGGCCAACCTGGAGCGGGGGGCGGGCCTGCCCGCCCTGGACCGGCTGGGCTATCTGGCCGAGTTCGCCCAGGCCCAATTGGAGGGGGTGCAGCACCTGATCCTGGTCGACGCCAAGGCTCCCGTCTCCTTCTTCGCCTACCCGGGCCAGCCAAGCGACTTGGTCCCTCCGGGCTGCACCGTGCACACGCTGGCCCGACCGGGCGAGGACGCTCCCGGTGCTCTCGAGGCACTGGCCGACCTGCTGGGTGCCGCGGGCGACGCGGACACGCCGGCCCCGGCGGTGCGACCCGACCGACCGACCGGCGCCCTGACCATGGAGACCCTGGCCGCCGCCGTGGGGGCCGTGCTGCCCGACGGCGCGATTGTGGTGGACGAAGGCAACACGGCCGGCCTCTTCGTGCCGGGCGCCACCGCCGGTGCGCCACGGCACGACTGGCTCACCCTGACCGGGGGGGCCATCGGCCTCGGGTTGCCGGCGGCCACCGGCGCCGCGGTGGCCGCGCCCGACCGGCCGGTCCTGTGCCTCCAAGCCGACGGGAGCGCCATGTACACCCTGCAGGCGCTGTGGACCCAGGCCCGCGAGGGACTCAACGTGACCACGGTGATCCTGGCCAACCGCAGCTACGCCATCCTGAACCTGGAGCTACAACGGGTCGGGGCCGATGCCGGCGGCCCGCTGTCGCGTCGCCTGCTGGACTTGACCGAGCCCGATCTGGACTTCGTGTCGCTGGCCCGCGGCATGGGCGTGCCGGCCCGGCGGGTCGAGACGGCCGAGGAGTTCACCAGCGCCCTGGAGGCGAGCTTCGGCGAGCCGGGGCCGTCCCTGATTGAGGTGCCGCTGGCCGGGATGCGCTAAGAGTCGTCAGCACTGGGCGTTGGGGTGGAGTGAGGCCGTTGTGCCACCCCGTCACCAACGACTGGCGATCGGATCGTCGAGGACCGGATAGTCGCCGGTCGACTTCCAGTGCTCCAGCCCCAGATGGGGCGATCCCAACCAGCACACCAGACCCAGAATCTCCCGCGCCGGACGTGCGCCGTCGGAGAGATGCCCCGTTGGCCACTCGTCCGCCGTCACCGGAACTTCCAGGTAAGGAAGCGACACCCGTGGACCAAAGAGGACCAGGTTGTCGGTTCCAGGGAGGGCGGCCGAAGGAACCTTCAAACCCGGGGCCCCGGCGGCACGAATCCGCCCCGCGAGCTGCTGGGTCGGCTGGTAGTCGGAGCCGACCAACTCGTCCGGGGTAATCCCAAACGACTCGCAGTTGTCGAAGGTGATCACCTGGACTCTGTCGTCGTCGACGATTCCGGACCACAAATTGATGAGTATCTGATCGGCCAGGGCCGGATCTGGTCCGGACAAGCCATGGCGCAGCCGTTCAGCGGTCGGCCCGAGGGGGTGCAGAGAGAGATACTGAGTCGCTTCCGCCTCGAAGGCTCGGTTGAAGCGGCCGGGCCTGGAACTCGGCATCACCCACCATGGGGTGTCATAGGCCGCATGGCGGTACGCCACGACAACGCTCAAGGAGCGCCCCTGGCTCCGCGCGCTGCGGCCATCAGCTCAGGAAAGTGGATGGGGTCTTCGAGCAGCTGCAACGGCGTACTTTTCATGCCCGGAATCTCGTGGTCGAACCAGGCGGGTACGCCCTGCGCCGTATACGCATGACGCAGTTGGTTGACGAGCTGGGCGATCATCCGGATGCGAGCTTCGTCTTTGCCTGATGGGCCCGCCCCATCGCCGGCCAACCAACGTTGGAGCTGGCGAGTTGAAATGCCCAACAGGGGAGCCAGATCTGGTTGCGGAACCCGGAGCATCTGGACCAAGGAGTCGAGAACGTCACGTACTGGCGCACTCTCCGAGACCCATTGACCGTCAACTATGTCGCGCAGAGCGTGACGAACTTGTTCGAGCGCAACTCGCAAGTCACGTCGTTGCTCGGCGGCGTCATCAAGCCGGAGCGCCTTCATGGAGCGAAGTGCTCCCGCATACAGGGTCGCCGCGAAGTACGGGTCGACGTCCCAACTCAGTGGCGCCTCGGCATGCAGCACCGAATCGAGGCTGTCGACCAACTCAGCGACGTCTGCCGGTACTCGGTCCCGAGAGCGGCGCAGAGACGTGGTCGCCCGGCTTACCGCCTCGAAGAGTGACGGAAGCGCTGTCGTATCCATGTCGTCAGTATAGCGACATCATCCTGCCACGGCGCCAAGGGGGGGTCAGCGGCCCTGTACAGGAGTCTCTCTGGGCCAGCCACTCTTGTTCGTTACTTGTCGGCGATTTCGACCACGACCGGCGCGTGGTCCGACGGCTTCTGGCCCTTGCGGGCCTCCCGGTCCCTAAAGGCGGCCGAAGCACGGTCGGCCAGGTCGGAACTGAGCAGGAGAAGATCGATCCGTAGACCGCGACCCTGGTGGAAGTCGCCCGCTCGATAGTCCCACCACGTAAAGACGCCAGGCTCGTTGAAGCGTGGGAACACATCCTCCAGGCCCCAGTCCTCGACATGGCTGAGCGCGGCCCGCTCAGGTTCGCTCACATGGGTCTGTCCGACGAATTGGGCTGGGTCCCAGACGTCACTGTCGGTCGGCGCCACATTGAAGTCGCCGCCGACGGCTACCGAATCACCCGGCTGGCAGGTCTCGTCGAGCATGGTGCGCAAGCGGGCCAGCCAGTCCAGCTTGATCCCGTAGAACTCGTTGTCCAGGCTGCGACCGTTGGGCACGTAGACCGAGTGCACCCGCACGCCGCCACAGGTGGCAGCCACAATACGGCTCCCGTGCTCATCTTCTGGGGTGCCGAAGCCTCGCGCCGGATCGGACAGCCCGACCCGGCTGAGCAGGGCCACCCCGTTCCACCGCCCGTCGCCATGGTGGACCGACTCGTAGCCCAGGTCGGCAAAGTCCCGGGAGGGGAACTTGTCGTCGGCCTGCTTGGTCTCCTGTAGGCAGAGCACGTCGGGCTGGTGCAACCCAATCCACTCGGTCACCCGGGGCAGGCGCGCCGTGAGCGAGTTGACGTTCCAGGTGGCCAGGCGCATCAGCCCGCCGCCGCGTCGACGATGACGAACAGCAGATCGGCCTCACACGCCTTCTGGCCGCCGACCGAGGCGATCCCGTGACCCTTGCCGGCTCGGGCCGACATCCGCTCGAGGGTCACGCTGAGGTCCAGGGTCTCCCCGGGCACCACCTGACGTCGGAAGCGGGCCTTCTCGATCCCTCCGAAGAGCGGCAGCTTGCCGGCGTAGCGCGGGTCGAGCAGAACGGCGATCCCGCCCAACTGGGCCAGGGACTCCACCATCAATACCCCGGGGAGGGTGGGGCGCCCCGGGAAATGACCGGCGAAGAACGGTTCGTCGCCCGTCAACTCCCAGGAACCGGAGGCGGAGAGCCCTGGCTCCACCGCACTGACCGCAGTGACCAGGAGGAAGGGCGGCCGGTGCGGCAGGACATCAATCGGCTGCGGCAGCTCCACGGCGCCGAGGTTATCGACCGGGCGCGGACTTGGCCGCCTTGGCCGCCTTCGCGGTCTTGGCAACCTTGGCCGTCTTGACTGCCTTGGCCGTCTTGGCCGCCTTCTTGGCCGGGCTGCGCGGCTTCTTGGCCGCGGGAGCGGGCGCGCGCTTGGCCGCGACGGCGGCAGCGGCCGGCGCCGCGGGCTTGGCCCCCGGCGCGGGCAGCGCGAGCTCGGCCACCCGGCGCGGCGGGTCGAGGCCGGCCAGGACGAACGGTCGCACCACGCCCTTGGTCAGCACCTCGCGCGCCTTGGTCGGCGCCGGAGTTCCCATGGCGCTGAGCGGGATGTAGCAGTGCAGGTAGCCCCCGTCGGGCAGGGCGACGTCGACC
>DASZMA010000197.1:0-5127 GCA_035552095.1 Acidimicrobiales bacterium | reverse complement strand
CTATCCGCCCCGGTGTAGCGCAGGAACCAGTGAGCGGAGTCGGTCCAAAAGACAATCACCAGCACGGCGAACGCAGCCACGAACAATGCCAGCCCGATGGCCATCCGTTGTCTCATCGGAGCCCCTCCGGCCGGCCGGTGGTGCAGAGTGCTGCGGGCCGAAGTATCAAGCGAAGCACGGCGCAGACTACCCCTGGCGGTTGCCCGCGCTGAGCCCAGGCATACGGGTCACGCACGGACGGCCGATAATGGTGCGGTGACCGTGCCCATGGCCATCGCCCACCGGGGCGACCCCATCGGCGAGCGGGAGAACACCCTGGCCGCGTTCGCCGCCGCCGTGCGTCTGGGCGCCGACATGGTCGAGATCGATCTGCGTCGGACCCAGGACGGCACCATTGTCGTGCTCCACGATCCCACCCTGTCTCGGCTGTGGGAGGTCAACCAGGCGGTAGCCGACCTCACCGTGGAGTCGCTGCACGCCGTGGGCCATGGCGATCTGCGCATCCCGACACTGCGCCAGGTGCTGGCCGACATGGAGGTACCACTCATGATCGACTTCACCGGCCCCGAAGTCGTGGAAGGCGCGCTGAGTGAGGTGCGCCAAGCCGGTGCCGTGGCCCGCTCCCTCTTTGTCTCAGGCCACATTGGCGCGCTGCGTCAGCTCCGGAAGCTCGCGCCCGAGGTCCGGATCGGCCTGACGTGGGTGAAGTCGGAACCTCCACCACTACTCCTGCTGCAGGCACTGGACGCCGAGTACTGGAACCCGATGTTCCGACTGGTCACCCCCGAGTGGGTCGATGCCGTACACGAAATCGGGCTGAAGGTCTCCACCTGGACGGTGGATAAGCAC
Organism: Acidimicrobiales bacterium; assembly: GCA_035552095.1. Lineage (GTDB taxonomy): Bacteria > Actinomycetota > Acidimicrobiia > Acidimicrobiales > RAAP-2 > Bog-473. Next base: position 4,278 of record DASZMA010000197.1, on the reverse strand, counting down.
CGTCACATGGAGCGGGTCCGCCAGGCCGGGGTGGATGCCATTGTCAGCAACCGCATCGCCGACCTTCGCCGATTCCTCGCCTGAGGAGCGGCCGTACCGGCAACTCGGTGCTGGCTACCGGCTACTTGCCGCCGGCGGCCAGGCGCTGCTTGGTGGTGCTGTGGATCGGGTCCTTGTCGAAGTTCTTCAGCACGTGCTTGCCGAACGTCTCGACCGCCTCTTCGCAGGTCTCACGCGAAATGGAGGTGGAGAGCATGCCGAACGAGAGCTGGTCGGCCCCGGTGGCGCTGTACACCTCAATGGCCTTCGACACTTCATCGGGCGAGCCGATGGCGACTTGGCCGGCGGCGATCGCCATGTCCAGCGTGGCCGCGTCCATCCCGGGAACGATCTCGGGCCATTCGGGCAGACCCTTGGGCTTGGGGAACGTGTCGAGGTAGCGGAAGACCAGGCTCAGGTGGTAGTTCGACTCCGACTCCAAGAAGGCCTGGCGGGCTTTGGCCCCGTCCTCCATGCAGATCATCTGCGTGGTGATCATCACGTTGTTGTTGATGAAGCCACCCACCGGGTTGGTGCACTCGGCGATCTTCTCCTTGTAGCGCGACACCAGCGGCGTCAGCTGGTCCGGGGTGGAGAATCCGAAGCAGAGGATGCCCACACCCAACTCGGCGGCCAGGTCGAAGGTGGAGGGGCTCCCGGCCGCCATCCAGATGGCCGGGTGCGGCTTGGAGTAGGGCTTGGGCAACACGTTGCGCTTGGGCATCGAGAAGAACTTGCCGTCGAAGCTGTACTCCTCGTCCTTCCACATGCGGACCAGCTGCGGCAGCACCTCGGCCACCATCTCGCGCGTGATGTCGGGGTCTTCAATCCCGAAGCCGCGCTGCTCGGTGGTGGACGAGCCGCGGCCGGTGCCGAACTCGAAGCGGCCCTCAGAGAGGTGGTCCAGCATGGCCACCCGCTCGGCGATACGGGCCGGGTGGTTGACCGGAGGCGTGATGTTGAAGATGCCCGAGCCGATGTGGATGTTGGAGGTCTTGGCCGCCACGAAGGCCAGGAAGGACTCGGAAGCCGAGAGGTGCGAGTAGTCGGTCAAGAAGTGGTGCTCGGAAGCCCAGGTGTACTTGAAGCCGGCCTTGTCGGCCGCCACGATGAAGGCCACCTCATCCATAATGCGGTCGTGCTCGGCCGCGTCGCCGTGCAGGGCGCGGTACTTGGGCAGCAGGCACGCGGCGTTGAAGATCCCGAATTCCATGGGGTGAACACGTCCTCCCGTACGGCGCCGCGGACCTGTCCCGGACGCGCTCCAGCGAAGGTAACACGGGATGGTCTAAAATGCAACGTGTTCCAATAATGAGTGTTCCCTCCCAGGTCAGCGACGTTCGGAGAAAAAAATGAGTGAGCCGGAAACGATCGCCCAGGCCGTGGCGCGCCGCGCCGATGACGCCTCCCTGGGCCTGGTCGTGGGCGACCTCTCGCTCAGCCACGCCGAGGTGGTCGCCCGAGCGGCCCAGCGCGCTGCCTGGCTGCTGGCGCAGCGGTCCTCGGGGCCCTTCCACGTGGCCGTCCTGCTCGATAACGGGCCCGAGTTCATCTACTGGCTGGAGGCCGCCGCCCTGGTCGGCGCAGTGGTGGTCGGCGCCAACTCGACCCACCGGGGCGACGAGCTGGCCCGTGACCTCACGCATACCGAGTGCCAGCTGCTGGTGACCGACGCCCCGCTCCTCCCGCTGATCGACGGACAGCCCATGGGCGACGCCCTGGGCACCATCACCACCGACAACGACCGGGTACTCGTGCTGGACCGTCCAGAAGCCCAGGCGACGCTCCACGCCTTGGGCGAGATCAGCGCGGCCGACGTGATCGACCCCACCATCACTCCGGACACCCTGGGCTACCTCCTCTTCACCTCGGGCACGTCGGGCGCGCCCAAGGCCTGCTTGTGCAGCCAGGGCCGACTGGCCCGCATCGGCGCCATCGTCGGGCAGATCTACGGCCTCGGTCCGGCCGACGTCTGCTACCTGGCCATGCCGCTCTTCCATTCCAACGCTCTCATGGCCGGGTGGGGGCCGGCGCTCATCGCCGGTTCGACCTTCGCTCTCCCCACCAGCGGGCGGTTCTCCGCCTCGGGCTTCCTCCCCGACGTACGGGCGGCCGGCGTCACCTACTTCAACTACGTGGGCAAACCGCTGTCGTACATCCTGGCCACGCCCGAGCAGCCCGACGACGCCGACAACCCGCTGATCCGGGCCTTCGGGAACGAAGGGTCGACGGATGACGTGGCCCGCTTCGCCGAGCGCTTCGGGGTGGTCGTCACCGACGCCTACGGCTCGACTGAAGGCGGCGCCACCGTGGCCCGCACACCCGACACGCCGCCGGGGGCGCTGGGCCGGGCCCCCGAGGGGACCGTCGTGCTCGACTCGGTCACCGGCACGGAGTGCCCGCCGGCCCGCTTCGATGAGCGGGGGCGCCTGCTCAACGCCGAGGAGGCCATCGGGGAACTGGTCTCGAAGGCCGGAGGGGCCGGCTTCGAGGGGTACTGGCGCAACGACGACGCCGAACGCACCCGGCTGCGCGAGGGTTGGTACTGGACCGGCGATCTGGCGTACCGCGACGAGGCCGGCTTCTTCTACTTCGCCGGGCGCGACCACGACTGGCTGCGCGTCGACGGGGAGAACTTCGCCTCCGCCCCGATCGAGCGCATCCTCCAGCGCCACCCTGACGTCGTCCTGGCCGCCGTCTACGCCGTGCCGGATCCGGTGGTGGGCGACCAGGTCATGGCGGCCGTGCAGCTGCGACCGGACGTGGCCGGTCTCGACCCCAGCGCCTTGTCGGCGTTCCTGGCCGCGCAGGGCGACCTGGGGACCAAGTGGGCGCCGCGCTTCGTGCGGACCACCCATGCGTTGCCCATCACCGCCACCAACAAGGTGCTCAAGCGGTCGCTGCGGGCTGAGCGGTGGAACACCGCCGACACGGTGCTCTGGAAGCCCGACAAGGGTGGCGCCTATCGGCACCTGAGCGAGGACGACGCGGCGTCGCTGGAGGCCGCGGTGGGTGAACGGGTGCTGTAGCGGTGGTCGGGCAGCGCTACGACGCCATCGGGGTCGGTTATGCGGCCTTCCGTCAGCCTGATCCACACATCGCGGCCCAGATCTGGGACGCCATTGGCGACGCGTCACGCATCGTCAACGTGGGTGCTGGTGCCGGCTCCTACGAGGACGACCGACGCACCGTGGTCGCCGTGGAGCCGTCGGCGGTCATGATCGACCAGCGCCGACCCGGGTCGGCCCCGGTCGTGCGGGCCGCAGCCGAAGCGCTGCCGTTTCCCGATCAGTCATTCGATGTCGCCCTGGCCCTGATGACGGTGCACCACTGGGCGAACCTGCGCCAAGGCTTGAACGAGTTGCGCCGGGTCGCCCCCCGCCAGATCGTCTTCACGTTCGATCCGGCCCGGCACGACGCCCTCTGGGTCTTCCCCGAGTATGTGCCCGCCTCACTTGGATTCGCCGAGGACGCCCCACTGGATCTGGTGGTCGAGGCGCTCGGAGCACAACGGGTCGAGGTCGTACCGACCCCGGCCGACTGCACCGACGGCTTCGCCTCGGCTTACTGGCGCCGCCCCGAGCGGTACCTCTCGCCGTCGGTCCGAGCCAGTATCTCGGCCTTCGCCCGGCTCAGTGACACCCAGGTGGAGCCCGGCATGGCCCGGCTCCGCGAGGATCTGGCCAGCGGCAAATGGCACCGGGACCACGCCCACCTGCTGCAGATGGAGTCCCTCGACGCTGGTTTGCGCCTTGTCGTGGCCGGGGAATCCCCGGCGTCCAGCCACGGGCGACGCCGATAGCCTCCCGGGCGTGCCCGACGGAGTGCCCGACGGAGTGATCGCACGGGAGGATCCCCGAGCCGATGACATCCGCCTGCTGTTGGCTCAGCACCTGACCTACGCCCGTACCCACAGTCCGCCGGAAGATGTCCACGCGCTCGAACTCGAGGGCCTGCTCGACCCCTCGATTTCCTTCTACTCCTACCGGCTGGAGGGGGAGCTGCTCGGGGTCGGAGCCTTGCGGCGGCTGGACGATCGGCACGGCGAGGTCAAGTCGATGCACACCGCCAGTTCGGCCCGGGGCCGCGGGATCGGTCGGGCCCTGGTCGAACACATCATCCGGACGGCCCGACTTCACGGCTTCTTGACGTTGAGCCTGGAGACGGGCTCCATGCCCGCCTTCGCTCCGGCCCGATCGCTCTACGCCAGCGTCGGATTCGCGGTCTGCCCGCCCTTCG
>DASZMA010000196.1:0-2960 GCA_035552095.1 Acidimicrobiales bacterium | reverse complement strand
GCGCTGTCTCGACGTGGCCGCCTCCGACGGCTTCTGGTCCTTCGAGTTGGCCCGCCGGGGGGCCAAAGAGGTACTCAGCGTCGACCTGCCCGACGCCACCCAGCAGGACTACTCGGGCCCGCCCCGCGACGAGCCCGGGCGGAGCGAGGGGAGCGGCCGGGCCAACCAGGCCTTTGCCGTGGTCAAGGCGGCCACCGGCCTTCCGGTGGAGCGGGTGGACGGCTCGGTCTACGACCTCGAGCAGCTCGACCTCGGCACCTTCGACTTCGTCTTCATGGGCAACATCCTGCTGCACCTGCGTGACCCCATACTGGCGTTGCAACAGGTGCGCAAAGTCACCACGGGCGAGTTCCTCTCCCTAGAGGCGATCTCACTGCCGCAGACGGTGCTACGCCCGTTGTCGCCGACGGGCCAGTTCGCCCTGGGGGACGAGAACCGCTTCTGGACGCCCAATCTGAAGGGGCATCGGCGGTTGGTCGAGGCCGGTGGCTTCGAGATCACGTCGGCCGGAGGACCCCTGCTACAGCCGTTTGGGCCCTTCTGGCCCCGCTGGCCGAGCAGCCGGCCGAGGTCCCTCCACGAGGTCACCTATTGGCTGTTTACACGGCAGTTTGGGGCGGCCATGGGCTGGGTGCGCTCCCGACCTCGCGACTAAAGCCAGCCAAGCGAACGTTTGGTGTGGATAGCCGACCCACCCCCGTTTCGCCAATTCCGTCACGATCTAGGCACGAAACCGCCACCGACGTTGCCCAAGTGTGCAACGGGTTTTGCTTTTTTAAGAAAACTTGAAAGAATGATCCGCAATACGGACCGGGCGCGGGAGGTTCCTCTGTTGTGGGTATAACGACTGATCGGCACTTACGGGGTGGGAGCGGCAATGCCGCTAACGAAAGCCTGGCGTCAGGCAACCTGGACATGCCGGGGGTCACAGGGCGGTCGCTGCCCCGGGTCCTCCATGTGCTCGAGGCCGTGGGCGGGGGCACCTTGCGCCACATTCTCGATGTGCTGCGGACGGTCCACAACGTGGAGCACCACGTCGTCATCCCCCCAAACGTGACGGTGGCCAACCACCTGGCCTCACACGTCAGCGGTGCCCCGGTACAGCAGATCATTGACGCCGGGGGCATCGTGCACCGGCTGGAGATGGTGCGCAATCCACTGCATCCGCAGAACGCCGTCGGCGTGTTCAAGCTGCGCCGGTTGATCTCCATTCTGAAGCCTGCCGTCATCCACGGCCACAGCTCGGTGGGCGGCGCCTTCGCCCGCGCCGCCGCCGTCGGCCGATCCATCCCCGTCGTCTACACACCGAACGGACTGGCCACTAACCGGGCCATCCTCCTGGTCGAGCGTGCCCTGACCCCCTTCACCGATCGCTTCATCGCCGTGTCCGAGAGCGAAGCGGCTCGCGCCCTCGCCCTCGGGGTGGCTACCCGGAGCCAGTTGGTGGTCATCAACAACGGGATCGACCTGGAGCCCAAGGTGGGGGACATCTTCGACCTCCGCCACTTCCTCGACCTGCCCGCGGCCACGCCGATCGTCGGCACGGTGGCCCGCCTGGTCGCCCAGAAATCCCCCAAGGACTTCGTCCGCGTGTGCGCCAAGGTGCATCAGTCCCGCCCCGAGGTGCACTTCGTGCTGGTCGGCAGCGGCGAGTTGCAGAGTGAGGTCGACGCCGAAGTGACGCGTGCCGGTCTCGGGGCCCAATTCCATCAGATCCCGTTCCTTGAGAATGCGTCACTGGCCATTGAGCAGATGGACGTCTTCGTGCTGCCCTCCTACTTCGAGGGTGCGCCGTACACGCCCCTCGAGGCCATGCGGGCGGGGGTGCCGGTCGTGCTGACCGACGTGGCCGGCAGCGCCGACTGTGTCGAGCCTGGAGTCTCAGGGTTTCGCCTGCCCTTCGGCGATGTCGCCGGCATGGCCCAGGGTGCGTTGGCGCTGCTCGATGATCACCAACTGCGCCGGGCCATGGTGGACGCCGCCCGCATCCGGGTCAAGGAGCGCTTCGACGTGCTGGACATGGGCGCCCAACTGGAGCGCTTCTACGCCGACCTCGGCGCCGCTTGACCTTTCAGCTTTGTAGGACCGCCGACAGCAGGTCCGCCCCCAACCCCGCCGCGAACGGCGGGCCCCACGGCACGCTGGCCCGGTAGAGGGGCACCGCATCGGCCAGCCGGGCCACGCCGGCGAACTGCGTCGCCAGTACCGCTGGCAATTCCCACATGAGCCGGGGGAACGCGCTCAGGGCGAACGTGGCCGCCAGCGGCTCAATGCGTGTCACCGTCAGCTCGGTACTTTCACGGGTCGGCGCCGGCACCACCACCGCCCCCAGCAAGCCCACTGCGCCCACCGACCGGGGCGGGCGTAAGGCGACGCGCTCGTCCATGGTCTGTCGGGCCTCCCAGGGCTCGCCCTCGGCCATGGGAGCCGCGGCCGGCCGTAGCCGCAGCTCCGACGAGCAGCCGACCCAGGAGGGCCGCACCTCCTCGTCCAGCCGCAGGAGATCGTCGGAGACGAAGCGGGCCCCGTCGCGGCAGGTGAGGGCGGCCAGGGTTGACTTGCCCTGACCGGAGCCCCCCACGAAGGCCACGCTGCCGCCGTCCGTCTCGACCACCGAGGCGTGCAGGACGCAGGCGCCCCGCAGGCCCAGGACGAAAGCCAGGAGCCCACCACGCACCAACAGCGAGAGCAGCTCGGCCTCGGCACTGGGCTGAGCCCGGCACTCGATGGTCGAGAGCGACCGGTCGACCAGAAAGTCGCAGATCCCATGGATGCGCAGCACGTAGTGCGCACCATTGTCGGTGCCGGTGTAGAAGCGGCGCTCGCCGAGGGCCAGCTGGGCGATCCGTTCCCCGCCCGGCTCGTCGTCACCGAACGGGCCCTCGGCGTCCACCCGCCGTACCGTGAGGTCGGGTGGCCCCGCCGCCGTCAGCGGCTGGCCGAGGGCAATATCGGAGTCG
>DASZMA010000195.1:0-6302 GCA_035552095.1 Acidimicrobiales bacterium | reverse complement strand
AGACGGACGCCGCCCACGTGATCGTCGCGGTCCTCGACGGCCTGCGGGCCGCCGGCGACGCCAAGGCGGCGGAGGTGGAGAAGGCGGTCGAGCGCTACGGCATCGACGCCGACGCCCCGGACCCTCGCGTCAGCTGAGCGGCGCGCGGCCGGCGCGGTACCTTGGGGCCGTGGTTGCCCTCCATCTGAGCCAGAACCCCGACGCCGACCGCCTCCTGTCCGAGGACCCGCTGGCCCTGCTCGTCGGGATGGTCCTCGACCAGCAGGTCCCACTGGAGCGGGCGTTCACCTCGCCCTTCGATCTGAAGGCCCGGCTGGGCGGCCGGCTGGACGCGGAAGAGATCGCCGGCATGGACCCCGAGAAACTGGCCGAGGTGTTCGGCGCCCGGCCGGCCCTGCACCGCTTCCCCGCGGCGAACGCCAAGCGGGTGCAGGAGCTGTGCCGCATCGTCGTCGACGAGTACGGCGGCCGGGCCGACGGCGTCTGGCGCGACGCGGCCGACGGCGCCGAGCTGCTGCGCCGGGTGCGGGCCCTGCCCGGGTTCGGCGAGCAGAAGGCCCGCATCTTCGTGGGCTTGCTGGGCAAGCAGCTCGGCGTGCAGCCACCCGGATGGCAGGACGCGGCCGGTCAGTTCGGCGCGGCGGGCACGTATTTGTCCGTGGCGGACATCGTCGACGCCGAGTCGCTCACCCGGGTCCGGGCCCACAAGGCCCAGATGAAAGCGGCCGCCAAGAGCGAGACCTGAACCGGTGGTCGTCATCGCCAACGGCTCGCCGGTGGCCCTCCCGGAGGGCGCCCACCTCTCCGATCTGCTGGCGGCCCTGGGCCTGGGCGCCAAATGGGTGGTGGCGGAACGCAACGGCCATGCCGTCGACCGGGCCGACATGCCCGCCACCGCCCTCGCCGACGGCGATCGCATCGAGTTGGTCCGCGCCGTGGCCGGTGGCTGACCCCTACGGGCTGCAGGGGCGCCGGCTGTACCTGTGCACCGCCGATCGGCCCGATCTGGTCCCCTTCCTGGCCGCCTGCCTGCGGGGCGGCGTCGACCTGGTGCAGCTCCGGGACAAGGTTCTCGACGCCCGGCCCCTGCTGGCCCGGGCGGAGGTAGCGGCGGTGGTGTGTGCCGACTTCGGCGTACCGTTGATCCTCAACGACCGGCCGGACCTGGCCCTGGCCGGCGACGTCGCTGGCGTGCACGTCGGGCAGGACGACACCCCGCCCGAGGTGGCCCGGCGCATCCTGGGCCCGGAGCGGATCGTGGGCCTGTCGACGCACGCCCCGGCGGAGTGGGACGCCGCGGCCGTCGCGCCCGTCGACTACCTGTCCGCGGGTCCGGTGAGCCCCACCCCGACGAAGCCCGGGCGCCCCGCGACCGGCCTCGAGTACCTGTCGTACGCGGCGGCGTCCGCGGCCGGAGCCGCCATCCCGTGGTTCGTCACCGGCGGGGTGACGCCCGAGACGGTGCCAGAGATGGCCGCCGCCGGCGCCCGCCGGTTTGTGGTGGTGCGCTATCTGACCGAGGCGGCCGACCCCGAGGCGGCCGCCCGGCGGTTGCGGGGTGCGATCGACGAGGCGGCCGGCGGGGGGTGAGGGCGGGCCCGTCAGCCCTGCTGGCGGTCCAGCCAGCCGATGAGAATGGCGATGGCCCGGGGGTCGTGGCGGAGCCGGTGGGCCGCGCCGGGTAGGACCCGCAGCTCCACCTCACCGTGGGCGGCGTCGGCCAGCGCCCGGGCGTCGAGCACCGGCACCACCTCGTCGTTGGCCCCGTGCACCAGCAGGATGGGCCGGGGCGGGATCTTGCCGATGAGGCTGAGCGGCCGGACCTCCCGCAGCTCCCGGGCCCAGGCGTCCAGGTCGGGGGGAAAGGCCGGATCCCGGATCACCCCGGCGGCGCGCGCCTGGGCCACGAAGCGGCGGGCGTCCACGGCTCGTTCCGCGAAGTCAGCCGGCGTGGAGAAGGCGGCCACCCCCCGCACTCTGGGGTCTTCCCCGGCCGCGCACAGCGCCAACGCCCCGCCGGCGGCGAACCCGCACATCCACGCCGCGTCGACACCGGGCGTCTGCAGCAGCACGTCGGTGGCGGCTTTGAGGTCGGTCAACCACCCGCCCAGCGAGAAGTTGCCCGACGACTGGGCGGTCCCCCGGAAGCTGAAGGTGAGCACCATCCACCCGGTGTCGGCGGCCAGCCGGTCGGCCAGCTCGTGATAGCCCCGATCGGGGTGACCCGAGTCACTCGGCTCCACCGGGAACCCGTGGCAGAGCAGCAAGCCGTGCCGGCCGGCCCCGCTGGCCGCGGACGGGGCGGGTCGAGCCAGGTGGGCCGCCAGCGTCACCTCGCCGGCCCGGAAGGAAAACGATCCGCCCGCGGCCGGCGCCTGGCTCACCGGCGCGGGGGCGACGGCTTGCGGGGGCTTGGCCTTGGTCACGGACGTACTCTCGCGCAGCGGGGCCGCCCGGAGGCGACCCCGCTACAACGTCGTACTGGACTCGGGAAGCCCGTTTGAGTATCGGGGGGGACCAATGCTCCCGACCGGTGCGTCCCTGGTAACTGGCGTGGATTGACCAGGTGGTCCAGCGGCCGCCTAGCGACCAGCCACCTCCGAGGTCCCACATCGTTGACTGCTCAGCTGGACCACCTCCTTTCCTCGGTACCGCGATGGTACCCATCCCGGCAGCAAAGTCCAAGGCATTAGCGTTCCAACCGCTACGGCGGCGGGTTGCGCCCTAGCGTCCGACTAGATGCCGATGCGCTGGGCCAGCAGCTCGCGGTGGTAGGTGGGATCACCGAACAGCAGCTCGGAGCTCTTGGCCCGCTTGAAGTACAGGTGCGCCGGGTGCTCCCAGGTAAAGCCGATGCCGCCGTGGATCTGGATGTTCTCGGCGGTGGCGTGGAAGTACGCCTCCGAGCAGTAGGACTTGGCGAGGCTGGCGACTACGGGGAGCTCGTCGTTGTCCTCGGCGGCCGCCCAGCCGGCGTAGTAGGCGGCCGACTTCGCCGACTCCACCTCCAGCAGCATGTCCGCACACTTGTGCTTGATGGCCTGGAAGCTGCCGATGGGCCGGCCGAACTGGACCCGGACCTTGGCGTACTCCACCGCCATCTCGAGCACCTTCTGGGCCCCGCCAACCTGCTCGGCTGCCAGCGCCACCGCGGCCAGGTCGAGCATCTTGGAGATGGCGGCCCAACCTTCGCCGTCGGTGCCGACCAGCTTGGCCGGCGTGGACTCGAACGTCAGCCGAGCCTGCTTGCGGGTTTGATCCATGGTGGACAGGGGCGTGGCGGTGAAGCCAGCGGCGTCCTTGTCGACGGCGAAGACCGACACCCCGGCCGGCGTGCGCGCCGCGACGAGGATCAGATCGGCCGTGTGGCCATCCAGGACGTAGAGCTTCTCGCCGGTGAGGGTCCAGCTGTCACCGGACCCGCTCGCCGCCAAGGTGACGCCCGCCTCGTCCCAGCGCCCTGACGCTTCGGCCAGCGCCACGGTGGCAATCGTCGCCCCGCTGGCGATCCCGGGCAGATGCTCCTTCTTGGCCGCGTCGTCGCCGGAGACCAGGAGCAGGTTGGCGGCCAGGGCCACGCTGGCGAAGTAGGGGGCGCACAGCAGCGCCCGGCCCATCTCCTCGAGCACCACGATCAGCTCCACGTAGGTGTAGCCCGAACCGCCGAACTCCTCGGGGATGGCCAGACCGGGCAGGCCCAGCTGGTCGGCCATCTGGCTCCACACCGCCGGGTCGTACCCTTCGGTGGTCTCCATCAGCCGCCGAACCTCGGACTCGGGCGACTTGTCCTCGAGGAAGCGCCGGACCGCTTTGCGGAGTTCTTCCTGCTCTTCAGTGAAAGCGAAATTCACGCGGCTCTGTCCCCCTCGGGCACGGTCGATCGTTGGATGCTCTTTCTAGTCCATAGGCTGTGGCCCATGCACTACGAGGACAGCCAGGCTGAGATCCACCAGGTGGTCGTGGGGCCCATGGCCAACAACGTCTACGTCCTGCGCTGCAAGCAGACCGGCGCCGCCGTCCTCCTCGACGCCGCCAACGAGCACGAGAAGCTGCTGGACCTGTGCCGAGCCCTCGGGGTGCGCAAGGTGCTGGAGACCCACGGCCACTGGGACCACATCCAAGCGGTGCCCGCCGTGCGCGAGGCCGGGTACGACGTCGGCGTCACCGCGGCCGACGCGTCGATGCTGCCCTCCTACGACTTCGTCCTGGAAGACGACGCGGTGATCGACGTCGGCCGGCTCCGCCTGCACACCATCGCCACCCCGGGCCACACGCCGGGATCCATGTGCTTCCGGCTGGAAGGCTCGCCGGTCCTCTTCAGCGGGGACACTTTGTTCCCTGGCGGGCCGGGCAACACCAAGTTCCCCGGTGGGGACTTCCCGACGATCATCCGCTCGGTCGAGGACCGGTTGTTCGCCAAACTCGACCCCGACACCCTGGTGCTGCCGGGGCACGGCGCGGATACGTCCATCGGCGAGGAGGCTCCCCACCTGCAGGAGTGGATCGACCGGGGCTGGTAGGCGGGGCCGGCGCCCCTTACGACCCGGTCAGGGGGTGGCGGGGGGCGTCGACCAGTTCCAGGTCGTCCGGGAGGCCCTCCACGGCCACCTTGTCGCCTTCCACCGTCACCGAGACCCGGGCCCCGGCGAGGGGGATCCGCCCCACGTGCAGGCGGCCGATCTGCTCGGGCAGCGCCGGGTGCAGCCACACCTTGCCGCGGGGCACCCAGGGATCCAGCCGCAGCAGGGTGCGCAGCATCAACAGGGGCGAGGCCGCCGCCCAGGCCTGGGGCGAGCAGGACGTGGGGTAGGACACGACGAGCGGCAACTCCATGCGCTCCAGCCCACTAAAGAGCTCCGGCAGCCGGCCGCCCTGGCCCACGGCCGCGTCGAGCACGGCCATGATCACCCGCTGGGCCTCCCGGACGTAGCCGTAGCGCATGAGACCGGCGGCCACGATGGCATTGTCGTGCGGCCACACGGACCCGCAGTGGTACGAAATCGGGTTGTAGCCGGTCATGGAGGCGCCCAGGGTGCGCACCCCCCAGCCACTGAACAGATCCGGGCTGAGCAGCTTGCGCGCCACCGCGTCGGCCTTGTCCGCGTCGAGGATCCCGGTCCACAGGCAGTGGCCCATGTTGGACGTGAGGGCGTCGATGGGCTTCTTGTCGCGGTCGAGGCCCATGGCCAACCAGCCCTTGTCTTCGAGCCAGAAGTCCCGGTTGAAGGCCGTCTTCAGGGCCGCGGCCCGAGCCCGCAGCACCGAGGACAGGGCGGCGTCGCCCTGCTCGGCGGCGAAGAAGGCCCGGGCCAGATAGGCCCCGTAGGTGTAGCCCTGCACCTCGGCCAGGGCGATCGGCGGATCGGCGATCCGGCCGTCGGCAAAACGGACCGCCTCCGCCGAGTCCTTCCACCCCTGGTTGCGCAGACCCCGGTCCGACGTCCGCTGGTACTCCACGTACCCGTCGCCGTCGCGGTCGCCGAAATCGGTGATCCACGCCAGGGCCCGGTCGGCGTGCGGCAGCAACTCGTCGACGGCCTCGCGGGCCAGCCCCCAGCGGCGCAGCTCCCCCAGCAGCATCACGAACAGCGGGGTGGCGTCGGCGGTGCCGTAGTAGATGGTGCCGCCGCCCAGCGACAGCGAAGAGGCCTCACCGAAGCGCATCTCGTGCAGGATGCGGCCCGGCTCCTCCTCGTTGTAGGGCCGTACCTCGGTGCCTTGGAAGCGGGCGAGGGTCTGCAGAGTGCCCAAGGCCAGCTCGGGATCGACCAGAAGGGCCATGTGGGCGGTGATGAGCGAGTCGCGCCCGAACAGGGTCATGAACCACGGGGCACCGGCCGCCACCACCGTCCGCTCCGGATAGTCGGGATCGAAGATCCGCAGAGCCCCCAGGTCTTCGGCGCTGCGGGTGACGACGGCGCGCAAGCCGTCGTGGTCGGTGTCGATCACCGGCACGTTGCGCCGCCATGCCGCCATCCGCTCGGCCGGGGTGGCCCGTGCCACCGGCTGGCCGCACACCCAGCGCGGCTCGATCTCGTCGCCGTCGATGCCGCACGAGTACTGCTCGCAGAGTGACCATGTCCCCTTGGACGGGATGATGACCTCCCACCGGGCGATGGCGCCGTCCAGCACGGCCGGCTCGGAGAAGGAGATGCGCAGGCTGCGCTTGTGATTGCCGGACTTGTGCCGGAACACCAACGAGCCCTCGACGTGGTCGACCGCCTGGGCCGACTCAGGCGGGGTCCGCCCCTCCTTCACCGCGAACAGGTCGGCGAAGTCGGCGCCAAAGGCGATCTCCACCG
>DASZMA010000194.1:0-49409 GCA_035552095.1 Acidimicrobiales bacterium | reverse complement strand
GAGACGGTGATCATCGACTACGGGGCGCGGGAGTTCCTGGGCGAGATCGGCTTGCTCACGGGCCAACGGGTGTTCCTCACGGCCCGGGTGAGGGAGGCCGGGCGCATCCTGCGGGTCCCAGCAGGCGGTGTGCGGGCCATCATGGCGCAGGAGGCTGACCTGAGTGAGATCCTCCTGCGCACCTTCCTGGTCCGCCACGCTCGCTTGACGCAGCGGGGCTCCGGACTCACGCTGGTCGGGTCGCGCTTCGACGTGAACACGCGCAGCCTGCTGGAGGTCCTGGCTCGCAACCGCCTCTCGTTTCGCTGGTTGGAGCTCGAAGGATCCCCCGAGGCCGAAGAGATGTTGCGCCAGCTTGAGGTTCCGCTCTCAGACCTGCCGCTGGTTGTCGTCTCGGGCGGTTCGATCCTGCGGAATCCGAGTAGCTATGCCCTGCTCGGGGCCCTGGGCCTGGCTGCGGTGCCCGAAGAGCATCCTTCGGAGGAAGTGTGTGACCTCCTCGTGGTGGGTGGCGGGCCGGCCGGGTTGTCGGCGGCCGTCTACGGGGCGTCTGAAGGGATGACCACGACGCTGGCTGAAGACACCGCGCTGGGCGGCCAGGCGGGGACTTCATCGCGCATTGAGAACTACCTCGGGTTTCCCGCCGGACTCTCCGGGGAGGAGTTGACCACCCGGGGCTCGCTCCAAGCCCGGAAGTTCGGGGTTCGTATCGAGTTGGGCTCGCAGGCCATCGCCCTGGCTTCTGAAGGCAGCTTGCACCGGGTCAGTTTTGTTGGCGGGAAGGTGGTGACGGCCCGATCGGTCATCATCGCTACCGGGGCGCGCTACAACCGCCTCCCCTTGGACCGGCTGGCCGATTTTGAGGGAGTGGGCATCTACTATGCCGCCACGCAGATGGAGGCACAGGCCTGTGCCGGAGGCCCGGTTGTCGTGGTGGGCGGTGGGAACTCGGCCGGCCAGGCCGCCCTGTTCCTGGCCCGTACCTGCACCCACGTCCAGTTGGCGATCCGGGGCGCCTCCCTGGCCAGTTCCATGTCGCGCTATTTGATCGATCAGATCGAACGCGACCGCCGCATCTCCCTGTTGACGCACGCGGAGGTCATCGGGCTCGTTGGTGAAGAGGTGCTCCGGGGCGTCGAGCTGCGGGACAACGGATCAGGCCAAACCTCGGTGCAGGAGATCTGCGGGCTCTTCGTGTTCATCGGCGCCCGGCCCAGTACGCAATGGCTCCAGGGCCAACTGGCCGAGGACAGCAATGGGTTCCTGCTGACCGGTGCCGATATCCCGCGGTCGTCCTTCGATCATCCGGGCCAGGTACCTCTCCTGTTGGAGACCAGCCGGCCCGGGGTGTTCTGCGTGGGCGACGTCCGCAGTGGGTCCATCAAGCGGGTGGCCACGGCCATCGGGGAAGGCTCCATGGCGGTGAGGCTTGTCTTCGACCGGATGCAGGCGACCGGAGTCTCCTCGGCTGACCGAGCGGGGCCGTTGAATTGAGGTGACCCGGTTGCATTTATTGGAAATCGACCACAGGATTGAGGAATGACCGACGATCGGATCGACCCGACAGTGCCACCCAGCGCCACTGGTTGTGTCGAGTGCCTGGCCAATGACGGCTGGTGGTTCCATCTGCGGCGGTGCGCCAAGTGCGGCCACATCGGATGTTGTGACTCCTCTCCTATGCAGCACGCGTCCAAGCACGCCCAGACCCCGGGCCACCCGATCATCCGTAGCTTCGAACCCGGAGAGGACTGGTACTGGGACTATCAGAGCCAGGAGTTCTACGAAGGGCCCGCCCTGGCGCCGCCCGAGCACCATCCGCTCGAGCAGCCGGTCCCGGGTCCCGCCGGCCGGGTGCCACCCAACTGGGAGGAATTCCTCCACTAGAGCGAGGAGCAGCTCCTGATGAAGTTCACCAGAGGATTTCAAGGTCGCCGCACTCGTGACCCCCGTCTGCCGCCGGGACAGTACGACGTGGGGGCCGATTGGCCGGTGCTCACGGCAGAGGCGACACCGACCCTGGACACGGCGACCTGGTCGTTCTCCATCACTGGCCTGGTGGAACAGTCCGTCACCTGGACATGGGAAGAAATCAGAGCCCTGCCCGACGCCAGCTACTCCGGCGCCATCCACTGCGTGACCGCCTGGTCGAAGTTCGGGGTCTCGTTTCGCGGGGTGTCGGTGGACACCCTCTTAGGGGCGGCTCGACCGCTGGCCCCGGCCAGCCATGTCCTGGCCACCTCGCACACCGGCTACACCACCAATCTGCGCCTGGAGGACGTGACGGGTGATCAGGCGTGGGTGGCCTGGGAATATGAGGGGCAGCCCCTTGAACGTGACCACGGCGGCCCGGCGCGGCTGCTCGTGCCACATCTCTACTTCTGGAAGAGTGCCAAATGGGTGTCCGGCCTGCAGGTGATGGATCACGACGAACCCGGTTTCTGGGAGCGCAATGGCTATCACAACCAAGGTGATCCCTGGTTGGAACAGCGCTACCAGGGTGACTGAGCAGTCTGGCCTTCACCCGGCCGCGGTCAAGTGGCAGCCGGCCACCGTGGTGGGGATCCGTCCCGAGACGGCCACGGCCAAGACCTTCCGCCTGGCCTTGACGGCGCCGTCGGGACATCGGGCCGGCCAGCACTTCGTGGTGCGACTGACCGCACCCGACGGGTACACCGCTTCACGCTCCTACTCAGTTGCGTCCGCGCCCGACGGCTCCAATGAGATCGAGTTGACCGTCGAGCGCCTGGTCGAAGGAGAGGTCTCGTCGTTCCTGCACGACGAAGTCGTGGTGGGAGACGAGCTTGAAGTACGCGGTCCCATCGGCGGTTGGTTCGTGTGGCCGGGCGACACGTCGGCCCTGCTGCTCGGTGGCGGCTCTGGGTTGGTGCCTCTCATGGCGATGCTGCGACTGGCGCGCCAGGAGGGGCGATCCGACCTGGTCCACCTCGTCGTGTCCGTCCGGGCGCCCGAAGAGCTCTACTACGCCGGTGAGCTGGTCGGGCCCGACACCACTGTCCTCTACACCCGGCGGATTCCCGAGGGGTGGGCCCGGCCACCGGCCCGGCTGGCCGAGAGCGATCTGCCTGCGTCAGCCCTGTCGGCCACCACCGTTTTTGTATGCGGATCCTCGGGATTCTCCGATGCGGCGACGGACTGCCTGCTGGGCATCGGATTTCCGGCGGAGCGCATCCGGGTCGAGAAGTTCGGACCGACCCGCTGATACACCTTCCTTGGGTCCCCCACTCGAGATTTGGGGCACGCGGACTCCAAGGGCCACGGCCGGCCTCGGTAGTGTGAGCGGGTGGTGTCTGGCGGCTATCGGGATCTGTTCACCGTCATCGGCACCTCGTCGGCCACCCTCACCGGCCTCCTGTTCGTCGCCATGTCCGTGGCCGGGAACCATTCCAAATCCCACCCGGTCATCCGAGAGTTCCGGGCCGCCGCGTCACTCCTGGCCTTCACCAATGCCCTGGCGGTCTCCCTCTTCGGCATCGTCCCGGGTAACAACATCGGTTATCCCGCCGCCATACTCGGCGTCATCGGCGTCTTCTTCACGGCCGCCGGCGTGCGCACCACCCTGACCCTGCCCTCCACGCCGCAACGAAACCGGCGACAGCTGGTCCTGATCGTCATCCTGTTGGCGACCTTCGGATTCGAACTCGCCTACGGGATTGCCCTCTTGGGCAACTCGCATCGGACGTGGGCGGTGGCCCAGATCGGCAACATCCTGATCGCCTCACTCCTGATCGGCATCGCCCGCGCTTGGGAGCTCGTGGGCAACTGGGACACCGGCATCCTCTCGTCGCTCACGCTGCTGATGGGTCACAAGTCCCGCTTAGAGGGTCTGGTCGACAGTCACGCCGCCCCACCGGCGGGGACGGCGGCCGGAGATGAGGACGCCAGGGCCGACCACGGCCACTAACACGGCGTGTCACTCCTGGGTACGCTCAACCCATGCGGATCGGCGTGCTCACCGGGGGTGGCGACTGCCCGGGCCTCAACGCCGTCATCCGGGCCGTGGTGCGCAAGGGGGCCCAGGTCTACGGCGATGACTTCGTCGGCTTTCGTGACGGGTGGCGGGGTCCGCTGGAGGGGGACACCATGCCGCTCGATGTGGCGGCCGTCCGGGGCATCCTCCCCCGCGGCGGCACCATTCTCGGCTCCAGTCGGACCAACCCGTACGCCACCGAAGGCGGGGAGCGGCTGGTGCTCGACACCGTGGAGAGGCTGGGCGTGGACGGATTGGTCGTCATCGGAGGGGAAGACACGCTCGGGGTGGCCACCAAGCTGGCCGCCGCGGGTGTGCCGGTGATCGGGGTGCCCAAAACCATCGACAACGACCTCGGGGCCACCGACTACACCTTTGGCTTCGACACCGCAGTGACGATCGCCACCGAGGCCATCGATCGGCTTCACACGACGGCCGAGAGCCATCATCGGGTCCTGATCGTCGAGGTCATGGGCCGTCACGCCGGCTGGATCGCGTGGCATTCCGGCGTGGCCGGCGGCGCCAATGTGATCCTGATCCCGGAGCAACCCTTCCGCATTGACGAGGTGTGCGCCTTCATTGAGCACCGCTTCGCCAGCCACTACGCCCCGATCGTGGTGGTCGCCGAGGGGGCCCTGCCGGCGGAAGGCACGCTGCCACCTCGCCTGGGGGAGATGGACGCGTTCGGGCACATGCGTCTCTCGGGCATCGGGACCCTCCTGGAATTCGAGATCGCGCAACGAACCGGCAAAGAAGCTCGCGCCACCGTGCTCGGGCACGTGCAACGGGGTGGCAGCCCCACCGCCTTCGACCGGGTGCTGGCCACTCGATTCGGGCTGCACGCGGTCGACGCGCTTCATGACGGCCACAGCGGTCAGACGGTCGCCTTGCACGGGACTTCGATCGACCTGGTGTCCCTGTCGGAGGCCACCGCAACACTCAAGCTGGTTCCTCCCGAACTCTACGCGGAGGCCGAAGTCTTTTTCGGTTGATCGCCACCGTGCGTCGGCGACCCTCTTTGTGGGATCGTGGGCCATGGGGACCCCCGCCGCGGCCGGCACGGATGCCGCCTCTGAGACGAAGCGCGTCGTCACCTGTGACCTCTCGTTCGAGGTGGCCGAACCGGCAGAGGTTGTGGTCCAGATCGTGGCGGCAACGTCAGCAGGCCGGGTCGTGGCCGACCGCCTGGCGGTGGGGATCGACGGCTCACCGTCCTCCTCGGTGTCGGAACTCCGCAGCGGCCATGGGGAGACGATGCAGGTCATTCAGGCCGAACGAGGCCAGTTGACGGTGTCCTATCGCGCCGAAATCGACGTGGCAGTCCAACCAGGGTCGCCCGGGAGCACCGCGGCGGCCGACCGGGACCGGGACGACCAGTCGGCGGCCTACGAGCGGCAGATCTACCTGCGTCCCAGCCGGTACTGTCCGAGTGACCATCTGGTCGGCTTTGCCGTGGCCGAATTCGGGGCCGGCCTCCACTCTGGGTCAGGGGTCACTGCGATCACCAGTTGGATACGTGAGCGGGTGGGCTACGTGCCAGGATCCAGTGACGTGCACGATTCGGCCGAGGACACGCTCCTCACCGGCATGGGGACATGTCGTGACTTTGCCCACCTGGGCATCGCGCTCTGTCGAGCCACCGGCATCCCGGCTCGGTTCGCTGCCGTCTATGCACCCGGGCTCTCGCCGATGGAGTTTCATGCGGTCTTCGAGGCCTTTGTGGGTGGACGATGGTATGTCTACGACGCCACCGGACTGGCCCCTCGTCAATCCCTGGTCCGCATCGCCACCGGGCGAGATGCCGCCGACACTGCCTTCTCAGCGGTGAACAGCGGCGTGGCCACGCTGGAGGATGTGGTGGTGACCGCCACCGTGGGCGCACACCTTCCCATCGACGACCACTCGCAGGACGTCGAGCTGTCGTAGGCGAGCCCGGTCACCCGCTCAGGGTGTGGTTGACTCATCGCTCTGCTCGGCGGTGCGGTCATCGGATTCGCCCAGTATGGCGCGGGCCTGCTCTTCAGGGTCTTCGCTCGATTCCTCTTCGGGCGGCCGCCCGCCGGCCCGGGTGCTGACCGCGTCAGCGTCAGCCTTCTCTTCGCGCTGGCTCATGCCTTTACCCTTCCCAATCTGGGCCACGCCAACCCGGTCCGGCCGATGACGTCATTTCTCATTCAGGGCAGCCGCCTCCGATGAGAGCTCAGCCCGAGTGGTCGACTTCTGGCGGCTGAGGTGGAGGAGCATGATGCTGCCGATGCCTGCCACCCCGACCGACGTGATGAGCCGGTAGAGGATCGTGGCCAGAATGGCGCCCCCGACGGGCGTTCCGGCCAGGGCGAAGGCACCCACCATGCCCCCTTCCACGAAACCGATCCCCCCAGGGACCGGGGCCAGGCTTCCCGCTATCTGGGCGAAGGCGTAGGCGAAGAGAACGGTGCGCCAGGGAACATTGAGACCGAGGAGCGCGAAGGCGGCAATGAGACACCCGACATCGAGCCCCCAGTTCCCCAGGCTGAGCACCAGCACCCGTGCGCCCACCGTCGGCTTGGTCCGGAATTTGCTGGCATCCCCGATGCGTTGGCTGAACCTGGTGAGGAGCCGGTCGAAGCGGCCCCGATGATGCGAGCGGAACCAGCGGTCGAGCGAGTCGAGGTGGCGTACCGCCGCAATGAAGCCGATCGAACCCGCGAGCAGGAGGACGGCGCACAGAACGGTGTAGATCGCTGGCAACAGGCCGGCGATGGCGGCCCCCGCCAGGGTGAGGATGAGCACTGACATCGTGGCGGCCACCCCACCGGCCAGTACGGCCCACAGGGCCAGTGGCATTGGGATACCCCGCTTGCGGTACTGAGCCACCAGCCACCCGCTGGAGGGAGCGGTGCCGCCGGGCAAGAGGTTGGTCAGACCGGTGGCCGCGATAGCCAGCGCCACCATGTCGCGCCTGGACAGGCGCGCCCCGCCCTCTTCCAGCAAGCTGCGTTGGACCAGGGCGTAACACAAGAATGAGAGAGCCTCGGCCGCCAGGGCGAGAGCCAACCACGGTAGCCGGGTGACCCTGAAGTGGCGCAACACGGTGATGGCGTCGTGCGAGATGGAATGGGCATGGAACAAGAGCACGAGCAGCGCCACCAGGACGGCCAGGCCGATAACAATTCGAGAGGACGGCAGCCACCGTGGGCGGTGGGACTTCCGCTCGGTTCGGTGTGTCCCCTCCACGTGTCACCCTTCGCGATCCACTCTCTGGCCATACCCACGTCGAGTCGGGCCATGCCCGTAGGGGAGCAGGCCGGGAGTTGGCCGGATGCCCGGGCTCTTCCACCCGTGTTTCGTGGTTCTGGCTGAAGGGTAGTCACCTATGGAGTGGCGAACCAGTGCCACGGAGAAACATTGGGAGGAGTCACCACCATGGATCGCGATGCCGAACCGACCACGGCGACGAGAGACACCGAGCGCGAGGACGCGCGGCAGGCGCACATCGCCGATCGAGCCCCGACCGCCGAGGAAGAGGTGGCCGCCGAGCGGGGCCGGAGTTCATTCGGGGCTGACCGTGAATCGGTGGCCGAGCACTACGACGAAATGACCGAAATCGGTGCCAAGGTGAAGGGAGAGGGAGAGGTCGAGTAGCCGGGCGTCAGTCTGACGCAGGTCGGCTTGAGGCGGACGTGAGATCGTCGTTGTCGCCGGAGGCCGGGGGCGCCTCCGTGGGTCGCCACGGCCCGACGGCCGCCGCCAGCATGGAGGAATTCGGTACCTTCAGGATCCCCTCCGGGGTGAGGATGGAGATATAGGTGAGGCTCATGGCCAGGACGGTCCCGTAGAACTCGCCCCCCAACGCCCCGGAGCGGACCCGTATGTGATTGCCCACGGCGAAGGGACGGGCCACCAAAAGGACCAAGCCAGCGAACACATTGCCCAGACTCTGTTGGGCGGCAATGCCGATGAGAATCCCGGCGATGGCGCCGCCGACGAGGAAGTGGCCAATGGGCACCGACATCAGGTCGAGAGCGCCCAGCGCGGCGAACAGGTACCCGAGGACGGTGATCATCATCCGGATGGCCGAACCAGCCGTCTGACCGCCACGCCAGCGGAAGAGGTCATCGAGTTCGGCGGCGGCGGAGCGAATGCACAAGACAGCCAACACCAAGAAGCCGATGGTGAAAGAGCCGCGCATCAGGTGCCCGCTCAGCGAGGAGGATGTTCCGCCGACGGCTGACCCCACGATGAGGACGAGAAGGGCCCCCAGACCGCAATAGAGGGCACGGCGAAGTCGGGGTCGGCTCATCAGCTTGCGGGTGGGTTCGGCCGTGCCTTTGAGTGCTTCTGAGACGCGGACGATCTTGCGAGGTGAAGAACGGGGGATCAGGTGCTCCTCCTATGTAATTCTCGAACCATGGTTCTGGACTGCAGCTCGGGTTCCGTGGGCGGGAAGGTCACACGGTGGACAGGCGCTCCTGAGCTTGGGCGATGAGGCCGCTCGCCCGTTCGGCCCCCGAGGAAAGATAGTGACTGGCGATGCCGGCGCCTTTGGCGGCTTCCTTGACCGCCGCCTTGTCCAGCGCCTTCCACGCATGTTCGCTGGCGTCTGACACGTTTCGCATTGCTCGCTTCGCCTTGCCTCGGTTGGTTGCCTTCTGTCGCTCGAAGCCCGCCCCCGCCCTCTGCACGCGCCGCCGCAGTCTCCAGCTTACTGACGGCTCGCCCTCCGTGTCGGCCGCAGCCAGGATTAGACCACCCAGGACGCCCAGGTTCTTCAAGAAGTGCACCTGTTGCTGGGCACTCTTCTCGTCATCGACTTCATCCCAGAACCGGTGGCCGGCCAGCGTCGTCGGGACGATGGACCCGATGAGAGCCAGTGAAGAGATCCGACGGAATTTGCCCAGTGACAGGAGTATGCCCGCAACCACCTGCACCCCGCCGTTCACCCTGACCAGGAGCGCCGTGTCGTCCGGCAAGGCGCTGATATGCCGAGTCAGCGGCCCGGTGACGGCTTCGGCGGCTTTGACCTTGCCCTCAGGGTTGCGCAACGCGTCCAGACCGCCGCTGACAAAGATTGAGGCCAGCAGAGGACGTGCGACTCGACTTGAAATGGTCATCCCTCTTCCTTACCCAATCGGGCCAGGCGCAAGCATGCGCTAGCCCAGAGCCGTCCCCGTCCGAGCGGTTCAACCCGAGGGGTACAGGGCCGAGGCGTCGCGCACGCGCTACGAGGTGGGCAGTCTCGCCACGGTGAGGAAGAAGTCGTCAACCTGCTGTACGGCGCGCAGGAACGACTCGAAGTCGACCGGCTTGGTGACGTAGGCGTTGGCGTGCAGGTCGTAACTGCGCACGACGTCATCCTCGGAGTTTGACGTCGTGAGGATGACCAGTGGAATCCGGCGCAGGGACTCGTCCCCCTTGACGATGGCCAGTACCTCGCGGCCATCGAGGCGGGGCAGATTGAGGTCAAGGAAGATCAGGTCCGGACGGGGCGCTCCCTCGTAGGGGGCCTCCTGCCGGAGGAACGATATGGCTGCCTCGCCGTTGTCGACCACATGGAGGTTGTGGACCACCTTCGCCTCCTTCAGGGCCTCCCGGGTCATGAGCACATCTCCGGGATCGTCCTCGACCAAGAGGAGATCGATGGCGGAGTCTCGTCCGACGGTATTCATGGGTGGCCCTCCGTGAGCGGGACAGGTAGGGAGAAGGCTATGCGAGTGCCTGTTCGCGGCGCGGTATCCAACCACATGCCGCCGCCGTGAAATTCCACGATCTTCTTGCACATGGCGAGACCGATGCCGGTTCCCTCATACGCCTCCCGTCCGTGGAGTCGCTGGAAGATCACGAAAATCTTGTCGGCGAAGCGCGGTTCAATGCCGATGCCGTTGTCAGAGACACCGAAGATCCAGTCGTCTCCCGTTCGCACCCAGTCGATCAGGATGCAGGGTGGCTCCGCTCTTCGGAACTTGATGGAGTTGCCGATGAGGTTCTGCCACAGGGAGATCATCAATGTGGGATCGCCCCTGACGGTGGGTAGGTGTCCGTATTCGACGGTGGCGCCCGACTCGTCAATGGCTGAGGCCAAGTTCTCCCGGGCGGCCCGCACGCAATCGCCCAGGGGGACATCGGAGAATCCCTCAGTAGTCCGACCCACGCGGGAGAAGGTCAGAAGGTCGTTGATCAGGCGCTGCATCCGGGTGGCACCGTCGACGGCGAACTCAATGTACTGATCCGCCCGATCGTCCAGCTGACCCTGGTAGCGCTGCTGGAGCAGTTGCACGAAGCTGGTGACCTTGCGCAAAGGCTCCTGAAGATCATGCGACGCCACGTAGGCGAACTGTTCGAGTTCTGCGTTGGAGCGGGCCAGGTCGACGTTCAACGCGTCCAGCCTCTCGCCGGCCACCGCGACCTCGCGCAACTCGCTGACGATGCGTTGTCGCATGGCCTCCACGTCCTCCCCGAGTTCCCTGATCTCGGTTGGGCCGGCCGGCTCAATTTCGTGAGCCAACTCGCCGGTGGCCACCTGGCGCGAGTCCGACCTCAGATCGGACAGGGGTTCCGTCACCCACACGCGAAGTGCCCGGTTGAGCAGAATCCCGGCCGTGGCCAGGAGCAGTAGTCCGAAGGCCAGGGTGGCCAGGAGCAATTCGGTGGCGACGTTGAGGCTGTCTCCCGCCGTGGTGCGGGCCATGGCCAGGGCGTGATCCAGCGTGGCGAACCGGGATCGGGTGGCGTCAAAGAGCCCCTTGCCGCGATCCAACGCGGCCGCTGATCCGTAGGTGTCGCTACCAGCGGCTGTCGCCGCAA
Organism: Acidimicrobiales bacterium; assembly: GCA_035552095.1. Classification (GTDB taxonomy): domain Bacteria; phylum Actinomycetota; class Acidimicrobiia; order Acidimicrobiales; family RAAP-2; genus Bog-473. Next base: position 38,638 of record DASZMA010000194.1, on the reverse strand, counting down.
TCGCTGGCTGGGCGAACTCTCGCTGCCACTGACCGCCTGAACGTTCGGCCAAGGTGGCCAGTCGAAGCAGCGGGGGACGTTGGGCCAGGGCGTGCTTGAGTTGCCGGGACGCCGTCGCTTGGGCCTTGACGCCTTGCACCGCGGGCTGGAGGAATACCGAATTGTGGCTGAGAATGTAGCCACGGACGCCGGTCTCCTGATCGAGATATGCCACCAGGAGTTGATCCGCGCTCAGGCTGGCCGGGTCGATCTCACCCAAAATCGAGTGGCGGGCGTCGGTCAGGTGCAGGAACGAAAGGGTGCCCAAGGTCGCCAAGAGGATGAGCACGCCGACCGCGACCATGAAGAGTCGAGTGAGGCGGGCTCGCAGGCTTTCAGGAACCACCCGGAAGGCCCGATGATGATCGGCGACGGGTTCGGCTGTCGAAGGTTGGGTCAATGTGCCCAGCGTCTCGCCGTAGAGAGCAATAGAAGGGCCACATCGTCGAAGAGTGGCTCACCGTTGGCCGCCTCGGCTCCGGCAATAAGTCGATCAGCCATGGACTCCAGGTCGCCGGCCCGCCCCATCGACCGCAGGGCCAATCGGGCCAACCCGGTCGTCTCCAATCGCTCACCCGCCTCTTCGGATCGCCCTTCAATGATCCCGTCGGTGAAGACGATCAACGTCCACTGTTGCCCGAGGTCGACGTGATTCGCCGGCCATTTGGCATCGTCGAAGACTCCAAGCACCGGGCCCCGAACGTCTACCGGTAGCTCCATGACGTCGCCGTCCGCCAGGAGCAGAGGGCTGGGGTGCCCAGCCACGGCGATCTCGCAATGGACCAGGCCAGCGTCGAGCTGAATATCGCAGAGGGTCACGAAGACCTCTTCGCTCTGCCGTTCAGCTTCCAGTACCCGCTGCAGGGCCGGAATCGTAATGTCCGGAGGTTGGTCCGCCAGCACCAGCGCCCGCCAGGCGACGCGCATGGCGACCCCCAGGGCAGCTTCATCGGGTCCGTGGCCGCTCACGTCGCCCACGACCAGCCGTACGGTGCCATCGACCAGCTCAATGGCATCGAAGAAGTCACCTCCGAGGAGCGCCCGCCGCCCTCCGGGCTGATAGCGGGTGGCCCAGTGCAGGCCCGAGTTGTGCACGATCGGCCGGGCCAACAGACCCCGCTCCAGCCGGGCATTTTCCGCCCGCATCAACTCAGCCTCGCGGAGGCGCCGCGTCGCCTCCTCGCCCCGGCGGCGAGCCATCGCGTAGCGGAGGGATCGGGTCAGGGTCTCCTCCGTCACTGAGCTCTTCGTCAAGTAGTCCTGTGCGCCCAGGCCGAGGGCCTGTGCCCCACTCGCCTGATTGTCGTAGCCGGTCAGGACCACCACGGCGAGGGCCGGGCTCACCTCGAGGATGGCTGGGAGGGCATCGACCCCGACGGCATCAGGGAGGCCCGGGTCCAAGAGCGCGCAGTCGAACGGAGTGCGAGCCGCCAGGAGGGCATCGGCCAGATTGGCCACCCGGGTCAGGAGGAAGTTCCCGTTTGACCGTTCGAGCAGGTCTCGGACCAAGAAGGCGTCACCATCATCGTCCTCAATGAGCAGTACACGGACTGATGCCGCCGGCTGTGGTGGGGACGCATCACTCGAATCTGGGGGCCCACTCACTTCATCGAACCTCCGCTTAGGTATGTGACAGCTGCCCAAACTGGAACCGACCGCCCGCCATCGTGTCATCCGGGGAACCGGGGTTCAAACGGGGCGTTCGAGTTGACCCCACCAACCCGGTTCGCGCTGTCCCCACCCCGCCGAGGCGGCGGACCCCAACATCTGTTCAAGCGGGCGGCTGGCCCTGCTCAGTCGTCGCCGGACTCCCGGGGCAGGGTGCCGGGCCGCGGATCGGCCGGGTCGGACCCCTCGGTGGCCTCTGGTAAGGGATGGCTGTCGACGACCCGGTGCCCTGGGGATCCTGCGGTCCCTTGGCCAGCCGGTTCCTCGAGCGCTTCGGCCCTGATGACATCCTCGGTCAGCTCTCCGTTGTCGAGTCGCAGCACCGCGAGGTGGTGCGACGCCGTGGTCTCCTTCTTGTCCTCGGACATGGGCGCCGCCTCCTATTCCCGCCCGGTGGCGTTGACCAGTAGATCCGACTGACCCTGACCCAGGGAGCGCGCCACCGCCGCGCTGGCCCCCTTAATCACCATCCGGGCGCCGCGGGCCACGACGTAGTGATGGAGACCGACCAAGACGTTCCGGCCGGCCTCATCAATGCGCTGCAGGTGGCGCGCGTCCAGCAGCACGTTGCGAAACGACAGGCCGCCGATGTGGTCGACCTGCCCCTCCAGCGCGGCCAGGGATTCGCGCACGAGGACACCGTCCAACCGGAGAACGCACATATCCCCCAGCGTCGTGACGTGGACGCACAGGCTGGGTGCGGGATCGGCCGCGCCGTGCCCCGGTGCGTCCAGCTCGGTTGGAGAGTGGCCCGTCACGGTGGTTGTCACAACGTCTCCTTCTGTCCAGGGTTGGCCGCAGAGCCGTAGATACCCAGGTGCACATCGATTCATGCATCGCACGATGCAGCCACCGTCCCAATGGCTCCATGGGGCCGTTGTCTGTTTTTGCGGTAGCGGTTGCGGGTATTACCAGGGGAGCAGAAGTCCGTCTCGAACTTGGAGGTCAAAAGATGTCGACCACAATGATCAGTGGCAGCCACCGTCAAGCCAGACGCATGGCGAAGACAAGGTACGAGGGAATCCACATCGGCCGGATCGGTATCGGCAGCGTCGCCGTCCTGACCGTGTTGATCTCCGCGTGGGGCGCCCTGGTCCCCTATATCGGCCCGACGTTCGGTTTCAGCGCCGACGGGTCTTCGTCTTGGCACTGGAGCTTGACCCACTCCCTGGTCGGGCTGGTGCCCGGCGCGGTCGGTGTGGTGATCGGCCTGCTCATCCTGGCGGAGACCCGGGGGATCATGGTGGGGCGGGGACGGATGAGCCTGGCCTCTGCTGGGGTGGTGGCCGCCCTGGCTGGCGCCTGGTTCATCGTGGGGCCGCTGGCCATACCGGTCATCACCGGGCATGGCGCGTACTTCGTGGCGGCCGCCCCCCTTCGCGAGTTGGCCAATCAGGTGGGGTATGCCATGGGTCCCGGGTTCATCCTGGCCGTGTGCGGCGCGTTCGCCATCGGGTGGGCTTCGCGCCACCAGGAGCGGGCCAGTGTTCCCGTCGATGCCGTCACGTCGGATGCCCCGAGCGAAGCCACCGTCCCGGCGGTCGAAGCCTGAGGGTAGAGGTCTGATGCACGCTGGCACCCCCGTTTAACGCGGTGAGGAATGCGGGCATACAGAGTCGGTGCCTCGACTCCGCCGCTCCAATGTGAATGGGCCGGGGATTGCCCGTCGACGCTGCGGGCGGGGTTTCAGCTATCGCTGGCCCAACGGGAGCAGGGTCACCGACCAGAGCGTGGTGGACCGGATCAGGGATCTGGCCGTCCCGCCCGCCTGGAAGGAGGTATGGATCTGCCCCTGGCCCAATGGGCACATCCAGGCTCTGGGGACCGATGCAGCCGGTCGGCGCCAATATCGTTACCACGACGCCTGGCGCTGGCAGCGCGACCAGGCCAAGTTCGACCGGGTCCTGGATTTCGGGCGGGCGCTGCCCGCCCTCAGGAAGACGGTGGCCGAGGACTTGCGCGGCCGGGGGCTGACCCAGCGGCGGGTCACGGCGGTCGGCGTCCGCCTGCTCGACATCGGGTGTTTCCGGGTCGGCAACACCGAGTACGCCGAGGAGCACGAGACCTACGGCATCGCCACATTGCGCGTCGAGCACGTGACCATGCGTCGCCATGAAGTGGAGTTCGCCTACTCGGCCAAGGGATCAATCGAAAGGGTGGTCACCGTCACCGACGCCGAGGTGCGGCGGGCCGTCAGCTCGCTGTGCCGCCGGCGGGCACCGGCCGACGAACTGCTGGCCTGGCGGGACAAGGACGCCTGGGTCACCGTCGGCGCCGCTGGCCTCAACGACTACATCAAGGCCGAGGCGGGAGAGGAGTTCAGTGCCAAGGACTTCCGGACCTGGTCCGGCACCGTGTACGCCGCCACCGAGTTGGCTCGTGCCACCGCCGGCAACAGTTCGCAACGGCGTCGCCAGCGCAGCATCGCCACCGCCATGAAGGAGGTGGCCCAGTACCTGGGCAACACTCCGGCGGTCTGCCGATCCTCCTATGTGGATCCTCGCATCATCGACTGCTTCGAGAGTGGGGATACCATTGCCGCCGCGCTGAAAAGAGTGGGCGACGAGCAGGACCGCTACACCATGCAGTGTGCCGTCGAGGGGGCCGTTCTCGACCTGCTCGGTGCATCCGTCGCTGCGGTGGCCTAGCGCGTCTCGTCCTGCTCGAAGAGGTCGGCGTCGTCGGCCGTGGGCTCGGTGCCTTCGTCGGCGCCGTGCAGGTGGGTCAGCGGCGCCCGATCATCGGGCGGTTCCTCCTGTTCGGCCAGGTCGGCTTGCGGGACTTCGTCATGGTTGGTCACCCGAGGTACTTACCCGTACGACCGAACCGCATGCTCTGGCCCGGTGGCTAGCCGCCAACGGCGGGTCCGCCGACCAGCACGGCGACCGGCAGGACCGCCAGGCACCGGGCCAGCGCCACGCCTCCGCGGTGCGCCTCAATGGTGGCGCCGGTGAGCACGTCGGTGAACTGCGCCGGCATCCCGGCCCTCAGCCGCACCGTGGTGGTGCCCCAGGCCGAGGGGCCCAGGGCGAAGCGGCCGGGGCCGACCACCGAGAGCGTCTGGCGGGGGACCAGCGCCATCACCCACAGCCCACCCCGGCGGCGGGCGACCCCCACCACGTGCGCACCGGACGGGCCCCTGGTCCCGAGCACCTGGTAGGAGCCCTCCGCGAACAGGGCGGGGTGGGCCCGCCGCAGCTGCAACAGGGCGCGGGTGAGGGATAGCTTTACCCGCCCGTCACGCCAGCCGGCCAGGAGCGCCTTGGCGGCCCGGGCCCGGGCGCCCGGGGCCAGGTCGGTTGGTGGCAGCCCGGCCAGCAGCGCCCGGTGCCGCTCGAAGTCGACCGGTCGCCGGTTGTCGGGATCGGTCAGGGAGAAGTCCCACAACTCGGTGCCCTGGTAGAAGTCGGGCACGCCGGGAACCACCGCCTTGAGGACCAGCATGGAGAGCGCGTTGGTGGCTGCGGCCGGTCCGATCCGGCCCAACAGGCGCGCCATCTCCCGCCCGAACCGCTCGTCGCGGCACAGGCGGTCGACGAAGCTGGTGAGACCCCGCTCGTAGCGCGGGTCCGGGTCAACCCAGCTCGTCCGCCGCTTGGCCTCCCGGGCCGCCTTGACGACGTAGGCGTTCACCCGCAGCCGCACGGCTCGGGGCAATTGGGACAGGCCGTCGGGCCAGACGGCGAAGAGCGACTGGTAGGCCACCAGTTCGTCGTGGGCGTCTGGTGCGGCGCCGCCATCGACGGACGATCGGAGACGCCGGTGCCAGCGGGCCACCAGCGTGGCCCACTCCCCGGACCGTTCGGACAGGGTGAAGAGGCGGGCCCGGGCATCCTCGCTCCGCTTCGAGTCATGGGTCGAGGTGGCGTTGAGGGAGGCGCGGTGCGACCGGCGCCGGCGCACCATGCGGTGGAACGCCACCGGGTCGGTGGCGGCCCGATCGGGGTCGCACCCGACCTCGGCGTGGCTCAGCAGCCCCGAGTACCGGTAGGTCGCCGTGTCCTCGGCCCCTTTGGCCATGACCGCTCCGCTCAGCTGCTGCCACCGCTGGACCAGTTCGACCGCCGGCCCCGCCGGGGGTTGCCCGAGCAGGGGGAGCAACAACTGCCGGGCGCGCCCGGCCTCGGGCGGAAGGGTCGAGGCCGCGGCGGCCCGGGCCAGGCGGGCGGTGTCCGCCGGGCTCATGGCGTCCTCGCCCCCGTAGGTGCGGTAGACGTCGAGGTGCACGGTGAGATCGGCCAGGGCGGCGCTGAGGGCCGAGAGCGACAGGTCGTGGCCGGGCGCCGTCTCGTCCAGCGCGGCCCGGGCCAGGCGGGCCAGGCGGGCCAATGGGGCCGGGAACGAGGTGGCCAGCGCCTGGCGCTTCCCGTCCCCGGCCAGGTCGGCGAAGGATCCGGCCTCCCCGGTGAGGTCCTGACCCAGCGCGGCCAGGGCCCGGGCCCCGTCGGGGTCGACGAAGAGCCCGCCGACCCGGTCGGCGAACTCGTAGCCCGTGGTGCCATCGGTGGCCCAGCCGGCGGGCAGAGCCTCGTCGCGGCCCACGATCTTCTCCACCAGGATCACCGCCGCCCGGGCCCGCCCGGCGGTGGCGGCCCGCAGGCGGTCCAGGTAGCGCCGGGGGTCGGTCAGCCCGTCGACATGATCGACCCGCCAGCCGGCGATCCGCTCGTCCTGTCCCAACGCCAGGAGGAAGCCGTGGGTGCGCTCGAAGACGGCGGGGTCCTCCACCACGACGCCGACCAGCCCGTCAATGTCGAAGAAGCGGCGGTAGTTGCCCTCCTGGTTGCTCAGGCGCCAGTAGGCCGGGCGGAAGTGTTGCGCCTCGAGGACGGCGGCCCACGGCGCTTCCGCCGGGGTGCCGTGGCTGAGCGGGAATCGCTGACCGTCCAACACCAGCTCGGGTTGGCCCGCCGGCCCGGCCCGTTCCGCCGTGCCTTCCAGCTCGGCCAGCGGGCGGGACAGGGTGGGCACCAGGACGCGGCCGCCGTGCTGGGTCCAGTCGATGTCGAAGACCGCGGCTGCCGCCGCGCCGGGACCGTCGCGCTGCACCTCCCACCACCACCGGTTGGCCGCCTGCGCCGCCATGTGGTTGGGCACGATGTCGATGAGCAGCCGCATGTGGTGGGCCGCCAGCTCGTCCAGCAGGGCCTCGTATTCCTCGTCGGTGCCCAGTGCCGGGTCGAGGCGACCGGGGTCGATGACGTCGTAGCCGTGACGGCTGCCCGGCACCGCGGCCAGGACCGGGGAGACGTAGAGCGTCTCGATCCCGAGGGCAGCCAGGTACGCCACCAGGCGGCGGGCACCGGCGAAGCCGATCCCGTAGAGCTGCAGGCGGTATGTCGAGCCGAGTGCCGCGGGCTCCTGGGTCATCCCTGCAGCCGGGTGTGGCGCAACAGCAGGCTGGCGTGGGCGTTGAGGTTGACCGCGTCGTTGCGCACCAACCGCGTCCACGGCCCCGGTCGGGCCGTGTTGAGCACCTCCTCCCAGACGCCCGGCTGTTCCAGGCGGGGCAGCGTGTAGGAGCGGGACTTGGTGCCGGCATTGAGCAGGAGGAACAGGGTGTCCCCCGAGGCGGTGCGCCCCCGGATGTCCACCTCGTCGACGGCGGAGCCCAGCAGGAGCAGGCCGATGCTCTGGCTGTTGGGGTCGGCCCAGTCGGCTTCGGTCATCTCGGCGCCGTCCGGACGGATCCAGCTCACGTCCTTGGTGCTCTGGCCCGAAGAGGGCTCCCCGGTGAAGAAGGCCCGGCGGCGCAGGACGGCGTTGCCCTGCCGGATGGCGATGACGTCGCGGACGAAGTTGCACATCTCATGGCCGGTCTCGCCGATCTCCCAATCGAACCAGCTGATCTCGTTGTCCTGGCAGTAGGCGTTGTTGTTGCCCTGCTGGGTCCGGCCGATCTCGTCGCCGCCCAGCAGCATGGGCACGCCCTGGGACAGGAAGAGCGAGGTGAGGAAGTTCCGCTTCATGCGGTCGCGCGCCCGCTGAATGCGCACCGAATCGGTCGGACCCTCCACGCCCCAGTTGCGGCTGGCGTTGTCGTTGGACCCGTCCCGGTTCCCCTCCCCGTTGGCCTCGTTGTGCTTCTGCTCGTAGGTGACGAGGTCGGTCAGGGTGAAGCCGTCGTGACAGGTGACGAAGTTGATGCTGGCGTAGGTGCGGCGCCCGCTCGGGGCGTAGACGTCGCTGGAACCGGTGAGGCGGGACGCCAGTTCGGGCACCTGGCCCGGGTCGCCCCGCCAGAAGCGCCGCACGCAGTCGCGGAAGGCGCCGTTCCACTCGGACCAGCCGGGCGGGAACTGGCCCAGCTTGTAGCCATCCGGGCTGGCGTCCCAGGGCTCGGCGATGAGCTTGACCTTGGACAGCACCGGGTCCTGCTGAATGACCTCGAAGAAGGCGCTGGGCTGTTCCGCCTCCGCGCCCCGCACCAGCACGGGGGCCAGGTCGAAGCGGAACCCGTCCACGTGCATGTCGTTGACCCAGTAGCGCAGGCTGTCGGTGACCAGCCCCATGGCCCGCGGGTGCAGGGTGTTGATGCTGTTCCCGGTGCCGGTGTAGTCGAGGTAGTAGCGGGGGTCGTCGGGCGTGAGGCGGTAGTAGACCGAGTTGTCGGCCCCCCGTAGGGAGAGGGTCGGGCCGAGATGGTTCCCCTCGGCCGTGTGGTTGTAGACGACGTCGAGGATGACCTCGATCCCGGCCCGGTGCAGCGTGCGCACCATGGACTTGAACTCACCCACCTGCTGGCCCAGCGGCTCGGTGGCGTAGCCCACATGGGGGGCGAAGAAGGCGATGGAGTTGTAGCCCCAGTAGTTGGTCAGGCCGGCCTCGACCAGATTGCGGTCGGCCGCGAAGTGGTGGATGGGCATCAGCTCGACCGCGGTGACCCCCAGCCCGAGCAGGTGGTCGATGATCGGGTCCGAGGCCAGCCCCAGGTAGGTGCCGCGCAGGTGCTCGGGTACGCCGGGGTGGCGGGCCGTCATGCCGCGGACGTGGGTCTCGTAAATCACCGTCTTGTTCCAGGGGATGGCCGGCGGCTGGTCGTCCTGCCAGGTGAAGGCCGGGTCGACCACAATCGACTTGGGCATGGCGCTGGTCGAGTCGCGGCCGTCGAAGCTCAGATCCGCCTTCTCGTCGCCCACCGTGTACCCGTACAGGTCGTCGCTCCAGCGGATGGGGCCGCTCACCGCCTTGGCGTAGGGGTCGATCAGCAGCTTGTTCGGGTTGAAGCGGTGTCCCCGCTCGGGCTCGTAGGGGCCGTCGACCTTGTAGCCGTACAGCGTGCCGGGCCGGGCGTCGGGCAGGTAGGTGTGCCAGATGAAGTCGGACCGTTCGTTCAGGCTGACGGTGGTCGTGGGCTCGCCCGACGTCGCCTCGTCGAAGAGGAGGAGCGAGACGCTGTCGGCGTGCTCGGCGAAGAGGGCGAAGTTGACCCCTTCGCCGTCCCAGGTCGCCCCGAGCGGGTGCGGCCCGCCGGGCCAGACCCTCATGTCAGCGCCCCGGCGCCGAGGTACACCCGGAACTCCCACGGCCCGAGTGTCACCGGACCCTCGGGCGTGGCGGCAGGTGCGGCCGGGTCCAGCAGTTCGGCCCAGGTCGTCCCGGCCGGCAGTGTGCCCTCCGCCTCGCGGGGGCTGAGGTTGAACAGCACGGCCACCGGGCCCGCTTCGTGCGAGCGGACCAGGGTGAGGACCTGGGTCCCGGTCCAGGCCCGGACGGCCTCCCGGGGGGAGCGCTGCAGTGCCGGGGTGGATCGGCGCAGGGCGATCAGGTCCCGGTGCAGCATCCACAGGGCGGCATGGTTCCCCTGGTGGCGGAGGGTCCGGTCGAGCCGGGCGGCGACGAAGGTGGCCTCGGCGGCGGCGTCGAGCGGGGTGTCCTGCTCGGCGAACTCGCGGGCCCGGCCCTCCCGCACGGTCTGGACCAGCGCGGGGTCGCTGTGGTCGATGAAGTAGGGAAAGGGGGCGATCTCCCCGTACTCCTCGCCCATGAAGAGCATGGGGATCCCCGGGGCGAGCAGCAGGAGGGCCGCCGCCATACGGGCCTGGGCCGGGGAGACCAGGGTGGCCAGCCGGTCACCCCGGGGCCGGTTGCCGATCTGGTCGTGGTTCTGGGCGAAGAGGACGAACCGCTCGGGCGCCAGGGCGCCCGAGGGCGCCCCGTGGCGCCGGCCGCGGAATCTCGAGTGCTCCCCCTGGTAGACGAACCCGGCGTCCATGGCCCGGGCCAGCTCGTACGCACCGCCGTAGTCGATGTAGTAGCCGGACCGCTCACCGGTCAGGGTCACGTGCAGGGCGTGGTGGAAGTCGTCGTTCCACTGGGCGTCCAGGCCGAGGCCGCCGGCCACCCGCGGCGTGATCACGCGGGGGTTGTTGTCGGCGCTCTCGGCAATGAGGTGGCACGCCCGGCCCAGCTGGTCGCTCCAGGCGGCCGCCCGGACGGAGAGCTCGGTCAGGAACGGCGTGGCGGTGCGGTCCATGAACTCGTGCACGGCGTCGAGCCGGAGGGCGTCGACGTGGAAGTCGGCGAACCACTGGCGGGCGTTGCGGGCGAAGTAGTCGCGCACCTGGTCGGAGTCGGGCCCGTCGAAGTTGACCGCGGGCCCCCAGGGCGTCTGATAGCGGTCGGTGAAGTAGGGCCCGTAGGCGGCCAGCACGTTGCCCTCGGGTCCGAGGTGGTTGTACACCACGTCGAGGATGACGGCCAACTGCCGCTGGTGGCAGGCATCGACGAAGCGTTGGAGCCCGGCCGGCCCGCCGTAGGAGTCCTGCACGGCGTAGGGGAACACGCCGTCGTAGCCCCAATTGCGCCGGCCGGGGAACTGGGCCACCGGCATCACCTCGACCGCACTGATCCCGACCTCGACCAGTTGGTCCAGCTCGGCAATGGCGCTGTCGCCGGTCCCGCCCACGCTGAACGTCCCCAGGTGGAGCTCGCAGATCACGTGGTCGGCCAGCGGCCGGGGCCGGTAGCCGGTGTCGCTCCAGCGGTGCGCCCCCAGGTCGACCACGGCCGAAGGGCCGTGCACGCCGTCGGGTTGGGACCGCGAGGCCGGGTCGGCCAGCTCCCGCCCGTCGGCCAGGACGTAGCGGTAGCGCGACCCCGGCGGGCAGCCGCCGACGGTGGCCCCGTGGTACCCGGCGCCCAGGCGCTCCAGGACCTCGGTGGTGCCGTCGTCGGCCCGGCGCAGGTGCACCTGGTCGCTGTAGGGCGCCCACACGCAGAAACGGGTCGCGTCGTCGCCGAGCACCTCGGCCCCCACCGCCGGGATCACGCCGGGCTCAGGAAGAGGCAGCCGAGCGGGGGGATGTGCAAGGTGAGGGTGTGGGGCATGCCGTGCATGGGGACCGGGTGGGAGTCAACCCCGCCGAGGTTACCGACCCCGCTGCCGCCGTAGGTGTGGGCGTCGCTGTTGAGCCGCTCCGCCCAGTAGCCGCCCGCCGGCACGCCGGCCAGGACGTTCTGCCGCGGCACCGGGGTGAAGTTGCAGACCACCAGCATGGGGGACCCCTCGGCCGAGAAGCGGAGGAAGCTGAGCAGGCCGGTGTCGGCCTGGTTGGGCTGGGCCCAGGCGAAGCCCCGGGGGTCGCAGTCGAGCTCGTGCAGCGCGCCGTGCTGGCGGTAGAGCGCGTTGAGGTCGGCCAACCAGTTGGCGATGCCCCGGTGCGCCGGGTCGTCCAGCCGGGCCCAGTCCAGGCCGGCCTCGTGGTTCCACTCGCCGTGCTGCGCCAGCTCGCCCCCCATGAAGAGCAGCTTCTTGCCGGGTTGGGCGAACTGGTAGCCGTAGAGCAGCCGCAGGTTGGCCAAGCGCTGCCAGTCGTCGCCCGGCATCTTGGCCAGGAGGGAGCCCTTGCCGTGGACCACCTCGTCGTGGGAGAGCGGCAAAATGAAGTTCTCGCTGAAGGCGTACAGGCTGCGGAAGGTCAGCTCGCCGTGGTGGTGGCGCCGGTGCACCGGGTCGCGTGAGAGGTAGGCCAGGGTGTCGTGCATCCAGCCCATGTCCCACTTCAGGCCGAAGCCGATGCCGCCGGCGTCGACCGGGCGCGAGACACCGGGGAAGGCGGTTGACTCCTCGGCGAAGACCTGGACGTCGGGGTGGTCGCCGTAGATCCCGGTGTTGAGCTGGCGCAGGAACCCGATGGCCTCGAGGTTCTCCCGGCCGCCGTGGACGTTGGGCAGCCACTCACCGGGTTGGCGCGAGTAGTCGAGGTAGAGCATGGAGGCCACCGCGTCGACCCGCAGCCCGTCGACGTGGTATCTCGAAAGCCAGTGCTCGGCCGACGAGGCCAGGAAGCTCCGCACCTCGTGTCGCCCGTAGTTGAAGATGAGGCTCTTCCAGTCCGGGTGGAAGCCGAGGCGCGGATCGGCGTGCTCAAACAGGTGGGTGCCGTCGAAGTTGGCCAGGGCGAAGGCGTCGTCGGGGAAGTGCGAGGGGACCCAGTCGAAGAGCACGCCGATGCCGGCCTGGTGCAGACGGTCGATCAGGGTCATGAGGTCCTGGGGGTCGCCGTAGCGCCGGGTGGGCGCGAAGAAACCGGTGGTCTGGTAGCCCCAGGAGCCGTAGAAGGGATGCTCCATGAGCGGGAGGAACTCAATGTGGGTGAAGCCGCAGGCCAGCACGTGGGCGATGAGCGGTTCGGCCAGCTCGGTGTAGCGGGGGAGCCGTCCCGGCTCGGCCGGGTCCCGGCGCCAGCTGCCCAGGTGCACCTCGTAGACCGAGATCGGCGCGTCCAGGCGGACGCGGTCGCCGCGGGACCGCATCCAGTCGCCGTCGTGCCACTGGTAGTCCAGATCCCACACCACCGACCCGGTCCGGGGCGGTATCTCGGTGCAGCGGGCGAACGGGTCCGCCTTCTCGAGCCGTTCCCCCTGCCGGGTGGTGATGGCGTACTTGTAGATGTCGCCGGGTCCGACGGTTTCCACCTGGCCCTCCCAGATGCCCGAGACGCCGCGCGGCGTCAGCGCATGGGCGGTCGGGTCCCAGCGGTTGAAGTCGCCCATCACGCCGACCGCGCTGGCGTTGGGCGCCCAGACGGCGAAGGTCGTCCCGCCACCGCCGGGCCGGGGGTGGGCGCCCAGCTTCTCGCCCAGGCTGCGGTGGCTGCCCTCGTTGAACCAGTAGAGGTCCTCGTCGGTCAGCCCGCTGGCCCGCTGGGTCGACGTCACGGCGCCACCCGGCGCCGGAGGCGGTCCACCTGGTCGAGCACGTCGGTGAGGGCCGGATCACCTCGGGCCTCGGCCAGCGTGCGGGCGCCCCGGCGCCGCCAGTTCCCGGCCTCGGGGCCGGTGCCCGGATGGTTCTGGGGGTGACGCTCACCCCACAGCTCTTCCAGGTCGACCAGCACCAGGTCGGCCGCGCTCTGCGCCAGATGGGACAGGCAGCCGCGCAGCGCGGCCGCCGTGGTCTCGGCGCCGGGCACCCCGTCCCCGGGCACCCCGGGCCCGTCAGGGACCTCGGGCACGTCGAGGGCGCGCAGGAGCCGGCGGCGGGCCAGGTCCCGGTTGGCCCGTTGCCCGGCCGCTGCCGCGGCGCTCAGCACGCCGGCCTCCTCCCGCTCGTCTATGTCGGTGCCCCAGAGGTAGGCGCCGAAGCGGGGCAGGTCGTGGGTCCCCATCGAGGCCAGCACCGCCGGGGGCACCGCGGGCAGTGGTTCGGTGGCGGTGGACTCGAACTGGAAGACCCAGGAGCGCAGCATGCGGTCGGCCGCCATGCGCCGGCGCACCTCGGCGGGCACCGTGCCCAGATCCTCGCCGACCACCACGGTGCCGGCCCGGTGCGCCTCCAGCGAGACCAGTGCGTGCAGCTCCTCCGCTCGATACGAGACATACGCGCCGTGCCGGGCGTCCCCGCCGGCCGGGATCATGTACAGCCGCTGCAGCCCCATCACATGGTCGACCCGGAGGTAGGCGGCGTGGCGCAGCGCCCGCCGCAACACGGCGATCAGGTGGCGGTAGCCGTCCTGGCGTATCCCCTCGGGGTGCAGCGGTGGGAAGCCCCAGTCCTGGCCCCCGCCGAAGAAGAGGTCGGGTGGCGCCCCGCCGTGCACGGCGGGCACGAAGGAGCCCGGTGACCACCAGGGGTCGAAGCCGTCGGGGTGCACGCCGACGGGGAGGTCGGCGTAGAGGGGCAGGGCGGCGCCGGCCTGCTGCAGCTGCTGGCAGGCGGTCCACTGGCCGTAGAGGTGGTAGCCGAACGTGGGCTCCAAGGAGCCGCCGCCGGCGAGTGGCGGGGCGACGTCAGCCACCCGGTCCCGCCCGAGCCGGTCGAGGCTGGCCCGGAAGTGGGCGTACGCCGCCAGCTCGGGGCGGGCCCGGCCGAAGGCCACCAGCTCGTCCAGGCGGGCTGAACCCCCCGCCAGCAGGGCCTCGGCCATCGGCTCGGTGACCTGGCGCCGCAGCCGGGCCACTTCCTCGTACTCGACCAGGGAGGACTTATGGGCGGCGGCGATGCGCTGGCGGAAGTCGTCGGAGTGCAGCAGCCGCCGGGCCTCCTCCGACTGGGCCAGCTCGGGCAGGGCGACCGGGTCGACGTAGAGCTCGTTGTAGGCCAGACGGCTCACCGGGCGGTAGGGGCTGGGGTCGACCGGCCGGTCGAGGAAGGTGGGGTAGAGCGGCAGGCCGCCCACCATGGCGCCGCCCAGCTGGCCCACCCACCGGCCCAGGTCGGCCAGGTCGCGGTAGCTGCCGGTGCCCCAGTCGTCCTCCGTGCGCAGCGCGTACAGCGGCATGAAGACACCCCAACCTCGCGTCGCCTCCGGGCAGGGGGGCGCGCTGATGAGGAGGGCGGTGGCCGAGACCCGCGCCTGGCCCGGAATGCCGGCCGCCTCTACCGTGACCGAGTGGTAGCCCGGGGGCAGCGGGCGCGGGGTCAGGTGGTCGAGGTCGACCCGGTATCGGGCGAAGCGTTGCCCTTCGAGCTGGCGGTCGACCGACGGGCCGCGGAGGGCGGGCTGCAAGCGCTCGGTGGAGGTGGTGCCGTCCTCGAGGACGACGGTGACCCAGGCCTGCTCGGGATCGATCCGCTCGGGCAGGGTCGCCGTGCATGACGCCGGCCGACCGCTTCGTCGCACCAGCACCGGCTCCAGGACGCGCCGGGCGTCGGCCAGCCGGCGGGCCCGCAGGGCGCTGGGGGCATCGGCGGCCTGCTGCACCGGGACGCCCAGGGCGCGCAGCAGGGCCAGGATGACGTCGGGTTCCGCCCGGTGCACCGTGCCCTCGGCGCCGGTGAAGGCGGACGCCACCCCGTACAGGGCGGCCAGCTCACCGAGCGCTTCGAGCTCACGCCGCGCTCCCCGTTCACCCCGCGCTCCCCGGTCGGCGTCGCCCTGGTTCATGCCTCGGTCGAGAGAATGTCGAGGAGGCCGCGGGCGGGGATGTCCACCCAGCCCGGGCGGGTGTTGGCTTCGTAGCTGAGCTCGTACATGGCCTTCTCCAGGAGGAAGAAATCCAGCAGCTTGGCCAGCTTGCCGCGCTGGCGGGGCAGGAAGCCGGCGTCGCCGGCCTCCTCCAGGTAGGCACTGAGGAAGGTGCCCGAGACCCAGCGGTGCCAGAAGGTGAGCCAGGAGTCGATCTTCTCCAGCTCGCCCGCGTTCACCGCTATGCCGAGGTCCCGGGTGAGCCGCAGTGAGGCGGCCTGACCGGCGTAGTGCAGCGAGCGCACCATCCCGGCCAGGTCGACCACGGCCGGTCGCTTGAGCCGGCGCCGGGTCAAGGAACGCGAGGGCTCCCCCTCGAAGTCGATGATGACGAAGTCCTTCCCGGTCCACAGCACCTGGCCCAGGTGGTAATCACCGTGGCAGCGGATGCGGGCGGTGTCAATGGAGAGCGTGCTGAGCCGGCGCAACCGCTCAATGATCTCCTTCTCCCGTTCCTGCACCTTCAGCAGGTGCGGTGAGGTCACGTTGAGGGTCACCACCTCGTGCAGGACCTGGCGGGTCAGGCTGCGGGCGCCGTGGTAGAGGGCCTGGCGGTCCAGTGCGGTCAGCGGTTCGGGCGCGAAGTGCGGATCGCGGCGGTCCGAGGTCAGGGCGGCGTGCAGGTCGGCCGTGCGCCGGCCCAGCAGCGAGGCCCATTCCAGGTGGGGGCCGACCAGCGGGTGGCCCGGCCGGAGCTCTTCGTGGTCCAGGTTGAAGTAGCCGCGGGGCGGGGTGACGTTGAGCTCGGTGTCGCCCCGGTGGGCCAGAGCCTCCTCCAGTCCGTGAGTGAGCGCGTCGACCACGTAGTTCCACCCGTCGCCCTCATTGGGGATGAACTCCTCCAGCACGGCCACGGTGGCCGGGACGGCGCCCAGGTGTCCCGCCCGGTACTCGATACTGCCGCCGGCCCGCGGCGCGTAGGCGAACCGGGCCTCCTCACTGAGGAAGCGGCCGATCTCGACCCCGGGGTTCACCCCCTCCTCGAAGCGGCGGATGAACTTGAAGATGGCCTGATCCCCCAGCAGCACCGAGGTGTTGGACTGCTCGGTGGACAGGGGAGTGGCGGTGCACTCCTCGTCCAGGCAGTGCTCGAAGTCGCGCAGGCTCGGGGCGGGGACGCCGAGCAACCGCCCCTGGTTCCCGGGCAGCGTGCGCCGCCGGGCCAGCAGGTCGGCCATGGCCTTGACGAAGTCGGGTGAATAGACGGCGTCGAACAGCAGGCCGTCGGTGCCGCCGGCGCGCAGATCGGCCACGATGGCGTCGCTGTGCCACTTGCGGAACTCCTCGGCCTCGGCGCCGGCCAGGTAGGCCAGAGGCAGGATGTAGCGCTCTGCGCTCCCGTAGTCGAGCTCGACCTGCACGATCACCAGGTGGGCCAGCGGCGGCCCGGCCCGGCGCCCCGACCCGCTGGCCCCGGGCGCCCCGACCGGGACGGTGTCGGTGAGGGTGGCCGAGGTGATGGTCCGGGTCTTCTGCCCGAACCAGCGCCGCTGGGCCAGATAGGCCGGGAGGAAGGCTTCGAACTTCTGCCGGGCCGGGCTGCTGAAGAGAGCGTCCCACTGCCCGGACACCTCGAAGGTGGTCCGCGGCGGCGCCGGCTCCGTCGGCTCGCACTCGAGGAAGAACCAGTAGAAGCCGTGCGGCCCCAGCGTGATGAAGTAGGGGAGGTCGCCCACCGGGGGGAACTCCTGGTTGCCGAAGAGCTCAATGGGGACGGCGCCGCGGAACTCGGACAGGTCGAGCTCGGCGCACTGCACGTAGCGCGACAGGTTGACGACGCAGAGGATGCGCTCGTTGCCGAAGCGGCGGATGAAGCTGAACACCTTGCGGTTGTCCGGCCGCAGCACCTCCAGGGTGCCCCGGCCGAACGCCTGGTAGCGCTGGCGCAGCGCGATCAGGCGGGTCATCCACCACAGCAACGAGTTCGGGTTCTGCTGCTGCGCCTCGACATTGACCGCCTGGGAGTGGTACTCGGGGTCGATGATGACGGGCAGGTAGAGGCGCTGCGGATTGGCGCTGGAGAAGCCGGCATTGCGGTCGCTGTCCCACTGCATGGGCGTGCGCACGGCGTTGCGGTCACCGAGGTAGATGTTGTCGCCCATCCCTATCTCGTCGCCGTAGTAGATGATCGGCGTGCCGGGCATGGAGAAGAGCAGGCCGTTCATCATCTCAATGAGGGCGCGGTCGTTGCCCAGCAACGGGGCCAGCCGCCGGCGGATGCCCACGTTGATCCGGGCCTGGGGGTCCTGGGCGTAGGCCCGGTACATGTAGTCGCGCTCTTCGTCCGTCACCATCTCGAGGGTGAGCTCGTCGTGGTTGCGCAGGAACAGGGCCCACTGGCATTCGGGTGGGGTGGTCGGCGTCTCGGCCAGGATGTCCACCATGGGGAAGCGGTCCTCCTGGCGGGCCGCCATGAACATGCGCGGCATCAGGGGGAAGTGGAAGGCCATGTGGCAGGTGTCGCCCTGGCCCATGTAGGCCACGGCGTCCTCGGGCCACTGGTTGGCCTCGGCCAGCAGCATGCGGTCCTCGAAGCGCTCGTCAATGTGGGCCCGCAGCTGGCGCAGGAAGTCGAAGGTCTCGGGGAGGTTCTCGCACGAGGTGCCGTCGCGGGCGTACAGGTAGGGCACCGCATCCAACCGCAGGCCGTCCACCCCCATGGAGAGCCAGTAGTCGACCACGTCGAACATGGCCTGGCGCACCGAGGGATTGTCGTAGTTCAGGCTGGGCTGGTGGGAGTAGAAGCGGTGCCAGAAGTAGGCCTGGGCCACCGGGTCGAAGGACCAGTTGGAGGACTCGAAGTCCTTGAAGATCACCCGGGCCTCGGCGAAGCGGTCGGGCGTGTCGCTCCACAGGTAGAAGTCCCGGTGGTTGGAGCCGGGCTTGGCCCGCCGGGCCCGCTGGAACCACGGGTGCTCGTCGGAGGTGTGGGCCAGCACCAGCTCGGTGATCACCCGCATGCCCCGCCGGTGTGCCTCGCGCAGGAAGGCGCGGAAGTCGCGCAGCGACCCGTAGGAGGGGTGCACCTGGCGGTAGTCCGAAATGTCGTAGCCGTCGTCGCGCAGGGGTGAGGGGTAGAAGGGGAGGAGCCAGAGGGCGGTGACGCCCAGGGCCTGGAGGTAGTCGAGCTTCTCAATCAGCCCCTTGAAGTCGCCCACGCCGTCGCCGTTGTCGTCGCGGAAGGCCCGGACGTGAATCTCGTAAATGACGGCGTCCTTGTACCAGCCGCCCACCGGCGGGGTGGCGGCCCCGTCCGGCCCTTCGCTGGCGTCGGGCGGTTGGCGCGGGTCTCGTTCCGACGAGCCGCCGGCGCCCCGGGTCCGCTGTTCGCGCAACATGTCGGTGGCGGTCATGCGGACTGCTCCAGCGAGAAGATGTGGCAGGGCACGTTGGCCGGGTCGAGCTGGACGAAGTTGCGCGGGCCCTCCCAGACGTAGCGGGCGTCGGTCAGGAGGTCGTGCATGACGTAGCTGTGCTGCTCCGGCCCGAGCCCGAGCCCGAGCCCGTCCTGCCCGAGTCCGAGCCCGAGCGCGGCCAAGTTCAGGTCAACCCAGCCGGACTGCGGGTAGGCATGGTCCAGGCTGACCACGGTCACCACGATGTCGTCGCCCTCCGCTCCGGCACGGCGCTTCGAGTAAGCGATGATCTGGTCGTTGTCCACCGGGTGGAAGACCAGGGCGTCGTTGTACTGCAGGGCCGGATGCTGGTGCCGGATGCGGTTCACCCGCCCGACGAAGCCCGAGAGACTCTCGGGGCTCTCGAGGTCCCACGACCGGATCTCGTACTTCTCCGAGCGCAGGTATTCCTCGGACCCCGCCGCCCGCGGCAGGTGCTCCTGCAGCTCGAAGGCCGGTCCGTAAATGCCGTAGGAGGCGCTGAGGGTGGCAGCCAGGACGAGGCGGGAAAGGAAGGCGGCCCGACCGCCGCCCTGGAGCTCCTCGGACAGGATGTCGGGCGTGTTGGGCCAGAAGTTGGGCCGGAAGTAGTCGGCTACCTCGCTCCGCGTCAGCTCGGTCAGGTAGGTCTCCAGTTCCCACTTGGAACTGCGCCAGGTGAAGTAGGTGTACGACTGGGTGAAACCGACCTTGGCCAGTTGCTCCATGACCCGGGGACGGGTGAAGGCCTCGGACAGGAAGATGGTCTCGGGGTGCTCGGCCTTGATGCACGCCAGCAGCCATTCCCAGAAGGCGAAGGGCTTGGTGTGGGGATTGTCGACCCGGAACACCATGACCCCCTGGGCGATCCAGAAGCGGACCACCTCGAGCAGTTCGCTCCACAGGGCCCGCCACTGCGGACCTTCGAAGTCCAGCGGGTAGATGTCCTCGTAGCGCTTGGGTGGGTTCTCGGCGTAGCGGATGGTGCCGTCGGGCCGATGGCGGAACCACTCGGGGTGCTCGCTGACCCAGGGGTGATCGGGTGAAGCCTGGAAGGCCAGATCGATGGCGACGTCAATGCCCCGGGCGGCCGCCTCGCGCACCAGTGCCCCGAACTCCTCGAGCGTGCCGAGCTCGGGATGGATGGCCCGGTGCCCGCCTTCACTTCCGCCGATGGCCCAGGGACTCCCCGGGTCGGCGGTGCCGGCCACGACCGTACCCTCGCGGCCCTTGCGCCCGGAGCGCCCAATGGGGTGGATGGGCGGCAGGTAGAGGACGTCGAACCCCATCTGCTCGACGTAGTCCAGCCGGGCCGCCACGTCGGCGAACGAACCGTGGCGGGGTGCGCCGGCGCCGGGACCGGGACCGGGGGAGGCGGATCGGGGGAACAGCTCGTACCACGTGCTGTAGCGCGCTTTGGCCGGATCGGCCATGACGCTGAAGCTGTCCGATGTGGTGCACTGCTCGGGGTCGCCCAGCTGGCCCATCAGGGAGCCGAGGCGCTCCGAGAAGATCACGTGGCGCAGGGTGTCGCCGTCGGCCCAGGCCGCCGTGTCGGCATCCACGGCGCTCTCCAGGCCCCGGCGGGCGCCCTGGAGCTGCGTCTGCACCGAGGTGAGCAGCCGGCGGTCGGCGGCGCGGCCTCGCCGCGCTGCCTCTTCCACCAGTTCGGCTCCGGTCAGGAGTTCGACCGCCAGATCCTGCCCGGCGTCAGCTCGGGCGCTCAGCTCACGGCTCCAGGTGGCGTAGCGGTCCACCCGGGCCCGCACGCTGAACCGGTAGCGCCCCAGCGCGGTGACCGGGAACGTGCCCCGCCAGCGGTCGTTGCCGATGTCCTCCATGCCCACCGTGGTCCACTTGGCGTCGGTGTCGTGGCGGTAGCGCAGTTCGCACCAGAGGGCATCGTGCCCGTCGACGAAGGCGTCCGCCTCCACCGCCAGCAGGTCGCCGATGGCTGCCTTGGCCGGCCGCCGCCCGCAGTCAACCTGGGGCCGGACGCGACCGATCACCGGACGGCCCCGACCGGGAGGGAGCGCCAGCGCGCTCCCGGTCGGGGGGGCGGGTCGTCGTTGTTCGTTGGAATTGTGCAATTCAGGGCGCAACGGGGCGCGGGATATCGCCATGCGGGGGATGCCACCTCCTCCTAGGTCTTACCCGACCGTATGCGGGCATAAACGGTGGCTGCAGTACGGGTGGGGCCGGTACGGCCGCTCCGGTACGGCCGGCCTAGCGCGCCAGTGGAGCGAAAAGGTCAGGCGTTTTTCGCAACCGGGCCAGCACGGCGTCGGTGTCGAAACGCAGCAGGGCAGGGTCGCCGCCTTTGGCGCAGCGCTGCACCTCCTTCCAGGTGACCGGCGCCGATACGGTCGGCTCTGGGCGGGCCCGCACCGAGTACACGGCCACGGTCGTCTTAGCCGAATGGTTCTGGCTCCAGTCGATCAGCACCTTGCCGGGGCGCAGCGACTTGCGCATGTTGGAGACGATCAGCTCGGGATGCTCCGCCTCCAGGGTGCGGGCGATCCCGTGGGCGTCCTCGCGCAGGGCATCCCATGTGGTTCGCGGTTCCAGCGCGGTATAGACCTGCAGCCCTTTGGAACCGCTGGTCTTGGCGAAGGCCTCGATCCCGCGTTCGCCCAAGCGCTCGGACACGTAGCCGGCCACGATGGCGCATTCGACCACCGTGGTGCCCTCTCCCGGGTCCAGGTCGAAGACCATGAAGTCTGGAGGCCCCGGAAGCTTCCGGCGTCGACCGGCCCGCCAGAGGGGGACGTGGAGCTCAATGGAGCCCAGGTTGGCTGCCCAGATCAGGGTGGGCAGGTCAGACAGGACGGCGTATTCCACCGCCCCGGTGCCGTCAGAGGTGGGCACGGCCACCGTCCGCACCCAGTCCGGCGCGTGCGACGGCACGTGCTTCTCGAAGAACGACTTGCTCTCGACTCCGTCGGGATACCGCCGCAGCGTGACGGGGCGGTCCCGCACGTGCGGCAGCATCGCCGGCGCCACGTGCATGTAGTACTCAATGAGCTGACCCTTGGTGAAGCCGACCTCAGGGAAGAGCACCTTGTCCAAGTTGGAGATCGAGAGCTCGCGTCCCTCCACTGTCACCCGGACCGTCGAATCCTGACGGGGACTCACTCCTTGACCACCTCCTCGGGCCGCTTGTCTTGGCGCAGCCCGCGCCAGGACGGGTGGCGCAGCCGCCCGTCGGCGGTCCACTCGCTGAACCTGACCTCACCCACCAGATCGGGCCGGATGAAGTGGGCGTCGGCCCCCTCGGCGGGGCTCAACGGCTCGGTGAACGGGCTGCGCTTGCGGGTCCGCGCCCTGAACAACTCGAGCAGCTTCTCCCGGTCGGCGCTGGTAAATCCGGTCCCCACCTTGCCGGCGTAGCGCAGGCCGTCCTTCTCGGGCAGACCCAGGAGCAGGGCGCCCAGGCTGCCCTTCCTCTCGCCCTGCCCTTCCGTCCAGCCTCCCACGACGACTTCCTGGGTCCTGACGTTCTTGATCTTGAGCCACTGCGGCTGCCGCTTGCCCTCCTGGTATTGCGAGTCGCGTCGCTTGGCCACTACCCCCTCCAGGCCGCGCTCGGCCGTCGCCCGGAGGATGTCGGTCCCTTTGACGTCGCGAAATGAATCGGCGGTGATGAAGGAGTCTCCGCTGAGCTGCAGCGACTCGAGCTGCTGGCGGCGCTCGTCGTAGGTCTGGTTGAGCAACAGGTGGCCGTCGAGGTAGAGCAGGTCGAAGGCCACGTAAATGGTGGGCAGGTCCTTGGCCCGGCGGGCGATCTCCCGGGCTTCGACGAGATGGAGGCGGTGCTGCAGTCGGTTGAAGCTGGGCCGGCCGTCCTCTCCCAGGGCCACGATCTCGCCGTCGAGGACCGCGGGGCGCGAGCCCAGGAATCCGCCGATGCCATGCAGCTCGGGAAAGGTGCCGGTGATATCCACGCCCCGCCGGTTCTGAAGCTTGGCCCTTCCGCCCTCGATCAGGACGATGGCCCGGATCCCGTCCCACTTGATCTCATAGGCCCAGCCTTCGTCGTCGGGAGGCAGCGTCCCGGGGACGGCCAGCATGGGACGAAACCCCGCGGGCATCGGTTCGATGCCTGCTGGCGCCGGATCCATGCGGTGGATCATCCAGTTCTTCCCGTTGGTGGGAAACAGGACGTAGCGACCGCTGACCTTGGCCCCGTGGAGGACGACCATCACCTCGTTGTCGCGCCACTTCTCAAGGTCGTAGGTCCCTTGGTCCCAGATGGTCACCCGGCCGCCGCCGTACTGGCCGGCCGGGATCTGCCCCTCGAAGGACCCGTAGTCCAGCGGATGGTCCTCGGTGTGCACGGCCAGGTGGTTGCGGGCCGGGTCCTCCGGCACGCCTTTGGGCAGGGCCCAGGAGACCAGGACCCCCTCGTGCTCTAGGCGAAGGTCCCAGTGCAGGGCGCGGGCGTGGTGCTCCTGAATCACGAAGACCGGCTTCTTGGCGGCTCGGGACCGGCGCGGTCTCGTCCCCATCGGCTCGGGCGTCTTGGCGGCATCGCGCTTGGCGCGATACGTCGCCAGGTCGCCGGGGGACTCAGGAGTGGCGCGCGGGCGTGCGGGCATGAGCGATCTGCCCACAAACTAGGGCAACGGCTCTCGGAGCAGGCGACTGACTCGACCGCCGACCAGTCGGCGCTCAGTGCTCCCTCAGGTGAGGGCGAGCGACTCCAGCGTGCCGGCGATCGGGCCGGTGGCCCCATAGGTGACGATCTGGACGCCCTTGCGCTTCATGGCCCGCCACAGTGACCGGAGCGCGTTGAGGCACTCCTCGTTGATCTGGCCCAGCAGGCTGGCGTCCACCAGAACCGATGAGCACCCCGCTCGCTGCAGCTGATCGGTGACCCCGTCGATCCGCGACGCTGAAGTACGGCTGAGCGAGCCCTGCAGGCGGAGGACGCAGATGTCGCCGCTGAGGTGGGTGACCACGTCCTCTGGACAGGTCAGGAGCTGACTCACTCTCCCGCTATGCCCGCTGGACGATCAGTCCAAACCTCCGGGGGTCCCAGGTGGTCTGGACTTAGGGGTCGAGAGGGCAGGGGCGGGGATACTGGCCGGCGCGCTGACGGGCGGTCTCGTCGTTGAGCCACGCTCGGAATTCCACGACCTGGTCTTGAATGGGAGCCACCGGGATCGAAAGGGACTCCCCGAGGGCAAAGAGGAGTCCGGACAGGGGGCCCAGCGCCTGGAGCGCATCCTCGCTGGCCCGCAGGTCCAGGTCGAACCGGCTCAGGCCGCGGGCCGCACCCTGGAGCGCCGCCTGCCGCCCGGCCAGGCGGACCGGAGAACTTCGGTCCAGCAGGTCGAAGAGGTGAGCCAGATCGTCAGGGCTCATGGCGTGGCACTGTCGGTCCAGCTGAATATCGCGCACCACCTCCTCAACCTGAATCCCGCTGGCCACGGCCACGCGGACCGGCACGTTGAGGAGGCATATGGCGACGAGATCGTCCTGATTCTCCCGGGTCAGGTTGAGCGCCAGGAGCGGCTCGGACATCCGGGTAGTCGGCTCGTTCGTGAGTTCCGCCCAGACGGTCTTGGCCTCGTCGGTGGCGAAGATCCCCCAACGCGCCGCCAGCGACGCCACGATCTGCAAGCCACGGCCACTGTTGCCCAGCGTGGTCAGGTCGAGTGCCGATCCCTGGTCCGGCGTGACGATGGGCAGCTGGCTCGGGTTGTTGTCCAAGACGTCGATGCGGAAGCCGCCCCCGGCCGGTCGGGCCGTGACGACGAACCGCTCGCGGGAATGGAGGATGGCATTGGTGGCCAGCTCGGAGGCGCACAAGACCACGTCCTCGGTCAGGTCCTCCATCCCCCATGCCCTCGTGAGGTCGGCCACGAAGGCTCTGACCTGACCGCTGCTGGCCGGCACGGCCTCGAGACTGATCACTCTGGGCTCGAAGCTCCGCGTCCGCACATCGGGATCCGTCGGGGCCGGCACGCGGCCACAGTACAACCCGGATGTGCAGCCTGACCAGCATTGATGCATGGACCGAGCCGCGCCCTGGCGTGCGCCGCGTACATAGGTGTTTCAGGAGCAACCTTGGGGTACAAACGAGAAGTGATCACCCAGCGCATGACGACGACCGGCACCGCCGGAGCGATGACCGCCTCGGCCGACTATCCGCTGTACGTCGTCACCGCGTCGCTGGGGGACGAGGTGAGCGGGTGCCTGGCCGGTTTTGTCACCCAATGCAGCATCTCGCCGGTCCGCTTCATTGTGTGCATCTCGAAGGTCAATCACACCTTCGGGATCGCCGAGCGGAGCAAGAGCCTGGCCCTGCACCTGCTCGGCGCCGACCAGCTGGCCATGGCGTCGATTTTCGGTGAGTTGACCGGTGACGTCACCGACAAGTTCGAGCGGGTGCAGTGGGCGCCGGGCTTCACCGGGGCGCCGGTGCTCTCCGAGTGCGCCGCCTGGGCCGAGGGTTCCATCCTGAACCGCATGAGCGGCGGGGATCACGAGGCGTTCCTCCTGGCCGTGCGCGATGGGGGACGCGGGCACCATGAGGGCCGGCTCATGCTGAGTGACGCCCCGGGCTTGGAGCCAGGGCATCCGGCATAGCGCTGGTTAGGGTCCCATTTATCTGGGTAGAAAAAATGTCATGGCAATTGCGGAAAGGCCGGCGGCCGCCCACCAGAGTGATGATGCCGCAGGTCTGGAGGTAAAAAAGGGAGGGCTGGGGTCGGCGGCCCAGATGGTTGCCCTTTCCACGCTCTGCGCCGTCCTCTTCCTTACCTTCCTGGACAACACCATTGTCAGTGTCGGGCTGGCCAACGTTCAGAGCGATCTTCACGCCGGGGTCACCTCGCTGCAGTGGGTGGTCAACGGCTACGCCCTGACGTTCGCCAGCTTCATGCTGGCGGCCGGCATGCTCGGCGACCTGCTCGGTCGCAAGAAGATCATGCTGGCCGGTGTCGCCGTGTTCTGTGCCGGCTCGGTAGTGGCGGCCACTGCGGCCAATGTCGATTGGCTGATCGCCGGCCGGGTCATCATGGGCCTGGGCGCGGCGGCCTCGGAGCCCGGAACCCTCTCCATCATTCGCCACATCTACCCCGACCAGGAGACCCGGGCCGATGCCCTGGGGGTCTGGGCCGCCGTGTCGGGCCTGGCCTTGGCTATGGGCCCGGTCATCGGCGGTCTGCTGGTCGGCCTCTCAAATTGGCGGGGGATCTTCTGGTTCAACTTGGCCATCGGCGTCGTCGCCTTCTCCATGGCGGCCGCGTTCGTGCCCGAGACGTCAGACCGAGAAGGCAACCGGATCGACGTGGCTGGCGTCATCCTGGGGGCGACGTTTTTGGCTTCGGCCGCGTTCGCGGTCATCCAAGGGGAGCTCTCGGGTTACGCCACCCCGTGGATCTTGATGCTCTTCGTCCTCTCCGGTGTGGCCGCGGTGGCCTTCGTGGTGGTGGAGCATCGGAGAGAACGCCCCATGCTCGATGTCTCGCTCTTCCGAAGGGCCCCCTTCGCCGGCGCGAACTTCGTCGCCTTCGCGGCGTACTTCGGGACCTTCTCCATCTTCTTCTTCACCGCCCTCTACCTGCAGGTGGTGGTGAACGCCTCGGCCTACCAGACGGCGGTGGATTTCCTGCCCATGGCCGCCGGGCTCATCATCGCCTCGGCCCTGACCGGGCCGTGGGTGGCGCGCATGGGCCCTCGTGTGCCCATGACCGTCGGCTGTATGTTGGCCGGTGCCGGCATCCTGGCCACCAGTGCGGTGCTCGGTCCCCATGTCGACATCGGCACGCTGGGGTGGGTCCTCCCCCTCGCCGGCATCGGCATCGGCATTGTGCTGGTGCCCGTCACCTCGGTCCCGCTCACGGTGGTCCGCCCGGAACGGTCCGGCATGGCGGCATCGGCCACCAACACCAGCCGGGAGATGGGCGCCGTCTTTGGCGTGGCGGTACTGGGCTCCGTGGTGAACGCCAAGCTCACCGGCGGCTTGGCCGCTCGGCTCAAGGCCATCGGCATTCCTCCCAGCTTCCAGAACCTGGTGCTGCACGCGGTCACGACGGGCGGTGTCGGCAACGGTGGAGCGGCCAGCCAGGCCGAACACTCCAAGAACGCCACGGTGGCCAAAATTGCCACCAAGGTGGTGAACGCGGCGTACAACGCGTTTGGCTCTGGGCTCCACCTGGCCCTCGAGATCTCGGCCACGCTCATTCTGATCGGCGCGGTCGTTGCCGTCCTGACCATCCACCGGACGGCGGGACAATCGCTCAATCTGTGACGGCCGGTAGCGATCTGTTCCGTCCCATCAAAGAAAGGAGCATCAATGCCACAGCAAGCCTGGAGTGCCAAGAGGGAACGCCAGTACAAGCACATAAAGAGCGGACTGCGCCAGAGCGGCGACTCGGAGCAACTGGCTGAGGAGATTGCCGCCCGGACGGTGAACAAAGCGCGGGCCCGGTCGGGCGAGGCGTCCCAGAAGAGTCGGGTGTCAACGCAGGACATCTCCTCATCGCGTCGCGGCGGCTTGCGGTCACATCGCGGGCCGGGAGGGCGGACCAAGGAGCAGCTCTATGAGGAAGCGCGCCGCAAGGGCGTGCCGGGGCGCTCGAAGATGTCGAAAGCGCAGTTGGAGCGGGCCGTTTCGCGCTAACCCGGGGGGCCGATGGATCCCCGTAGCTGTGACCGTTGCGCACCATTTAGATCAGGTTCTCCGTAGAGAAAGGCGCGAGAGTTCGTCCGCTGCTAACTTCCCAAAAGCGTACTTCTGGAGGTGGCGGGGTGAGGACTGTTCGAAGGTGCATTCTCGGGGCGCTTATTGCGATCAGTGCTGGTGGCGGGCTGTTACTTGGAACTCAGGTGGTTGGTGCGTCAACCCCGGCGCCGACCGTCACTGCCGTATTGGCTGACAACGTGAGCGCCTCTCTCGGCTATCCACTTGCCTCTACTGCCGGTGGAGAGACAATTCTCATTCGGGGTACCAACCTCACCGGTGTCACTGCGATCGATTTCGGTGGTATCGCCGGCACGGACGTTGAGTGCTTTGGAGACACCGACTGCCAGGCGGTAGATCCTCCGGCGGCGACGCCCAGCACGGTATTTGTCACGGTCACTGCGGCAGGAGGAACAAGTGCCATCTACGACGGAGCTGGAGATGAACTGGTATATCGCTACCCGACGAATCTTACGCCGGCGCCCGCGATTCTCTCGCTATCACCACTGAAGCTCTCTCTGTTTACCCTCACCGCGACCGTGTCCGGCCCTAGTGGTCCAGTTACAGGTGACAGCGTCCGATTCTTCACCGAGACCGGTATGGCCAATCGAGACATTCCGCCGATCTACCAGTTGTTGTGCACTACTTCCACCAACAGCAAGGGCGTCGCCACCTGCGCGGCCGCTTCTGACGCACTTGGAATCTTTCAGGCGACTCCTCCTGGGTATTGGGTGATATCAGCCCCTACAGCCACGCAACTCCCGTCGATCAACTCCGCCGCACTTGTGACTCTGTAGCGGTTGGGTCAAGGAGCCCTGGCTAAAGGAGTGGTATCGGCCCCGGCTGTCGCTCCATCGGCCCGCCAGACCGATCGCCTGCCGCGTTCGCCACTACGCTCTGCGGACTCCCGGGCGCCGCTGGTGCCTAGTGGTCATAGGCCGAGGAACGGACAGCAGATGATCTCCCAGCAACGGTGCGATGCGACGCGGCTCTCGGGGACGATTGAATGACGGGCCAGGAAGGCATCGTGCCTGAAGCGCTCAGCACGCTCCGCGGCGCGAGCGTGCCCGGGAACGCCCGGCTGATCGGTCGCATTGCCGAGGTCGTCGGTTTGGTGGGTTTGGCCGCGTTGGTCGTCGTCTTCTTCCTCGGAGGGCTCCATCGAAACGATCAGGTCGATCGTCTCCAGCACCAGGGCGTCCCGGTCACGGTGACGGTGACGTCGTGCATCGGCGTGGCCGGGGGCAGCGGCAGCACCCCCGCCACCTTCACCTGTCAAGGGTCCTTCACGCTTGACGGTCAGCGCCACGTCGAAGTCATCGGCGGCATCACCACTTTCCTCCACACCGGCACCAAGGTGGCTGCCGTCACCGTGTCGGGCGACCCCGGCCTCCTGTCCACGGCGCGCTCCGTGGCCACCGAGCACTCGTCCTCCTCGGTCTACATCGTTCCCGCCATCTTGTTGGTCCTGCTGGCGATCCTCGTCGCTCTGGCCATCTGGTACGAGCGCCGGCGCCGGCGGGCGAGTCAGGAAGATCCGGTGTTGACCGGAGTGACAGTGGCGCCGGCCGGCGGTTCGAACAAGCCGGCCGAGGGTGACGCCGAGTAGTTCTTGATCTCGAAGCTGGTGGAGTCGGACGCCACTTTGACGTAGCCGAGGATGTTCTGCGCCGTCGTGCCCTGGTCATGGTGGCCGCCTCCGAGAGTCATACCGCCAAATGACGGGGTGCCACCTTCGGCTGAGATTACGCCGTCACCGTCGGGGTCGCGCCCGGAGTGCGGCGCCGTCGGGTTCAGTGACCGTGCGGTCGGGGCTCGTCGAGCAAGGTCGGGTCGATCCGCAGTTCCTGTCGGGCCATGGCCTCGAAGTAGCCGATGAACCCCTCGCCGTCGGAGGCCAAGAAGAAGGACCGGGCCGGCTCAGGAAGCGGGCGACCCGTCCCTAGAGCCTCGATCTGCCAGGCCCGCCGGCAGCGGTACTCCAGTGCCACTGCCCGCTGATGGGCGGCCCGGATGCTCCCGGCGGTGACGAACACGCCATGGTTCACCAACAACGCCATGTCAGCGGCCCCCATCGAGGCCACGGCGCGGGCGGCACTGCCCCGATCGTTGACCGGGCCGTCGTACTCGTCGACCAGCACAAGTTCGCCCCCACCGAGGGCCGAGCTCTGGTCGTAGCAGCCGGGAATCCGGGCCACGTCGGCCCAGACGGTGGCATAACGCGGGTGGCTGTGCACCGCTACCACCACATCGTGGCGCTGCTTGTGCAGTTCGAGGTGCAACGGGATGCCCAACGGCACCGGCCACTGGCCCTCCAGCAGGTTGCCGTCGAGGTCGATGGTCAGTACGTCCTCGGGGCGCAGCTCCTCCCACAACAGCAGCCACGGGTTGCAGAGCAGCGTCCCGTCGGGCTGCCGGTAGGTGATGTGACCGGCCAGGTGGTCGTCGTATCCCTCCCGCCAGAGGGTGCGGGCCAACAGCACCAGCTCCTGGCGTGGCGTCAACCGCGGGAGGAGGGCAGTCGCCGTTGGCGTGAAGGACGACGGGATCATGGTCGCACCTCGTCCGGCAGACCCCAGCGGTAGAGGGCGGCGGCGTTGCGGTGCGTCAGTTTCCGGAGATCCTCCACCGGCAGATGGCCCCAACAACGCTCTATCACCGACTGGGTGTCGGGCCAGGTGGAGTCGCCGTGGGGATAGTCGACCTCCACCATGATGTGATCGAGCCCGATCCGGTACCGGGTGTCGATGGTGGACGGGTCGTCGATAGTGCAGAACCAGAAGTTCCGCTGGAGCACTTCGGCGGGCAGCAGTCCCGATGCGTCGTAGTCGCGGCCATAGCCCGAGCGGTCGACGATGTTGTCCAGTCGATCCAGCAGCATGGCCACCCAGCCGATGCCGCCCTCACTCATGGCAATCTTGAGGTCGGGATAGCGAGCCGGCAGCCCGGACCAGATCCACTCGGCGCAGGCCGAGAGCGACATCTGGCCGAACAAAGTGGCGCCGAGGGCCACCATCGGGCTGTCCGATGGCATGTCGGGCATTCCCGAAGAGCCGACGTGCAGCGAGATGACGGTGTCGGTCTCCTGGCAAGCGGCCATGATCGGCTCCCAGTAGCCCGAGAACAGGCTGGGGAGACCGATGCGGTGTGGACGCTCGGGGAGGGTCACCGAGCGGAAGCCCCGCGATGCGTTGCGCCGGACCTCGGCCGCGCCGAGCTCAGGGTCGGCCAGAAAGGTGATGCCGCAGGGGATGATGCGCTCGGGGTAGGGCTGCCACCAGGCCTCGTAGAGCCAGTCGTTCCAGGCTTGCGTGACGGCCAGGCCCAACTCGGGGTCGCGGGCAGCGGAGAAGACCCGCCCGGAGAACCCCGAGATCTGGGACGGGAAGTTGAGTGAGGCCCACACGCCGTTGATGTCCATGTCGGCGATGCGGGCATCGATGTCCCAGCAGCCTCGCCGCATGTCCTCGAATCGAGTGGGTTCGAGGGTGACGCACTCGGGCCGCCGCCCGGCCACGGCGTTCATCCCGACCTGTGAGTACAGGGCCCCGTCGAACTGCCAGAGCTGGTGTCCCTTCGAATTCTCAATCACCTTCGGGGCCTGCTCGGCAAAGCGCGCCGGCAGCCGTCCCTCGAACATGTCCGGTGGCTCCACCAGGTGATCGTCGACGGAGATGACGGTGTACCGAACCGAACGCGGGTCCGGGTCGGGCAGGAGGGTGTCGGCTCGGGTCTCGATCATCAGGCCCGAGCGGTCGGCGGCATGACCCGAGCGTAGGCCTCAATGGATCCTGGGGCGGGACCGGGATGGGGCGGGTCAGGGGGCGGCGGCGAGGTGCTGATCACGATCGTGGGCCAGCCCCGCCGTTTGCGACGAGACCGGCGCCAGCAGTAGTCCGGTCACCAGGTCCACCAGCTGGCTGGCGAAGAGCCGGTCGTCCCGGTGCGGCCCTGTCTCCGCCCGGCGGCCGAGCTCCATGGCGCAGAACCGGAGGGCGGTGAAGCGCCGGTGCAGGCGGGTGGCATCGTGTTCGAGGAACGGCTCCACCAGCGCCCGCCAGCGGTCGATGGAGGCCGGCGCGCCCCGGCGCGCCCGTGGCTCGACGGAGCGGCGGGGCCGGTTGATCAGCTCGGCGCTGATCTGCAGGTATTCGGGACCGCCGTCGGGGTCCGAGAGCTTGGCCGCCAGGGGGAGGACGAGGGCGGCGCTCAGCTGGCGCAGGTCGTCGCCCGCCGCCGCTTCGTAGAGGGTGAGCAGTTCGTGGCGCTGCCGTTCCATCTCGGGATAGTGCTTGTTGAGCACCGCCCGCACCAGGCCGTCCCGGTCGTTGAAGTGGTACTGCACGGCGACCGCGTTGCGGGCGCCCGACGCCCGGTTGATCTCGCGCAGGCTCACCCGGTTGACCCCGTGGACGGCGAACAGTGTCTCGGCGGCGGCGATCAGGGCGACTCTGGTGGGCTCCGCGTCACGGGCCATTGGACTCCTTCCGGCAGCGGCGCTACGTTGGGCTTACCGTTAGTGATGCGATTGCATTAAATCATAAAGGAGTGCGCCGTGGCGTGGGATTTCTCGACCGAGCCCGAATTCCAGGCCCAGCTCGACTGGGTTGAGCAGTTCTGCCGCGAGGAGATTGAACCCCTCGAGCTGGTCTTCCCCTGGGCGGTGCGCATGCGCGACCCCAAGATGGCGGCGCTGGTCGATCCGCTCAAGGCCCAGGTCAAGGAGAAGGGGCTCTGGGCCATCTTCTTGGACAAGGACCTGGGCGGCCCGGGCTTCGGCCAACTC
Organism: Acidimicrobiales bacterium; assembly: GCA_035552095.1. GTDB lineage: Bacteria > Actinomycetota > Acidimicrobiia > Acidimicrobiales > RAAP-2 > Bog-473. Next base: position 6,667 of record DASZMA010000194.1, on the reverse strand, counting down.
AAGCTGGCCCTGGTCAACGAGATCATCGGGCGCTACGGCATCGCTCCCTCCATCTTCGGCTGTCAGGCCCCCGACACGGGGAACATGGAGATCCTCGCCGCCTATGGCACCGAGGTGCAGAAGGAGCGCTGGCTCTACCCGCTGCTGAACCAGGAGATCTGGTCGGCCTACTCCATGACCGAGCCGCAGGGAGGCTCTGACCCCAACTTGTTCAAGACCACCGCCGTGCGGGACGGGGACGAGTGGGTCATCAACGGGGAGAAGTGGTTCACCAGCGCCGGCCGGATCGCCGACATCATCTTCGTGATGTGCACCAACGGCATCTTCATCGTCCCCCGTCACACGCCCGGGGTCGAGATTATGGACCAGCCCCGCACCCACGACCACATCATCTACACCGATGTGCGGATCCCCCTGGACCACCTGTTGGGTCCAGAGGATGGCGGCAAGGTGCTGGCCCAACGCCGGCTCGGTGGTGGGCGCATCCATCACTCCATGCGGGCCATCGCCCAGTGCAAGCGGGCCTACGACATGATGTGCGAGCGAGCTTTGAGCCGGGAGTCACACGGAAAGGTCATCGCCGAGCACCAGATGGTGCAGAGCGCCATCGCCGACTCCTACGCCGAGATCAACATGCTGCGCCTGCTCGTGCTCTGGACCGCCTGGACCATCGACAATTCGAGCACGCAGGCCTCGCGGACCCAGATCGCCGCTTGCAAGTACACGGCGGCCAAGGTCCTCAAGGACGTGGCTTACCGGGCCATTCACATCTACGGGTCGCTGGGCGTGACCGACCTGACGCCGCTGCAAGCCATGTGGGCCGGTTCGCCCTCCATGAGCGTCATGGACGGGGTCGACGAGGTGCACAAGGTCACGGTCGCCCGTGACGTGCTCAAGAGCTACCGGCCTCATGAGGGCCTGTGGCCCAGCGAGTACTTTCCGGCCAAGCGGGCCAAGGCGCGAGAGAAGTACGCCGACCAAATGGCGGCCGATCCCGAGTTGGTCAAGTACGCCGACATGATGGAGCGTCGATCCGCCGGCCACTGATCGGGCTCGGAGCCCGTTACCGGCTGGCCGTGCCGCCCTCGGGGCTGCGGGGATCGGCGGCGCCGGCGTAGTGCGCGGTTCGGCCATCGTCGTCGCGCACCACCGTGATGATCTGGGCGCAGCCCACCGCTGTCGGATCGAAGGCGCGGATCGGCTGGACCTGGTGCCCGCGATCCCTCAGCCCTTCCATCCACTCCGGTGGCCCGTGCGATTCAATCTGCACCGTGAGGTCGTCGCCCCACCAGAGGCGGAAGGGTCCGGCCGACGGGGCGTCGAGTGCCAACCGGGCGCCGGCTACGGCGGTGGCCGGGTCTTGTCCGCCCCGCAGCATCCGGGCCAACAGTTGGAGCAGGATCTGTGGTTGGGCGTCCCCGCCCATGGCCCCGACCAAGTGCGAGAGCGATCCATCGGGCCGGGTGGCCAGCATGGGGGACAGGGTGTGCGGTGGACGGCGACGCGGGGCCAGCTCAGCCGGGTGGCCGGCCAGCAGTGAGAAGCCCACCCCCCGGTTGTGCAGGAAGATCCCGGTCGAACCGGCCACCAGGTGGGAGCCGAAGTCCAGGGCATTGGACTGGGTCAGCGAGATGCCGAGGCCATCGGCATCAATGGCGCAGAGGTGGGTCGTGTCGCCCTCACCGATGCGAGGAACCGCCTGGTTGGACGGGGCCGCCGACGCGGCGACGTCCGGCGGCGCCGCCCGGTCGAGCCGCACCCGGCCTGCGGCAGAGCGGAGCCGCGCCTCGGCCAGGAGACCCGGCCCGTCGGCGCCGTCGTAGAGCACGGCCGGTCGATCGTGACCGGCGGCCCGCGATGCTTCGACCATCAGGTGGGCCCAGAGGGGATCGGCCGGGTCGACACCCAGACCGACGTGTTCGGCGACCCATGCGCTGGCCAAGGTCAGGTAGCCCTGCGACGGGCAGGGCACGGTCCACAGGTCGTGTCCCCACACGCGGAGCCGTAAGGGAGCGCACCAATCGGCCGCGTTGTGGTCGAGATCATCGGCTGAGTAGAAGCCGGCTCCCAGGTCAAGCAGGGACCGGCCGAACTCTCCACGGTAGAAGCCGTCCCGACCCCCCTCCACGATGGCTCGCAGGGTCCGGGCCACGCCGGGGAGGCGCACCCGAGCCCCCAGGGGCAGCGGGCCATCGGGGCAGAGCTCTTGCGCGCCCGGCACCTGGTGGACCAGATGGCTGGCCAGCGTCAGCATGATCGAGGCCACGAAACCCGCCTCGGCCAGCTCAATCGCCGGTGCCATCACGTCGGCCAGCGGGAGCCGTCCGAAGCGCGCGTGAATGGCGAGCCAACCGTCGACTGCCCCCGGCACCGGGACGCTGCGGATGTCGCCGCGCAAGGCCATGACGGACCGTCCCTCGGCCCGCATGGCGGCCGCGTCGGCACCCGTGCCGGCCCGGCCCACCGCCAGCAGGGCCACCGGGTCGGCCCCCGGCGCGCTGATCATGGCCAGGAGGTCACCGCCCATGCCGCACAGGTGCGGGCTGGTGACGGCCATGACGGCGGCCGCGGCTACCGCCGCGTCACCCGCACTGCCGCCGGCCGCCAAGGTGCCGAGGCCGGCTTGCGCGGCCAGCTGGTCCGCCGCGTTGACCATGCCTCTGAGGCCGGAGCGCGGGGCGAACGGAGCCGAGGGAAACGCCATCGGGATAGGCATAGCACGCTGGACTCAGGCCATTCACTCTGAGACCGTTGCTCACATGAGCACGCGTTGGTTGGACCGCTATGTCGATGCCTGGGTGCAGCACGGTCGGGCCGGTGGCGGTGACGCCGGGGCCATGGACGCGTTGTTGGGCCTCATGAGCGCCGACATCCGCTACGAGGGCGTACCGACCGGTGCCCTCTTCCACGGGCACGACAGGGTACGGGCCATGGCGGCCCAGGCGTACCGGCTGTCGGCGGATCTCACCTTTCATCCCAAGGGGTTGGCCGTCGGTGACGGCTGCTTCGCGTTCGAGAATGGGACCCGGGGCACCCAGACCGGGGCGATCGGCACCGCCGGGCCCACCGGTGCGTCCTTCGTGATCAGAGGCGTGTCGGTCGGCGCCTTCCGGGGCGACCGGGTGACCGAACACCGTGACTACTGGGACCTCTCGAGCTACCTGGCCCAACTGGGAACAGCCTGATATTCCTCCAGAAAAGCACCCCGTCGCCTCGTCGGTCGGACCCGCCGCAATGGGCGTGTTGGTAGGATCTGAGCGGCGTTGAGAAGAGGTGATGGCGGAATGGGGCGAAGAGGGTCGGGCGTGATCCCACGTGCCGTCCGCGGCCGCCGCTGTGGCGCCAGCGGAGGGTCTCGTGCCCGTCGTCGGTGAGCAGGTCCGAAGCCGCTACGAGCTGAAGGAGCAACTGGGCGCCGGGGCGCAGGGCACGGTCTGGCGTGCCTTCGACCATCAGCACCACCGCGATGTCGCCCTCAAAATGCGCCGGGCCGGAGCAGCGGAGGAGCGGGAGATCCTCCTGACCGAGGCCCGGACCTTGCTCGACCTGCGGCCCCACGCCGGGTTGCCGCTCGTGCGGGAGGACTTCTTCGACCAGGACCACTACGTCCTCGTCATGGACTGGGTAGCCGGCCAGAGCTTGGCCCAGCTGATCCGGGCCCAGGGTGACCCCGGGCTGGCCCCCACGGTGGCCGTCGACTACCTCGAGCAGTTGGCTGCCGCCCTCGATCACCTGCACCGTCACCAACCGTCCGTGGTGCACGGCGATGTGAAACCGGCCAACGCGGTGCTCGGCCCCGATGGCCATGTGGTCCTGGTCGACTTCGGTCTGATCGGGATCCCGGGGCCGGTGGGCACCCCTGGCTTCATGGCCCCTGAGGTGGCGGCGGGCGAGCGGGCCACGCCGGCCGCTGACATCTTCGCGTTGGCGGCGACGGCGGCCGTGCTGCTCACCGGATCGGTCCCGGTCGACGGCCGCCCGACCTGGGACGGCCTGGACCCCATGCTGGTGGGGGCGCTGGATCGGGGCATCCGGCGCGGGCTGGCCCCGGAAGCGGAACGGCGCCCCTCCTCGGCCACCGAGCTGATTGAGCGTCTCTCGGGCGCCCTTTCCGGCGCCCTGCCCGAAGGGGTGCTCACCTTCTGCCTGACCGACATCGAGGGGTCGACGGCGCTCTGGGACGAGCACCCGCTGGCAATGGGCTCGGTCATCGCGGCGGCCGAGACCATGGTGGCCGAGCACGTCGAGGAGCACGGCGGGCGCCTCATCAAGTCCAGGGGTGAAGGTGATTCCACGCTGTCGGTCTTCACCCGAGCCACGTCGGCCGCCGCGGCGGCCATGAGCCTGCAGGCGGCACTCAGCGCCCGCCGCTGGCCCGAGGGCATCACCTTCGGCATGCGGCTGGCGCTCCATACCGGTCAGGCCGAACTGCGGGAGGGCGACTACTACGGTCCCACCCTGAACCGGGCCGCCCGCCTGCGCGGGTTGGCCGGAGGCGGTCACGTGCTGTGCTCTCGGGTGACCGCCGAGTTGTTGGCTGACGACCTGCCGGCGGGGAGTTCGCTGCTCGAGCTGGGCGAGGCGTCGTTGCGCGGACTGTCCCAGTCCGAGACGGTCTTCGCCCTCTTGCGCGACGGCGACATCCCGCCGCCCGCGCTCACGGCCGTGGACCAACCCAACGCGACGACACCGGAGATGGATGCGGCGCCGGCCACGCATCTGCCGGCGGCGCTGGCCCATTGGCCCACCGAAGGGCTACGGGGCGTGCGCCTCGTCGGGCGTGAGGCTGAGATGGAACTCTTGGATCGGGGTTGGAATGAGGCGCTGGCCGGTGGTCGTCGAGCCGTGTTCATCGCCGGCGAGCCCGGGGTGGGCAAGACCCGACTGGCCTTCGAGGCGGCCCGAGCCGCGCATGGGCAGGGGGCCGTGGTGCTGTTCGGCCGTTGCGAGGAAGACCTCGGTGTTCCCTACCAACCCTTCGTGGAGGCCATCGGCGACTATGTGGTCGCGGCGGACCCGGCCGACCTGAGGCGGCAGGTCGGCCCCTGGGCGCGCGAGCTGGGGCGGATCCTGCCGGTCCTGGTCGACAAGATGCCGGACCTGCCGCCGCCCACCGAGGCCGACGCCGAGACCGAGCGCTACCTGCTCTTCGAGGGTGTGGTGGATCTACTGCGCGCCATCGCGGCCGATACCCCGGCCGTGCTGGTGATCGATGACCTGCAGTGGGCCGCCCGGCCCACACTGCTCCTGTTGCGCCATCTGCTCCACGCGCCGACGACCGCTTCCATACTGGTGTTGGCCACCTACCGGGACACAGAGCTGGTACCGGGCCAGCCCCTGGCCGACGTGTTGGCCGATCTGCGCCGGATCAACGGCGTCGAACGCATGGAGTTGAAGGGATTGGCCCGGGAAGCCGTGGGGGGCTTCATGGCCGCAGCCGGTGGCCACGACCTGAATGAGGAGGCGTCGAGGTTTGCCCGCCGCCTGTGGGCCGAGACCGGGGGCAATCCGTTCTTCTTGAGCGAGGTCCTGACTGACCTGGCCGAGTCCGGATCGGTGGCCCCGGACGAGAGCGGTCGGTGGGGTCCCACTTCAGGGGGCGGCCACGACGACATCCATCTGCCCGAGAGCGTCCGCGAGGTGATCGGGACACGCCTGGCCCGCCTGCCCCCGGCCGTGGTGGACGCGCTGGCCGTCGGGGCGGTGATCGGGCAATCCTTCTCGCTCGACGTGCTGGAGGGAGTGCCCGAAGCGGGCCTGACCAGTTTCATCCTCGATGCCATGGAGGAGGCGGTCGACGCCGATCTGATCACCGAAGAGGCCATGGGGTTGTTCCGGTTCGAACACGCGCTGGTCCGGCACACCTTGTACGAGAAGGTCAGCGTCACCCGGCGACTTCGCCTACACCGCAGCGTGGCCATGGCGATGGAGAGTCAACCGCGACCGCCCGACGCCTCCCGCGTGGTGGAACTGGCCCACCATTACACGGCGGCCGCAACGTTGGGCCTGGCTGACAAGGCGCTGCACTACGTGCAGCGGGCCGGTGACAACGCCCGGACCAGCATGGCCTTTGACGAGGCGGCCGAACACTATGGGCGGGCGGTGGGGCTGCTGGACCGACTGCCGACTCCCGATGTCACCCTGGCCGGCGATCTGCTGATCGCCCGGGGCGAGAGCCTGCATCGGGCCGGGGATCCGCGCTTTAGGGAGGTGTTGTTGGAGGCGGCCGCACTGGCCCGTCAGTCGGGCCACGCCGAACAGCTGGCCACGGCGGCGCTGGCCTTCAGTCACTGGGTGCACCCGAGCGGGGTGGGAGTGGTCGACGCCGAGCTGGTCAGCCTGCTGGAGGACGCGCGTGACCGCCTTGACGAAGGGGACAGCACCCTCAGGGCGCAACTCCTGGCGCTCCTGGCCGTTGAGCTGACCTTCCACAGCGACAGTCAGCGACGGGTCGCCCTGGCTCAGGAGGCCGTCGCCATGGCCCGCCGGGTGGACGATCGCCGATCGCTGCCGCGGGTGGTCTCGCGGGCCATGTGGGTGATCGCCGGTGTGCCCGAATCCTTCGATGCCGGGATACCCCTGGCCGAAGAGCTGGTGGCGCTGGGGCATGAGCTGGGCGACGGCGAGGCAGGACTGTACGGGCATATGTACCAGTTCCACCACTACC
>DASZMA010000193.1:0-71956 GCA_035552095.1 Acidimicrobiales bacterium | reverse complement strand
GGGGCCGGTGAGGAGGCCAGCGCGGTGATCGAGTTGAATGACGCCGCCTTCTCCCGCTGGGATGAGACCACGCACGGCTGGGTGGTCGATCCGGGCCCGTACGAATTGTTGATCGGGTCGTCGTCGCGTGACATCAGGCTGCGGGCCGAGGTGCGGCGGGGTTAGTCACCCGCCCTCGTACTCCTTGACGAGGGCCCGCGGAGCCTGGCTGGTCCAGGCGTCAATGAGGAGCTCCTCCAACTCAGTGGCGTCGACCTCGGCCAGGCGGACCAGCACGGCCGGGAAGCCGTTGTAGTGCGCTTCGGTGAAGAACTTCCGCGGCTCGGCGGCGATGAGGCGGTGCTTCTCCTCCTCGTTGGCCACCCGCACGGCCAGCACGTCGGGGTTGGGCACCCGCGGCTTCTTGGGCTCGACCCGCTCGTTCCAGGCCCAGGCGAATCCCTTCTCCTTGGCCCCGCGGCGCACCGAGAAGCCGAACGTGTCCTCACCTTCGCTGGTGGCGGGCAGGGCCAGGGCGAGCCGGCGCACATCGTCCTGGGTGGCCATCTCCCTAGTGTGCCCGCTGCGCCGGCTGCCGCGCCGGCTTCTGCGTCGCCGTCGCCAGGTCGGTGAAGCGGGCCGCCGCTGGTGAGAGCGGTCCGGCTCGGTAGACCAGGGCCAGCTCGCGCTCAATGGGCGGGTCGGGTCGGGCCACGGCGGCCCCGAGGCCCTGGGCCGTGCGGGCGAGGGCGCGCGGCACCAGGGCGGCGCCGGCGCCGGCGATGACGAGGGGGAGGATCGCATCGCGCTGGGCGGTCACCACGGCGACGCTGGGCTGCACGCCGGCGGCGGCGAACCCCTCATCGAGCAGGCGGCGGGTCGAGGTGCCGGGTGGCGCGACGACAAGGGGCATGCCGGCCAGTTGGGCCAGGGGGATCTTTCTGGTGCGGCGGGTGGTCTGGGTGTCGGGCGGCAGAATGAGGACGAGAGACTGCCGGCCGAGCGTATGGGCGCGCAGCGCAGTGGGCACTCCATGAGCTTCGGTCACTCCGAGCTCGCACGTCCCCGAGGCCACCAGGTCGAAGAGGTCGCCGGTGTCCTCGGGTGCCGCCAGCTCAATGCGGACGCCGGGATGGGCCCGGCGGAAGGCGCCGACCAGGGGCGCTACCGGGTCGGCCACCAGCGTGGGCAGGCAGGCCAGGCTGAGGCTCCCGGCGTCGAGGCCGATGACGGCGGCCACCGCGGCCTGGCCGGTGTCGAGGTCGCGCACGACCTGGCGGGCCGGTCCGAGCAGCGCCTCCCCCGCCGCCGTGAGCCGGACCTGGCGGCCGGTGCGGGTGAAGAGTTGGGCGCCCAGCTCGGCCTCCAGCTCCTTGACGGCCAGGGAGAGGGCGGGCTGGGAGACGTAGACGGCCTGCGCCGCCGCCGTGAAGCCCCCGTGGTCGGCCACGGCGATGAAGTGGCGCAGGCGTTGGGACTCCATGGGGAGGCAGTGTAGTGGCCTGGTATAAGGAGTGCTTATCGAGTTGAGCAGAAGTCGGTATTTGCTATCTAGATAGGGCGGCTTCAGGATGGACGTGTGACACTGACGGCGCCGTCGAGTTGGCATTGGGGCCGGCTGCTGGTCGAGCCCCGGCGCCCGCAGGCCATCCGGGGCCGGGGTGATGCCCACTGGTTCGCCGTGGCCGCCGTGTGCGTCGGTGCGCTCATGGGCCAGCTCGATGCGTCCATCGTCACCGTCGCCCTCCCCTCCCTCACCCGCTCCTTCCACGCCAGCGTGGGCTCGGTGACGTGGGTCGGGTTGGCCTACCTGGTGACGCTGGTGGCGACGGTCACCGCGGTGGGGCGCTTCGCCGACATGTTCGGGCGCAAGCTGCTCTACATCTACGGCTTCCTGATCTTCATCGCCGCCTCGGCGTTGTGTGGGCTCGCTCCCGATCTGGCCGCCCTGGTCGGCTTCCGGGCCCTGCAGGGGTTGGGGGCGGCGATGTTGCAAGCCAACAGCCTGGCCATCATTGTGCTGGTGGTCCCGGCCCGGGCGCTCGGACGCGCCCTCGGGCTCCAAGCGGCCGCCCAGGCCATCGGGCTGGCGCTGGGCCCGACCGTAGGGGGGGTGCTGCTGGCCGCCGGCGGCTGGCGGCTGATCTTCCTGGTCAACGTGCCGCTCGGGCTGTTCGGCGCCGCCGCCGCGCTGGCGCTGGTCCCGCGCAGCCAGAACCTGCAGGCGCGGGCGCCCTTCGACTGGCTCGGCCTCGGACTGTTCTTCCCCGGCGTAGTCGCGCTGCTGTCCGCGCTCTCCTTCGGCGCCACGGCCGGGTGGGGCTCGCCGCTGGTCCTGGCGCTCCTGACGACGGCGGCGGCGCTCGGCGTGGCGTTCTGGGCGGTCGAGCGACGGTCGGGACGGGGCGACGACGGCACCGGCCAGCGTCGTCTCGGCGACCGCACCCGCCAGCGTCGCCGCGTCGGCCCCATGCTCGATCTGGCTCTCTTCCGCATCACCCACTTCGCCACCGGCATCGTCAGCGGTCTCGGCGCCTACCTGGTCCTGTTCGGCGTGCTCCTCCTGATCCCCTTCTACCTCGAGCGCGGGCTCGGCCTCGGCGCCGCCCGCTCCGGCCTTGAGCTCATGGCCCTGCCGCTCGCCTTCGGGCTGGCCGCGTCCTTGGCCGGCCGTTGGGTGGACCGGGTCGGCCCCCGGTCACTCACCACGGGCGGGATGGCCCTGGCCGCCACCTCACTCCTTCTGCTCGGGCTCATCCGGCCCGGGAGCGGGACTCTGCTGGTCTTGCTGGTCTTGCTGGGCGGGGTCGGCGCCGGGCTCGGCCTGTTCACCTCACCCAACAACGCCGCCATCATGGGCGCCGTGCCGCCGCAACAGGCGGGGGTGGCCTCCGGCGTGCTGAACATGAGCCGGGGCCTGGGAACCGCCCTCGGGCTGGCCGTGACCGGCCTGGTCTTCACGGTGACCGGGGGCGCTACTGCCCCCCATGTCGCCGCCGCAGCACACGTGGCGTCGGCCGTGGTCAACCACGCCTTCTCCGTGACCGCCTTCGTGCTGGCCGGGATCGCCCTCGGGTCCGGCTGCCTGGCCGCTCTGCGGGCCAACGGCGCCCTGGGCGACGCCCGGCTGGCCGCCATTGAATGACCGGGGCCGACAACTAAGGCTCCCGGTTGAATCCGCCCTCTCGAGACCAACAATCACAGAAATTCCGACGCGCCCTTGGTCGGCGGGCGACCGTTCCCTGTCAATGTCGCTTTTGGTGGAGAAGACGTCGACCAACCAACTCATGGAGCAGGCTCAGAAGAAGGCGGCCCTGATAGCCGGGTTGCAGGGCGAGCTGATGCCGATCATGGGTGAGCTCAGCCGTCGAGACGGCTACCGGGCCGAGGGCGCCACCTCAATGGAGGCGTGGTCGATGGAGCGCTTCGGCATTTCGACCGCCACCGCCCGGGACTGGACCCACGTGGCCACCCGGTTGCCGAATCTCCCCCACCTGTCCGCCGCCCTCGGCGCCGGTGAGCTCAGCTTCGACAAGGTGCGCGCCGTCGTCGACTTCGCCAAGCCGGACACCGACGCCGACATCACCCGTCAGGCCAAGGAGTGCACGGTCCGTCAGCTCCGGGACCTGGCCCGGGCCGATCGCGGCGTCCCTGATGAAGAGGACAAGGCAGCGCACGACGCCCGCTACCTGCGCTTCAATGACGCCCGGCGAACCATCTCGGGCCGCCTGACCGACGAGCAGTACGCCGCCGTACGGGCTGCCATCAGCAAGCGGGCCCACCAGATCGCCTCGGACGGGCAGACCCCGTGGGACCAGCGCCTTGTCGACGCCCTCTACGACATCTGCCGGGGCAGGGCGGCTAGCGGGTCCGGCGGGTCCGGCGGGTCCGGCTCGTCCGGCGGGTCCGGCGGGTCCGGCTCCGAGCGTCCCCCCTTGGTCGTGGTGCACATCGCGTATTCCACCCTCATGGGCGGCGACGGGTGGGCCGAGCTGGAGCGGCTCGGGCTCATCAGCGCCGAGACCGCCCGACGCATGGCCTGTGCCGCTGACATCGCCCTCGCCTTCGACGACGACTGGGGCCACACCATGTACGAAGGCCGGAAAGTGCGCCTGGCCACCGAGAGCCAGCGCCGCGAGGTGCGGCGGCGGGACCAACACTGCCGTTTCCCGGGCTGCACCAACGTCGAGTTCACCAACGTCCATCACATCGTGCCGTGGATCTCCAACGGGCCGACCGACATCTCCAATCTGGTGTTGCTGTGCGAACACCACCATCACCGATTACACGAAAAAGCATGGAGCATGACGGGCCGCGCCGACGGCGAGCTGACCTTCATCGGTCCCAGCGGACGTCCCATGACGTCCCGGCCGTCGCCTCTCTGGACCAGGACCTCCGATCCTCCCTCCTCCCGACCTCGTAGAACTCCCTCCTGATTTTCGCAACGCTCCTCCTTGCCGGCCTGATCCCGCGCGCGCTGCCTGATCCCGCGCGCTCAGCGCGTCCGGCATAGTGGTGGAATGCCGGAGCCCGCCGACGAGGCGACCGCGTTCGACCCCATGCACTGGCTGCTCCTGATCTACCGGATCCCGACCGAGCCCACCCGCCTACGGGCCGGGGTGTGGCGGAAGCTGAAGGGGCTCGGTGCCATCTACATTCAGAACTCGGCCGCCGCCCTGCCCGCTTCAGCCCAGTCGGAGCGGGCGTTGCGCGGCCTCCGGGCCGAGATCACCGAGATGGGCGGCACGGCGACCCTGTTCAACGCCGGCACGCTGGCCGGGCAGGACCAGCTCACGGCCAGCTTCAACGCCGCACGCGACGACGAGTACGAGGAGATCATCGACAAGTGCGGTGACTTCCTCCAACAGGTGCGCAAGGAATACGACGCCAACCACTTCACCTACGCCGAGCTGGAGGAGAACGAGGTCGACCTGGTCAAGCTGAAGGGCTGGCTGGACCGGATCCGGACCCGTGACGTCCTGGGCGCAATCAAGTTCGACGCCACCTCCGCCGCCGTCCAACGGTGCGAGCAGGTGTTGGAGGAGTACGCGGCCCGGGTCTACAAAGAAGAGGGTGAGGAGCCGAGCCCCCTCTGACGACAAGAGGTAATCGAAAGTTCAGCTTTCCTTCACACTCATGTCGCGCTCAGGAAACCACTGACTCATAGGTTGAGTAACGGCTGTTAGTTGCCCCTATTGACGTCTACCTGAGAGGACCACTTTGTGTCTGACTCCTTCGTTCGTCGCTCCGGCCAGGTCGTCTTGGCCCTGGCGGCCACCCTCCTCGGGGCCGGCCTGACCATCTCGCCCGCTGGGGCGGCGACCGCGGCCGCCAAGGTACCCCTCGTGCTCTACGCGGCGGAAGGGTACGACTCGGCCATGGCCAAGGCCTTCCAGACGTCCACCGGCATCCCCGTCCAGCTCGATGACAACTCGACCGGCCCGCTCCTCACCCAGATTGAGGCGTCGAAGAACAACCCCAAGTGGAGCATGCTCTGGGTCGATGGCCCGACGGCGTTCGCCGGGCTCGACAACCAGCATCTCCTGGTCCGCGGCTTTGAGCCCTCAGTGGCCTGGAACTCCTTGGGCACGCAGTCGGTGCCCAAGGACAAGAGTTACATCCCGACCGGGGTCACGCTCACCGCCGCCGTGGTCTACAACCCGACGGTGGTCAAGGATCCACCCACGACCTGGCAGCAATTGCTCAGCGCCAAGTGGAAGGGCGCCGTGGGCATGAACGATCCCTCGCAGTCAGGACCCACCTACCCCTTCATCGCCGGGATGATGAATTACCTGGGGAGCACGGCCAAGGGTGAGACCTACTTCTCGCAGCTCAAGGCCAACGGCCTGGTCATCAACCCCACCAACGGCCCCACGCTCCAGGCGCTGACCAGTGGCCAGATCAAGCTGGCTCTGGTGCAGAGCTCAGCCGGGATCGGCGCCCAGGCCACGGACGCCAACCTCAAGGTGTCCTATCTCGATCCCATCACGCTGCTGCCGTCGGTGATCGGGATCGACGCCCACGCTCCCAAAGCGGTGCAGGCCGAGGCCAAGTTGTTCGTCAAGTACGTGTTCTCCAAGGCCGGCCAGAAGGTCATGCAGACCGGCGACCCGAGCGGTGACTCGCTCTTCTACCCCCTGATCAACAGCTCCCACCCCCTCCCGGCCCTCCCCTCGCTGGCCAAGGTGAAAGTGCAGACCATCAACCCCTACACCTGGGGTCCGCGGGAGTCCGCGATCAACACCTGGTTCGACACCAACATCGTCCAGTGAGCGGGCTGGCCCCGTCCCGTTGACACTCGCCGGATTTCGCACCCTCCCTCCTGACACCAGGAGCCGGGATGAAGCGGGGCCGGCGGGTCCCCCGCCCGGTTCGGCCCGTCCGGTCCAGGGCGGAGCCACGCCGCGCCAGCGGCTGACCTTGAATCAGCTGTTGCGTCCGGCGTTCTGGGTGGCGCTCTCGCTGCTCATCCTGATCCCGAGCGCCTGCTTCCTGGTGCTGGCCGTCTCGCCCCGGCTCTTCGCCCAGGGCCCGCAATGGTTCACCCTGACCAACCTGCGCTCGGTCTTCACCGGAGTGACGGCGGTGGCGCTCACCAACTCAATCTGGGTCAGTTGCGCTGCCGCCGTGCTGGGGCTGCTCGTGGGGTTCCCCATCGCCTGGCCCAGTAGCCGGACCACTCTGGTCGGCCGGCGCTTCATCATGGGCGGCATGTGGCTGGTGCTGCTGCTGCCGTCCTGGCTGCCGGCGCTGGGCTGGGAGCGCTTGGTCCAACCCGACGGTGTGTTGAGCCGGATCGGCCTCAACTCGCCCTTCGTCACCCATTCGATCATGGGCCCGTTCGGCGTGGTCCTCCTGCTGGGACTGCGGTGTGTCCCCTTCTCCTATCTCGCCGTCAGGATCGCCCTGGCCGGCCTGGGCCAGGAGTTCGAGGATGCCGCCCGCGTGCACGGGGCTTCCCGGCTGCAGGCCCTCCGCCTGGTGGCGCCCATCCTGGCCCCGGCCATCTGGTCCGCCCTGGCCATCGGGTTCGCCGAGTCGGTCAGCGACTTCGGCGTGGCCGCCACGCTGGCCTACAGCTCGCACTTCTCGCTCGCCACCTACCAGCTTTACCAGGACATCGGGAACTTCCCCCCGAACTTCCCGGCCGCCGCCGCCATCGGATGGCTGCTCGTCCTCTCGGTCGCCGTCCCGCTGGCCCTGCAAGCCCGGTCGTTGCGCGGCCGCACCTACGCCGTCCTGTCCGGGCGCACCCGCCAGATCGTCCGCCGGCAGTTGTCGCGCTGGGGGCAGTTGGCCGCCCTGGGCGGGGTGGGCGCCTTCGCGCTGTTCGCGCTGGGGATCCCGGCCATCGGTGCGGTCAGCGGATCGTTGTTGGCCGACTACGGCGCCTCGGCCCGCATCACCTTCGTCAACTACCTGGCGGTCTTCCATGACCCCGGCGTCTGGGGCCCGATTGAGCGATCCCTCTCCTACGGCGCCGTCACCGCCACCATCACCGTCATCGGCGGCGTCATGGTGGCCCGCCTGCTGGCCCAGAAGCGCACCCGTTCGACCCGCTTCCTGGATTTCTTGCTCCTGGCCTCGGTGGCGCTCCCGAGCGTGGTGTTCGCCGCCGGGTACATCTTCGCCTACAACCTCCCGATCTTCTCCCGCCTCGGTATCGACATCTACCAGACCACCACCCTGCTCATCATCGGCTACGTGGCCTCGAGCCTGCCCACCAACGCCCGGGTCCTGCTGGGTTCGGTGTCCCAGCTCGAGCCTTCCCTGCAGGATGCGGCACGGACTCATGGGGCCGGCGCGGTGCGCGCCTGGCTGCACGGCGTGCTCCCGGTGATCTCGCGCCCGATGGTGATGGCGTGGCTGCTCTCCTTCGGCGCCGTCTTCCTTGAGCTCCCCATTTCCCAACTCCTGTACGCGCCCGGATCGCCACCCCTCTCGGTCTCCATTGAGGACAACCTCAGCAACTACCACTTTGGCGTGGGCATGGCCCAGGCGGTGGTGGCGGTCGGGATTGCGTTCGTGGTGGTGGCCGTGATCCTGGGTGCCTACCGGCTGCTGGCTCCGGCCGGCTGGCGCCGGATCGGGGTGGCCGCCCGTGGCTGAACGACTCTCCGTCGACCACCTCGAGAAGGTCTTCCCGGCCGGCTCCCATGCCGTGAAGGACGTCTCCTTCTCGGTGGACCCGGGCACCTTCTTGGTGTTGCTCGGCCCGTCGGGCTCCGGCAAGACCACCCTCCTGCGCACCATCGCCGGCATCGAGCGCGTCTCGTCGGGGGGGATCACCATCGGCGACACCTTGGTGGCCGACGAGCGGACCCACGTTCCCCCGGAGCGCCGTGACCTTTCCATGGTGTTCCAGGACTACGCCCTGTGGCCCCACCTCTCGGTGGCCGACAATGTCGGTTTCGCCCTGAAGCGGCACCGCCACGGGCGGGGCGAGTGCCGGCGGTTGGCCCTGGTGATGATCGAGCGGGTGGGGCTGGGGCACCTGGCCGACCGCTACCCCGGGCAGCTCTCCGGGGGTGAGCAGCAACGGGTGGCTCTGGCCCGCGCCCTGGCCGGCGATACCGGCCTCCTGCTGTGCGACGAGCCCCTGTCCAATCTCGATGCCGACCTGCGCGAACGCATGCGGATCGAGATCTCCTCGCTGGTGCGCGAGGTGGGCGCCACCACCATCTACATCACTCACGACCAGCAGGAGGCCTTCGCCCTGGCCGACCAGGTGGGTGTCCTGGAGCACGGTGAGCTGGTCCAGCTCGGTACCCCCGAGGAGGTCTACGCCTCGCCGGCCACTCGCTTCGTGGCCCGCTTCACCGGGCTGGCCGGAGAGATGCGGGTGCGCCCGGCCGGCGGGCCCTCGCTGCTGGGCACGGTCCTGGTGGAGCCTCAGCGATCCAACTGCAGCCGACCGATTGAGGCGTTCCTCTCCGATGCCGCCAAAGCGACCCTGCCGGGCGCCGGATCGAGCGAGTACATGCTCACCATCCGCCCCGGTGCCGTCTCCATCTGCGGCCCCGCTGATGGTCATCTGAGGGGTCACATCACCGATGTAGCCTTCCGGGGACGAGACTACGAGTTGGCGGTCGACCTTCAGGGAGGAGGGCGGCTGACCGGGATTCACTCGGAGCGCAGGATGGACCGGGGGGCGTCGGTCGGCCTGAGCCTCGACCCCTCGGGGTCGGTTGTCTTCCCGCTCGACCCGAACGACCACGACCAGATAGACCCCGCAGAGGAGCGCCCTATGGAGATACCAGCATGAACAGCGATCACCTTCGATGAGCAACACCTCCACCGTGGTGCTGATCCTGGCCGTGTTCGGTGCCAGCACGGTCGAGATGGTCGAGGCGCTGACCATCGTCGTGGCGGCGGGCGTGAGCAGGGGCTGGCGCTCGGCGCTCGAGGGCGCGGCCGCGGCGGCGGTCGTGCTGACCGGCATCGTCCTCGGCGTGGGTGTCCCGCTCATCCACTACGTCCCGATCAACGCCCTGCGGGTGACGGTCGGCGCGCTCCTGCTCGTGCTGGGGCTGTCGTGGCTGCGCAAAGCCATCCTGCGGGCCAGCGGGCACAAGGACCTGCACGACGAGGATGCCATTTACGCCGCCACCACCGCCGAGCTAGCCCAGGACCAGGACAACAACGGGCAGATTGGAGCGTCGGCGTCGGCGTCGAAGTCGACCGGCCGGGATGCCGTGGCCTTCGCCGTCGCCTTCAAGGGGGTCTTCCTCGAGGGGATGGAGGTCGTGCTGATCGTGGTGAGCCTGGGGGCGAGCCAGCACCGGCTGGGCACCGCCGCCCTGGCCGCCGGCGCGGCCGCCGTGGTCGTCGCCGCCGTCGGCGCGGTGGTGGCCAAGCAGCTCTCACAGGTGCCCGAGAACACCATCAAGATCGGCGTGGGCATCATGCTGACCAGCTTCGGGCTGTTCTGGGTCGGCGAGGGGGCCGGGGTGCACTGGCCGGGCGACGACCTGGCCATCATCGTCCTGGTCGGTGTCTTCGCGCTGGTGACCCTGGCCGCGGTCACCTGGCTCCGGACCGGCCTGCGCCAGCCCACTGATGCCGTGGGGGTCGAGCCATGAACGCCCTGCGTCGGGCCACCCGGGCCTTCGGCCACTTCTGGTGGGACTTCCTGGTCGGCGACACACCCGAGCTGTTCTTCGCCACGGTGGTGATCGTCGTCACGGCGTTGCTGCTGCGCCACCAGCGTGCCGTGGCCGTGGTGCTGCTGCCCGTGATGGCCATCATCTTCCTGATCGGCAGCGCGTACCGAGGGCGGCGGCGAGAGTCTAAGTCCGGTCGAGCTCCAACATCTTGATGGCGTTGCCCCGCAGGATCTTGTAGGCCTGCTCATCGGTGAGGCCGACGCACAGCTTCTCGATGTAGGCCTCGGAGTCGGGCCACGTGCCATCGGTGTGGGGGAAGTCCGTCTCGAAGCAGATGTTGTCCTCACCCACCTCCGACAGCGAGTTCAAGCCGTGGTGGTCGGCCGTGAAGCAGCCGAAGATGCGGCCGTAGTACTGGGTCGAGGGGGGAACGGGGATTCGGGCCTTGGAATGCACCCAGGCGTCGTGCATCTCCCAGACCGTGTCGGCCCGCTCGAGCACGTAGGGGATCCAGCCGATCTGACCTTCGGAGTAGGCCAGCTTGAGCTTGGGGAACTTGAGCAGCTGGCCCGAGAACAGCCAGTCGGCCATGGAGGCGATGGCGTTGTTGAAGCCCAACGTGACCCCGACGGCCGGGTGGGAGTCCGGTGAGGCCACCGGGTTGGAAGAGGAAGAGCCGACGTGCATGCACACCGTGACCCCGTAATCGTTGCAAACCTCCCACAGGGGGTCCCAGTAGTCGGTGTTGATGCTGGGCAGCCCCAGCCGGGTCGGCATCTCGCTGAAGGTGATGGCCCGCACGCCGCGCTCGGCGTTGCGCTTGGTCTCGGCCGCGGCCAGCTCGGCGTCCCACAGCGGGATGAGGCAGAGCGGGATGTTGACCCCGCCCGAGGGCTCGCACCACTCCTCCACCATCCAGTCGTTGTTGGCGCGGACACAGGCCAGCGCCAGTTCCTTGTCCTTGGCCTCATAGAAGGTCTGGCCGCAGAAGCGGGGGAAGGTCGGGAAGGGCAACGACCCGTCGACGTAGTTGAGCGTCATGTCCTTGACCCGCTCGTCGCGGTCCCAGCAGCCCTTGCGCATGGCGTCATAGGTGATGGCGGTCATGGTCATCTGGGTCCGGTCGAAGACGATGTGGCCCTGCTCGTCGAGCGTGCACGAAGCCTGCGGGATGGCCACGAACTTCTTGTGCACGTAAATGAGGTCGCCGTCGTAGTACCAGGCACTGCCCCACTCGCCCTCGGGGTCCTCGACCATGTCGTACTTGGCCCCGGAGAGGTGTTTGAAGCCGCCCCACTTCCTGTCGACCACCTTCGGCCCGCGCTCGCGGTACTTCTCGGGGAGCCAGGTCTGCCACACATGGGGTGGCTCAACCACGTGGTCATCGACGCTGATTATCTTCGGCAGTGCCATACCTCTAGGGTACCTGAACCCTGACGCTGGTGTCAGGGAACAGGTAGGGTGGGCGCAAGGTCAATAGCCTGAGGCCTGTTTCTCAAAGAGACGTCCGGGGGGCAGCTTTGGTCACATCGAGCAAGAGGGCGGCGGGGCTCGTGGGGGTGCTGGCGCTCTCCCTCTTGGCCTCCTCGTGCGGGGCGCGGGTGGCGGCCTATCTGGGACCGGCCGCGGCCGCCAACTCAGCCGCCACGACCACGCAGCCGGCCCAAGCGGCGGGCGTCACGACCACTACGGCGAGCGGCGTCAGCGGGGTTAGTGGGAGTACCGTCGGTGCCGCCGGTGCGACGGGACCGGCCACCGGGGCGGCCACCGTCCAAATCCCCCCCGCACCGACCTCGTCCGGCTTCAACTTCGCCGCCCAGTCCGAAGCCGCCGACTGTGCCGGCTCGGCCGGTAACACGGCCACGGGTCCAGGGGTGACGGCGAACCAGATCACCTTCGGCAACGTGAGCGGGCTGACCGGGCCGCTCACCGGCAGCTTCCCGCAGGGCACCCAGGGCGTCGAGGCGCTGTTCGGGGCCGTCAACGCGGCCGGCGGCATCTGCGGCCGCAAGCTCGCGCTCGATGTGGAGGATGATCAGCAGAACTCCTCCACCAACGCCTCCGACGTGGCCGACCTCATCCCCAAGGTGCTGGCCTTCGTCGGGTCGACGTCGGATGGCGACAACGGCGGCGTGCCGGCCATGACGGCGGCCAACGTTCCCGACGTGGGGTTCGCCATCAACTGCGACCGCAGCGAGGCGCCGGTGTACTTCTCGCCGGCCGGCGGCAGCTGTAACCAACCCAAGCCGGGCGGGCCCTATTACATCTCCAACAGCGTCTTCCAGCTGGCCAAGGCGGGCGGCTACTTCCCGACCAAGATGGCGTTCCTCTCCTACTCCATCGCCATCAGCGCCCAGGCGGCGGAGCAGTTCGAGTACGTCTACAAGGCCATGGGCGGCACGGTCTGTTACACCGACTTCGCCGTCTCTCCCGCCTCCGCCTCGTTGGAGAGTGACGTCGAGAGCATGCAGCAGGCCGGCTGCAACGGTTCCTTCGACACCATGGACGTGACGGGCAACGCCAAGCTGCTCCAGGCCATGCAACAACAGGCCTACCTGCCGCCGTACGTGGCGGCCACCTTCGACGCCTACACGCCCGACCTCCTGGCCACGGCCGGGCAATCGGCCGCCCAGGGCCTCATCGTGGGCCTGCCGTTCGTGCCGCTCAACGAGCCGCAGACCATGGTGCAGCTCTACCAGTCGCAGTTGGCGACGTACGAGCCGGGTGATCAACCGAGCGGCTTCGGCTTCCTGGCCTGGGAGGCGGCGCAGATGCTGTTGTACGCGCTGATCCAGAGCGGGCACAACCCGACCCGGGCGACCGTGGTGAAGTCATTCGATTCGTTGGTTGGGTGGACGGGGGGCGGCGCGTTGGGCGCGTACACGCCGAGCACGAGGGGTGTCTACCCCTGCGATGTCGACGTGGCGGTGAAGGGCACCGGCTTCGCCCGCAAGGGCCCGGCGTCCGGGCTCTTCTGCGGCGGTCAGGCGGTGCAGGCCTCCTCGTGAGCGCGTTCTGGCCGTTCATTGTCATTGGGATCTTTACGGGGAGTATCTATGGGCTGGCGGCCATGGGCGTCGTGCTCAC
The DNA here is from genome assembly GCA_035552095.1 of Acidimicrobiales bacterium. Classification (GTDB taxonomy): domain Bacteria; phylum Actinomycetota; class Acidimicrobiia; order Acidimicrobiales; family RAAP-2; genus Bog-473. The sequence goes on along the minus strand of DASZMA010000193.1, from coordinate 58,784 downwards.
CTACAAGACCGTGGGCGTCTTCAACTTCGCCTACGGCGCGCTGGCCATGTTCTGCGCCTTCACCTACTGGCAGCTGCACGACTCGTGGGGGCTGACGGCGTGGATCGCCATGCCGATCTTGTTCGTCGTGGTGGCGCCCGTGATGGGGTTGCTGTTGGAAGCGTTGTACCGCCCGCTGGCCGGGTTGTCGGCCGAGGTGCTGATCGTGGTCTCCCTCGGGGTGTTGGCCGCGTTGGAGGCGCTGGTGCCGCTCTTGTACGGAACAGAAGATCGCCAACTCCAGGCCATCTTCCCGATCCGGACGTTCGTCGTGGGCTCGACGCTGCACGTCGGGTACGACCAGCTCTTCACGTTGCTTATTTCGCTGTCCATGGCCGCTGGCCTGTGGGCCCTCCTGCGCCACACCCGCTTCGGCACCTCGACCCGGGCCGTCGTTGACAACCCCGATCTGTCCGACATGATCGGCGTGAACGGGAACAACGTGCGCCGGGCGGCCTGGATCCTCTCCTCGGTCTTCGCCGCCCTCGTCGGCATCTTGATCAGCCCGTCCCAAGGGCTCGACGTCAACGAGCTGGTCCTGGTGGTCATTTACGCCTTCGCCCCCGCCGTCCTGGGCCGGCTGGTCAGCCTCCCCTGGGCCTACGTGGGGGGGTTGGTCCTGGGCATCGCCGGGAGCATCCTGTCCAAGTACAAGAACTCGGGGACGATCTCCAACGTGGAAGCGGCCCTCCCCTACATCGCCCTGCTGGTGCTGCTCGTCGTCATGGGCTCCCGGCTGAAGGAGGTCGGCGCCACCTCAAGGCGGTTGGCCGTGGCGCATACGACGGTGGTGGCCCGGTGGCGGGGAGGTGGTCGGGACGGCCCCGACGGCCCGGTCGGTCCGGTCGGCCCCGTCGACCGCAACCTGGTCCTCGGCCTCGGCGGCTTGGTCCTGGCGTTCCTGGTCCCGCTCGCCGTCCCCGGCCCGCGCTTGATAGAGGTCACCGCCGCCTTCATCTACGCCCTCATCGCGCTGACCCTGGTCGTCCTCACCGGCTGGGCCGGACAGATCTCACTGGCCCAGTTCTCCTTCGTGGGCGTCGGCGCCTTCACCGCCGGCCATCTCTCGGGCAGCCACGGCCAACACTTCCTCTTCGCCATGCTGGTCGGCATGCTGCTGGCGGCGCCGCTCGGCATCGTGGTCGGGCTGGTCTCGCTGCGCCTCTCCGGCCTCTACCTGGCCCTGGCCACCCTGGCCTTCGCCCTGATCATGGACAACATCGTCTTCAACCGTCCCGGCGTCAGCGGCGGCCTGACCGGCATCACGGTGCCCCGCCCCCAGATCTTCGGCCTCTCCTTCACCGGCCGCGCCGCGCTCTATGAGCTGGTCGTGGTCGTCTTCGGCGTGATCGCGGTCGGTGCCTATGCGCTCCGCCGAGGCCCCGTCGGTCGACGACTGCACATACTGCGGGACTCACCCTTGGCGGCCTCCACCCTGGGGGTGAACCTGACCATCACCAAGCTGGTCGTTTTCGTGCTGTGCGGCATGGTGGCGGCGGTGGGTGGGGCCTTCTACGGCGCGCTCCAGCAGGCCATCACCCCGATGGACTTCATGTGGTCGGCCTCCCTGACGTTGTTGCTGTTGGTCGTGCTGGGCGGGCGTTCGGTCATCAGCGGGGCGCTGATCGCCGGCGCCGTCTACGCCGTCCAGCTGCTGCCGATCCCCTCCTACGTGGCCCGCATCATCCCCCTCGGCATCGCGCTCGGGGTGATCGCCCTGGCCCAGGAGCCCGAAGGCACGGTGGCGCTCTCCCGGCGCGAGACCCGACGTGTCCTGGCCGTCCTGCGGCCGTTGCCCCGACGGCACCCCTACCGGGCCCTCCCCGTCCCCGTCCCCGCCTCCGTCGAGTTGTCAGGCCGTCGTGCCAGCTGACGCAGCCGCCGCCCCCGTCCTCGAGGCCAGCCACGTCACGGTCCGCTTCGGCGGCCTCAGCGCCCTCACCGACGTGTCCCTGAGCGTCCCCGCCGGCGAGATCGTCGGCCTGATCGGCCCCAACGGCGCCGGCAAGACCACCATGTTCAACGTCCTGACCGGCCTGCAGGAAGCGGGCGCCGGGCAGGTCTCCTTTCTGGGCACGGATGTGTCGCGGTGGCCACCCCATCGCCGGGGCCGGGCCGGCATCGCCCGCACCTTCCAGCGCCTGGCCCTCTTCACCCGCCTGAGCGTGCACGACAACCTGATCGCGTCCTGGGAGTCGGCCCACCGGGGCGGCGTCATCGGGCGGGGCCGGGCCGCCCGCAAGGAGCGCGTCGCCGCCGTCATGGACCTGCTCACCCTCGGGCCGCTGGCCCACCGCCCGGCCGGCGAGCTCTCCACCGGGCAGGGGCGGATGGTCGAGCTGGGCCGGGCCCTGTGCACCGATCCCCGCGTCCTCCTGCTCGATGAGCCGGGCTCCGGCCTCGACGCCACCGAGACGGCCGCCTTCAGCCGCGTCCTGCGCACCGTCGTCAGCGGTCCCGACCAGCCGGCCGTGTTGCTGGTCGAGCACGACATGGCGCTGGTCATGGACGTCTGCTCCCGCATGACCGTGCTCGACTTCGGCCAGGTCATCGCCCACGGAACGCCTGAAGAGATCCGCCAGAGCACCCTGGTCCGCGCCGCCTACCTGGGCAACGCCAGTGTCAACTGACCCCCACGCCTACGTCCACGCCCACGCCCACGCCGACTCGCCGTCGTACGCCCTGGAAGTAAGGGGCCTCCGCGTCTCTTACGGCGGCGTCCAGGCCTTGCGCGATGTTTCGCTCGTCGTGCCCAAGGGAGCGGTGGTGGCGCTGCTCGGCCCCAACGGCGCCGGCAAGAGCACGACGTTGCGCACCATCTCGGGCGTGATCAGGGCCGAGAGCGGCCGCATCTGGGTCGAGGGAACCCGCATCGACCGCCGGGCCGCCTACCGCATCGCCCGCCTGGGCGTGGTCCACGTCCCCGAAGGCCGCGGCATCTTTCCCAGCCTGACCGTGCGGGAGAACCTGCAAATGGCCGCCCCGGCCGCCGCCGCCGTAGACCCGATCGCCGAAGGGGTCGCCCTCTTCCCGGTGCTCGGCAGCCGCCTGCGCCAGCTGGCCGGCAGCCTCTCGGGCGGCGAGCAGCAGATGCTGGCGCTCGCCCGGGCGCTGATGGCCCAACCCACGCTGCTCATGGTCGACGAGATCAGCATGGGCCTGGCCCCCATCGTGGTGGGCCAGCTCTTCGATGCCCTCCGCGCCCGCGCCGCCGCCGGCGTCAGCCTGCTGGTGGTCGAGCAGTACGTCGAGGCGGCCCTGACCCTGGCCGATTACGTCTACGTCATGGACAAGGGCGCCATCGTCGACGTGGGCGAACCGGCTGACATGCGCCATGGGGCGTTGGCCACGGCCTATCTGGGAGGACCGTCGTGAGGTGGCGTCGCCTCGGCCCCCCTCTGGCCGCCACCCTTCTCGCCTCCCTGGGTCCGTTAGCCCTGACTGCCGGCGCGGACACCAGCCTGGTCGGGTACAACGCCAGCGCCCTGGCCGTCGGGGCCCAGTTCACCTTCAACGTGCCCAACGTGGTGCCGCTGCCCAAGGAGAACCTGATTGAGGAGGACGTGCCCTTCGCCCGCACCGACGTGGGCAGCGGGCCGGTGGTCGACTCGTTGGGGGCGCCGTACTACCCCGGCGATATCGCGGCCGACCTGGGCAGCCTGCTGGCCACCTTCGGCTTCCCGGGCCTGCCGCTCAACGACCCGCTGCTGGCCCAGAGCAAGTACCCGACCTCCCCCGGCTACCTGGCCCAGGCCAGCTTCGGCCTCCCGCCCAATCAGGCCTCCCCGCTGCAGGTCAGCATCTTCAGCTCGAGCGCTGACACCTCCGGCACCGGCGGGGCGGCCAGCGCCACCGTGGCCGACGTGGCCCTGGACACCCTGGGCGTCACCAAGGCCCTCTCATCCCTGCTCGGACCCTCCGCCGCCGGCAGCCTGCTCACTACGGGCAACATCAGCGCCACCAACAGCGTCACCATCGGCGCCAGCACCATCACGGCCACCTCGACGTCGGTGGTCAAGAGCCTCGATATCGCCGGCCTCGTCGACATCGCCGGATTGACCTCGACCGCCACCGCGGTCTCTGACGGCACCACCGGCACCCCGACCGCCACCCTGCACCTGGGCCAGGTCACCGTGGACGGCGAAACGGCTTTTATCGACAGCACCGGCGTCCACCTCAGCACCACCTCCGCCGCCACCGCCGGGATCACGCCAGCCCAACTGCAGCAGACCGTCGACGCCACCCTGGCCCAGGACGGGATCAGCATCCGGGTGCTGGATCCGAAACTCACCTCTGACGGCCCCCAGGCCAGCGCCGATGCCGGTGGACTCCAGATCGCCATCTCGCACCAGTTCGACCTCCCCTTCATTCCCGGCGAACCCACCATCCCGGTGCCCGGGCTGGGCAACGTCGGGCTGCCGGCCGGCCTCTACACGGCCACCACCTCCATGACCTTCGGGCTGGCCCAGTCCAGCGTGACCGCCTCGGGGACAGCCCCCGACACCTCGACCACTGACACGTCGGGCTCACTCGGCCCCACTCTCGGCTCGACGACCGGCTCCGGCGGGTTCGGGACGGGGCCGGTCGTGCAGACCCTGGCCCCCACCGGTCCCGGGAGCGCCCAGGCCAGCGCCCCGACCACCGCCACCACCACGCCGCCGCCGCCCGTCTCGTCGTCGGCCACCGACTTCCCCATCCACGGCATCCCCCCGCCGCTCGGCTGGACGATCACCTTCCTCCTGGCCTGCCTCCTGCTGGCCTACCCGCTCCTCTTGCTCGCACGGTGGCAGTTCGTCACCGGAAGGAGACCATGATGTTGGAAATGGAACGTCCCGGCGATCTGGACGCACGACTGTCCGACCCGTCCGACCCTCCCGACCCGGTCCGGCCGAAGCGGGGTCGCAGTGCTGGCCGCCGCCGCCTGCCCGCCCGTCCCGACGGCGAGGACGGCGGCGCCTTCGACCTGCGCAACAGCTGGCAGGTGGTGGCCGGCTCGATCCTCATCCCCCTCGGCCTCGTCTTCATCCTGATCGCCTGGTACGGGGCGGCCCACGCCCGGGTGGTCCAGCAGCAGATCCCCTACATGGTGAGCGGCGCCTTCATCGGCCTCGGCTGCATGGTGGTCGGCGGGCTGTTGTACTGGGGCCACTGGCTCTACCGCATTTACGACCAGGCCGAGCTCCATCACGAAGAGCAGCAGAAGGTGCTCGAAGAACTGGTGCGCGCCCTGACCGGGCGACCACTCCCCGACGCCGGCGCCGCCCCCGTAGACGCAGCCAGTCCCGGCACCGGGTACTTCGCCACCGCGTCCGGCACCGTCTACCACCAGGCCGGGTGCGCCGTCATCGCCCACCACCCCGACGACCTGCGGGTGCTCGGGCCCCAAGGCCTGTCCGGCCTGCGCCCCTGTCAGATCTGCAACCCCTAGCTACACGTCTGCGCGTACGTACAGACGTTGAACGACTGGCCGTCAGCCGACAACGCGGACGGGGTAGCCAGATTGAAGAGTCCCAGGCCGAGCAGCGACATGTCGATGGCCTGCGGGTTGCCCGAGGCGATGGTCTGCGGGCTGCCCCCGCCCACCGTGAAGGTGGAGGTGGGACCGAAGTGGGCTGAGCCCACGCCGGCTGGGATGACCGGGGCCACCAGCAGCGTCGGCGCTTCCAGGATCCACTCGGCCGACGAGTGGCTGGACCCGTACTTGATACCGGCCATCGACCACGTCCACCGAGCCCCATCGGCCACCGAGATGGTCCACACATTGGTCGCCGTCTGGGTGATCTGCACACTGACGTGGTCGCCGGGCACCACCGTGCAGTTGGCGTCACCGGTGCAGCCGGTCAGCTGCACCGGCGAGGCCGGCAGCAGCTCGTACCAGGCGAAGTACTGGTCGCCCAGGATGGGATTGGACGGGAAGGGACTCTCGCTCACCCCGGCCTGGATCAGGTCGGCCGACGGGTCGCCGCCGATGCCGGCCCAGGTCGAGGTCAGCCCGGGCAGGATCAAGGTGGCCTTGGGCACCACGAAGGTCGAGGCCACCCCGGTCACGTTGCCCCCGGCCGGGTTCACCACGTAGCCGGACCAGTTCCCGCTCTGCTGGGCATTCTTCGTGGTCGAATGCGAGAGCAGGCCGCCGAGGCCCCGGCTGGCGCCGGCCGTCCCCCCGGCCGCGAAGACGATGAAGCCGACGCTGGAGAGAGCCAGTAAGGCGTGAGTCAGGCGGCGAGGCACAGGGACGCTCCTTTGATCGATTGTCAGGAAGAACGGCTCCGGGCCTGGTTTCTCACGCCCGCCCGGGCAGCCTAGGCCAGCCGTCGCTCTAGGGGTCTTTTTGGGTGACACCAGCCTGGTCAAACGTGGCCATCTCGCTCAAGATACGGGCCGCCGCCTGGACCAGCGGCAGCGCCAGGCAGGCACCGCTGCCCTCGCCCAGTCTCAGGTCGAGCTCGAGCAGCGGGCGGAGGCCGAGGTGCTCCAGCACGGCCCGGGCGCCCGGCTCGGCCGAGCGGTGGCCGGCGATGCAATAGGCCCGGGCCGGCGGGCACAGGGCGGTGGCCACCAGGAGGGCGGCTGAGGCGATCACCCCGTCGATGACGACCGGCACCTGCGCCGCCGCCCCCCCGACGATGAACCCGGCCAGGGCGGCGATCTCCAGGCCGCCGACCTCGGCCACCACACCGACCGCGTCGCTGTCGTCCCGACCCGACCCGCCGCCCTGGTCGAGCCGCCCGAGCGCGTCCTCAATCACCCTCGTCTTCAACGCCAGCGTCGCATCGTCAATGCCCGTCCCCCGCCCCACCACGTCGGCCACCGGGCGGCCGGTGAAGTAGGCGATGAGCGCCGCCGACGGGGTGGTGTTGCCGATCCCCATGTCGCCGGTGATGAGGCAGCGGGAGCCGGCGGCGACCAGCTCACGGGCCACCTCGGCCCCGACGTCCAGGGCGGCCTGGGCCTCCTCCCGGGTCATGGCCGCCTCCACCGCCAGATTGGCCGTGCCGTGACGGACCTTCCGGCGGAGCAGGGTGGGGGCCGGCTCCAGGTCGCCGATCACCCCGACGTCGACCACCACCACCTCGGCCCCGACCTGGCGGGCGATGGCGCTGATGGCGGCGCCGCCCCCGATGAAGTTGGCCACCATCTGCCGGGTGACCTCGGAGGGCCACGGCGTCACCCCGGCCTCCACCACCCCGTGGTCGCCGGCGAAGACGGCCACCGTGGCCGGCTCGGGGATGGGCGGCGGGCTCTGGCGGGCCATGCCGGCCAAGCGGACACCGAGCCGCTCCAGCTCACCCAGGGAGCCGGCCGGCTTGGTGAGCCGTCCGTGATGGGCCCGGGCTTCATCTTCGGCCGCGGCGTCGACCGCGACCACAGCGGCCCGGGCATCTTCGAAGGGGTGCGTCACGCGGTGCTCCCAGCGCTCGTGGTGGATGGCCCAGGACAGGGGGCGAACTCGGGCCCAGTTCTGCAGCGCCAACTCGGGGGCCGGGTCGAACTCGCTGACATACCCTAAACAGAGGTAGGCGATCGGCTGGGCGTAGGGCGGGATCTGGAGCAGGGCGGACAGGAAGCTGGGCCGGTAGAAGCTGACCCACCCCACCCCCAACCCCTCCGCCCGGGCCATCAGCCACAGGTTCTCAATGGCCAGGCAGGTGGAGTAGTGCGCCATCTCGGGCTGGGTGTAGCGGCCGAGCACGTGGGCGCCGCCCCGCTCGAGCGTTGACGTCACGACCAGATTCATCGGCGCTTCCCGGATGGCCTCCACCTTGAGCCGGTCGAAGGCGCGTTGGCGGGAGGGCGGGAGCGAGGCGCTGAAACGCTGGCGCTCCTCCTCGACATGCCTCGCCACCTCTTCCCGGAGGCCAGGGTCGGTCAGGATGAGGAAGTCCCACGGTTGGGTCAGCCCGACCGAAGGGGCGCGATGGGCGGCTTGGAGCACCCGCTCGAGTACCTCGGGCTCGACCGGCGTGGGCAGGAAGCGCCGGCGGACGTCGCGCCGGGACTCGATGATCTGGCGCAGGTTCTCCCGGGCCCCCTCGTCGAATCGCCCGACCGTCACAACAGCACCAGGGCGGCGGCCAGGCGTTCCAGGCCGGCGGCGTCGGGTACGGCGATGCGCACGTGATCGGGTAGTCCGAAGGAGGTGCAGTCGCGCACGATCACCCCGTGGTCGATGAGCCTCTCCCTGAAGTCAAGCGGGGCCGGGCAGAGGATGAAGTTGGCGGCCGAGGGCTCGGGCGTCAAGCCGTATCGCCGGAGAAGATCAGTCAGGTCACCGCGCAGGCCGGCGATGGCCCGGGCCCAGGCGGGCAGGTCGGCCTGCTCGAGCAGTTCGGGCAGGAGGGCGAGGGCCAGGCTGCCCACCGACCACTCGGGCTGGCGGGCGGCCAGGCGGGCGATCAGCCCGGGGTCGGCGACGGCGTACCCGAGCCGCAGTCCCGGGCATTCGAAGAGCTTGGTCAGCGACCCCACCACGGCGATGGCCTGAGGGTCGCCCCGGGTCCACTCCCCCGTGGCCAGGGGGTAGAACGCCTCGTCCCACACGTCGGCCCGTTGGTCCGGCCCGGCCAGACGCCCGGTCGGGTTGTTCGGGTTGGAACACCACAGCGGCGGCGTGCTCGTCGACCAGCCCAGGGCCGTGGCGGGAGAGAGGCCATGTCGGGGGTGCAGCGAGAACTCAGGTTCGTCGACCCTTCCCCCGATGGTCTGGCCCAGCAGCGCGATCGCTTCGGCGCCGCCGTTGGTCAACAGCAGCCGCTCGGGCTCGACCCCGATGGCCCGGGCCAGCACGCAGTGGGCATGGGCCGGGTCGGGGTAACGGCGCAGCGAGCCGAGGTGCGAGGCGGCCACGTCCACCACGGAAGGGGCCAGCGGGTTGAGGCTGGCGGACAGATCGAGCAGGGAGTGGGGGTCGACACCGCGGGAGCGGGCGATCCGCTCGACGTCGCCACCGTGCCTCATGCGGGTGACGCCTTGGCGAAGAGGCCCACGACGACGAGCACGACGACGAGGGCGTAGGTCACGTCGCGGCACAGGGCCACGGTGGCGGCGATATCGGAGGTCTCGGGGGCCCGACCACTGCCGAGCGCCGGACGTCGTTCCACCAGCGCACCATAGGTGTTGAGCCCGCCCAGCTTCACACCCAGGGCGGCGGCGAAGGCCGCTTCGGCCACCCCGGCGTTGGGGGAAGGGTGGGCCGGGGCGTCGCGGCGCACGGCCCGCCACACGGCGGGCGCGGCCCGGGGCCGGACCACCAGGACCAGGGCGGCGGTGAGGCGGGCCGGGAGGTAGTTGGCCAGGTCATCGAGCCGGGCGCTGGCCCAGCCATAGTGCAGATACCGGGCGGAGCGATGGCCCACGGTGGCGTCCATGGTGTTCACCGCCCGGTAGCCCAACGTGCCCGGCGCTCCCCCGATCGCTCCCCACAGAGCCGGCGCCACCACCGCATCCACGGTGTTCTCGGCCACCGACTCGACCACCGCCCTGGTGATCTCGGCTGCGCTGAGGCCATCCGGGTCCCGGCCGACCAGGGTGGGCAGCAGCAGGCGGGCCCGCGCCAAATCCCCCTCCTCCAACGCGGCGGCGAGGTCGAGCGCGGCCTCCACCAGGGCGCGCTGAGCGACGGAGAGATAGGTCGCCAGGGTGGTCGAGCGCACGAGCAGCCCGGCCGTGGTGCCGAGGAGCAGACCGGTGGCGGCGTGGAGGAGTCCGGCGGCTCGATGATCTCCATATATGTGGCGCTCCACCCGATGCATGGCGGCGCCGAAGGCACTGACCGGGTGGGGCTGCACGGGCGGCTCCCCGAGGGCGAGGTCGGCCACGATGCCGGCCGCGGCGGCGAGGCTGCGGCGGGAGAGGCTCACCAGCGGGCCGCCGCCACCAGGAGCCCGACCGTCTCGGCCAGGATGCCGGCCGCCCCGAGCACGTCGCCGGTGAAGCCGCCCAGACGGCGGTGGGCGAAGGCGAGGACGGCCCCGAACGTGAGCACGGCGGCGCCGACGGCAACCGGGCCGGCCGGGACGGACCAGATGGCGGCGAGGGCGGCCGCGCCGGCCAGGGCGGGGACGGCCAGGAGGAGGGGGAGGCGCGCCCCCATGAAGGCGCTGACCAGGCCGCCGGACTCTCCGTCCGGTCCGTCCGGTCCGTCGAGCGCCCGGGCGTAGGGGACGCGCTCCACCACGCCGGCCATGGACGTGCGGGACGCACACCAGAGCGCCGCGATGAGGAGGGGGGCCGGGCGCAGGTTGGCCAGGACCACCCAGCGGGCCAGGACGGTGGTGACGACGGCGCCGACGCCGAAGGCCCCGACGGTGGGCTCGCGCATGACCTCGAGGCGGCGGGCCCGGGTCAGGTGAGGGAGGAGGCCGTCGGCGGCGTCGGCCAGGCCATCGAGGTGGAGGAGGCCGGTGAGGGCGAGGTCGGCCGCGACGGTGATCAGGGCGGCGATCGGCAGCGGCCACAGTCGGTCCGTGGCCCACCACAGCCCACCGAGCGCCAGGCCGAGGGCCGCCCCCACCACGGGAAACCAGGGCAGGGCGCGGGCGCTGGGACGGCGGGCGCCGGGGAAGGGGGTCAGGAAGGCCAGGGCGGCACGCACGACTTAATCGACTGCCGGGGGCGGGTCGAGGGTCAGGGTCCGGCCGGCGACCACCAGCAGGGCACGGTCGGCGACGGCGGCCACGGCCTGGTTGAGGTGGCCCAGGGCGTCGCGGAACTGACGACCTTCCGCTGAGGAGGGGTGGACACCCAGGCCGACCTCCTCGGACACGACGACGGTGTGGTGGTCGCCGGCCCGCTCCCGTAGGGCCCGGCAGAGGGCCGCCTCATCGACCGGCGCGCCGCCGTGGAGGGCGACCCACGGCCCGAGCGAGTCGATCAGGAGCGATCCGGGCGGGGCGGCCATGACCAGGTCGGGCAGGTCGAGGCCGGCCTCGAGGGTGGTCCAGCCCGCCGGGCGGCGGTCCCGGTGGATCTCGATGCGCCGCCGCAGGTCCGGATCATCGCCCGCCTGCATGGTGGCGACGTAGGTGGTCGGTCCGGGCCCGACGGCGGTGAGCCGTTCGGCCAGGGCGGACTTGCCCGAACGGGCGCCACCCAGCACGAGCGTGATCACGACGGGTCCTCACTGACGGCGTCGGCGTCGGCGTCGTCACCAGCGTCCTCACGTCGGATCCCGTCCAGTACCGCCCGGTGCACCGCCCGGGCCAGGCGGGCGCCCCACAACGACCGCGGCCCGCCGAACTCGTTGACCGAGCTACCCGGGCCGACGGTCGGGCACAGCACGCAGACCGCGTCAGAGGCGGTGCCCGTCCCGGCCAGCCCGGCGTCCCACAGCGCCTGGGCCTTGGCCTCGGTGACGGTGACGACGGCGTTGACCAGCGCGGCGGCGCTCAGGGGCTCGGGCAGGAAGGCCACGATGTTGACCGTACCGACCTCGGGGGAAATCGACGGTCCGGCGGTGGAAGGGGGGAGAGCAGTCGCGGGAGCCGCCGCCCACTGCGGCCGTCGCACGCCGACCGTGGCATCGACGGTGACCCCCTCCTCAAACACGGTCGAACCCCGGCGCACGTCGACCGCCGTCATCATGCCGACGCCGGGGCCAGTCAGGCCGGCCCGGTCAGCCAACTCGCCCAAGTGCACGTCCGGGTCGAGCCGGGCGTAGTCCGCGCCGACCTGCGCGTTGAGCACCCAGGCGCGCCGGCCGAGGCCACCCCCGAGCGGGGCCGAGGAGATGGCCAATAGGGGCGCCGGCAGCCGCCAGACGCGCACCGAGAACAGCCCGCCCCGCTGGACCTGCGGCATCAACGGCACGGACACGACGTTCAGTACTCGATCCCCTTGCGCGCTTTGATCCCCCGCTCGTAGGCGTGTTTGACCATGCGCATCTCGGTCACCGTGTCCGCGATCTCAATCAGCTCGGGCGCGGCATCCCGACCGGTGATCACCACGTTGGTCTTGGGGGCCCGACCGAGCACGCCGGCCACCACCTCGGCCACCGGCACCCAGCCGTAGGTGTTGGCATACGTGAGCTCGTCCAGGATCAGCATGTCGTAGTCACCCGACGCCAACTTGTCCCGCGCCACCGACCAGGCATGCCGACCCTTCGCCGCCGTCTCATCGAGGTCGGTCGACTCCCACGTGAACCCATCGCCCAGGATCTGCCAGTCGATGCCGAGATGCTCGGCCAGCTTGCGCTCACCCACCTTCCACTTGCCCCCCTTCACGAACTGCACCACGCCGACCGTCCAGCCCCGGGCCCAGGCCCGCCCCATCACCCCGAAGGCGGCCGACGACTTGCCCTTGCCGTGGCCGGTGTTGATCAGCACCAGCGACGGCACCCGCCCCGCCCCCTCCTCGGGCACCGCTTCCCGGCTCTCTGACTCGTCTGGCATGAACGCTCCTTACTTGTGCCGGCGGGGCGCCACGATGAGCTCGCCGTCGGGTGTACGCATGACTTGGACGTGCAGACCGAAGTGTTCGGTCAGGAGTACTTCGTCCAATACCTCCGGCGGGGTACCGGAAGCGACCACCTCTCCGCCGGACAACAACACCAACCGGTCGGCGAACTGTCCGGCCAGGGTGAGGTCGTGCATGGCGCTGAGGACCGTGAGCTTGTGCTCGGCCCGCAGTGCGTCAATGATCTCGAGCGCATCGACGCGCCGACCGAGATCGAGCGCGCTGGTCGGTTCGTCCAGCAGGAGGACCGGTGCCTCCTGAGCCAGGGCCCGGGCGAGGACGAGGCGTTGCAATTCTCCGCCGGACAACGTGGCGAGATGACGGTCCGCCATCGGCCCGAGGTCGAGGCGCTCCAAGAGGTCCGCACAGATGCGCCGGTCGTACGGCTTCTCGACGCCGAAGTAGCCGATGTGGGGCGAGCGGCCGAGGAGCACATAATCCGACACCATCATGTCGGGCGGCAGCTCGGGCGACTGGGGGACGTAGGCGATCATGCGGGCCAGCTGGCGGCGGGAGAGGTCGTCGGTGGAGGCACCGTCGATGAGGGTGCGGCCGTCGTGGGGCAGGAGTTGCACCAGGGCGCGCAACAGCGTCGTCTTGCCGGCGCCGTTGGGGCCGATGAGGCCGACCCACTCGCCGTCTCCGACGCGCTCGCTGATGCGGTGCAGCGCCACGGTGGCGCCGTACCGCACGGTGACGTCCTCGAGCGTGATCACGAGCGCTGGGCCCGGCGCGACCGCAGCACGAAGAGGAAGAACGGCGCGCCGACGAAGGCGGTGACGACGCCGATGGGGATCTCGGCCGGCGCCTGCACCGTGCGGGCCACCACGTCGGCCAGGATGAGGAAGGTGGCGCCTCCTACCATCGACACCGGCAGCACCACGCGGTAGCTGGAGTTGGAGACCAGCCGCACCGTGTGGGGGACGATGATGCCGACGAAGCCGATCAACCCGCTCACCGCGACCGCGGCGGCGGTGCCCAACGTCGCGGCCGCCACCACAATGAGGCGGACCCGGGCCGCGTGGATGCCCAGCGCCCCGGCCTCATCCTCCCCGACGCGCAGGACGTCGAGCAGGCGGCGGTGGGCCAGCAGCGTGATGGCGCTGATGGCCACGTAGGGCAGGATCAGGCGGACGTCGGACCAGGAAGCCACGTTGAGGCTGCCCAGTATCCAGGCGTAGACGCCCTGCAGGTCGGGCTCGTGCTGTTGCTGGAGGTAGGTCTGGATGGCGGTCAGCAACGCCGCCACGGCCACGCCGGCCAGGACGATGGACGCCGTGGACCCTTGGCGGCCTCCCGTGGCACCGACGATGTAGGTGAGGATGACCGCGCCGACCGCGCCGGCGAAGGCGGCGAAGGGCAGCAGCTGGCTCTCCCCGGTCCCGGCCACGATGACGATGGTGGCGCCCAGACCGGCCCCGGCCGCCACGCCGAGCAGGTAGGGGTCGGCCAGTGGATTGCGGAAGACGCCCTGATACGCCGCGCCGCCGCCGGCCAGCATGGCCCCGACCAGTCCGCCCAGGATCACCCGGGGCAGGCGGATCTGCCAGATGACGTCCCAGTTGATGGCCGAGACGTGGGCGTGATAGCCGAGCAGCGGGACGTGCGAGAGGAGCGCCTTGACCACGGTGGCCAGCGAGATGTCGGCCGGCCCGACCGACACCCCCAACACCATCGCCCCGATGAGGGCGGCGGTGGCGACCAGCAGCGGCCGATGGAGCGAGGCACGGGGCAGGACGACGAGGGCGGTGGTGGGGCCGGACGACGTGGCTGACCGCGTGCTGTTGTTGCCGTTGTTGTCGCCGCCTTGGCCACCGGTCGACCCTGCTCCAGCCGCCACCGTGACCACATCGGGCGCGTCGGGCGCGTCGGGCGCGTCGGGCGCGTCCCGCCCCTTGGCCCGACCGGGGAGGGTGTAACTCACGGGGTCACGCCTGCCGGTGGTGGGTGACCGAGTTGGCCACCACCTTGAGCAGAGTGACGATGCGCGGGCCCCACCGCGACGCGATGTCATCGTTGAGCGCCACCACGTCGCCGTCCTTGACCGCGGCCAGCTTGGACCAACCCGGGCGCTGGTCGACCTTCTTGGGGGATTGGCCGCAGCAGATGGTGTCGGCCAGGAACACATAGGTCGGGTTGGCCTTGATAATGAACTCGGCCGACAGCTGCGGGTAGCCCCCGCTCGCCGCCGCGCCCTTGGCGCTGTTGGCGATGCTGGTCAGGCCGAGCAGCTTGAGCACCTGCCCGATGAAGGTCGAGGTGGTGACCGAGTAATAGGTCTGGTCCAACTCGAAGTAATACGACTGGGGTTTCGACTGCTTCGGCGTGCTTTTCACGATACGGCTGATCTGCGCCTTGATCTGGGCCACTTCGGCCTTGGCCTGGGCCACGTGCCCGGTGGCCTGGCCGAGCTCGCTGAACTGGGCGTACTCATCGCTCAGGGTGTTGGCCGCCGGATCCGACAGCACCGGGATATTGAATTTGGCCAGCTGGGCCGTGAGCCCGGTGGAGTCGCCGGCCACCACGACCAGGTCGGGCTGGTAGGCGACGATGGCCTCGACGTTGGGCTGGTTGGCATCGAGCTTCGTCATCGGGGCGCCCTTGGGGTAGTCCGAGTACGAGTCGACCGCCTTGACCTGGCTCCCGGCACCGATGGCGTAGAGCATCTCGGTGGCGGTGGGTGAGAGCGACACGATGGCCTTGGGCCGGGCCGGGATGGTGATGGCGCCGTTGGCCGCCTGAATGGTCATCGGATACGACGCCGACGCCGCAGTCGCCGACGCCGCAGTCGCCGACGCGGTCACGGTCGCCGTCGACAACATGACGACCGCTGCGCTGACAGCCAACATCAGTCGCCGTGGGGTACTTGACATGGTTCATCCTCCATTGGGTTGCGGAGGACGAAGTGCGCCCGCTGCGACACCCAATGAGGCGCCCAACGAACCGCCCTTCCTCCGAGGTTCGGTTTCGTCAGCACAGAACAGGCGTCCGGACTTGTCCCCTCGAGGAGGCTTTACCGTTGCGGGTCAGTGCCGGACTCTCACCGGACTTCGCTGCACTCTGTACCACTCCAGATGTGCCGGAGCGCTCCGGACATTAGCGGGTCTGCGTCTTCAGCGCCCGTTGCGCCTACCTTCTGAGGACCCTCATGACCGCTCCCTTTCTCGCCGGCGCCCCCAACTTCCGCGATCTCGGCGGCTATCCGACCGCCGACGGCCGCCGCCGCACCCGAGCCGGCCGCCTCTTTCGCAGCGATGCCCTGCACGAGCTCACCGCAGCCGACCTCGACGCCCTGCGCGCCCTTGGTCTGGCCACCGTCATCGACCTGAGCACACCCACCGAGGCGGCCCGACTGGGCCACGCGCCGCTCGACGTCGACGTCCGCTCCCTCAACCTCTCGGTCAGCCAGGACGGCATGGCCCGGGAGCGTCCGGCCTCTTTGGATCTGGCCGAGCGGTACGTGTCCTACCTCGACGGCGGCGGGCCGGCCTTGGTGCGCGCCCTCGAAGAGATCGCCACGCCGGAGCAGCTCCCACTGGTCTTCCACTGCTTCTTCGGCAAGGACCGCACCGGGGTCCTGGCCGCCCTGGTGCTGGGCTGCCTGGGAGTCGACCGCCGGGCCATCATCGACGATTACGCCCTCTCCTCCGAGGGGATGCGCCGCCTGGTCGAGCGCTGGGGCCGGGACCCCGTCTATCGCGACACCCTCGAGCGGACCCCGTCGGCGCTGCTGGCCGCCGACCCCGAAACCATGGACCGGTTCCTCCTCGAGCTGGAGGAGCGGCACGGCGGCGCCCGCGCCTGGGCCCGGGCCGCTGGGGTCTCGACCAGGCACCTGGACCAGCTGGACCAGGTCCTTTTGGAAGACGTCGGGTAAATTCGATGGTCCGGCGGCATAGGGAGTTCGACATGGAGGCGCGAGGGGCAGCGAGGTGGCGTCAACGGCACCGGCCGTTGCGCCTCATCAGCAGTGTGGCCGCCCTCATGGCGATCACCACCCCGACCGCCCTCGCCGCAACCGGCTCCGCCTCGGCCGCCCCCGCGCCGCCCGCCACGTGGTCCCCCCAGCCCGCCACCTTCGGCCAGTCCTCCACGCTCGATACGCCCATCACCATGTCGGACGGCACCGTCCTGCGCGCCGACGTCTATTACCCCACCCTCGCCGGCTCTAAGACCCCCGCCGCCGGCCCCTTCCCGGTCCTCCTCCAGCAGACCCCCTACGGCAAGGCGTTCATCGCCGAAGCCTCGGCGCTGTCCAGCACCAACATCGGGTACCTGGTCGACCGGGGCTTCATCGTCGTGTTGGCCGACGTGCGGGGCACCGGCGACTCGGGCGGCGACTTCGACCTCTTCGACCCCGTCCAATCCACCGACGGCGCCACCCTGGCCCGCTGGGCCGCCGCCCTGCCCCACTCTGACGGCAAGGTCGGGTTGTTCGGCGAGTCCTACATGGGCATCAACCAGTTCCAGACGGTGGCCGCCGCCGGGGCCGGCTCCCCCATCAAGGCCATGTTCCCGATCATCGCCGGCAACGACCTCTTCGCCGACACGGTGACCCAGGGCGGCATCCCCGACATCGAATTCTCGGCGGCCTACATCGCCCTACTCGGCGGCCTCAACCTGACCAACCCCGTCCTCCAGCCCCTGGTCGAGGCGGCGACCAGCGCCAACCCGGTGCTGCTGGCCGCCGCCCTGGCCCGCCTGACTCCGGTCGAGCTCGCCCACAGCTCGACCCTGGTCTCCTTCCTCCAACTGCTGCTCCAGGTGGAGTCCGGCCAGGGCGCGAGCGCGGCGGACAGCGCGTACTGGTCCGCCCGCAGCCCGGCCCAGGACCTGGCCGCCGTCGTGGCCGATCACATCCCGGCCTTCCTAGTCGGCGGCTGGAACGACCTCTTCCAGGCGGGCGAGCCGCTCAACTACGTCGGCCTGCAGAACGATTTCGACGGCCGCCCGGCCACGGCCGCCATGACACCCACCCAGCCCGTGACCCCCCGCTACCAGCTGCTGATGGGCCCCTGGATGCACGTGACCACCGGCGACGGCATCAACCTCTCGGCCATTGAGCTCGAGTGGTTCGACACCTGGCTGCTCAACCAGGACACGCCCCTGGCCCACACCACCACCCCGCTGCACCTGCAGGAGCTCAACTCCAAGGCCTGGGTCGACGCCGCCCAGTGGCCCCTGCCCGCCACCAGCGCCCCTGTCGCCGCCCTGTACCTGGCGCCCGGCCGCTCGGGCAGCGACGCCGTCTCGCCCAACGACGGCCGCCTCACCTTCGCCCCGCCGACGGCCGGCTCTGACCCCATCGCCTTCAGCGGCGTCTCCAGCCCCTGCGACGTCCAGACCGACCAGTGGGCGGCCGGCCTCATCGCTCTCGGCCTGGGCACCCTGGGCCAGACCGACCCATGCGACACCAACGACCTCACCCTGGGCACCGGGCCGGGCGCCCTCACCTACACCACGGCCCCCTTCACGCAATCGGCGATCGTGAGCGGACCGATTGACGCCACCATCTACACGACGTCGAATACCACGGACACCGAGTTGGCGGCCACCGTCGAGGCGGTGTCACCCCGGGGTACTTCCCTGCCCCTCACCTCGGGGGCCCTCCTCGGCTCCCAGCGGGCCCTCGACCCGGCGCGCAGCTGGATCGCCGCCGACGGCCTGCCCCTGCTGCCGGTCCACCCGCTCACGACCGCCTCGCATCGGTTCATCACCCCGGGCCAGGTGACCCGCCAGGACATTCAGATCTTTCCCACCTTCGCTGCCCTCCCGGCCGGCTGGCGGTTGCGGGTCACCATCACCACCGCCGAGACGCCCCACCTGCTGGCCACGGCCGCCCAGCTGCCCCACCTCCTGGGCGGGATCTACCACGTGCAGCACAACGCCCAGGCCGCGTCGGTGCTCAACATCCCGCTGGCCCCCGCCTCGGCCTTCACCACACCGTGCGGGGCCCTGTGCTCGGCCGCCGGACCTTAAATGGCCACGGAGACAGAGCCAGAGCCCGGTGAGATCTCGCTGGAGGAGATCGAGGATGCGGTCGTCGACGGTGACCGGCCCCTCGGGACGGGCTCGGGGAGCGCCATCTCAGCCCTGCGCCATCGCACTTTTCGCATCGTTTTCATAGGGTTCTTCGCCTCCAACATCGGCACCTGGATGCAGAATGTGGTCCTCGGCGCCTACGCCTACGACGTCACCCACTCGAGCACCTTCGTCGGGGTGGTGATCTTCGCCCAGCTCGGGCCGGCCCTGATCTTCCCCATGATCGGCGGCTACATCGCCGACAAGGTGGACCGCAAGCGCTTCCTGATCATCCTCTCCCTCGAGCAGCTGGTGTTCTCCCTCGGCGTGGCCTGGGTGGTGCGGACGCCCTCGCCCTCCCACCTGCTCCTGGTGCTCATGGTGGTGATGGTGGGCATCGGGAGTGCGATGTTCGGCCCGGCCTACTCCGCCATCCTGCCGGGCCTGGTCGGCCGGGAGGACCTGGCCGGCGCCATCTCGCTCAACTCGGCCCAGATGAACGGCTCCCGGGTCATCGGCCCCATCATCGGGGGCGTGCTCTTCCCGCTGGTCGGGCCGGACTGGGTCTTCGTCGGCAACGCGGCCACCTACCTCTTCGTCATCATCGCCCTGATGGCGGTCACGCTGCCCGTGCTGCCCAGCGGGAAGCAGCACGCCAGCCGCTGGCGTGAGCTGACCGCCGGCATCACCACGGCCCGGGCCGACCCGGTAGTCGGGCGCTGCCTGCTCACCGTGTTCTTCTTCTCGCTGCTCGCGCTGGCCTTCTTGGGCCAGCTGCCGGTGGTGGCCGCCCACAACCTGGGCATCCAGCCCAGCTCCACCAGTTACGGCATCCTCTACGCCTGCTTCGGCACCGGGGCCCTCATCGGGGCCATCTCCATCGGCACCGTCTTTTCCCGGACCTCCAAGCCTCTCCTGGTCCGCACCTGCCTCATCGGATACGCCGCCGCCCTCACCGGCTTCGCCCTCCTGCGCGCCGCCCTGCCGGCCTACTTCGTGGTGACCGTGGTCGGGGCGTTCTACTTCGCCTTCATCACCGCCCTCAACACCACATTGCAGACCCGGCTCGAAGATGCCGTGCGCGGACGCGTCATGGCGCTGTGGATCATGGGCTTCGGCGGGACGGTCGGGGTGGGCAACCTCCTCATCGGGCCCGTCGTTTCCGCCCTGGGCATCACCACCGTCCTGTTGGGCGGCGCCGCCATCGCGCTGGCCCTCTCGTGGTACGCCGACGTGCGCGCCCCGAGTGATCCGGGCGATCAGAGGGTGGGGCTGGAGCTGGCCCAGTAGGCATCGCGCAGCTGCTTCTTGTAGAGCTTGCCGTTCTCACCCCGGGGCAGCGCTGCGGTGAAGTCGACCGAACGGGGGCACTTGAACCCCGAGAGGTGGTCTCGGCAGAAGGCCATGATCTCCGCCGCCAACTCCGGCCCGGCCGCATGTCCGGGCGCCGGCTGGATCACCGCTTTGACCTCCTCCCCCATCTCGGCCTCGGGCACCCCGAACACCGCCACATCGGCCACGGCGGGATGGAGCACCAGCACGTCCTCGATCTCCTGGGGGTAGATATTGACCCCGCCCGAGACGATCATGAACAGCTTGCGGTCGGTCAGATACAGATACTCAGCCGCGTCGAGATGTCCGACATCCCAGAGCGTGCTCCAGCCCCGCTCATTGAAGGTCTGCTTCGTCTTCTCCGGGTCATTGTTGTACTCGAAGGCGTTGCCCCGGCCCCCGAACCACACCACCCCGTCCTCGCCCGTCGCCAACTCGATCCCGTCGTCGTCGCAGATGTGCACGGCGCCCCACACCGCCGGCCCGACCGAGCCCGGATGGGTCAGCCAGTCAGCCGCGCTCACCCAGGTCATGCCGCCGCCTTCGGTGCCCGAGTAGTACTCGTGGATCAGCGGCCCCCACCACTCGATCATCCGGCGCTTGACCTCGGGCGCGCAGGGCGCGGCCGCGTGCACGACCGAACGCAGGCTGCTCAGGTCGAACTCGCTCCGCTCGGCGTCCGTCAGCTTCAACATGCGCACGAACATGGTCGGCACGAACTGGGCGTGGCTCACACCATGCTGCTCAATCAGGGCCAGGCACTGCCGCGGCTCGAAGCGCTCCATGACGACCACCGTGCCCCCCATGCGCTGCGCCGTCATCGACCACAGCAGAGGGGCGGAGTGGTAAAGGGGCGCCGGGCTCAAATACACGTCGCCCTCGGTGAACCCCATGAGCCCGCCGAGCATCGGGGCCAACACGGCCTCGGAACCAAAGGGCTGGCCCGAGAGCGGCCTCCGGATGCCCTTGGGGCGCCCGGTCGTGCCCGAGGAGTAGAGCATGGCCGAGCCCTCCTGCTCCTCGGCCAAGGGCACGTCGGGCTGACCGGCCACGAACTCGTCGTAGGAGGCGTGGCCGGGGATCGGGTCGGCGCCGAGGGCCAGCCGGAGATGCACGTGCGGGGTGAGCCCGATCAGCGCGTCGGCCAGTGGGGCCAGAGACGTGATGAGCACCCGGGCGCCGCAGTCCTCCACGATGTAGGCCGCCTCCTCCGCCGTCAGGTGGGTGTTGACGACGGTGTAATAGAGACCCGAGCGCTGCAGGCCCCACACCACCTCATGGGTGCGGTAGTCGTTGGGCAGCAGCACCGCCACGTGGTCCCCGGGCCGCAGCCCGAAGGCGAAGAGCGCCTGGGCCAACTGGCACGAGCGCGCCTCGAGCTGCCCGAAGGTGACGACAGCGCCTGAGCCGGTGATGACGGCGGGACGCTCCGGAGCGGAGGCGGCGAAGAGAGACGGGGAGAACTCGGGCATCCGTACCTTTTAGCCGACCTGGCCGACCTCCTGGCGGTTGCCCGCGATCAGTCGCTGCCCTCGGCGTGCTCGGCCAGGGCCAGCCAGACCTCCTCGGCCTCCCGCAGGGCATCCTGCGCCGCGGTGAGCTCGCGGCCGAGGCGGGTCAGCTCCACGTAGTCCGTGGTGGCGGTGAGCGCCTCGGTGATCTTGTCGCGCTGCCGCTGCAGGCGGGTCAGCTCCTTCTCGGCCTGGCGCAATTGGCGGCCGACCGGACTGGCGTTCGACGGGCGGCGGGTCGAGGCAGCGGAGTCGGACGGGCCGGCCGGTCGAGCGGTCGGGAGCGCCCCCGAGCGCCGCCGATTGCCGTCGCCCAGGTCGAGCCGGCTGACCCAGCCCGCCACGCCGCCGGGCACCGCCGCCACCGAGCCATCGGGGCCCACCGCCACCAGCCGGTCAGTCGTCATCTCCAGGTAGGTGCGGTCATGGCTGACCACCACCAGGGCGCCGGGCCAGGTATCGAGGAAGTCTTCGAGCACGCGCAGCGTGTCGAGATCGAGATCGTTGGTCGGCTCGTCCAGGAACAGGACGTTGGGCCGGCCGGCGATGACCAGGAGGAGCTGGAGGCGGCGGCGCTCGCCGCCCGAGAGCGAGCCGACCCGGGCGAAGGGCAGCTCCCCGGTGAACAGGAAGCGCTTCATGAGGGCCACGTCGGCCAGCGATCCGGGCCGCCCGTGCGGGCCGGCCACCAGGTCCTGCACGCGGGCGGTCAGGTCCAGCACGGTGCCGTGCTGGTCGTAGTAGCCCACCACCACCGTCGGGCCGACCTCGACCCGGCCCGCGGTGGGCGCGCGCCGGCCGGCCAGGAGGTCGAGCAGGGTCGACTTCCCCGTCCCGTTCGCCCCCACGATGCCCAGGCGGTCCCGTCGGGTCAACACCAGGTCCACGCCGGAGAGGACCGGCGGACCCGCACCACCGCCGTAGGAGAAGCTCACCCCTCGGCACTCGATCACCTGGTCGCCCAGCCGCGGCGTGTCGCTGGCCACCTCGAACTCAGCGGACCGGTCAGCGGCGATCGGGCCACCCTCGATCAGCTCGACGGCGGCGTCGATACGGGCCTGGGGTTTGCGCGACCGCGCCTGCGCCCCCCGGCGCAGCCAGGCCAGTTCGCGCCGGGCCAGGTTGCGCCGGGTGGACTCGGCCGAGGCCGCCTGCTCCTCCCGCTCGGCCTTGGCGGCCAGGTAGGACCCGTACCCCCCTTCGTGCATATAGGCCCGGCCCCGGTCGAGCTCGAGCATGCGGGTGGTGACCCGGTCCAGCAGGTGGCGGTCGTGGGTGACCAGGACCAGCGTCGAGGAGAGCAGCCGCTGCTCGAGCCAGGCCACGGCGCCGAGGTCGAGGTGGTTGGTCGGCTCATCGAGCACCAGCAGCTCGGCCGGATGGGCCAACACCCGGGCCAGCGCCACCCGCTTGGCCTGACCGCCCGACAACGTGGCGATGTCGAGCTCGGCCACGCGGTCGCCGCCCATGCCCAGCCGGTCCAGCGCCGCCTCGGCCTCCCAGCCCGCGCCGACGGCCGCCCTCACCGTGCCCGGCGCCAGCACCGGGACCTGTTCGAGGAAACCGATCCGCGCCCCCCGCCCGAAGCGGACCTCGCCCTCGTCGGGCCGGTCGACCCCGGCCACCAGGCGCAGCAGCGTGGATTTCCCGGTGCCGTTGATGCCGACCACCCCGATCCGGTCACCGTCGGAGACGGTGAGGGACAGCCCTTCGAAGAGGACCCGGTCGACCCGCCGCACGGCCACGTCTTGAAGGTCAGCGAGGACGGCCACGAGGGAGCCAGGGTACCGGCCGGCTAACGCAGCAGGTCCTCCACCGTGTCGACGTCGAGCGGATCGCCCGGGCAGGGGACCTCGCGCACCAGGTCGGGCCGGGCCGCCATGAGAACCCGCGCCCCCGCATCGCCCTCCGTCGGCAACAGCGGCCACACGGCGCGAGCCAGCCGGGTGGGTGGGGTGCGCCGCCCGCCGAAGGTGGCGATGGCGATCGCGCTCCCCGTCGCCGCCGCCACCGCCGCCCAGGCCGCGGCCGGCACCAGCGGCTGGTCGCCCAACCCCACCACCACGGCGTCATGACCTCGATCCCCCGCCGCCGTGATGCCGGCGTGGAGGGAGGACGCCTGCCCCGAGGCCCACGCCGCGTTCTCGACCACGACGGCGCGACCGTCCGCCGGCAGGAGGGCCGTGAGGTCCACCGCCCCCACCACGACGATCAGCTCATCGAGTTCGGCTGCCACCACCTGGTCCAGCGCCCAGGAGAGGAGGGGGCGGCCGCGGAACGGGGCCAACAGCTTGGACGGCGCACCGGCGAAGCGGGTCGACCCTCCGGCACAGAGGAGGAGGGCCGCCGTCAGCGCTACATCGCCCCCTCGCCGGCCACGATGGCCTGGCGGATGCGGGGGTAGGTGCCGCAGCGGCATATGTTGCGGATGGCATCGAGGTCGGCCTCGGTGATGGAGCGCCCCTCGGCCTGCACCTCCTTGACCAACGCCACGGCCGCCATGATCTGCCCGGGCTGGCAGTAGCCGCACTGGGGGACGTCGAACTCGAGCCAGGCCTGCTGCATCGGGTGCAGCGGTTGGCCGACCGTCGCCGGCAACCCCTCGATGGTGGTGATCTCGTCGGTCGGCTTGATGTCAGAGACCGGGACGGAGCACGGGTTGAAGGCCTTGCCGTTGATGTGGCTGGTGCAGGCCCGGCACACTTCCAACCCGCAGCCATATTTCGGGCCGTGGATGCCGAGCAGGTCGCGCAGGACCCACAGCAGGCGCACGTCGTCTTCCACTTCGACGTTCACCGTCTGGCCGTTGACCTTGAAGGTTTGCATAGGCATGGTGGTCTCCTAGAACGCGTTGGACAGGCCGTCGGTGGGTGACTGGGGCAGCGGCGGGATGACGGGGGTGGGGGTGAAGCCCAGCGGCCCGTTGTGGTTGATGGGGAAGCTGGTGGGCATGGTGCCGGTGGCCCGGGCGTAGGCGCAGGCCACGGCGGCCATGGACGCCGCCACGCCGAACTCGCCGGCGCCGCCCGGTATGCCGGTGGTGGGCGGCATGACGACGACCTCGACCTCGGGCGGGACGTTCCACTGGCGGGTGTAGAAGTAGTTGTCCCAACTCCCCTCGAGCGGGAGCCCGTCCTTGAAGTGCAGGCTCGAGGTGAGGGTCTGGGCGATGCCGTCCATGATGCCGCCCAACATTTGCGCCTGCAGGCCGAGCGGGTTGATCGGCAAGCCCACATCGACCACGAACACGACCTTGGTGACCCGGGGGCCGGTGGCCGCGTTCTCCACCACCCGGTTGATGGTGGCCGGGGTGCAGTCGATCTCGACCAGCGCCGCGCACACGCCCTTGTACTCGGCGTGGAAGGCGATGCCCTGCGCCGTGCCCGGCGCCATGGTGCGGCCCCAGTTCCCCACCTGGGCCGCCTTGATCAGCACGGCCTGCGAGCGGGCGTCCTTGAGGAACTGGCGCCGGAACTGGTACGGGTCCATCGACATGCCCTGGGCGATCTGGTCGACCACCAGCTCGAGCGAGGTGCACACGTCGGGCGAGTAGATGTTGCGCATGCTGCCGGTATGGAAGCCCATATCCACTTCGTTGATCACCTGGTCGGTGAGGCCGAAGTTGTAGGGCACGTTCTGGGTCAGCTCGAAGATGGTTTCCGCATACCCGAGGTTGCCCAGCGGCAGCTCGGCCAGCGACGAGGTGATGACCTCGCCGAAGCCGTGGGTGAAGTCGGTCGAGACGCTGGTGTGCCGCTGCTCGTAGGCGATGACATTGCCCGGGACGTAGGTGGCCCGGACCCTCGACACGCACATGGGGTGGACGCGGCCGTGGCGGAAGTCATCGGTGCGGTGCCACATCAGCTTGACCGGCTTGCCCATGGCCTGGGAGATCTCCGCCGCCTCCTCGGCCGCGTCGGAGAACAGGTGCCGCCCGAAGGACCCCCCGCCCAGCGAAACATGGACCTTCACCGCGTCCTGAGGCAGGCCGAGCAATTTGGCGATGTTCTGCTGGGCCAGGATGGGCACCTTGAGGCTCGACCAGATCTCGGCCGAGCCCGGCCGCACATCGGCGATGGCGCAGTTGGTCTCCAGTGGGCTGTTGCTGCGGAAGTAGTAGGTGAACGCGGCGTCCACCGTCTTGGCCAGCGGGTTGGGGGCCGGCGAGATCAGCGGCAGCAGCGGGTTGAGCTCGGCCAGCACGGTGGCGTCGGACTGCCCGTCCTCGGTGCCGGGCCCCCAGGACACATTGAGGGCGTTCACCGCATCTATGCACTGACCGAAGGTGGCCCCGCGCACCGCCACCCCGGTGGAGATGGGGACCACGTCGGTTATGCCGGGCATGGCCCTGACCGCCGCCAGGTTGGCCACCGAGACGACCTGGCCGTTGATGGTGGGGGGACGGCACACCATGGTCGGGAGGGCGTTGGGCACCTCGAGGTCCATGGTGAAGACCTTGGCGCCGGTGACCGAGGTGAGGGCGTCGGTACGGTACTGCGGGGTGCCGATGATCTTGAAGTCGGCCGCGTCCTTCAGCTCGATGTTGAGCGACCTGGTCTCGGTGGCGGCGGCCGCGGTGGCGAGTGAGCCGTAGGTGAGGGTGTGGCCGCTCGAGGAGGTGATGAGCCCGTTCTCGGTGGTCAACTCACTGACGAGTACCCCCAGCTGGGCGGCGGCGGCCTCCAACAGCTGGGCCCGCGTGCCGGCGGCAGCCACCCGGACCGGCTAGTAGAGCGACCGGGTCGAGTTCGACCCGCCGGTGAACTGGTTCATCAACAGCGCCGGGGTGGCGTCGAGGAGCGTGACCACCACCTTGTCGAGGGGAAGGTCCAACTCCTCGGCGATCACCATGGCGAAGGAGGTGGTGATGCCCTGCCCCACCTCGGCCCGGGGCAGGGCGAAGGACGCCGTGCCGTCGGTGTTCATGACGATGGAGATCAACCCTGAGGTGGCGGCGGCGGCCAGATCCTGCAGGTCGCCCAGATCGAAGAGGTCCGACGGCTCGGGCAAGGAGGGGATGACGGCGCCGGCCGGGTACTCACCGTCGATGAGGCGGGCCGCGACGACCAGGGTGGGCGCCGCCAGCACGAAGCCGAGGAAGCGGCGGCGGGGCATCGGCGTGGCCAGTATCGGTTCCCCCCGTAGTTGTGTCATCGACCATCCCCCTTCGTGTCGTCCCCCCGGCCAACATAGGCCGGGCGGCGCCCCGGGTCACGGCTAGGAGGTGAGGCCCTCCTGAGCAGGGTCGATGACGCGAGACGAGGTCAGCCCAGAAGTAGCGTCGCCGAGATGACGCTCCTGGCCAAGGTCCTCACCGTCTCGGACTCGGTCAGCCAGGGCACGCGGGAGGACCGCTCGGGCGAGGAGCTGGGGCGGTCGCTGGGCGAGCACGGCTTCAGCGTGGTGGAGCGGCGGCTCTGCGCCGACGGCGTGGTGCCGGTGGCCACGGCGCTGGGCGAGATGGCCGCCGGCTTCGTGGGGTTGCTCATCACCTCGGGGGGTACCGGCTTCGCCCCCACCGACCTGACCCCGGAGGCCACCCGCAGCGTGATCGAGCGCCAGGCGCCCGGGCTGGCCGAAGCCATGCGCACCGCCAGTCCGCTGGGCCCACTCTCCCGGGGGGTGGCCGGGACCATCGGCCAGTGCCTGGTGCTCAACCTGCCCGGATCGCCCCGCGGTGCGCTGGAGTCGCTGGAGGCGGTGATCGGGGTGCTCCCGCACGCCCTGGCGCTGCTGGCCGGGCAGCAGCCGCATTAGCCATGATTAGTCTGGCCAGGGGCGTTAAGGGGGCGAGGAGTGAAGGACGTGCTCGACGACATTGAGCAATGGCAGCGGGCCGGGCGTCGGGTGGCCTTGGCCCGGGTGGTCACGTTGATCGGCTCGGGGCCCCGTGACCCGGGGGCGGCCATGGCCGTCAACGACGCCGGGGAGGTGGCGGGGTCGGTGTCGGGTGGCTGTATCGAGGGGGCGGTGGTGACCGAGGCGCTCGAAGTGTTGGCCAGCGGTGACCCGCGCCTGTGCACGTTCGGGTACTCCGACGACGAGGCCTTCGCCGTGGGGCTCACGTGCGGGGGGACCATCCGCATCTTCCTTGAGCCGCTCGCCTGATGGACGGCGTGTTCGACCTGTTGCGGGAGTGCCTCCGGGCCGAGGTGCCGGTGGCGCTGGCGACGGTGATTGAGGTCGGCGACGGCGGCGGGGTCGGCGGGGTCGGCGGGGTCGGGGCGGGCCTCCCCCCGTTGGGGGCGAAGCTGTTGGTGCGGGCTGATATCGATCCGGTCGGCTCGCTGCCTGACCCCGAGCTCAGTCGTATCGTGGCCCGGGACGCCCACGGGGCGTTGATGGCCGGGTCCAACGTGATCCGGCACTACGGCCGGTGCGGCGAGGCCGGGCGCCGTGAGGTCACCGTGTTCATTGAGGTGTTCTCGCCCCCCTCCCTCATGTTGATCTTCGGCGCGGTGGACTTCAGTGCGGCGCTGGTCCGCCTGGGCAAGGTGCTGGGCTACCACGTCACCGTGTGCGACGCCCGGCCCGCCTTCGCCACCGTGGCCCGCTTCCCCGAGGCCGACGAGGTGGTGGCGGACTGGCCCCACCGCTACCTGGCCAAGGTGGCCGACACGTTGGGGCCGAGCGACGCCGTCTGCGTCCTCACGCACGACCACAAGTTCGACATCCCGGTGCTGATGGCCGCCCTCGACACCGGCGCCGGCTACATAGGCGCCATGGGCTCACGAGCCACCCACGAGGACCGCACACAGCGGTTGCGGGCGCACGGAGTGGCGCCCGAGCAGATTCAGCGGATCATGGCCCCCATCGGGCTCGACATCGGGTCCCGGACGCCGGAGGAGACGGCCGTGTCGATCTGCGCCGAGATCATCTCGCTGCGGGCCGGCATGACGGCCCCTTCGTTGCGCGACGGCTCGGGGCCCATCCACCGGACGACGACGTTGGCGTCGGCGTCGGCGTCGTCGGCGCGGTCGTGACCCCTCCCGAGCTGTCGCCGCCAGCGACCGGCGACTGGATCGCCGTCGACGAGGGTCCCTTGCCCGTCGACCGGGCCTGGACGTGGGCCAACCTCCCCTCCTGCGGGGGCATCGTCACCTTCTGCGGGACCGTGCGCGACCATTCCGACGGCCGACCCGGCGTGACCTCCCTGGCCTACGAGGCCTACGTGGAGCAGGTAGTGCCCCGCCTGGCCCAGGTGGCCGAGACGGCCCGCCAGCGCTGGCCCGTCATCGGCCGCCTCGTCCTGCTCCATCGGGTGGGGACGCTCGAAGTGGGTGACGTCGCTGTCGTGGTGGTGGCGTCGACGCCCCACCGGGCCGAAGCGTTTGCCGCCGCCGAGTTCTGCATAGATACCCTCAAGCACACGGTGCCCATCTGGAAGCGGGAGACCTGGGAGGGCGGCGAGGACTGGAGCGTCTGCGCCGAGGACATCGAGGCCGCGGCCGGCCACCTCGCCCCCGTCGCCCCCGTCGCCCCGTCGAGGCACCGTTGATCCCGCTCGAGGAGGCGCAGCAGTTCGTCCTGGGCCACTGCGACCCGCTGCCGCCCGTGGCCGTCGCGCTCAGCGACGCCCTGGGCTGCGTCCTCGGCCACCAGGTCGTCGCCACCGAACCGGTCCCGCCCTTCGCCAACTCCTCCATGGACGGCTATGCCGTCCGCTCGGCTGACACCACCAGTGCCCCCGTCACCCTCACCGTCGTCGGCTCGATCATGGCCGGCCACCCCTTCCCCGGGACCGTCGGTCCCGGCCACGCCGCCCGCATCATGACCGGAGCGCCCTTGCCCAAAGGGGCCGACGCCGTCTGCATGGTGGAAGAGACAACCGTGGAGCCCGATGGAAGCCGGGTCACGCTGGCGCGAGCGCTGCCGGCCGGGAACTTCGTCCGCCCACCCGGCCGGGACGTCGCGGTGGGCGATGTCATCGCCCCGGCCGGGACGGTGCTCACCCCGGCCTATCTGGGGGTCCTGGCCAACCAAGGCACGGAGACGGTCATGGTCCACCCCCGCCCCCGGGTCGGCGTCCTCTCGACCGGCGACGAGCTCTACTCGGGACCCGGGCCGCTCCCCCCGGCCAAGATCCGCGACGCCAACCGGCAGTCGCTGCTGGCCCTCGTCCACGCCCAGGGCTGGGAGGGAATCGATCTGGGCATCGTCGGCGACAACGAAGCAGAGCTCATTGAGGTGCTGCACCAGGGCGCCGCCCGCTGCGACGCGGTCATCACCTCGGGCGGGGTCAGCGTCGGCGATCTCGACCTGGTCCGCGTGGTCCTCGAGAAACTCAGTGGCGGGCGCATGCGCTGGATGCAGGTCGCCATCCGCCCGGCCAAGCCCTTCGCCTTCGGCCGCCTGGCCGACTCGGGCCTGCCGGTCTTCGGCCTCCCGGGCAACCCGGTCTCGGCCCTGGTCAGCTTCGAGCTCTTCGTGCGCCCGGCCCTGCGCGCCCTCGCCGGCCACCGTGTCCTGCACCGCCCGGTGGTCAACGCCACCTGCGCCACCGACCTCGAACGTCAGCCCGACGGCAAGACCCACTTCCTCCGGGCCCGGGTCGCCCTCCACCACGACGGCACCTGGGGGGTCCAGCCGTCCCTGGGCCAGGAGTCCCACCAGCTGCACGCCATGGCGGAGGCCAACGCCCTCGTCATGCTGCCCGACGGCGCGGGCGCACCGGCCGGTGACCAGGTAGCCGTTCTCCTCATCGACCCGGACCGGTTGCAGGACGACGCCTCGCCCGCCCTGGCCGGACTGCACCGGTGACCGCTCCGGTGCCGGTCGCCGTGTCGGTCCGGCCTCACGGCCGCCGCCCCGCCCCCGCCATGCCGACGCAGGGCCCGCTGGTCGATCGCTACGGCCGCCACCATAACGACCTGCGTATCTCGGTCACCGACCGCTGCAATCTGCGCTGCGTCTACTGCATGCCCGAAGAGGGGCTCTCCTTCCTCCCCCACGATGACCTGTTGTCCTTCGATGAGATCGTCCGGGTGGCCCGGGTGGCCCGTTCGCTCGGGGTGGACGCCCTGCGCCTCACCGGCGGCGAGCCACTGATGCGGCGCGACCTGCCCGCCCTCATCGGTCGGCTGTCCGCCCTCGGGTTCGCCGATCTGGCCATGACCACCAACGGCACCGAGCTGGCCCGGGTGGCCCCCCGGTTGGCCGCCGCCGGCCTGCGCCGGGTCAACGTGAGCTGTGACTCGCTGCGGCCCGAGCGGTTCGCCGCCATTCGGCGGCGGGGCGACCTGGGCGTGGTGCTCCAGGCCATGGCGGTGGCCGAGGCGGCTGGACTCACGCCGCTGAAGGTCAATGTCGTGCTCCTACGGGGCCAGAACGACGACGAGATCCTCGACTTCGCCGCCTTCGCCCGCCACACGGGGCGCATCGTCCGCTTCATTGAGTTCATGCCGCTCGATGCCCAGGGAGCCTGGGATCGTCAGCAACTGGTGCCGGGCCGCGAGGTCTTCGAACGCATCTCGGCGGTGTGGCCTCTGGTCCCCCTGGACGATCGGGCCGGGCCGGCACCGGCCGAGCGGTTCCGCTTTGCCGACGGCATCGGCGAGATCGGCCTGATCTCCAGCGTCACCGAGCCGTTCTGCGGCACGTGCAACCGCCTGCGCCTGACCGCCGACGGGTCCCTGCGCAACTGCCTCTTCTCCGACGACGAGCACCCGGTCCGTGACATCCTGCGCCACGGCGGCTCCGATGAGGACCTGGCCCTCCTCCTGCGGACGGCCGTCTGGGCCAAGTACCCGGGCCACGGGATCAACGAGCCCGGCTTTCTCAGCCCGGCGCGATCCATGTCCATGATCGGCGGCTAACGGTGGCCCGACTGCTCCTGTTCGGGCCGGCTCGGGAGGCGGCCGGGGTCGCCCGCACCACGCTGGCCGGGAACACCATTTCCGCGGTCGTGGCGGCCGCCGAGGCGCAGTTCGGCGAGCCGTTCTCCCGCATCCTGGCCGTCTCCAAGGTGTGGCTCAACGGCGACGAGGTGGCGCCGGACGCGCCCGTGCACGAGGACGACGAGGTGGCCGTCATCCCTCCGGTGTCAGGCGGATGACGGACGCCGGTAGTGGCCTGACCCACATCGACCGCCACGGCCGGGCCCGCATGGTCGACGTGACGGCCAAGGCGGTGACCAGGCGGGTGGCCATGGCCAAGTGCATCGTGGTCACCACGGCCGACATCGCCCAGGTGCGCGCCGACGCGCCGGACGGCATCGACATCGTCGAAGCGGCTCGCATCGCCGGCATACAAGGAGCCAAGCTGACCTCATCGCTCATCCCGCTCTGTCACCCGATCCGCCTCGACGGGGTCGCGGTTGAGGTGGTCGTCGGCCCGCGCCGCTTTGAGGTCAGCGCGGTGACCGAGATCACCGAGCGCACCGGCGTGGAGATGGAGGCGCTCACCGCCTGTGCCCTGGCCGCGCTCACGCTGGTTGAGGCCGTGCGGCACCTCGACCCGGACGCGTCGATGGAGGAGCTGACGCTCTGGCACAAGTCAGGCGGTCGGTCCGGGGACTGGCAACGCCATGGTCCCGGCCGCCAGCTGACCCAGGACACCCCAACCCGCACATAGGCCGCCACGAGGCATATTCGTCAGAGTTTGCGGCTCCAAGAGCCATTAGGCCACGCAAGTACGCATCAGCTTTGTTACCTTGAGTGGATGTCCACTCCACGAGGTTCCCGTGCCGTCCGCCGACTGCTCACCGGAGGACTGGCGCTGGTCGGCCTGAGTAGTGGCGGAGGGAGCGCTGAGGCGGCCACCCACACCGGTCCGGTCGACGTGCTCTCGGCCGGATCGCTGCTCGACCTCATGCAGATGCAGATCGGTCCGGCCTTCACCAAGGCGACGGGGTACACGCTCAACAACACCTCCATGGGATCGGACGCGCTGGCCAGCGGCATCAAGGGCGGCACACTGCAAGGTGACGTCTTCATCAGCGCCTCGCCGGCCGTCAACGCCGAGCTGGAAGGGGCGGCCAACGGGAACTGGGTCTCCTGGTACGCCGAGTTCGCCTCCTCACCGCTCGTGCTCGGCTACAACACCGGGAGCAAGTTCGCCCAGGCCCTCAAGGCCAAGCCGTGGTACGACGTCATCGACCAGTCGGGCTTCCTGATCGGACGGACCGACCCCGCCACCGACCCCAAGGGCGTGCTGGCGGTCACCGCGTTGGACCAGGCGGCGCGGAAGCACCACCTGCCGGCCCTCTCGACCATCGCCACCTCGACCTCGAACGTGTTCCCCGAGCAGACGCTGGTCGGTCAGCTGCAAGCCGGCCAGCTCGATGCCGGCTTCTTCTACGGCGTGGAGGCCGCGTCGGCCGGCCTCAAGACGGTTCCCCTCACCGGCACCAACCTGGCCGGCGACTACACCGTCACCATTTTGAACAAGGCACCCGATCAGCCCGCCGCCCGCGCCTTCGTGAAGTACCTGCTGAGTAAGGCCGGTCAGAGGATCCTGAAGAAGAACGGGATCACGTCGATCGTGAAGCCGAAGGTGAGTGGTAAAGCCTCAGTGCCGAGCAACGTCAAGGCCATACTGTAAGCATGAGGGGGACTCGCAGCCCCCTGCCGTGGTTGGGCGGCCTGATCCTCATCTACCTGGCCGTTCCGCTCGTCGCTTTCGTCGTACGGCTGATCGGCGCGCCGGACCGCGGCTTCCACGCCCCCGGTCTGTTCCCCTCGCTCTTCGTCTCGCTGGAGAGCGCCACCATCTCGCTGGCCCTGATGACCCTGTTCGGGGTCCCGCTGGCCTACCTGTTGGCCCGCTCCCGGGGCCGCCTCGCCGCGGTGGTCGGACTGTTGGTGCAGCTCCCCCTGGCCCTCCCGCCGCTGATGAGCGGGATCCTGCTGATCTACCTGGTGGGGCCGTACACCACGGTCGGGCGGCTCTTCGGGGGGCATCTCACGAACTCGCTGGCCGGCGTGGTGCTGGCCCAGACCTTCTGCGCCGCACCCTTTCTGATCGTGGTGGCCCGATCCGCCTTCAGCACCGTTGATCAGGCCCTGCTCGATGTGGCGGCCACCCTCGGCCACTCCGAGCTCTCCCGCTTCCGCCGGGTCGCCCTGCCGGTGGCGGCCCCGGGCCTCCGGGCCGGGATGCTGCTGGCCTGGCTCCGGGCCTTCGGCGAGTACGGCGCCGTGATCGTGCTCGGTTACCACCCGTTCTCACTCCCGGTCTACACCTACAACCAATTCAGCGGCGTCGGGCTGCCGACCACGCTGGCCCCCACCGCGCTGGCCCTGGTGGTGGCCGCCGGCGCGGTCGGGGTGAGCCGCCTCCACGGATGGAACGGGGGCCGACTCGGTGCACCCGCAGGGTTAGGAGTCGATCCGCCGGTCGCCGTGACGCCGACCCCGGTCGGGTTTGACCTCGACTACCACCTCGGGACGTTTCACCTGAGGCTGGCCCATCGCGCCGGCGGCAGCCACCTGGCCATCCTCGGCCCGTCCGGCTCGGGGAAGTCGGCCCTGCTGCGCAGCCTGGCCGGACTGTACGGCCCGGTGCCGGGGCCGGTCTCCTACGGCGAGCGCGCCGTGGCCGATGTGCCGGCTGAGGCGCGCCGCGTGGGGTATGTGGCGCAGGGCTTCGCCCTCTTCCCCCATCTCACCGTGTGGCAACAACTCCTCTTCGCCGACGGCGCCGTGCCGGGACGGGCGGCTTACTGGCTCGAGCACCTGGCGCTCGAGGGATTGGCGGCGCGCTACCCTGCCGAGCTCTCGGGCGGTCAGCGCCAACGGGTCGCACTGGCGCAGGCGCTGTGCCGATCGCCGAACCTGCTCCTCTTGGACGAACCGTTCTCGGCTCTGGACGCGCCGGTGCGCCAGGAGCTGCGCCGTGAGCTCCGCCGGCTGCAGCGCGAGACCGGGCTGGCCACCGTGCTGGTGACCCACGACCCCGAAGAGGCGGCCTTCCTCTCCGACGAGGTGATCGTGATTGCCGACGGCGGCGCCCTGCAGTCGGGCCGGACCCAGCAGGTCTTCGCCCGCCCGGCCTCGCCGCAGGTGGCCCGACTGCTGGGGATTCCGAATCTGGCCCGGGCCGTGGTTGGGGGGGATGGGTGGATCGAGGCCGACGGGGCCCGCATCGCCGTGGGCCCCCATCCGCACGCCCCGGGGACCGCCGTGCTGTGGAGCATCCGGCCCGAACGGATCGCCCTCGCGGCGGGCGGGCTGACCGCCACGTTGAACGACATTGCGCCGGTCGGCACGGCTACCGACCTCTTCATCGCGCTGACCCCCCGGGTGGAGATCCAGGCCCGCACCACTGAGGCGGTCCGGTATCAGGTGGGCGACGCGTGCCAGGTGGACCTGCCGCCCGACGCCATCACCCTGTGGCCCGAGACGACTGACGACTGACGACTGACAAGGTGAGGTCAGAACGAGGTGGGCAACTCCACGCCGACGTTGGTCGCCTTCACCACGGCGTCGGCCACCATGCCCGGCTCGAGGGCAAGCTCGTCGGCGGCCTCGCGGGTGATCAGCGCCACGAAGCGATGGGGTCCGGCCTGAATCTCGACCTGCGCCGCCACGCCGTCCTTGGTGACCTTGGTGATGATCCCGAGGAAGCGGTTGCGGGCCGACTGGGTGCGGGAGCGTTCTTGATGTGGCTCACCAGCCAGCTCGACGGCCAGGCGGGCCAGATCAGCCCCGTCGACGAAGCGCCGGCCGCCCGGTTGGGCGGTCGTCTTCACCCGGCCGGCATCGGCCCATCGACGCACGGTGTCTGAGCTGACGCCCAGGAGTTCGGCTGCTTGACCGATCCGGTACTCCGCCACCAGCACAAGGTAGCCAACCCGCCCCCGTCGTGCCGGGGTCCGGCGGTACCATCGGGAAGGGGCGCATCAGACAGGGGTCAACTATGTGGTTGTTGCGAGGCATCATCGGGCTGGCCCTGTGCGCCGTCGGCACGGTGTGGATCCTGCAGGGCACCAGCGTCATCCACGGCTCGGGCATGAGCGGTCACGGCCAGTGGGGCGTCATCGGCGCCGTGGTGGTCGTGGTCGGGCTCTTCACCCTCATCCTGGCCGCGCGCCGCTTTCTCAAGGGGGCCGGCGTGGACCCCGGGCCGCCGAGCTCAAATCCGGGCTGACGTCAGCGCGGTCGGGCCCGGGCCCCCTGGTCGATCGCCTGCTGCTCCTCGGCCAGCCAGGCCGGCGCGTGCCGGGCGGCCCAGGTCTCGGTCACCCATCCCTTGATCATGGAGCGCATGGAATCCCAGTGCGTCAGCGCGAAGAGGATGTGGCCGGCGATCACGACCACGATGGCGAAGGCGAACACGTCGTGGACGAAGGTGGCGCCGGTGCGCCAGCTGACCGGGAAGAACCGGAACCACTTCAAGAGGGCGCCCGTGCCCAGCATCACCACGATGGCCCCGCCGGTGAAGATGGCGTTGAGCTTCTGCCCCGGGTTGAACTTGTCGACCACCTTGGGGGCGTGACGGCCCAGGGCCCTGAGCCAGACGATCTCATCGCGGCTCCAGCGGTTGACCCGGTGCAGGTCGCGGCGGAGTTGCGCCCCCCACGGCCCGACCAGCGAAAGGAGCAGGGGCACCGGCAGGGCGATCCCCGTCCATACATGGATGTTCTCCACCAGGACCCGCTCACCGACCAGCGTGGCCAGCGACGAGAAGTACAGCGGCAGCGCGGTGAGGATCAGGACGGCGAAGAGCAGGGCATTGGTCCAGTGCACGGCCCGCTGGACGCCATCGAAGCGCACCAGCCGGGTGGCCGCGCTGGCGCGGCGCCGGGTCCGCTCGACCGGTTGGATGGCCTGCGCCATCAGGCGGTCAGGGAACGGTCGGTCGCCCCCGTGGTGCCGTCGGACCACCCGTTCACCGGATAGCCGTTCTGCTCCCAATAGCCCGGTATGACCTCGTTGACCACCCGGATGGCCGAGAGCCACTTGATCGACTTGTACCCGAACATCGGTGCCACATAGAGCCGCACCGGTCCCCCGTGCTCGGTGGTGACGGGCCCACCCAGCATCTTGTAGGCGACGATGACGTCGGGGAGACGGGCCTGCTCCAGCGTGAGGCTCTCCGTGTCCATGCCGTCGTAGGACTCGAAGGTCAGGGCCACCGCCCCATCCTTGACCCCGGCGGCGTCGAGGATGTGGGAGAGCTGCACCCCCTCCCAATGGACGTTGGTCACCGTCCACCCGGTCACGCACTTGAAGTCCTTCACGAAGGCGGTGCGGGGCATCGCCTCCAGGTCGGCCAGGGTCAGGGTGATGGGTTTGTCCACCAGCCCGCTGACCTCGAGCTGGTACTTCGATCGGGGGATCACCGGCAGCGTCCCGGAGATGGAGTAGATGCGGAAGCGGTCGCCGCCGGGGATCAGCCCGCCCAGCCCGGACCCGATCGCGCTGCCGACCGCGTTCTGGACTTTGGCCCCAAAGGCGATGCCGGCGGCGCCGAGCACCACCATCCCGAAGAAGACCCGTCGGCCCACCCGGACCGGGCCGACGACGCCGTTCTTGCCGACACCGGGGGACGTTGGGGGCACTGAGGAAACGGAAGCCACCAGGCGAGCCTAGGGAGCCGTAACCCCCAGCGGGCGTCGCTCCCGCCTACCGCCAGTCCGTTTCAGCCCCGCCGGGGCGCCCACTGCCAGCGCCGCAGGGCCAAGGCCACCCCGACCACGCCCCAGATGGCCATCACCAAGAGGTCGTGCCAGGCCCACGGGTTGGCCCCCGGCGGCAGGTTGAAGGGCGCCTCTAAGGCGTTGATGAGGTGGCGGACCGGGAAGTAGCCCGAGACGTTGGCCAGGGTGGATCCGGGCGTAATGGTGAAATACAACCCGGAGAAGGCCAGCAGGAGGAAGAAGACGATGCTGATCATCGGCCCTGCCGCGTCGGCATTGGGGACCAGGGTGCTGACACCCACCCCCAGGGCGGTGAAACACAGCATGCCCACCACGATGGTCAGGATGAAGGCCAGGGCATGGCCGGGCATGTAGTCACCGAAGCCCGCCGCGCCCACAATTAGAAGGATGCCCACCTGGAGCAGCGCCACGATCATGGTGCTGAGGAAGATGGCGCTCAGCAGCGACCAGGTCGGAACGGGGCTGAGCCGGAGGCGCTTGAGCAGCCCCATCTCGCGCCGGTTGACCAGCGTCTGGGCCAGGACGGTGAAGCAGGCCGACATGACGCCGTAGGCCATGAAACTGGCCAGGTAGTACTGGCGCAGCAGCGCATCGCCGTACCCTGAGCCAGCTTTCGAGTGCCCCGAGATGGCACTGAGAAGGACGAGGAAGATGGTGGAAAAACCAAGGGTGAAGAAGGCACCCAGTGGATTGAGCCAGAAACTCAGCTGCTCGTAGCGCACCTGGCGGGCCACCATTTTGATGTCGCTCCGGCCCCGGAACGAGCCGGTGGAGGGGTTGGACGGGTTGGATGGGCTGGGTGGGTTGGTCGTGGTGCTCATCGTCCGACCTCAGTGGCGTCACGGGTCAGCCGCAGATAGACGTCCTCCAGCGAGAGCCGGGAGACGGCCAGGCCGAGCAGGTCCAGTTCCTTCTCCAGGGCCCACCCGGTCAGCCCGTGGAGCACGCGCAGCTCGTCAGCGGTGTGGATCTCAACGATGCCGTCATCCACCGAGTGCACCTCGGCCGGGATATCAGCGACCACCACCGACTGGGGCAACAAGAAGCGGATGGTGACCTCGCCCGAGTCGCGGCCACCGAGGGAGGTCGGGGTGCCGCTGGCCACGACCTCGGCGTGGTTGAGGACGGCCACCCGGTCGGCCAGGGCGTCCACCTCGTCCATGTAGTGCGTGGTCAGCATGACCGTGGTGCCCTCCTCGGTCAGCTGGCGGATCAGGTTCCACGAGTCGCGCCGGCCGGACGGGTCCAGGCCGGTGGTCGGCTCATCCAAGAAGAGCAACTCGGGCTGGCCGATGATGCCCAACCCCACATCGAGCCGGCGCTGCTGGCCGCCCGAGAGTTTCTTGACCCGCTCGTCCGCCTTCTCCCGCAGTCCGATCAGCTCGATCACCTGGTCCACCGGTCGCGGCGAGGGATAGAAGCCGGCGTTCCGGCTCAGCACCTGGCGCACCGTGTAGTAGGGCTCGACCGCCAGTTCTTGCAAGACGACGCCGATGCGAGTCCGCAGCCACCGTTGGGTGGCCCGCGCCGCGGGGTCGACCCCCAAGGTCTCCACCTCGCCCCCGCTGCGGTCGCGGAAGCCCTCGAGGATCTCGATGGTGGTGGTCTTGCCGGCCCCGTTGGGCCCGAGCAGCGCGAATACCTCCCCTTTTTGGACCTCGAAGCTGACGTCACGCACGGCCACCGTGTCGCCATACGACTTGGCTAGGTGGCGCACGCTCACCGCGGGCATGTGACCCCCATTTCGTCGCACCGTCACTGCCGGCTCCTTAGGTTCAGCTCCGCTAGAGCACCCGTTGCAGGAGGACCAACGTGAGCCAGCGGTCGAATTTGAAGCCGACCTCGGGCAGGCGGGCCACTTCAGTGAACCCTAGGCGCTCGTGGAAGCCGATGGAGGTGAGGTTGTCGCTGTCGACGGCCCCGATCATGACGTGCAGGCCGGCGGCGGCGGCCCGGGCCATCAGCGCATCCATCAGCGCGGTCCCGATCCGCCGGCCCTGGTGGGCCCCGTCGACGTGGACGGTGTGCTCCACCGTGAAGCGGTAACCGGGCCACTTACCGGCGCCGCGGAAATCCTCGTAGGAAGCGAACCCGACCACGACGCCCTCGTCCTCGTCCTCGGCCACCAGGACGGGGCGGCCCGCCTGGATTTGCTGGTCGAGCCAGGTCTGGCGGGCCTCCGGCGGCTCTCGTTGCTCGGTCCAGGCCACCGTGGTGGTGCCGATCAGGGCGTTGTACAAGCGGCTGATGGCCGGGGCATCTTCCGGGGTGGCGTCACGGAGCAACAGGGCTAGGCCATCCGGACGATCTTGGCCGGGCGACGTTGCCACGTATCGAGGCAGCCGGTGGAGCAGAACAGGACCAGGTCGCCGTCGGGGTCCTGGCCCGTTGCCTCGGCCGTGGGCTCGGTCAGCGGCAGGCCACAGATGGGATCGTGGTGCCGGCGCCCGGTGGGCTCGGACTCCGCCATGCCGACGCTGGCCGCCGGGACCGGCTTCTCGACGCCGCGCAGCACGATGTCGCGCGCGGTCAAGACGGCGCCCCAGCGCGGCAGGTCCCCGAGCACCGAGGGATCGGCCAGCGCCTCGCCGCTCTCGGCCAGGTCGCACAGCCGCGCCGCCACGTTGACGCAGTGCCCGATGTAGTCGTCCCCCTCCATCAGGATCACGTCACCGGCGGTGAGGCCCGAGCGGATGGAGACCGTCTGGGCCGGCCCCGAGACGGCACAGACCACATAGTGCAGCTCGAGAATGGTGGCCACCAAGGGGGCGGTGTCGACGCAGACCAGCATGACGCCGTCGCCCAGCCACTTGGCGATGCGCACGGCGCGGCGGGCGCAGATATCTCGCAGGAGGGCCCGGAAGGCGGTGAGCACATCGACGGCGTGCTCGTCCCCCTCGTGCTCGGTCAGGGCGGTGAAGCCCGAGACGTCGACGAAGGCGAAGCTGCGATGCACCCGCACGGACTTGATCGTGGCACGCCACCCGGGAGCGGACCCAATTGATAACGGGGGCGGTGCGGTTAGGAGCCGGTGAGGGCCGGCCCCAGGGTAGAGGCTGGAGGGGAGGGGACGGGGCCACCCGCCGCCGCAACCTTGGCCAGCAGATCGCGCAACTGGCGCAATTCGGTGCGGGAGAGCGCGTCGAAGGAGGCCGGGGGCACGGAGAGGATCGAGTGGATCTCCTCGGCGAGGGCCCGGCCGGCGGGCGTCAGCACGACCAGCTTGATGCGGCGGTCGAGGGGGCTGGGCTCCCGGCCGGCCAGGCCCCGGTCGGCCAGGTCATCGACCAGGGCGGTGATGTACGAGGGATCGCAGCCGATGGCGCGGGCCATCTCGCCCATGGAGGCGCCGTCGGAGGTGGAGAGGCGCATCAGCATCTTGATGACGCCCGGGGACAGTCGGGTGCGAGTGCCCAGCGCGGCCATCCGCTCCATGTGCTCACCCTCGAAGGCGATGCTGCGCAGGTGCGCGAAGGCGTCCTCGGCCAATCCCATGGGTGAGAGTTTCGCACAAACTCTTTGACAACTCCACACCTTTGAGTACCATGAAGTAATGGCCCGCGACGACGACAAGAGCAGCGGCGACGGCGGCGACGGCGGCGGCGACAAGGAGTCGGTGTTGTCGCCCGAGCTGCGGCGGATCTCGAGCGTGGTGGTCCTGGGCTCGATCATGTCCATCCTGGACACCACCATTGTGGCCGTGGCGTTGGCCACGTTGGGCAAGGACTTCCACGTCTCGGTCTCCACCATTCAGTGGGTGACCACGGGCTACCTGCTGGCCCTGGCCGTGGTGATCCCGGTCACCGGCTGGGCCGTCGACCGCTTCGGGGCCAAGACGATGTGGATGACGTCGCTCACCCTCTTCATTGTGGGGTCGAGCCTTTGCGGCGTGGCCTGGTCGGCCAACTCGCTCATCTTCTTCCGGATCCTCCAGGGCATCGGCGGCGGCATGATTTTGCCCATCGGCCAGTCCGTGCTGGCCCGGGCGGCCGGGCCCCAGCGCATGGGTCGGGTCATGGGGGTCATCGGGGTCCCCACCGTCATGGGCCCGGTGCTCGGCCCGGTGCTCGGCGGCCTCATCGTCTCCAACTTCAGCTGGCGCTGGATCTTCTACATCAACGTGCCCATCGGCATCATCACCTTGATCCTCTCGGCCCGCTACCTCTCCGAACGGGAGCCGACGGTCCGGACCAGCTTCGACGGCCTCGGGTTCTGCCT
The DNA here is from genome assembly GCA_035552095.1 of Acidimicrobiales bacterium. Taxonomy (GTDB): domain Bacteria; phylum Actinomycetota; class Acidimicrobiia; order Acidimicrobiales; family RAAP-2; genus Bog-473. Next base: position 17,609 of record DASZMA010000193.1, on the reverse strand, counting down.
GCTCTCCCCCGGCCTGGCCGCCCTGGTGTACGCACTCTCGGAAGTCGGGGTGACGGGCAGCTTCACCAGCACCCCGGTTGTCGTGAGCTTCGTCCTGGGGCTGGGCCTCATGACCGCGTTCGTGCTGCACGCGCTCCGGATACCGAATCCGCTGCTCCAACTGCGGCTGTTCAAGAACCGCAACTTCACCATCGCCAACATCTGCATGTTCATCATGGGGGCCACCCTCTTCGGCTCCATGTTCCTGCTGCCGCTCTACTACCAGATCGCCCGGGGCCAGAGCCCGTGGGTGGCCGGCCTGCTCATGGCGCCTCAGGGCATCGGAGCCGCCTGCGTCATGCGGCTTTCTGGTCGGATCACCGACCGGGTCGGCCCCCGACGAGTCGTACCGGCGGGGATCCTCGTGATGGCAGCGGCCACCATCCCGTTCGCCTTCGTCACCACCGGCACCTCCGAGGTGCTGCTGGCCGCCACCCTCTTCGCCCGGGGACTGGGGTTGGGGCTCTCCATGATGCCCGTCATGGCGGCGGCGTATTTCGACCTCTCGCACGCGGAGATCCCCCGGGCGACCACCACCATCAACATCGTGCGCCAGGTGGGCGGCTCGGTGGCGACCGCGCTCTTCGCCGTGGTGCTGGAACGCTCCATCGCCCACGAGGTCGGGAGCGGCGGGAGCGGCGGGAGTGGGAGCGGTGGTCTGACGTTGTCCGAGACGGTGAAGCTGCCGCCGGCGGTGGCCGAGAAGGTGGCGTACGCCTTCGCCCACACCTTCTGGTGGGCCGTCGCCACCATCATGATCGCCTTCGTCCCCACCCTGTTCCTGCCCAACTCGGCGGCCAGGACGACGGCGACGACGGCGACGGTGCTGGACGGTGGTGACGGTGACGGCGGGAGCGCACCGGGCGGCGTAGTGGCGCCGGTGGCCGGGGCGATCCTGGACTAGACGGAGGCGGCCTCAGCGTGCGCGCCCCACTGCACCCTGATGCCATCACCTCGCATCATGACGACGAACTGGCGGATGGACAGGTAGATGGCCCCCGCCGTCAGCGACCACGTCACCAGTGAGCGCTCCAGCACGAAGGCGTGCAGCGACGACACCACGAGCAGCCACAGCACGAAGCCGGCGTTGAGCATGAGCACGGTGGCCCACAGGACCGAGATGCGCACGAAGAACCGATGGACGCGGGGCCGGGCCAGCAGGGCCGGATCCATGGGGCAGAAGTCACCGGCAAAGCGCTGGGTAAACGGCTTCTTCACCAGCGCCGACCCAAAAAGCACCAGCGAGATGATGACGGTGCCCGCCGCCGGTTGGGCGAAGTACAAGAAGGCGCTGCCGGTGATGAAGGAGATCGTCGTGCGCACGGTCAGGAGCATGGTGCCCAGCATCAGCAGCATGGAGACCCGCTCGCCCTTGAGGATCCGGCGACCGAGCGCCAGGAACGACCAACTGAGGGCGGCGATGAGGGCGCCCCGGAAGCCGGCCACCAGCAGCACGACGTAGAAGAGGGCCAATGGTCCGACGACCGCCTCGAGGACCACGGGCAGCGCATGGCGCAGGGCGGCGCGCGGTGCGGGCATGTGCAGGACGCTGCCATCAGGCACGGCATGGTCGGCCCGGATGGTGAGGGTCGGAAGCGGGCCGCGCTGACGAGACCTGCGCCAGGAAGATTGCGCTTCAGGTCCCACGGGGACGGCCGATCCTGCCCCCGAAAGCGGAAGCGCTGTCGCTCGAGTTGAGCGTCAACAAGGGTACCCCTCTTTTATTCCCAATTTCGGCCGGGTTTTTCAACCTCAGTTGCGCCGACCCCTGGTATCGGAGCTCCCCCCGGTCCATACTCACGGGATGGGTCCGAACCGTCTCAGCATCCCCGACGCCCGCGGGCAGGGGGCATCGCTCCGGGTCACCCGCCACCCCGAGCAGCGCAAGATCGTGCTCAGCCACTGGCGCGACGGGCTGTGTGTCGCCTCGACGCCCATTGAGCTGAGCGAGGTCTCGGCCCTGATCGGCGTCCTGGCCGACGCGCTGGGCGACGCCATTGACACGCCCGCCGTCTCGTCCGTCTCGTCCGTCTCGACCGCTCCCGCCAACCCGACCACCCTGATGGCGCTGCGCCGTTGGCTGCGACCCCGGCTGGCCCAGGTCACCGAGTTGCGCCTGGTGCGCGAGACCCCCGAGCAGGACTAGTTCGCTCGACCGGCTCAGTCCGGTCACGATCGGGCCGCCCAGGCCGTGCGGCGGGCGAAGACGACGGACTGCGAGGTGCGATCGACCACTTCCCAGCGGGAGTCGCCGGCCAGGTACTGGGCCAGCGGGGTGTGCGGCGCCCACACCACGAAGTCCACGCGGTAGCGCGAGAGAACGGGATCGGGCCGGGCGGTCAGATCGGCCACGGCGAAATAGTCACTGAGGACGGGGCCCACGAAGAGGTCGGTGCGCCCATCTACGAAGGTGGCCCGGTGCCGGGCGATGGCGTAGTCGGCCCAGGTGTACTCGGTGAAGATCCGGCCGGGGTGGGGGGCCAGGAAGGTGAAGGCCTGGACCGGGGTATCGAGCGACACCGAGCCGGCCGGCACGGACGGCACCGCCACCAACGCCACCAATAAGCCAATGACGCTCGCCCCGATCAGGCGTCGGGCCCGGGGGCCCCACGCCCGCCGCGCCGGCAGGCTGGCGGCCAACCCAGCCGATACCACCATGAGGTAGATCACGATGCGCACCGAGTGCAGCGTCCCCACGAACAAGGCGACGCCCAAGGTGGCCTCGAGGAGCAGGAAGCGGCGCCGGCGCAGGGCCAGCACAAGTACGACGAGAGGCACCCCGACGAAGAGGAGCACCAGTAACGAGTGGAAATCCGGAGACTTCCACTCCTCTATGTACTGGCTGATCTGCGGATTGCGGGCCACGTTGAGGTCGTAGGTCAGCAGCTTTGGGCCGTAGGGCGAGACGCAGGAGGCCAGCAGGCTGGCCAGGGCAGCCAGGGCCAGGGCGCCCGGATGCGAGGAACGGCCGAGGCCACCCACGACGAAGCGCTCGGGCACCAGTGACCAGCCCAGCTCGGCGCCGAGCACGGCCAGGCCGAGGAGGATCGATCCGTGCGTGTTGACCCAGAGCAGGCAGAGCACGGGCAGGCCGAGGAGCCAGCGCCGGTTGGTCCGGGCCCGGGCCAGGATGAGCAGCTCGAGCGGGAGCCAGATGAGCGAGAACGACAGGCCGCGGTCCTGGGTGACGAAGGCGGCGATGCCGAGCGCCATGAGGATGGCGATGCCGGCCAGCCGCCCGCCCCGGGCGCCCAGGGCGCGGGCGTAGAGCATGGTGCAGACCAGGCAGAGGGTGCCGGTGAGGATGGAGATCAGGTTGTACGCCGCCGCGCCGAAGACCTTGTACATGGAGGCCAGGACGACCTCGGAGCCCCACTCATCCGCCACCCAGCGGTGGTGGGATTCGGTGTAGCTGAACGGGTCCAGGCCGATGACGTGGTGGTGCGCCAGCATCCACTGGCCGGCGGCCAACTGCCAGAACACGTCGGTGGAGAGGCGGCGGGAGAGCGTGATGGTGACCAGGAGGCTGATCCCGACGGCCAGCCCGGCCAGGGCGATGGCCCAGGGCGGCAGGGGGCGACGGACGGCGGGGACGTCTGGGCGGGGGCGGGGACGGGGTCCGGTCGGCTCGACCACGACCGGGTCAACCTGCGCTTCGGGGACCGCAACGGCGGTCCGCACAACAGTGTGCACCTGATCTCCCCCTGCGCCGGGTTCCCCTGCCGGCGTCTCCCGGACGAGCGTAGATGCGCCCCCTGAGCGGGAACGTTGCAGAACCGTCGCCATCCGGTCGCCGTCCCCCTAAGTTGCAAACGAGCACACCGACGCCCCAGTGATAGGAGTCCCCTATGAACGTCCTCTACACCGCGACCGCCCACGCCACCGGTGACGGCCGCAACGGGCACGCCCGCAGCGACGACGGCTTCATCGACATGGACCTGCGCATCCCCAAGGAGATGGGCGGTCAGGGCGGGGCGACCAACCCCGAGGAGCTCTTCGCCGCCGGCTATGCCGCCTGCTTCCACTCGGCCCTCAAGCTGGTGGCCGGGCAGGACAAGCTCGACGTCAACGGCACCGAGGTATCGGCCAGTGTCGGCATCGGCATGCTGGACAGCGGCGGCTTCGGTCTGACCGTGGGCCTGGTCGTCTACGCGCCCAAGTTGGACAAGGCCACCGCCGAGGCGCTGATGGCGCGGGCCCACCAGGTGTGCCCGTACTCCAATGCCACCCGGGGCAACATCGAGGTGACGCTCTCCGTCGTGGAGTAGGTCAGACGGTCAGTGGGTGACCGTCATGCCGTAGGCGTCGCCGTCAGCGAACGACCCGATGGGAACGGTGATCGTCCCCTTGCCGTTGCCGGTCGGGACGATGGTGACGGTCTGCACGGACGAACTGGGGGCGCTGCTGCCCAGTATCGGCAGGGCGCCCGAGATGTGGGTCAGGATGACCTTGGCCGAACCCGACGTCCACGGGACGGTCATAGTGACGATGACCTCGGTCTGGGTGGCGCGCTTGTAGTCGGGCCAACTGGACGGGCAGAGCCCGGTGTTCTGTGAGCAGCCCACGCCCCGGCCCACCAGTCCGACCAGCGTGCCGGTGGTCGAGTTGAAGGAGCCGAGGGCGGTGACGGTGTCGCTGGTCGACGTGGCGGCGATCATGCTGCCCGACATGGAGGCGTAGACCAGTCGGTCGTAGAAGTCGGCCTGCGGCGTCGTGCCGGTGGTCGAGATCAGCCCGTCGAGGTCCGGGTCCAGACAGTCGCCATTCCAGCAGGCCCGGTTGGCGAAGTTGACGCCGGCATCGGTGAGGGCGGAGAGGTAGGCCACGTCCCAGCCCGGGATCTTCTGCACGTCGGGCATGCCGTACTCGTTGATGAAGATCTGGGGGTGGCCCAACGACGGGCGGGCGGCGATGAGGGCGCGGGCATCGGCCACGTGGTCCTCGACCATGGCCGGCAGCAGGGTGTTCTCTTCGGGAATCGCCGACGAGGTGTTGTCGATCTCATGCCACGCGATCGCCGCCAACTTGATGTTGTTGGCCACCGCGTAGTTCAAGAAGGTCACCATGTCGAAGGAGTGACCGTTCACCGCGTATTGACTCGGGTAGTCGGACCACTCCTCGAGATCGGGACCGATGACGTTGGCGTTCGGGTCGGCCGCTTTGATGGCCAGGTAGGCCACCAGGAACTGCTGCAGCAGGAGAGCGGGGGTCTCCGACGCGTACCCGGCGGCGTTGTAGAAGCTGTCGTTGCCCCCGGGCTCGTTGTACACCGACCAGTAGTCGATCTCCTTCCCACTGGCCTCCAACGCCTTGACGGTGGCGGTGACCCAACTCGAGTAGGCGGACCAGTTCGACCACGGGGTGGGAGCACTGTTGTTGTTGTCGACCTTCCAGAGTCCGTCGAGGCCCACCGTCGTCTTGGCGCCGGCCGCCGTGGCCAGGTTGTAACTCGACCAGTCGAAGGTGTTGTTGGCCTCGGGTTTGGGGGCGCCCCGGTACATGGAGGTGTCGAGCGCCACCACGTCGGCCCCGTCGTTGCCCATCGGGTTCAAGGACTGGACGAGACCGGAGGCGGCGTGGTTGGCCGCACCGATGGGCGCCGTCGCATCGAGCGCGACGCAGGCACCGACCGTGCACGTCGTGGTCGGCGTGACGATCGGCGACTTGGCCGGGGTCCCCGAGCCGGCACTGGTGGTGGGCGTGACGACGGCTTGATACGAGGTGCCGAACGACAGGCTCCGCAAGGTAGAAGTGGTGCAGTTGCCACAGGTGATCGACGTCACCGCGCTCGACGTGGTTCCGGTCACCTTGTTGAGCACCACGACGGCCCCGGTGGCCGGGGTGCCGGTGGTGGCATTGACCCAGTTGACGGTGATGTCAGGTGACGGCGCGTCCTGGACGGCGGTCACCGACGTCGGGGCCAGGGGCTGCGCACCGGCTGGAGCCAAGGCCGGGGCGGGGGTCGGGGTGGCCACCGCGGCGGGCGCCGCGGGCTTGGACAGCCCGAGCGGTCCGAGGATCGGGCCCAACCCGGCCGCGAGCGGGGCCATGGTGGTCTGCAGCGCGGACAGCGACGACAGCGTGGACGTCAGACCGGGCAGGGACAAACCAGCCGACGCCGACCCCGCGCCGACGGCGCTGGGCACCACCACGGCGCCCAGGGCAGCGGCCGCGACGCACGCAGCTTTCAACCTTGACCCACGCCCCGACATTGCCCGCATGTTGGCTCTCCCCACTCTGGCCTCGGTGAAGGGTACTGACTTTTCGCCCAACCCTGGTTGGATAACGACCGGAAATGCCCTTCCTGGCGGTCGGAAGCCTACTTATTCAGAGGATCCCGGGGCATGCCCAGGATGCGCTCAGCTATCTGGTTCCGGGTGATCTCCGAGGTCCCCCCGGCGATGGACATGGCCCGGGTGGCCAGCTGGGTGAAGCCGGCGAAGGCACCGTCCCCGACCAGAAAGGCCAGCTCAGGGCCCACCAGATCAGCTTGCAGCGCCGCCCGGTCGTGGCCGTGCTCGGCCAGCACCAGCTTGGTCACGTTCCCCTCGGGCCCCGGGCCGCCGCCGATGACGGCCCGCTGGGCCCGGCGCAGGTTCAGCACCTTGAGGGCGTGGTCTTTGGTCAAGATGGCACCGACCCGTGCCGCCGCGCCGGGGACACGGTCACCGTGGCGGTCCAACAAGGAGAGCAGATCCATGCTGGGGAAGATGCCGCCGGAGCCGCCGCCGATGGAGACCCGCTCGTTGCCGAGGGTGGAGCGGGCCACCGTCCAGCCGTCGTCGACCACGCCGACCACGTCGTCGTCGGGCACGAAGACGTCGTTGAAGAAGACCTCGTTGAAGTCGGAGTTGCCGGTGATCTGACGGAGCGGGCGCACCTCGACGCCGTCGGCGTGCATGTCGATGACCATGGTGGTGATGCCAGCGTGCTTGGCCGCGTCGGGGTCGGTGCGCACGGTAGCCAGGCCGAGGTGGCTGTACTGCGCCCCGCTGGTCCACACCTTCTGGCCGTTGACCACCCAGCCGCCGTCGACCCGGGTGCCGCGCGTCTTGACGGCGGCGGCATCGGAGCCGGCGTCGGGCTCACTGAAGAGCTGGCACCAGACGTACTCCCCCATCAACGTCTTGAGGACCCAGCGCTCGACCTGATCGGCCGTGGCGTACTGGTTGACCGTCATGATGTTCCAGCCGGTGATGCCGAGCGGGGGGATCTTGACGCCGGCCCGGGCCAGCTCCTCATCGATGACGAGTTGCTCCACGGCGCCGGCCTCACGGCCCCACGGGCGGGGCCAGTGCGGCACCATGAGCCCGGACTCGATCAGCGCCTTACGCTGCTGCTGGGCGTCCCCGGCCAGCGTGGCCAGGCGCTCGGCCTCGACCCGCACGTCGGCCCGGATGGTCTCGGCCTCGGGCGGCAGGTCGAGCGTCACCTCCCGCGTCGTGCCGGCCGCGGTGAGGGTGGTGACGTCCTCGGCGTCGGCCGGGGTGCCGAGGAGGGCGTTGAGCACCAGGGCCCGGCGCAGGTACAGGTGGGCGTCGTGCTCCCAGGTGAAGCCGATGCCCCCGTGCACCTGGATGTTCATCTGAGCGCTGTACACCGCCGGCCCGAAGGCCAGCGTGGCGGCCATGGCGGCGGTGAGGACGAACTGGTCGCCGGACGGGTCGGACGGGTCGTAGGCGGCCCGGGCGGCGTCGTAGACGGCGGCGGTGGCCAGCTCGGCCGCCACCAGCAGGTTGGCGCAGTGGTGCTTGACGGCCTGGAAGGTGGCGATGGTGCGGCCGAACTGCACCCGCTGCTGGGCGTACTCGACGGCGTAGTCGGTGCAGGCGGCCATGCCCCCCACGGCCTCGGCCGCGCCCAGGGTGCGGGCCAACGCGACGGCCCGCCGGGCCGCGCCGGACAGAATGTTGGCAGGGTCGACGGCGACCGCGGTGGCGACGGCGTTGACGGAGCGGCGGGTCGGATCGAGGTCGGTCGGGCTGGTGAGGACCAGGCCGGGCGTGTCGGCGTGCAGCACCACCACGTCCTCGCCGACGCGCAGGAGGATGAGGTCGGCGGCGCGCCCACCCAGGACGGCGCCGGCGTCACCTTCCAGCGTGCCGCCCGACAACGTGAGGGAGCCGGCGTCGGCGAGTCCCAAGCCGAGCGCCCCCGTCACCGACCCGTCAGCCAGACCGGGCAGGAGCCGGGCCTTCTGCTCCCCGGTGCCGCTCTGGGCGATGAGTGCCGAAGCCAACACCGTGGGCAGGAAGGGGCCGGGGGCGGCTTGGCGGCCCAACTCATCGAGCACGACGACCAGTTCGAGCAGGCCGGCCCCCGAGCCGCCGAACTCCTCGGGCAGGTGGATGCCGAGCCAGCCGAGCGAGGCCATCTCGCCCCAGTAAGAAGGGCGGGGCTCGTCGTCGGACTCGAGCAGGGCCCGCGCCGCCTGGAGCGACTTGTGGGCGGTGAGCACCCCTCGCACGCTGGCCCCCAGCTCCTGGTGCTCGTCGGTGATGGCGATCGGCATTGGTGCAGGCCCCCTACTTGACTCGATTGGAACAGACAGTGAGACAGTCAGACAGTCAGACCGGCGCGCTGCTCAAAGCCGGTCCGGGCGCGAGATTAGACGGAGCCCGCCCGAAAACCCCAAGTCAGGTTCGGCGGCACCGCCGACGCCCCGCCATTGGCTAACCTGATCCGGTGAGGTAATCCCGGTGAACCCTGCGTTGAACGGCCGCCCCGTGGCGGCGCCGCATCCCGTTCGTCAACCCTCGGTCCCGGAGATCTCCCCAATGCACTCACCCCAGGCGACACTGGTCGCCCGCCGCCTCACCCATGAACGCGCTGGCCACACCGTGCTCCACGACGTCTCGCTGTCCGTCGGCCCGGACACCTGTCTCGGTGTGGTGGGACCCAACGGGGTGGGCAAATCCACGCTGCTGCAGATCCTGGCCGGCCTGACGGCGCCCCTCTCGGGCACGGTGCAGGTGGACCCGCCCACGGCCACCATCGGGTATCTGGCCCAGGAACAGGCGGCGCAGCCGGGCGAGTCGGTGCGCGCGCTGCTGTATCGACGGACCGGGGTGGCCGCCGCCGAAGCCGAACTGGCCGACGCGGCGGCCGGCCTCGGCTCGGGCCGACCAGAAGCCGATGACCGCTACGCCGTGGCCCTGCTGCGCTATGAGTCGTTGTCGGCCGGGGACTTCGAGGCCCGGCTCACCACCGTGCTGGCCGAGTTGGGACTGGGCGGCGACCCGGCCCTGGCCGATCGGGAGGTGGCCACGCTCTCGGGAGGGCAGGAGGCCCGGGTGGCGCTGGCCGCCCTGGTGCTGGCCCGCTTCGACCTCACGTTGCTCGATGAGCCGACCAACGATCTCGACTTCGACGGGCTGGCCCGGCTGGAGGCACTGGTGCGCGGGCGCCGCGGCGGGATGGTGATCGTCTCGCACGACCGGGCCTTCCTCGACGGCGCGGTGACCGACGTGCTGGAGCTTGATGAGCACTCCCACCAGGGCCAGCTCTACGGCGGCGGTTGGTTGAGTTACCAGGCCGAGCGGGCGGCCGACCGGATCCACGCCGCCGAAGCCTTCAGCACCTACGAGGCGGCCCGCCGGGGGCTGAAGGACCGGGCCCAGCGCGAACGCCAGTGGGCCTCGGCCAGCGTGAACAGGGCCAAGAGCAACCCCCGCGATAACGACAAGTCGGCGCGGGACTGGCACATCAACAAGACGGAGAAGCTGGCGTCGCGGGCCCGGCGCACCGAGCGGGCGCTCAATGCCATGGCGGTGGTGGAGAAGCCGTGGGAGGGCTGGGACCTGCATTTCAGCATCGCCCAGGCGCCGCGCTCGGGGGCCGTGGTGGCCCGCCTGGAGGGCGCCGTGGTCGAGCGGGGCTCGTTCGGACTGGGGCCGCTGACCCTGGAGATCGGCTGGGCCGACCGGGTGGCCCTGGTCGGGCCGAACGGCTCGGGCAAGTCCACGCTGGTGGAGACCCTGCTGGGCCGGCTCCCGTTGACCGCCGGGACGCGCTGGCTCGGGCCGAGCGTCGTACGTGGGGAGCTCGGCCAGGACCGGCGCATCCTCGGGCGCGCCCCTACGGTGGTCGACGCGCTGGTCGACCGGGTCGGCGCCGATCTCCCGCTGTCTCAAGCCCGGTCGCTGCTGGCCAAGTTCGGTCTCGGCCCCGATGCCGCCACCCGTCCGCCCGGCTCGCTGTCGCCGGGCGAGCGCACCCGGGCCGAGCTGGCCGCGTTCGCCGCGCTGGGGGTGAACTTCCTGGTGCTCGATGAGCCGACCAACCATCTCGACCTCCCCGCCATCGCGCAGCTGGAGTCCGCCCTGGCCGGCTTCGACGGCACGCTGTTGCTGGTCTCGCACGACCGCCGGCTGCTCGAAGCGGTCGAAGTGACCCGCCGCCTCCACCTGCCCGCGTTGTCCTCCCCCGAGCGCGGCGTCTCGGAGGACAGGGACGGGCCGGTAACTTGGGCCGGGTGAGCGACGCACGGGGCGGCGGCCGGGACGGCGGCCGTGGACGGGGCGGCGGCCGTGGACGGGGCGGACGGGCCCGCGAGACCGGCGCCGCCACCTTCCTGGCTCTGCGCCGGGCCACGGCGCGCAAGGCAGCCGAGATGATCCGCAACGACCCCGAGGATGCGGCGGCCGCGCTGGAGATCGGCCTGGTCGACCGCCAATGGCTGGAGGCGCCGGGGCAGGGCCCCATCTCATCGAGCGCGCCGAGCGACATTCTGCGCCGTTTCCTCGAGCGCGCCGTGGAGCGCAAGCCTTCGAAACTGTCCTCGCTCGGGCTGACCGCCGTGCAGCTGCTGTCCTCGGGCAACGGCGAGGGCGCCCCCGGTGGTGGCCCCGAGCGGCCGATCACCGTCGTCTTCACCGACCTGGAAGGGTTCACCGCCTACACCGACGCCAATGGTGACGCGGCGGCCATCACCCTCATTGACGAACATCACCGCCGGGCCGGGCCGGTGGTGCGTCAGTGGAACGGCAAGATCGTCAAACACCTGGGCGACGGGCTCCTGTGTACCTTTCCCCGGCCCGAGTCCGGGGTGCGGGCCGCGCTCGACCTGTTGGCCACCGCTCCCCCGCCGCTGCGCCTGCGGGCCGGCGTGCACATGGGCCAGGCCGTGCTCACCCGGACCGACATCGTCGGGCACGTGGTCAACGTGACGGCCCGGGTCTGCGAGCAGGCCAAGGGCGGTCAGGTCCTGGTCAGCGAGGAGATCTGCCAGGGAGCTGGTTCGGAGGGCTGGGCCCGGGTGCGCTTCGGCCGCCTGAAGGCCCGGCGGCTCAAGGGCGTGAAGGTCCCGGTCGGGCTCTGCGAGGCGACCTTGGTGCCCGAACTGCCGGCCTAGTCAGGTCGACGGCGACGTCGACGGCGGCAGGAATCGCTGCGTCATTTTCAACAGCAGCTCCTGCAGGTGCACCGCCGTCTCGGCCAGGGCGCGGGTGACCGACCCCTCACCCAGGTCCGCCTCGCTGACCTCACCGGCTAAGTAGCGCCGCAGCAACTGTGAGCTCGGGTCGGTGGTGAGCGCGGCCTCGATCTCACGGCGCAACTGCTCGTCGCCCTCCCGCTGAATGGCGCCGGGGGTCCTCCCGACGAAGGTCGAGCGGATGGGCCGGCCGGACGGGTCGGACGGGTCAGTCAGGTCGGGTGCCCCGGGTGAGTCGTCGAGCATCTGCAGGACCGTGTAGCGCAGCTGTTCCAGGTCGACCTCGAGACCGACCAGGACCCGGCAGCCCACGCCCTCGCCCTCGCGCAGCAGCCCGAGGAGGAGGTGCTCGGTGCCGATGTAGGCGTGGTCCAGCTGGAGCGCCTGGCGCAGCGAGTATTCGAGGACCTTCTTGGCCCGGGGGGTGAAGGGGGGCGACCCCGTATCGAGGCTGGTGACGCCGGACAGGATCTCTTCGACCGCGGCCCGGACGGACTCCAGCGTGACACCAGCCGCGCTGAGGGCCTGGGCCGCCAAGCCGTCCCGCTCATGAATCAAGCCGAGGAGGAGGTGCTCGGTACCGATGAAATTGTGGTTGAGGAGGCGGGCCTCCTCCTGGGCCAGCACGAGCACGTGCCGGGCGCGGTCGGTGAATCGTTCGAACATGGGCGGCTCCTGCCTCCCATTGTGCACGTTGACGGGCCGCCTTTACAGGCCCGAATGACCAGTGCGCTTCCAATTACTACGTCGTACGTAGTAAGGTCATGGTCATGGCAAAGCGCACCGCACAGAACGAGACCGGGCTGGGCCGGCCCAACGAGCCCTCCGTCCTCATCCTCACCAGCCTGGCCTCGGGCACCAAGCACGGGTATGCCCTGACCAAGGACATTGCCGAGTTCGCCGGCGTCACCTTGGGCCCGGGCACGCTCTACGGCGCCATCACCCGGCTGGAGCAGCGGGGTCTCATTGAGCCCACGGGGAGCGACGAGCGGCGTCAGCCCTACCGGATCACGGCCAGCGGCCGCAGCGCCCTGGCCGACGTGGTGCGCGACATGCGATCGCTGGCCGAGGTGGGCGCCCTTCGCCTCGGCCTGGCCACCCGGTTCGGAGGCCGGACCGGCGGCTTGGGTGCCGACACCGCCACCCTCGCCGTGGGGTCGGTCCGATGACGGGACCTGACCGACCTGACCAGTTTGACCAGTTCGACCGGGCGCTGCGCTGGTACCCCGCCGCCTGGCGCGCCCGCTACGGCGTGGAGTTGACCGCGCTGATGGAGGACACCTACGGCGAGGGCGGACTTTCGCGAGGCGGCCGACTTCGACTGGCGTGGTCGGGCACGGTGGAGCGCCTGCGCGGCGCCGGGCTCATGGGCGACGCCGTACCGCCGGGCGAGCGGCTGCGGGCCGGGGCGCTGCTGGTGCTGTGCGCCTGGTCGGCCTTCGTCATCGCCGGCTCGGCCTTCGCCAAGTTCACCGAGCACTGGGCCCGGGCCACGCCGCGGGCTGACCGCGCGATTCCCTCGGCGGCCTTCACCGCCGTAGCGGTGGCCGCAGCCATCGGCGCCGCCCTTGTGCTGGCCGCCTTGGTGGTCGTCCTCCCGGCCTTCTTCCGCTCCCTGCGTGACGGCGGCTGGGCCGCCATCCGCCGCCGGGTCCTGCTCACCCTCGGGGTGGGGAGCGCCACCGTGGCGCTGGGGGTCGGCGTGGTCGTATGGGCCCACCACCTGAGCCCTTCGGCCCGCAATGCCGGCTTCCATTCCTACCAATTGGTGGGACTGATCTGGGTGCTGATGATCATCGCCACCGTCAGCCTGTGCTCCGCCGTGGCAGTCAAGGCGACCCGCCAACTGGTGCTCACCCCGAGCGTGCTCCGCCTGCTGGGGCTGTTGGCGCTGGCCCTGACGGTCGTCATGGTCGTGGTCATCGGATCTGCCCTCACCTGGTGGGGCGCGATCGCGGCCGACGCGCCGTGGTTCTTCGGCAACGGCGTCGTCGGGTCGACCGCCCCGCTGGCCCCGCCGCTGCTGCTGGGCGCCGGGATCCTGATGCTGCTCGGGCTGGCCGCTGCCGTCAGCGGTGCGGGTCGGGTGGCGCGGGCGCTGGCCCGACTCCGTTAACGGCCGGGCAGTCGGATCACGCAGCGCGGGCCGGGCGCCCTACAAAGGCGATCATCACCGCTCACCAGATCGGTTCCGAGCCATTCGCTCAGGGCGACGTACCAGGCGTCATAGACCGTCAGGTTGTCCCGCAACTCCCAGACCCGGGCCGTGAAGGGCTCGAACGGGTACTGAATGGTCCGCACCCGTCGCACTTGTTCGAGCGCCACGTTGGCCCTCGCTACCGCCAGTTCGCCGCGCTGCACCATGCCGCGGAGCGCTGAGGTCGACTGGGCCCCGAAGATGGCGGGGACCGCCAGCGCAGTCAGGTCACGGAGTTCGCCCCGCGCGGCGTCGCCGTGGCGTCCCACGCCAACCAGGGCGTCCACAAAAACCGACGCATCAATCACGCTCACGTCGATGGCGTCAGTGTGATGCGCGGTCGGCCCGGACGTAGGCCGCCGCGGAGTGCGGCGCGAAACCTCCAGTCCCCTCGAGCCGGAGCCGCTCCTCGGTTTCGGCCACCAGTTCGCCCGGGGTGCGCTGGGCCGCATTGCGTTCCAGCTCGGCCAACAGGAATTCCTGCAGGCTCATGCCGGCAGTGGCGGCCCGCAGCTGATACGTGCGATGGACCGTTTCAGGGACATTGCGGATCTGAATGGTTGCCATGGCGCTACTTTAGCGCCCACAGCGCTGATTTAGCGCTTCTATCCCCCTTGACCGTCGTGGCCGGGCTTCTTGCCCGGGCCCGAACCCGGACTGAGGAGTGAGTTCAGCGGCGAGGTGTCGGGCGTGGTGGTCGGCGTGGTCGGCGGCGTGGCGGCCGCGCTGAGGCCGAGAGCGCCGGCCAAGGTGGAGAGGTCACTTTGCAGCGTCGCCCCCTCGTCGGCCGGGATGGTCCCTCTCTGCTCCCCGGCGGCAATGGTGCTGGCCGCCTGCTGCAGGTCGTTGGCCGCCTGATTGGGGTGTCCCGACGCCGCCTCGGACTGCGCCTGTTGCGCCTCGTTGGTGATGGCGCGGCCGGTGGCCGGATCCAGCGTGCCCGCGTCGACCGCCGTAGCCACGTCGCCCACCAGCGCGGCCAGGGCGCTGGGCCCGGTCGGCGGCGGCACTGTGGTCGTCGTCGTGGTGGAACTCGTGCTCGTGGTGGTGGACTGATGGGACGCGGTCAAGGTGGGGTGGGCCGGCGGCCCCGACCCCAACCCGAAGGCCAGCGCGCTGCCCAGTGCCACCGCAGCGACGACGGCCACGACGGCGGCGATAAGCCAGGGGCGCCGATGGGGCCCGGCAGTGCGGGCGTGCCGGGCGGCACCGCTGCCGTCAGTCGGCCCGCCCGGACTGGTCGGACTGGTCGGACTGGTCGGACTGGCCGGACTCACGACGGTGTGCGTGGCGGTGGGGACGGGGGCCGCCGCGCCGAGGCGACCGGGAGCCAGGGCGGTCAGATCCAAAGGCACGGTCGCTACTTCAGACTCGGTTTCCGAAATCGGCGCCGGCGTCCACGGCACGGCGAAGGCGGGCGCGGCGAGCAGGGACGCCACCTGTCCCCCGTCGAGGCGCTGCGCCGGGCGGTGGTCCAGCATGCCGCTGAGCACCAGCTTCCACGGGACGGGCAGATCGGCGGGCAGCGGCACCGGGCCGGCCAGCCGGCGGGCCAGGATCTCGCTCGAGGTGCCCTGGTAGACCCGGCGCCCGGTCAGGCACTCCAGCAACACGATGCCGAGCGACCAGATGTCGGCGCTCGGGCCGACGTGATTGTCCTCGAGTTGCTCGGGCGCCATGTAGGCGGCGGTGCCGAGGGTGGTGCCATCGATGGTGAAGGTCGACGCATCGAGCACGCGGGCGATGCCGAAGTCGCCCAGGAGGGCGCGGCCCTCGACGCACAACATGATGTTCGACGGCTTGACGTCGCGGTGCACGATCCCCTGCGCGTGCACGTAGCCGAGAGCGCCGGCCAGGATGACGCCGAGCTTGGCCGTGAGCCGGGCCCCCAACGGCCCACCCCGCAGGGAGGCGGCCAGGGTGGCTCCGTCGATGAGCTCCATGACGAGGTAGGCCTGTCCGTTGGCCAGGCCCGTATCGAGCAGGCGGATCAGACCGGGGTGCTCCATGCGCTGGTGCACCTTGACTTCCTGGGCCAGCCGGCGGGCCAGCTCCGGGTCACCCGAGCGCACCACCTTGACCGCCACCGGGTCCCCGCTCTCCTGATCGACGGCCCGATAGACGTCGGACATCCCGCCCTGGCCGAGCAGGGAGCCGAGCTGGTAGCGGCCGGCGAAGAGGTCAGTCGAGATCGTCATTTGCGCGTACCCATACCCAGGCGGGCCATCGGACAGTCATGTGAGCGGTCGGGAGCCGGCGGCGCGGGCCGGATCGTCCCAGCTGACACACCGCTTACCCGCACCTCATGGAACCCTCACATTCGGGGCTTAGGGTCGCCTCCATGGTGGACACGGTGGCAACGACGGCAACGGTGGCCATGCAGATGACTGGAGCCAACGGCACCTTTTCCGTCCCTTCCGAGCATCTGCCCGGACTGGTGGTCCTGGTGTTGGTCATGCCCGTGCTCTGGGTGGCCCTGAGCGGCCTGCGGGCCCTGGCCCGACACGAGTGGGCCCAGCGGCTGCTGGCTCGTTACGACCACCTCACCTTCACGGCCAAGGCGGTCCTCTTCGCCTCGTTGGTCGGGGCACTGGTCCACGCCGCCATCGTCCCCACCCACTGGGGTGACGAGCGGGTCACCGCCCTCCTCTTCGTGGTGGACGCCATCGGCTTCGCGCTGACGTTCTGGTGGACCTTCACCAGCCGGCCGCACTGGCGCGCCCTGTCGGTGGCCATGCTGGGCGGGACGGCCGGGGCCTACGCCCTGTACATCCTGACCGGCTGGGAGACGATGGATCTGGTCGGCCTGCTGACGACGACCATTGAGCTGGCGGCGGCCCTGGTCGTCCTCTCGCCGGTTTTGACTCCCCGACCCGCCGACTCGCCGACCGGTGAATACCGCTTGGCCCTGGCCGCCATCCCGGTCGCTCTGGTGACCCTGCTCGGCACCGGCGCCATCGCCAGCGCGGACGGCCCGGCGACGACCACGGCGGCGGCCGGCGCAACTGCGACCTCGACGACGATGCCCTCAATGCCCTCCATGTCCTCCGCCGGGTCCGACCACGCACTCTCGTTGGCGACCACCTCGCCGGCCGGGCCGATCTCGTGGCCCGACGACATGGCGGCGATGGGGCCCGGAATGAAGATGGCCACGCCCAACTGCACGACCCACCCGAGCACAGCCCAGCAACAGGCTGCGGTCACGTTGGTCAATCAGACGGTGTCGGCCGCCACGCCTTACCGAAGCCTGGCCGCGGCCAAGGCGGCCGGCTACGTGCCGGTCACCCCTAGCGGCAAGAAGATCGTCCACTACATCAACCCGTCCATTTACCGTCAGGGCGAGGCGCTCACTCCCTCATCGATCCCCGTGCTGGTCTACGCCAACACCGCCCACGGAGCCGTGCTCCTGGCCGCCATGTACCTGATGCCCGAACGGAGCGCCGGTGCGCCCCCGCCTCAGCCCGGGGGTTGCCTGACCCAGTGGCACATCCACACCAACCTCTGCTTCAGCGCCGGCAAGGTCGTCGGCACCGACAGCGGCGCCACCTGTGCGCCCGGCAGCGCCAATGCGGTGACCCAGCCCATGATGCACGTGTGGATGACCCCGGTGGCCGGTGGCCCGCTGGCCCCGGACCCGTCCAACCGCTCTGAAGTGTTGAGTGCCCTCCAAATGCCGACGCTGAACCCGCCCAACGGGACGGCGTGACGGCGTGACGGCGTGACGGCGTGACGGCGTGACGGCGTGACCCTGACCTCGGCCTGACGTCGCCTCGCCGGCCACTCGGCCCACTCGCCTCCCTCAGTCGAGATATCTAGCCACGGTGGCCTCCCCGGCTTCAGGCGGGGTGGGGACCGAGAATCGACTCCATGCGTTGGGGACGTTCAAACGGGAGACGGCCCACATCGGCCGCCGCCAGGGCAACGTCGAGCAGCGGGACC
>DASZMA010000192.1:0-10324 GCA_035552095.1 Acidimicrobiales bacterium | reverse complement strand
CCAGGCGCTCGGAGTACCGCTGGAAGTCCTCCTTGTAGTACTCCGAGGCGTACACCCCGACCGGGCTGGTGTGGGGCAAGAGCCCCATCAGCAGGTTGTAGTGCGAGGGCGCAGTCCAGGTGGCGTAACTGAAACGTCGCTGCACCGGGCCGAGGCGGCCCAACGTCGTGGGGGCGGCCTCCATCCAGGCGTCGTAGCGCAGGCTGTCCAGGACGACGACCATGAAGTGGTTGGCGCCGTCGGGCGGCGTCGGGCCGGTGGCCACGGATACTGCGGATGGTGCGGGTGCTGGGGGCGAGGCCGGGGCCGGAGCCGGGGTCCGCGGCGGTGGCGGCATCGGGGCTGACTCGCCCGGTGAGCGGGGTCGCAGCCTCATGCAGCTGGCCTCGTTGGGGCGGCACAGGAGAGTCGCCCCGGTCTGGTCACCGGGTCAACATACCAATGACCAGGACGCCCAACCCCTGTGGGCCTCTGGCCCGGTTCTAAGATGCCGCCTCATGCCGCCCAACATTGTCCTCGTGGTGATGGACACGGCTCGGGCCGACGCCTTCGAGCCCTGGGGCGCCGCGCGTGGCGCCACGCCGAGCGTGGCCCAGATGGCCAGCACCGGTCAGAGCTTCGACCATGTGCGATCCACCTCGAACTGGACCGTGCCCGGTCACGCCTCCATGTTCAGTGGAGAGCTCCCCCGCACCCTGGGCCTCTGCGTGGTCGACAACGTGCCTCAGAGCTGCACGCCGGCCATCGCCGCCGTCAAGGATCGCTGGCTGCCTGAGGTATTGCGCCAGCACGGCTACGCCACCGGTGCCGTCAGCGCCAACCTGTGGATCTCGGCCCACAGCGGGTTCGACTTCGGCTTCGACTCGTTCGCCTCGGTGGTGGCACCCCGGGCCGTCGCCATGTCGGACACCGGCCGGCGGGCCCGGCTGCGCTGGGCGCTGCAGGGGGCCCGCGCCCGCACCGACGACGGTGCCCTCCAGGCCGGGGCCATCCTGGACTCGTGGATGGACGCCGGCGCCCAGCAGCCGTTCTTCTGGTTCGTCAACCTGACCGAGTGCCACTCCCCCTACCTCCCGCCACGGCCCTACAACGACATGTCAATGCTGGCCCGCATCAAGGTGGCCGACCAGGCCCGCAGCAACCTGACCCTGGAGTCGATCTGGAAGACGTCGCTCGGGGTCAAGGAGGTGCCCCAGGCCGAGCTGGAGAGCATGCGCCACCTCTACCAGCGCTCGGTCCTGTCCATGGACGACTGGGTGGGCCGGCTTCTCGAGGGCCTCAGTGGGCACGGTCTGCTGGACGACACCATCGTGATCGTGACGTCGGACCACGGGGAGAACCTGGGCGAGTGCGGGCTGCTGGGCCACTGCTTCTCGCTGGACGACCGCTTGCTCCACGTGCCCTTGGTCGCCTCTCAGCCGGGCTTCGGCGCTGGCGGCCTGTCCAGCCTGCTCGATGTGCCCCGCGCCATCGCCGAGGCCGTGGGCCTGGACGATCATCCCTGGGGCGAACGGGACAGCGGGCTCGGTTCGGTGGCCCAGATTGAAGCGCTCACCACGGCGGACAAGATCGAGGACGTCATTACCGAGTGGGGGCTGGACGACGACGCCGTGCAGGCGTTCGTGTCCTCCTCCACCTGTGCCGTTAATGGTGACCTCAAACTTCTGCGCCGCGGTGACGGCAGCGAGGTCCTCTACCGGTTGGACCAGGATCCCCTGGAAGCCTCCCCCATCGCGGTCAACGGAACCGTGCCCGACGGCACCGCCGGGGCGGTGACGGGCCTGCGCCAACTGATCGATCAGGCGGAGGCCACGGTCTCCCAGGTCGTCCACGTGGCGCCGCACGTCGAGATGGACAAGGAAGAAGAGGAGCGCATCGCCAGCAAAATGAAGGAGCTGGGGTACCTCTAAGGCTCGGGCGCGATTGGTTACGCCTTCTCCGATTAAGCCCTCTCCTGGCTGCGGTACCAGTCGATGGTGCGCGACAAACCATCGGCCAGCGACGTGGTGGGTGACCAACCCAGCAGCTGGCGCGCCTTGGTGCTGTCGCCGAACATGCGCCAGATTTCGGTGGGCCGGTTCTCCAGGGCGCCGAAGAGGGCCTTGACCGGGTTGCCCATCAGGTCCAGCACGGTCTGGGCCAGCTGGCGGATCGACACCTCTTCACCGTGGCTGACGTTGATCACCTCACCGTCGATGCCGGGCTGAGTGAGTGCCCGCACGAAGACATCGGCCACGTCCTCGACGTACATGAACTCGCGGGTCTGCAGCCCCTCGGTCATTTTCAGGTCCCGGCCGCTCAGGGCCGAGATGATCAGCTCGGGGATGATGCGGTCCGGGCTCTGATGCGGCCCGTAGACGTTGAAGGGGCGCAGGCAGACGATGGGCCAGCCGTAGGCCTGGTGGAACATGCGGCAGAACCGCTCGGCGGCGTACTTGGACACGGCGTAGGGGCTGGCCGGACTGACCGGCCCGTCCTCCCGGAACGGGACCGGCACGTCGCCGTAGACGTCGCCGCTGCCGATGTAGACGAAGCGCTCGTAGTGGCCATCGAGGGCCAGGAGCAGGTTGACCGTGCCCTGAATGTTGGTCTGGATGTTCTCGTCAATACGGGAGAACGACTTGCCGACGTGGGTGAACGCCGCCTGGTGGAGCACCAGCTCGGGCCGGGCGGTCGCCACCACATGGGCTAGCGAGGAGGCGTCGCGCATGTTCGCCTCCAGCAGCTCAATGTCCTCGACCACCTCGACCAGGCGCTCGGGCGAGGTAGCCGAGACCGAGGAGCTGACGGCGAAGACCTGGGCCCCCTCAGCCACCAGGCGTTTCACCGCGTAGGAGCCCAGGAAGCCCGAGGCGCCGGTCACCAGGACCCGCTTGCCGGCCAGATCACTCACGTGGTCACCGCGCTGTGCATGGCATGTGCTTAGTCGAAATTCGAAGGATTGAAGAGCACAGCCGTCCTTGGAGGGGGCAGTGAGTCTCGGCCCGTCAGGCCAAGGTCACGCCAAAGTGCCCCGGACGTGCAAATGGGGCCCGTAGGCCCCTTCGCACGATGACTACCTCCCCACGACTGACCTTCACAATATCAGTCGACGTTGCGCGCCGGACGACCGTGTCAGGGAGCGCTGGTCAGGCATCCACAGCGACCCTTCTTTAGTAGCGCCCTGGGACTGGGTGTCTGCCTCCCCACGACTAAGGGAGCGCACCGGGCTCGATTCCCGGCCGGGGCGCCCCACCCGAGGGTCGGGCTGCTGATGGCCGGTCACCATCGATACGGCGGCCCGACACTCCGGGTCGATGGTCGGACCGGGAGGGGCGATTCGACACTATTTGTTGAGGTGCAGCGAAATAAACGTGAACACGACAAAAGTCATGTTGTTGTCGTGCCGAGGGGCAGGTCAGGGCGTATTAGCGTGATCGCTCGTGAAGCTGGCGGTGACACACCCCTACTCCTGGCCCGAGGTGCGCCGGGGGGCCGAACGGATCATTGTGGAGACGGCGCGGTGCATGGCGGCCCGCGGCCACCAGGTGACCATCCTCACCGCCGGGGCCAAGGCCGAGCGCCGGCACGAGGACGGGGTCACCACGGTGAAGTTCCGCCGCATGTTTGACGAGCCCTCCCGGCACGAACGTTGGTTCGGCAGCCGCATCGTGCCCCACCTGTTGCGCGGGCGCTTCGATGCCGTGCACTCCATGATGGCCTACGACGCCCTGGCCGTGGTCCGGACGCGCCGTTTCACCGGGACCCGCTCGGTCTACGAGGAGCTGGGCAGCCCGCTCAAGTGGTACTGGGACACCATCTCCGACGGCAAGGTGCGGGCCCGGCTGGTCCACGACGTCGACGTCTACGGCTGCATGTCCAACTTCAGCCTGGACATTCTGATGAGCGAGTGGGGCCGGGCCGGCGACCTCATCCCCGGCGGGGTGCGGCTGAGCGAGTTCACCTCCACCCAGCCCCTCGAGTCCCGGCCCACCATCCTGTTCTCGGGCGCCCTGTCCGAGCCGCGCAAGGGCCTGGGTGACCTGCTGGCCGCCGCCGAGCTGCTCATGGACGAATACCCCGATCTCCAGCTCTGGCTGAGCGGTCCCGGCAACGTCGACGCCATGCTGGCCGCCGCCACGCCGCGGGTGCGGGCCCAGGTGACCATGTTGCCCATCGGCGACCCGAGCGGGCTGGCCCCCCGCTACGCCTCGGCCTGGGTCTCCGCCCTGCCCTCCATCGGCGACTCCTTCGGCATGGTGCTCATTGAGTCGCTGGCCTCGGGCACGCCCATCGTCGTGGCCGACGACGGTGCGCCGCCGCAACTGGTGACACCCCAGACCGGGGCGGTGGCCCGTCCTCATGATCCAGCGTCACTGGCGGAGGCTCTCAAAGCCGGCTTCGCTCTGGCCCACGATCCGGCCACGGCGGACCGCTGCCGCCAGTTCGCGGCACAGTTCGACTGGGACCTCTCCATCGGCCCGCTGCTGGAAAAGCTGTACCAGGGCCCGTCGTGAGTGCGACGGTGGAGATCGCCGTGGTCATCCCGACCTACAACAACGCCGGGCTGATCAGCACCATCCTCGAGGAGATGCCCGAGCAGACGTTGGACGCCGAGCGCTTCGAGGTCGTGGTGGTCGACGACTGCTCCACCGACGACACGGTGGCCCGGGTCGAAGCGCTGGCCCAACTGGTCCCCTACCGCTTGCGCGTGCTCAAGACCCCGGTGAACGGCGGCCCGGCGGCGGCCCGCAATCTGGGCTGGCGGGCGGCCACCGCGCCGGCGCTCGCCTTTCTCGACGACGACTGCACCCCTTCGGCCAAGTGGCTGGAGGCGGGGTTGGATGCGCTGGCCGCCCAACCCGGAGCCGGGGTGATCCAGGGACGGACCCACGTACCCGAGGGGGCGAGCATCAACCGGCTCACCGACTGGTACATATGGCGAGTGGTCGAGGAGCCCACGGCCTACTTCGAGGGCTGCAACCTCTTCTTCCCGCGCCGGGTGCTGGAGATCACCGGCGGTTTCGACGAGGAGATCCGCTACTACGGGGAGGACTGCTCGGCCGGCTGGCGCGTGCTGGAGGCCGGCTTCGGTCAGGGCTTCGCCCCGGAGGCCGCCATGGTCCACCCGGTGCAGCAGCGCGGCTTCCGCTGGTTCGTCAAGAACGGGTACCTGGAGAGCCGGCTGGTGGCCTGCGCGGCCAAGCACCCCGGCTTCCGCCAGGTGGCCTTCTGGCGCCCCTGGGCCTACCGCCGCGAGGACCCGGCCTTCTTCCTGGCTCTCTTCGGGCTGTTGGCCGCCGTGCGCTACCGACCCGCCCTCCTGCTCGTCCTGCCCTATGTGTGGTGGCAGCGCCCCTCGGTGCGCAACGTCAACTTCTTCCGCCTCTGCCTCCAGGTCCCGGTGGTTGACGCCGCCCGCATGGCCGGGCACGTGCGCGGGTCGCTCGAGCACGGCGTGTTCGTCCTGTGAGCACCGGAGCCGCGGGAACGGGAGCGGGGGGCGGCGGGGTGGTGGGCACCGGGATGGTGGGCGCTGCAGCGGAGAGCAGCGCCACGGAGAGCAGCGCCACGGAGTCCCCGGCCTTCGACGTCGAGTTCTCGGAGACCTGGGACAAGGGGGCGACCCCGCGCATCGCCGCCGTGGTGAGCAGCTACCGGCGGCCCGACTTCCTCGAGGGGTTGCTCACCGCGTTGATTGAGCAGTCGCTCCCCCACGACGAGTACGAGGTCGTCATCGTCGACAACGGCTCGGGCGACACCACATGGGAGACGCTGAAGGATCTCGTCCGCCATGCACCGGGCCGGATCGCCGTCACCACGCTGGACCAGAATCGAGGTCCGGGCGGTGGGCGCAATCACGGCTTCTCCTTCGTGCGGGCGCCCTACGTCGCCATCACCGACGACGACTGCCTGCCCACGCCCGGCTGGCTGGCCGCCATGCTGGCCACGCTGGAGTCGGGCAGCGATGTAATTCAGGGCCAGGTCCACGCCAACCCGGCCGACCGCGACGTGGCCGGCCCGTGGGACCACACCAAGTGGATCACCGTGCCCACCCCCTTCTTCGAAACCTGCAACGTGGCCTACCGCACGGCGGCGGTGGCGGCGGTGGGCGGGTTCGACGAGAAGGACTCGCTGACGGCGCAGATCTCCGGGCGCGCCTTCGGCGAGGACGCCCTCCTGGCCTGGCGGGTGCAGGAGGCGGGTGGCAAGGCCATGTTCGCCGAGGACTCGCTCGTCTACCACCGCAACATCCCGGCCAACTTCCGCAACTGGCTGGACGGGCAGCGCAACCTGGTCGGCTTCCCCGGCCTGGGCAACCGCAGCCCGCTGGTGGCCGACTGGTTCTGGCACCGCTACTTCCTGGCCCGTGACACCGCCCTCTTCGACCTGGCCGCGGTCAGTGTGGCCGCCGCCGTGGTGACCCGCCGCCCCTGGCTGGCCGCCGGTGCCCTGCCCTGGCTGCGCGCCCGCTGGCCCGATGCCAAGTACCGGGCCCGGGGCAAGCAGCCGCTGGCCGTCGGCCGGCTGGCCCAGTTGGCCGTGGCGGACGGCGTCTCGTTGGCCTCCCTGGTCGAAGGCAGCATCCGCCACCGCCGACTCCTCCTTTGATGCCATGACGACCGCCATGACCCATGGCCCCACCGTCCTGCGCGAGGTCGACCCGGCCGAGCGCTACTACTGGCTCCTCGACCAGCTCGCTCCCATGAACATCGCGGCGATCGCCGAACTGGACCGGCGCCTCGATCCCTCCGAGGTCGCAGCCGCCTTGGCCGCGGTCCAGCGGCAGCACCCATTCCTGCGGGCCCGGATTGAGGTGGTCGACGATCAACTCAGCGTGGTGGAGGCAGCCGGGGAGATCGTCCTCAGTGTGACCAGCGTGGCCGACGTCGAGGGGTCAGGCTCGGGCTCCGGCTGGCTGGCCGAGGTGGAGGCTGAGCTCGACCGGCCCTTCGCGCCGGCGCCCAGTCCCCTGGCGCGCTGCCTCTACTGCCCCGTCGACGGCATCGACGGCGAGGAGCGGTCAGTGCTGGTGGTGGTGGTCCACCACGCCCTGGCCGACGGCCGGGCCGCGGTAGCCGCGCTGCAGCACGTGCTGCGGCGGATCGAAGAAGGTGGGCAGTGGACCTCGTCGCCGGTTACTGCCGACCTGCCGCCCGCGCTGCATGAACGGTTTCCGGCTGAGTTCCGCTCGGCTAAAGGTGCGCTGGGGGTGCTCGGAGCAGTGCGGGAAGAGCGCGACGGCCAAGACAGCGCTGCATCGTTTCCATTTCACGCCCGGGAAGTGGCGGGGCAGGTATCCCGACTGGACCGGCTGATCGTTCAGCCCGAAGCGGCACGAGCCATGCATGACCAGGCCCGGTCCGCTGACGCCACCATCAACGGCGTGCTGGCCGCCGCGGTGCTGGAGTCAACGGCGGCACTCTTCGAACCGTCCGGAGACCGCATGCTCAACCTGGCCACGCCGACCGACCTTCGGCAGCGGGTGGAGCCGCCACTGCCCGCCGATGGCGTCTTCATGGCGATTGGACTGCTGTGCACGCCCTATCTGGTGTCGTCGACGGACTCGGGCAGCGGCACGGGCACGGGCATGCGCCCGGGCAACGGCTCGGGCATGGGCAACCCCGAGTTGGCCCGCCGCATCACCGAACAGACTCGCCGCGAGGTCGAGCGGGGCGAGAGCCACCTCTTCTACCGCTTCGCTCGGGCCGGCTCGTTTGCCGCGACCGAGGACGGGATCACCTCGTTCGCCGACTGGATGGCGGCCACCGCACACAACGTCGCCGTGAGCAACCTCGGGGTGGTCGACGACCAGGGCGATCCGGCCTGGGTGCAGTCGATCTCGTTCGCCTTGAGCACGTCGGCCAACCAACCCGCCTTCGTGGCGGTCTGTACCTACCGGGATCAGCTCGTCCTCAACCTGGCCACCGATCGCACCAAGCTGCCGGCGGACTTCGCTTCGCGCCTAGTGGAGGGGATCGGACAGCGGATCGGGGCCGCGGCGGGGGGCTGAACATCCGGGCGGGCACCAGCGCCGCTGGCCCAACCGGACCAGCGGCGTTATACCGCCGAGCCCCGAGTGCCCTGATCGGCTAACTCCATCTGATGGACCAGGCTGACCGCAGCGGTGCGGCTGTTGACACCGAGGAGGCCATAGACCTGTCGGAGGTGCCCCTCGACCGTCCGGACGCTGATTTCCAACTGGACTGCAATCTGGGCGTTGGCCAGTCCCCGAGCGACCAGGCCAAGCACCTCTCCCTGTCGGGACGACAGCCCGAGACGGGTCAGATCCGGGGGATCAGCACCGACCAGCCGCTCACTGACCAGGAGGACGTCGTCTTGTCGAGCATCGTGAACGGATTTGAGCCGGCGTACCACCAGGCGGCGAGCGCCGCGTTCGAAGACCAACGGCCAGGTAGGCACCATTGGTCGGCTTCCCTCATCCTGCTTGAGCCACTCGACCAGCTGCTCGGGGAGCTGTCCAGATGCTCCCGCCGGGAACCAATGGCTGAGCAGGTTGACCGCGGCAGGCGTCCAATGCTCGGGCGTGCCCTTCCGATTCAACAAGAGCACGCCTTCCTTTCGCTCGTTCGATAGATCGTTCACCACCTCGAGCAGGTAGCCGATCTGCTCATTGGCGATGGCGTTTCGATAGGCCTGCAGCAGATGCGGCCGCATCAGGTTGGCCACGGTCCGATCCCGGGCGGAAAAGCCGCGCTTCGAGCGGTTTAACGCCACGCCGATGAGGATGTGTGGCGAGGGAACCGTGAAGGACAATTGATCCTCGGCTCCCAGGTGCGAATAGAACTCACGGTAGAGCGCGCTGCGATGAAACTCGTCCTCTGACCACAGATCGGAGATGGCCCGGGGTCGACCGTCGTTAGTCCGTCGGATCTGCGCGATCACGGGATGGTCAACGATCAGCCGGGCGAATGCACTCTCGCCGCCCGGCCACGGCTCCACTTCGGGAACTCCGACCACGTCGATGTTCCCGTCGGAGCTAATTTCGTTCCACGTGGTGCTGGTGGCGGGCACCAGACTGTGCACCACCCGGACCGCCTCGTAACGCAGCCCTTCCAGGGCGAGCGGGGTCGCCAGGGTGGCCACCCCTTCGACCACCCGATCGGCGTCCTGCTGCGAGAGCCTCGCCACCCGGGCATTATCCCATTGGATCGAATCAGGTGAAATTACCTATTGCCGAGGGCAGTGATGGGGTATTACAAGGGGATCAGTGAATCGGAGTGGCGGTCCTCCAAGATCAAGAGCACTGCGGCGCGCCGGCACGGTGGTCGGGCTCACCGCCCTGCTGTGTGGCCTGCGCGTTGGTTCCGCTCCCGCGGCTGGCGCAGCCACCGCACCGACCTACACGCTGGTCGATCTCGGCCAACCCAGCAACTTCGGGGACATCTACATCAGCCCCAACAGCGGCCTGGTCCTCGACCTCGGGCTCGACGAGCTCTACGACATCAATGGCGGTGCCATCACCGACGTGGCCGCGCCACCGGTGGGGTTCGTCCCCATCCAGATGAACGACGACGGCCAGGTCGTGGGCAACCTCGGGTCCGGTCCCGACGAGGGTGGCGCCGTCTGGACTCCGGCCACCGGCGCCTTCCATCTGGTGAGCCTGTCCACCACGATCCATACCCTGCAGAACGGCCTCTGCCCTGGATTGGGACCAGCCACAAACTGCCCGTACGAGATGCAGGCGGCGCCCATCTTCACCGCCCAGGGGATCAACGACAACGGCGACGTCGTCGGTGAGGTCAGGACCCAATCCGTCGACAACACCGGGGCACAATTCGGCGACGGGTCCAATACCTCCTCGGGTGACACTCTCGCGGCCGAAGCACCCGGAGGAAACGACGCCGACTTCACGGGAACGATCCCCAGTGATCTGGTGTTCCCGTACGACCAGGTGGGCGCGGGGTACTTCGACCAGTGCAACGTTAACGAAAACGCCACGGTAGGGACAGACACTTACACCTCCGCCTACCAACCATACGCAGCTGCGGCTTTCGCCATCAACGACAGCGACCAGATTCTCGGCACCCCGTGCGACGCGCCAACCTTTACTACCGATGGCGTACCCGAGGTCTGGACAGCCGGTGGGTCACTCTCCTCCACCTTCCCGGTCGACAACGGCTACTTTTCGCTGCAACCACAGCTCTTCAATAATCGTGGCGATTACGTAGTGGGAGGTATTCCGGGCCAATCGGCCGAGACCCTGGTCCATGCCAACGGCATCACCGTTCCCATCCTCGATCCCGAAGGCTTCCTGCCGAGTGTTGGTGGGCTCAACGACAGCGATCAGGTGGCGGGATCGGGCCACGGAGCCTTCATCTGG
>DASZMA010000191.1:0-55667 GCA_035552095.1 Acidimicrobiales bacterium | reverse complement strand
GACAGTCGATGGGCATCCTCGGTCGGCACCTTCAAAATGTAGAAGGCGATGCGCTGGGCCGACTTCGGTCCGATGCCGGGCAGGCGCCCCAGCTCATCTATGAGGGCGCGCAGGGGTCCGGTGAACACTATGGAGTCACCTCGCTGGTACCCGGAAAGGCTTCCAGGAGGCGTGCCTCGGCTGCCGACGCCTGGTCAACCTCGCCCGAGGTGGCCGCCCGCAGATCCTCGGGATCGACCTCCTCGTGGTCGTCGATCATCGGCGCGGCCGGAGTGGACGGGACCCGGTCGGCGGCGGGGTCGGCGCCCGCGTGGTCGCCACCACCCTTGCCGTCGTCGATCTCGAGCACGAGCACCACCGCTGATCCGAAGTGGTCGGACAAGGCCGCCTCCACCATGGGTGCCACTTCCACACAGCGATCACGGTGCGCCGCGTTGGGTAGGGCGAAGTGGGCGCCCTTGTCGTCAACGGCAACGAAACGCCCACCGCTGAAGAGCGCCTTGGCCCGGGCCGGCAGCTTGTGCAGGATCCCGTCGCCCCAGGCCTGGGTCAGGCTGTCGCGGTCAACGGCCCGCCCGGCCGTGGACGCGGACGCAGCAGCGGACGCCACTGCGGAGGGCACCGGTCGATCCTCGACCGGCGGCGGTGCGGCCCCGGTCGCCGCGTCCGGCGCACCCTGGCGACGGCGCACGGCGCCGAGCGACGGGCGACGTCCCACCTCCGCTGGTGGTGGCGCGTCGGGTTCGGGTGGCGGCGTCGGTGCTGGCGCCGGCTCCACCGTCGCGGCTGGCGCCACTGGCACAGCCGGCGCGGCCTCCGGGACGACCCGGGGCCGAGTACCCGGGGGTGCCGGGACCATCCCACCCGAGGACAACGTCCGCTCCAGAGCGCTCACCCGATCGGTCAGCGCCTCAATCCCTGAATCGAGATCGGGACGGGCGGCGCGCACCAGGGCGATCTCGAGTACCACCTGGGGGTCGGGCGCGTCCCTCATGTCGACCAGGGAGTGCCCCAGAATCTCGATGCTGCGCACCACCCGGGCCAGTCCCATGGACTCGGCCAAGGCACTGAACTGGGTTCGGGCCCCGCCCGCTACGGCGCACAATTCGGGAGCGAGCGCAGCCAGGAACACCTGCCGCAGATCGTCCACCAACTCGGTCGCCAACTGCTGGGGGCCCCACCCCCCAGCGGACAGCGCGCTGAGGCCAACCAGCGCGCCCGCCACCTCGCCCTCACCGATGGCGAAGAGGACGACACCCAATTCGGGTCGGGCCGCGTCGGAAGACCCGGACGCCGCGACCTGGTCCAGCGCCGAGAGGGCGTCACGAGCCGAGCCTCGCCCACGACGCACCGCGGCCTGCACCGACTCCTCGTCCACCTCCAACCCGGCCTGCTGGCGGACCGACTCCAGCAGCGCGTTGAGCGTCTCGGCGTCGAGCAGCCGGAATTCGAGATGCTGGGTCCGGCTCTTGATCGTCGGGGGCACCTTCTGCGGATCGGTGGTGGCCAGCACGAACACCACGTGACTGGGCGGCTCTTCCAAGGTCTTGAGCAGCGCATTGGCCGCCGACGTCGAGAGCATGTGGACCTCGTCGACGATATAGACCTTCCATCGACCGGGCGTGCCCAGGCCGGCGTGGGCCACCAGGTCGCGCATGGCATCCACGCCGTTGTTGGACGCCGCGTCCAGCTCGTGGACGTCCAACGAGGTGCCCTGCGTGATCTCGGTGCAGGAGGTACAGACGCCGCACGGCTCCCCGTCGACCGGCGCGGCGCAGTTGAGCGCCTTGGCCAGAATCCGGGCGGACGAGGTTTTCCCAGTCCCTCGGGGGCCGCTGAAGAGGTAGGCGTGCGACACCCGGTCGTCCCGCACGGCACTGCGCAGTGCCCGCACCACGTGGTCCTGGCCTCGCAATTCATCGAAACGCCCCGGGCGAAAGCGCCGGTAGAGCGACACAAAGGGGACGTCAGCCATGGCCGCCGAGCCTATATGTGCCCTCTGACAGCGGCGCCGGTGCTCGGTGCGGTGGCCAGGTTGGCTACGGCACCCGGCCATACCCGCTGAGAGCTGCTGCCTTCCGACCCTGACTCGATTCACGAGCGGCCGTTGCGCAGGACCCGGCCACCGCACCCAACACCGGCGCGATAGTGCTGTGCAGGCTAGCCCCGGGAAGAACCCGAGGTGCCCTCGGCTAGCCTGACCGGGCTGCAATCCCGGAGGCGTGCGAGAGCGGCCGAATCGGCACGATTGGAAATCGTGTGTTGTGAAAGCAACCGTGGGTTCAAATCCCACCGCCTCCGCCATCTGACGCCGGACCCGTCGCTCACCCGGGCATCTGGCGTTGCGCACCCGTGCCACCCGACGGCAACCGACTGACCATTGAATGGAAATCCCCGCTCGGTACCGTGCCGGGGTGAACGTGGTACGGCGGACGACGAGGACGGGCGTACCATGGTCGATCCCGTGGTCCCTGCCGGTTCGTCGTGCCCTGCTGCACCGTGGGCGGCGCCCGCTCCCGGGTCCGGGGACCCGAACCGACGTCAGCCCGCCGCGATGGGGCAAGTCGTCGTCCATGGCCACGACAGCCGGACTCCTCATCGCCGCCACGCTCCTGGCCACAGCAGGCCCGAGCGGCGCGGCGGCGGTAGCCGTGCCTCCGGCACCCTCGTCGGTGACGGCGACGCAGGTCGGCCCCTCGCCGGACGTCACCATCAGCTGGACCCCCGCCGCGGGCGGCAGCCCGGCCACCGGCGCCGTGGTGCAGCTCTACGACCTGAGCGGTGGCTCCTACGTGTTCTTGACCGACATCACCTGCGGTGCGTCGTGCACATCCTCGGTCTTCCGCAATCTCGACTTCGGCACCACCTACGAGGGACGGGTGTACTCGACCAACGCGGCTGGCCCAGGCGTGCCGCTGCAATCCCAACCGGTCACCCCGACCACCTCGTGCGGTACGGGCGCCTGCGTGACCTTGAACGCCACCGCACCTATCGGCGCGGCCACCCGGGCCGCTTCCGGCATCCTGGCGTCGGTCTTCCCCGTCGGCGATGACGTGCAGGACATCACCACCCTGGGCACCACCATGTTCCGCAGCTCGCCGACCTACAACGCCAACGGCACCCTCAATTGGGGCAACTGGAACCTGGCCACTCAATCGGGGACGCAATCCACGCTGGTGCTCTCGGACCTGTGGAGTGCCAGCAACGGCGGCGACCCACCCACACCGTGGTCCAACTGGACGGCGTACAGCACGTGGGTCAAATCCACCGTGTCGACCATCGTGGCCAGCGGCGAAAAGGTCAACTACTGGGAAGTCTTCAACGAGCCCGGTGGTGCTGGGTACTACAGCGCGGCCAATTACGCCACGGTCACCCCGGCCCTCTTGTTGCAACAGTTCCTGGTCACCTACCAGGCCATCCGGGCCGCTGACCCCGGGGCCGGCATCATCGGCCCCTCGCTCGAGCACTGGGACGACTACCCCAACCAGTACGGCACCAGCGCTTCACCCGACCCGGCCTTCGACATGGCCACCTTCTTGACCTTCGCCGCCGCCAACAACCTTCAGCTGGCCGCCATCTCCTGGCATGAGATCGACGACGTTCTGGGCCCCTCGCCCGAAGAGAACTCCCTCTTCCCCGCCATGATCGTCGACCACGTGGCCGAAGCCCGACGGCTCATCGCCGCCCTGCCCGCCCTCGGGCATCCGATGATCTTCATCAACGAGTACGCCATGCCGGAGGTACAACCGATCCCGGGCTGGGACGTGTCGTACCTGTCCGCCCTGACCACGGCCGGCGTCAACTCAGCCGATCGGGCCTGCTGGCCCGACACGCAGTGCGCCAACCCGACCCTTGACGGCCTGCTGGCCAACGACGGCGCCTCTCCCGAGCCGGACTTCTGGGTGCGTGCCATTTACGCCTCCATGACCGGGAACATGGTGGCCTCCGCCTCCAGCAACGACTGGGTGACCGCCCTGGGTTCCTACAACGCCACCACCCGGACGATCACCGGCCTCATCGGGCGGGGCCAGGGCTGCACGCAGAACGCCTGGTGCGCTTCCACGCTCCCCTCCGACACGCCGCAACCGCCTATCTCCACCACGGTCACGGTCAACGTGCCGTGGGCGGCGGGGACGGTCAACGTCGGCCTCGTCGATGTGCCGGGTCAGTCACTGTCGCCCATTGCGGAGCCGGCACCGGCGGACAGCACCGCCACCATCACGCCGGCTGGGTCGGGTACCGGCACGGTCACGGTCTCGATCCCCAGCTTCAACGACGGCGACGCCTACGGGCTCACCATGACGCCGTTGGCGCTGACCACCCCGCCGCCCGCGCCGCCGGTGACGACGCCCACGGCCGGGTCGACCACCGTGGGCTACTACGGCTCCACCGGCAGCCTGCACCTCAATAGGCCCATCGTGGGCATGGCCGCCACGGCGGACGGCAAGGGCTACTGGTTGGTCGCCTCTGACGGCGGAATCTTCGCCTTCGGGGACGCCGCCTTCGAGGGCTCAGCCGGCGCGCTGCCCCTCAACAAGCCGATCGTCGGCATGGCCGCCACGCCCGACGGCAAGGGTTACTGGCTGGTGGCCTCGGACGGCGGGATCTTCGCCTTCGGGGACGCCACCTTCGAGGGCTCGGCCGGCAGTGTCCATCTCAATCAACCCATCGTGGCCATGGCCACCACGCCGGACGGGCGGGGGTATCGGCTGGTCGCCTCCGACGGCGGCCTCTTCGCCTTCGGGGACGCCGGTTTTGACGGTTCGGCTGGCGGCAATCTGCTGAACGCCCCCATCGTCGGGATGGACGACACCTCGGCCGGGTACTGGCTGGTGGCCTCCGACGGCGGCATCTTCGCCTATTGAGGTGACCTATACATGGGCATGGCTGACGCCCCGGGCTCGCCCACCCTCAGTTTGAGCGACGAGGCTGCCATGGAGTTGGCGCTGGCCCAGGCCACTGCGGCCATGGACCACGGCGACGTCCCGGTGGGTGCCGTCACCCTGGTTGACGGGCGGGTGGTGGCGGCCCGCCACAACGAGCGGGAGAAGCTGGGCGATCCCACGGCCCACGCCGAGATACTGGCCCTGCGTGACACTGCCGTTGCACTTGGGGGGTGGCGGCTCAGCGGGGTGACCCTGGTGGTCACGCTGGAGCCCTGCGCCATGTGCGCCGGAGCGCTGGTGGCGGCGCGGGTGGGGCGGCTGGTCTTCGGGGCCAGCGATCCCCGCGCCGGAGCGTGCGGGACCCTCTACAACCTGTGCCAGGACCCCCGGCTGAACCATGAGCTGCCCATCACCGCCGGGGTGCGCCAGACTGCGTGCAGCACTCTCCTGACCTCCTTCTTTGCCCAGAAAAGGGCCCTTTAGCCTGCTCGGGCTGGGGTCTCAGCTCCCCACGTCCCCAGCTGGCCTCGGGAGGCCGCCAGCAGGCGCCAGGGGGCATCTGGGGGCCGCTGATAGCCTCACCGACGGAGCGGTGTCCGAGAGGCCGAAGGTGCAACACTCGAAATGTTGTGTGGTGCAAGCCACCGTGGGTTCAAATCCCACCCGCTCCGCTGACCGGTAGAATGCGGTAGAGCCCTGAGAACACCACTCTGGGTACGAATGCGGTGCGAATCCCCAAAGCTCTTGGGGTAACTGAAGTAGAAAGTGCAGGTAGGAGTAGGTAGGGAGGGGCCACGCATGACGGTCTCGAAACCCGTTGTGCCTCACGGGTACCGTGGGTTCGAATCCCATTCCTCCGCCATCGGGCCGAGACGCCCGTCGCATCTCTGGCGATTGATTTTGCGGTAGAGCAGGCGCTCTGCCGGTTGTACCTGGTCGTCCCCACGACCGGAAAGGAGTAACCATGGCACGCGCACGTTCGACATTTGGCAAGCTGCAGCGCGATCAGGCCAAGAAGGACCGGGCCCGTTCAAAAATGGATGACCGGCAGTCCCGGCGCGAGGACAAGGCCGCCGGCGACCCCGACGACAACGGCACTGGGAGCGGGGAAGTGGTCGACCAGACCGCCCTGCTGGAGCAGTTCGCCGCCCTGCACGAGGACCTGGCCGACGGCCGCATCTCGCTGGACGATTTCGAAGTCCGCCAGGAGGAGCTCCGGGCCAAGATGGTCGTGGAGTAATCGGCCACTACGAACTACGAGGACGCAGCCTCACGCCCCTCCAACCAACGCCGGAAGCCGGCCGCATTGGAGTGGACGCCGTTCAACGTCTCCAACTTCTCCAGGTTGGCCGGATCGACCTCGGACAGGAACGGGTCGAAACGGGCTGAGAGGGCCTCGGCAATATCGGTACCGGCCCGGTAGGCGGCTTCCGCCGTCTCGGCCCACTGGCGCAACGTCTCATCGGCCTCGGCCAGCAGCGCCTCGGGTGACTCCAGTAAGCCGTAGTGGGCCAGCGCGATGGCGGTGGGACGCCGGGCGGCGAACTTCCGCAGCGAGCCCAGTGCCAGGTCCAGGTCGAAATCGGGCGGCGGGGTGGCCGGGCGCAGCACCCCACCGTCGGGCAGCTTCACCCCGACGGCGTCGCCGGCGAAGATCACCCCGCTGGCCGAGTCGTGAAAGCCCACGTGGTGCTTGGCGTGGCCCGGCGAGTCGACGGCCACCAACGTGCGGTTCGGGCTGACCACGATCTCCTCGTTGTCGGCCACCACGTGGAGCCGCTCGGCGTCCGTCGGGTCCATGCGGCCGTAGAGCGAGTCGAGCAGCGGCCCGTAGACCCGGGCGGCGGAGTCGATGAGCCTGGTGGGGTCGGCCAGGTGCCGCGCCCCCTTCTCGTGCACGTAGACGGTGGCCGAGGGGAAGGCCCGGGCCACGTCGCCCACGCCCCCGGCGTGGTCCAGGTGGATGTGGGTCACGGCCACCCCGGCCAACTCATCGGGCCCCAGCCCGATCTGTTCCAGCGCGGCCAGCAGGACCGGCACCGACGACTGGCTGCCGGTCTCGATCAGCACCGGGGCCGACCCCTCAATCAGGTAGCCGGCGGTGACCCGTTCCCACCCGCCGAGCAGGGTATCGATCTCCAGCACGCCCGGGGCGATGGTCCGGGGCATGGGCACCGCCGGCCGATCGGCCCCTCCGGCCGGATCGTGGGTGTGGGCCGGCCCGCCGCCGTGGCGGTGCGGGTGGCCGCCACTCATGCCGGCGCCACCGCAATGACGACCTTGACGTCGTCGGGCTGGCGGGTCAGCGCCTGCGGCCACTGGGCCAGGGGGACCTGGCGGTTGACCAGGCGGGCCAACCAGGCCCGGTCGGCCTGGGCCAGGGCGGCGGCCGCCGCTTCGTAGTGCCGCCGGTTGGCGTTGACCGAGCCGACCACGGCCACGTTCTCCAGCACCATGCTCCGGTTGAGCGCGCCCTCGTCAACCTCGATGGTGTGGCCGCCCGATGAGACGCCGGTCAGGCAGACGACGCCACCGGTGCCCACGTGGCTCATGGCGTCGAGCACGAGCGAGGACACCCCGGTGCACTCGATCACCACGTCGGGCCCGCCCGGCACGGCCTCGGCCACCGGACCCGAGTGATAGGTGGCGCCCAGATCGCGCACCAGGTCGGGCTTGACCCCCGTCGCCATCTGGTCGATGACATGGACGTCCAGGCCGCGCTGCACGCCGAGGAGAGCGGCCAGCAAGCCGATGGGACCGGCCCCGGTGACCAGAGCGGTCTTGGGTTCCCAATGGGCCCGGCCGCCGACGCGGTCGACCTCCTCCCAAGCCTTGGCCACGACGCTGGTCGGTTCCAGCAGCACGCCCAGGACGCCCAGGGCGGGGTCGACCTTGACCACGAAGTCGGGCGTGATGCGGTAGCGCTCGGACAGGTAGCCGTCGTGCTCCTTGATGCCGCGCTCGGTGTAGAGCCCGTTGCGGCAGAAGTCCCACTCCAGGACGGCGCAGTTGGGGCAGGGCACCGGATCGGGGCGGCGCACGATCCCCACCACCAGGTCCCCCGCCGCCACCGGCGCGCCCGCGGGCGCCTCCAGGACACGACCCAGCGACTCATGGCCCAGCACCAGGCGCTCACGTCCGGGCGGCGCCCAGCCGTAGGCGCCGGACAGGATCTCAATGTCGGTGCCGCAGATGCCCACGGCCAATGTCTCGACCAGGATGGGCCCGTCGCTCTCGGGCGGCTCGGCCACGTCGGAGAGCTCGGCCGAACCGGCCTGGAGGGGGATGACGGTGAGGGCTTTCATGGGTTCCTTCCTTGGCCGCGCCGCCCGGGGGTCAGCGACCGGGGCGGGCCCGCCAGGCGGCGGCGCGCCGGGGCTTGCGCATCTTGGGCCTCGACATGGTGGGCAACATGGACAGCGTGTGGTCGACGATACGGCGACGCGGTGGCGCGTCGTCGCGGGCGATGGCCAGGGCGTCGTGACCGGTCAGCCGGCAGGCCGAGTTGACCAGGGAGACGTGCGAGAAGGCCTGGGGGAAGTTGCCGACCAGGCGTCCGGCGTAGGAGTCGTACTCCTCCGAGAGGAGTCCCAGGTCGTTGCGCAAGGCCAGCAGCCGCTCGAAGAGCTCCTTGGCGTCCTCGGTCCGCCCGATCAGGTGCAGGCAGTCGACCAGCCAGAAGGAGCAGGCCAAGAAGGCACCCTCCCGACCGATGAGCCCGTCCACCGCTCCGGCGTCGTCGGTGCGGTAACGCAGGACGAAGCCGTTGTCGAGGAGTGACTTCTCCACCACCTCGACCGTCGAGATGATGCGGGGATCACTGGGCGGAAGGAAACCGACCAGGGGGATCATGAGGACGCTGGCGTCGATCAGATCGCACTCGTAGTACTGGGTGAAGGAGCCGATGCTCTCGTTGTACCCCTTCTCGCAGACCTCGGTGAAGATCTGGTGGCGCAGCACCCGCCACTCCTCCAACGGGCCCTCCAGCTCGGGCCACTCCTCCAGCGTCCGCACGGCCCGGTCGACCGCCACCCAGGCCATCACCTTGGAGTGGGTGAAGTGCCGGCGGGGTCCCCGCACCTCCCAGATACCGTCGTCGGGTTCGGCCCATCCGGTCTCGAGGAACTTGACCAGCTGGGTCTGCAGGGCCCAGGCCGCCCGGCTCTGCACCCCCTCGGCGTGGGCCGAGGCGTGCAGGGCCGACATGACCTCGCCGTAGACATCGAGCTGGAACTGGCCCGAGGCGGCATTGCCGATGCGCACCGGGGCCGAGCGCTCGTAGCCGGGCAGCCAGGGCGCCTCCCACTCCTCCAGCCGGCGCTCACCGGCCGGGCCGTACATGATCTGGAGTTGGGTGACGTCGCCGGCCACGGCGCGCAGCAGCCAGTCGCGCCACGCCATGGCTTCCTCGAAGAAGCCCCCGCGCATGAGCGACTCGAGGGTGAAGGTGGCGTCGCGCAGCCAGCAGTAGCGGTAGTCCCAGTTCCGGCTGCCCCCGAGCGCCTCGGGCAACGACGTGGTGGCGGCGGCCACGATGCCGCCGGTCGGCTCGTAGGTCAGCGCCTTGAGGGTGATCAGCGAGCGCACCACGGCGTCGCGGTAGGGCCCCTCGTAGGTGCACTGGGAGGCCCACTCCTTCCAGTGGGCGTCGGTCAGGCTGATGGCGTAATACGCATCGAGCGGGGGCGGCGGATCCTCATGGGAGGGGAACCAGACCAGGGTGAAGGGGAAGCGCTGTCCCTGGCCGACCGAGAAGTCGGCCACCGTGTGCATGTCCTCCCCCACCGGGTTGACCCCGTGCCACAGCGCCACCGCGTCGGGACCGGCGGTCATGCGCAGCAACCCCTCGGTCGAGGTGGCCCAGGGCACGACCTCGCCGTAGTCGAAGCGCACCGTCAGCTCCATGTGCATGTCGACCTGCCCCGACAACCCCTCGACCAGCCGCACCACGTGGGGGTGGGTGTCGCGCATGGGCATGCAGTCGGTGACCCGCACGGTGCCGGTGGCAGTGTCGAACTCGGTCTCGAGCACCAGCGAGTCGTCGCGGTACTTGCGGCGGGTGGCCACTACGGCCGACTCCCCGCCGGCCGGGGCTAACTGCCAGAACCCGTGGTCCTTCTCACCGATCAGGCGGGCGAAGCACGAGGGGGAGTCGAAGTGGGGCAGGCAGAGCCAGTCGACCGACCCGTTCTTCCCCACGATGGCCGCCGTGTGCAGGTCGCCGATCACGGCGTAGTCCTCGATGCGCTGACTCATATCGGCCATTCTGCCCTGCTAGCCCGCCACACACTTGCCGGTGCTGACCGGGTTGTGCTGGCTCTGCGCCTGCTGCACCCGGGCCAGCACGCCCGGTGAAGTCAGGGCGTACCCGACGTTGGGGTACACCGTCGAACGCGAGAAGACGACCCCGATGACCTCCCCGCCGGCGATAACCACCGGGCCACCGGAGTTACCCGGGCGGACCTCCGCATCGAGCGCGTAGACGCCGCGGGTGACCGAGCCCTCGTTGTAGATGTCCTTGCCCAATGCGGTGACCTCGGCCGTGACCCCGGCGGGCCCGAAGCTCAACCCCTGGTCCTCGGGGTAGCCCAGGAAGGCCGCCTGGGTACCCCGGGCCACCAGATCGGGATCGATGGTGAGGACCGGGCCCAACGGCGCGTCAGTGCGCAGCACGGCCAGGTCGAACTGGGGGTCGAAGAGAACGGGTGTGGCCTTGTAGGAGGTGCCGTCGACGATCACCTGCGGGTCGCTCTCGCCGGCCACCACATGGGCGTTGGTGGCCACGAGGCCGTGGCCGACCACGAAGCCCGATCCCTCCTGCTCGTTGTTGCAGGCGGCGCCCAGGATCTTGACGGTCGAGAAGACGGCCGGGTCGGCCAGGGCCTTGGTGGCGGCGTCGGTCGGGGTGGAGACCGTCCCGCTCGAGGGCGGGGTCAGGGTCGAGAAGACCTGGGGGAACCCCTGGTTGTTGAGAAAGTTCTGCAGATCGGTGAAGACCCCCGGCACCTGGGGCAACAGCCGGTCGATCGAGTGGAGGATGTCGGAGCGGGCCACGGCGGAGCTGAGCCAGGTGAAGCGGCTGTTGGGCGAGGAGATCACGCTGGCCACCAGCCACGACGACAGCAGGACGGCGACCACGGCCACCATCACGCCCAGCCCGTGGTCGATGCTGCCCAGGTGGTGCCGGCGCAGGGTGACGTTGCTGTAGCTACCGGCCACCCGACCGCAAAAGCCCAGGCCGCAGGCGGTGATCAGCACGGCGACCACGGTGACGATGGACCGGGTGTACTGGGGGTGGACGAACGAGAGTGCCGGCACCCAGAGCAGGGTGCCGACCAACATGCCGACCCAGAAACCGCCGAAGGTGAGGAGCTGGACCAGGGCGCCGAGCCGCAATCCGTGGACGGCGGCCAACAGCATCACTCCGATGAGCAACAGATCGACCCAGTCCACAGCAGGGAGGGTAGCGAACGGTTCACCTCAAAACTGCCCTCCGCCACTAATGTCCTGGCGCGGTGCCCCTCCCTCTCCAGCGACGACATCAGCGCGCTCGGCCGCCCACGGGGGTTTCGCGGTTGGTCAGGCTGGCGCTGGCGCTGACCGTGGTGAGCCTGAGCGCGGCGGCCTGCACCACCAACGGCGGGAGACCGACGGCGACGCCCACCACCGTCGCGGTCCTGGGCCAGCACGCCGGCACCACGGTGGCGCTGGGCCAGCCGGCCCCGACCGGCACGGGCGAGCTCGGCGCGGTGTCCTGCGCCGATGCCCAACACTGCTGGGCGGTGGGCGTGGCCGCCTCCACCGCCGGCGGGACCACCACGACCCCGCCGCCGGTCACGGTCATTGCGGCCACGGCCGACGGCGGGTTGCACTGGGCGGCCCAGCGGCTGACGCTGGCCGTCACCCCCGATCTGACCGGCGTCTCGTGCCCCACGCTGGGACGCTGCATGGCGGTGGGCTCCACCGGATCGAACCCCCCCACCGGCACCGTCCTGACCACGCGCAACGGGGGCCGGACGTGGACGGCCGCCGGGACGCCGGCCGGGGCGCTGGCCGTCATCGGCGTCGTGTGCACGACGAGCACCAACTGCACCGTCCTGGTCAGCGACGGGACGACCCTATGGTCGGACACCTCGTTGAACTTCGGCACCGGCTGGACGCAGAAGGGCAACCTCCCGGCGGGACTGCAGGACGCCCGCGATCTCTCCTGCACGCTGTCGGGCACCTGCCTGGTGGTCGGCAACACCCCGACGACCACCGGTCACGGCCAGGGCGCGGTCGTGATCAGCGTCGATGCCGGCTCGACCTGGGCCGCCGCCGCCGTGCCGACCGGCACCGGCCTGTTGCAGAGCGCGGCCTGCGCCAGCGCGACGCGTTGCCTGGCCGTCGGGACCACCTCGACCACGGTGAGCGGCGTGGTCCCGGCCGCCGGCGCGCTCCTCCTGAGCGACGACGGGGGGCACACCTGGACCCCGTCGCCGGCGACCCCACCGGTCAACAACATCTTCGGGGTCGACTGCCCGCTGGTGAAGGTCTGCGTCATGGTGGGGACACGGTGGGTGGGCGGGACGGCCGTCGGGACCGGCGCCGTGGCCCGCAGCACCGACGGCGGCACCACCTTCATCCGCTCGACCACGGCCTACACCCCGCTGACCCTGACCGCCGTGGCCTGCCCGACCGACACGACGTGCCTCGCCGTGGGGGGCGACACGGTGGCCCGCCTCACCCTGCCCACCATCGTGACGGCGCCGGCCCCGCCCCACCACGGCGCCACCCGCTGAGATACTCCCGGACCGGGGCCCGGGGGCGTCGGCTTCGAGGCATCCACGCAATTTATTGGTAAGGCAATCAAGGTTGACTAACCCGAGGGAGAGTTGCCTGAGCGCCGCCGGACGAACCTCGAACTCGAACCTCCGGCCGGCGACCGCCCGCCCTATTTGCGCAGCGCCGCCAGCAACAGTCCGGGGATCTTGGCCGCCGAAGGGTCGGCCTCGAAGGCCACGAAACGGTGCATGACCTCGAACGACCCGCTGGCGGTGGCGAACCAGGGCGGCTTGGGGCGGGACCGGAAGGGGCCGCGCACCACCGACTTCTGGGGCCGGTCGAACATGGCCGCGTTACCCACCACACCCGACCCGGACTGAATGTCGGTCCGCGGATGCCCGGGGTAGGCCCCCCAGCTGGTGGTCCCGATGGCAAAGGCCAGGGCGTGCCAGACGTTGACCCCGATGGCGCCGTAGCGCAGGTCGGCCACCGCCCGCTCCACGGC
Source organism: Acidimicrobiales bacterium (assembly GCA_035552095.1). GTDB lineage: Bacteria > Actinomycetota > Acidimicrobiia > Acidimicrobiales > RAAP-2 > Bog-473. The sequence continues at coordinate 42,512 of DASZMA010000191.1, read as the reverse complement.
GTCGGACACGGCTGGGTCCTTCAGGGCGCTGGGGCTGACCAGGATGGTGGCCGACAGCGTCCCCCACACCACGTCGTTGCAGAAGGTGGTGGCGGCGTCGACGAAGGCCGCCGCCGACGGGGCCGGCAAGGCCGTCTCGGCGCATTCGCCGCAGAACGACTCGACGTTGAACGCGATGTCATCGCTGTGCCCGGATGGCACGTCCCGTATGAAGGTCCAGGGCAGCGCGTCGGCCGGACCGGTGCCCAGTTGCTCGGCGTCCGGGTGGGCGGCCACGAAGGTGGCGCAGCGGTCGGCCGCCCCCGGGTAGTAGGCCCGCCGGGTGGTGATCTGGGCCAGCGCCTGGGTCAGGGCCCCCAGGAAGGCGTCACGCTGGGGCCAGTCGGCGTGAGTCACGATGACCCGGGCGGCCAGGCAGTTGAAGCCGGCGTTGTTCACCAGCATGGTGGCCACGTGCTCGGCTTGATACAGCAGCTCGCCCATGGACCACTTCCCCGGGACGACGATCACCGGTGACACGTTGCCCAGCTCGGCGCTCACCGGCTTGGGCAGGGCCGGCTCATCGGCCGCCTTGCGCCGTGCGCCCTCCTCGCCGGTACCGAACACCACGGCGTCGTAGGTCTTGTCCGACCCGGTGATGTGCACCTCGTCAATCAGCTCGTGGGCGGTCAGGTACTGGCCGACGGCCGCCCCGCCGTCGACGATGCGCAGCACGCCCGCCCCGATCAGTGGGCCGAGGGCGCGCGTCCAGTGCGGCAGTAGGTAATCGTTGACCGGGTTGGCCTTCATCACGACCACCTTGCCCTCGACGAAGAGCTTGGACAGCACGTCGCGCGGGCCGAGCGAGGCCACGTTCCCGGCCGCCAGGACCAGCGACACCCCGGCGTGGGCCGCCGGGTCGGCGTAGGCGGCGGCCTGGCCGGCGACCAGTGATTCCCGGGTCACGCCCGGCTGCATCCAGATTTCGGCGGTGGTCTGGGGGAAGACGACGCGGTCGAAGGCCGTGTCCGGGAAGACCCGTACCCGCAGGCGCCCGTCGGTGGCCTCACTCACCGGCCCGGCGAACGACGGCCGGCCGCTCCGGGCGATCTGGCGCAGGGAGTCGCGGAAGAGCCGGGTCATGCGCACCAACGTGCCGACCCCGGCGAAGAGCTCTTCACCCGCCTCGGTCGAGCCGGGCTCAAGTCCCTTGGCGGCACAGGCCGCCGCCAACCAGTCGTCCTGCGCAGCCACGGTGTCGCGCAGCACGGCATTAAGCAGGTCGGCCCGCTCCCCGGCCGGCGTGGCCGCCCACGACGCGGCGTGCGCCGCCACCTCCTGCACCGCAGCGTCGAGCGCGGCGGTATCGACTCCCGGCTGGCCGTCGACCGTTTCGATGGTGGTCCCGCTGGCGGTCTCGGTGGAGGACACGGCCCCCCGGCTGGTGAGTGTCACTGGGTCTCCCTCATGAAAGGTGGGGCAAAACACGCTCGCTGATCAGTTGCAGGTGGTCGAGGTCGTCAAGATCGAGGACCTGGAGATAGATGGTGCCGGCCCCGATGGCGCCGTAGGCCCCCAGTCGGTCCAGGACCTCCTCGGGTGTCCCCGCCGCCCCGTGGGCCCGCAGCTCGTCGGGCTGGCGGCCGATGGCCCGGGCCCGCCGGGCCACCTCAGCTTCGTCGGTGCCGCAGCAGACGACCTGGGCCGCCGAGAACCCGAGGCCGGCCGGATCGCGCCCGGCCGTCTCGCAGGCGGCGCGCACCCGAATGAACTGGGCCTCGGTGTCGGCGACGGTCGAGAAGGGCAGGTTGAATTCGTCGGCATAGGTGGCGGCCAGCCGCGGCGTGCGGGTCGGCCCGCCGCCGCCGACGATGAGTGGCGGGTGCGGTTGTTGGACCGGCTTGGGCAGAGCCGGGCTGTCGGTCAACTGGTAGTGGGTGCCCGGGTAGGAGAACGTCTCGCCCGCCGGTGTCCCCCACAGCCCGGTGATGATGGCGAACTGCTCCTCCAGCCGCTCGAACCGCTCACCGAGCGGTGGGAAGGGGATGCCGTAGGCGGTGTGCTCGCCGTCGTACCAACCGGCGCCCAGCCCGAGCTCCACCCGCCCCCCGCTCATGGCGTCCACCTGGGCCACCGTGATGGCCAGGATGCCGGGCAGGCGGAAGGTAGCCGAGGTGACCAGGGTGCCCAGGCGGATACGGCTGGTCTCCCGGGCCAGGGCACCCAGGGTGACCCAGGCGTCGGTGGGTCCGGGCTGCCCATCCCCGCCCATGGCCAGGTAGTGGTCGGACCGGAACAGGGCGTCGAACCCACCGGCTTCGGTCGCCTGGGCCACCGCCAGGAGTTGGTGATAGGTGGCCCCTTGCTGGGGCTCGACGAAGATGCGCAGCTTCACGGGGCCACGCTAATGGCGGGGGATCGACGCCGGCCGGGCGGACCGGCGGGACCGGAGCGAACCGGGGCAAACTGGCCCCATGGACATCGGAGTGATCTTCCCGCAGACCGAGATGGGGGGTGACCGCGCTGCCGTGCGCGCCTACGGGCAGGCCGTGTCGGATCTGGGTTTCACCCACGTGGCCGCCTACGACCACGTGCTCGGGGCCGACACCGCGGTGCACGGCGACCTGGGCGGCCCCTACGACCTGCACCACACCTTTCACGAGCCGCTGGTCCTCTTCCCCTATCTGGCCGGGTTCACCGAGCTGGCCTTCGCCACCTCCATTCTCATCGGGCCGCAACGCCAGACCGCCCTCCTGGCCAAGCAGGCGGCCGAGCTCGACATCCTCTGCGACGGCCGCTTCCGCCTCGGGTTGGGGATCGGCTGGAACCGGGTCGAGTACGACGCGCTCGGTTACTCCTTCGCCAACCGAGCCGCCTTCTTGGAGGAGCAGGTCGTCGTGTTGCGCCAGCTCTGGACGCAGGAGAGCGTCACCTTCAAGGGGCGCTTCCACGAGATCACCGCGGCCGGGCTGGCCCCGCTGCCGCGCCAGCGACCGATACCCATCTGGATCGGGGCCTTTGCCCCGGCCGCCCTGCGCCGGGTCGGCCGCCTGGCCGACGGCTGGTTCCCCGGCGTGCCCCCGGGCGGCCCGCTTAATGCGGCGCTCGAGATCATCGCCACCGGCGCCCGCGAGGTCGGGCGAGACCCGTCCGCCATCGCTTTCGAAGGGCGGGTGGACTACGCGGAGGGCGACCTGGACCGCATCGCCAAGCACGCCGGACGCTGGCGCGAGGCCGGGGCCAGCCACCTCTCGCTCAACACCATGGCCGCCGGATGCCGCCGCGTCGACGACCACATCGCCGCCCTGACGGCGGCGGCGGGCGTTCTCCTCTGAGGCCCACTGCTGGATCTGCGGGCGCCGGGCTCTCATAGGGTGCACAGACGGCGCTCGGCCTCGGTTCAGTTGGCCCGGGCAGGATGAACCCCCGTGGCCACTGACGCACCACCTCTCTTGCTGGACGCGCCGGGCGACCGGGCGCCGGGTGTCGGCGCGGGCGTGGGCCAGCGCGGCTACCTCGACTTCCTCAGCCTGTTCCGGATCGTCGCCTGCGCCGCGGTGGTGGCACAGCACTCGTTCATCTGGACCAACATGACCGGGAATTTCGTGGGCACCGGCTTCATCACCATGCTCCACCTCAGCCGGAACTCGTTCTTCTTCCTCACCGGCCTGGTCGTCTGCTACTCCCAGACCACGCGTCCCCGCCCGCTGGGCCGCTTCTGGAAGCGGCGCTACCTCGAGATCGGCGTTCCCTACCTGGTCTGGACCGGGATCTACCTCGTCTTCACCCTCGTCACCGTGAGCGCCACCTGGGACCAGGTGGGGACGTTCCTGCGCCACAACCTCCTGCTGGGGTTCTCCCAGATGTATGCCGTCATCGTCATCTTCCAGTTCTATCTGGTCTTCCCGCTCCTCTTGATGCTGCTGCGGTCCACCCGCCGCCACGCGCTGGTGATGACGGTGAGCCTGGCCTTCGCCGCCCTGGTCGGCTTCGCGCTGCACTACCCGGCCTGGTTCGGCCTGAGCGGCGTCAACGGCTCCATCAACCGGGTCTGGCCGTGGGGGCGCGACTTCTTCGTGTACCAGGAGTTCTTCGTGGCCGGAACCCTGGTCGCCCTCCACCTGGACCGGGTGCTGGCCTTCGTCGCCCGGCGTTACCGCCAGATCATGCTGTGCACCGTGGCCATCGGGATCCTGACCGTCCTGTGGTACCAGATCTCGGTCTGGACCGGCAGCTCGGTCGAGCAGGCCTCGGACATTTACGAGCCCATGGCCACGCTGTGGTGCCTGGCCGCCATCGCCGGCATCTTCTCGCTGAGCTGGTGGTGGCATCAGAGAACGGCGGCCGGGAACGGAGCGGCGCAACGCCGCACCCTCTACCTGGCCGGGCTGACCGGCGGCATCTTCTTCTCCCACACGCTGTTCCTCAACATGTTCCGGGGCGCGCTCGGCGCCACCGGCCTGCGCGACCACCTGCCCTGGCCGGCCACGGTGGCCATCCTCTTTGTCACCGGCATTGCCGCGGCCGGCCTGCTCGTCTCCGTCGAGCTCCTCACCCCACTGCGCTGGGTGCTCGGTGGCCCGGTCCGCTCGGAGCAGCGGCGCCGGGTCAACGCCGTGGCTGCGGCGGCCGCCACCCGCCTCCACCTGCGCCCGTCCTGAACGCGGGCATCGGTGACCGGGACGGGTACGGCACCGGGCCCCCATTCATTTGAGAGGATGTCGGCGTGAGCGACGTCCCTAGCGGTTACCCGGGCGCGCCCCCCGGCTGGTACAACGACCCGGCCGGTGGCCCGGGCCAGCGCTGGTGGGACGGCTACGCCTGGACCGAGGCCCTCGTCCAGCCCGCCCCGGCCCCGCCACCCCCACCGCCGCACTGGACCGCCACTCCCACTCCCACTCCCACTCCCACGCCAAGCGCCACCCCGACCCCGATCCCGAGCTACGCCCGCCCGGCCGCCCCCCTGAACCCCGCCTCCGCGCCCGACCTGGTGGCCCGCGAGCTGTTGCTGACCCCGGTGGCCCGCCTGGCCTTCGGCTTCTTCGGGCTCTACGACCTCGTCTCCCTGATCAACGTACGGCTGAACCTCTCGCAGTTCCGCCTGGAGGGCCATCAACTGCGGCTCATGATGCATGCGGCCGAGAACGGGGAGCCGGCCCCGACCTTCACCAACACCCCGGCCACGTTCAGCGGCCTGCAGGCGATCTTCCTCCTCCTCGGGATCGTGGCCGTGGTCGTCGCCTGCATGTGGCAGTACCGGGCCGCCTCGGCCGCCCGCGCCCTCGGGCAGCCGTCCACCCACTCCCCGGGATGGGGGGTGGGTGCGTGGTTCGTCCCCATCGTGCAGCTGTGGATGCCCTACCAGGCCGTGCGGGACTGCCTGCCCCCGGGCGACCCCACCCGCGCCCTGATCCGGAACTGGTGGCTGCTGGTGCTGGGCGGGCAGATCATGAATGCGGCCGCCGTCTTCGCCGCCTTCTCCTCGGGGGCGGTCTCCCTGGCCATCTCCATTCCGGCCGCCTTCGTCGCGCTGGGCCTGCTGGCCACCGGGCCCCGGGTCGTCCTCGCTATCTCGGCGGCCCACCGGGCGGCCGCGGGCGGTAGGGCGACTTAGCGGGCGCGGGACTCGGAGAAGCGCTGGGTGCGAGCCACGATGATGCGCGACGCCACCAGGAGGATCAGCACAATGACGACCAGGAGCAGCGCGGCGTCATAGGCCAGGTAGTGGGCCTGGTTGCCCGGCAGGTCGTAGTACTTGAACACGGGATAGGTCAGGTAGGCAAAGCCCTGCGTGTGCAGCAGGCTCGCTCCCGGCACCGAGTCGGTGAAGCCGGCGGTGTAGATCAGGGGCGCCGTCTCGCCGCAGGCGATGGCCAGGGCGATCAGCAGACCGGTGACAATTCCCGGCAGGGCCGACTTAATGACCACCCGGCGCAACGAATAGCCCATGGACATGCCGAGCGCCGCCGCGCCCTCGCGGTAGTTGGTCGGCACCTGGCGCAGAGCCGACTCGGTCGACTTGGCGATGTAGGGGATGACCATGATGGAGAGGATGATCAGGGCGGGCAGGAGGGAGAAGCCCCAGTGCAGCCCGACCACCAGCGCCACGTAGCCGCAGTAGCCGAGCACAATGGACGGGAAGCCCGAGAGGACGTCGGAGGCCATGCGGAGCAGGCCCCCGCTGGGCCGCCCGTTGCGCCGGGGCTTGGCCAGCTCGGCCAGGTGGACGCCGGCCAGCACGCCGATGCTGCCGGCGATGATGAGGACGCCGAGCATGAGGATGAGCGTCCCGATGATGGCGTTCTCCAGGCCGCCGGCCGCGTTCTTGGAGGGGGTCCACAGCACGTTCCACTTCCAGTGCGGCACCGCGTGCGCCACCACGCCGAGCAGGATCCACAGCGCCGGGCCGATCACAAGCAACAGCGCCAGGTAGGTGAAGATCTGGAATACCACGCCGGCGACGGTCCGCCGCCGGGTGCTGGGCATCCCATCGACCATGGCAGCCATGACTTAGACCGGTCCCACGCCGGGGCCGAGCGCCGACGTGCGCCGGATGATGGCGCGGGCGATCAGGTTCACCCCCACCGAGATCACGGCCAGGATCAGGCCGAGCTCGGCCAGGCTGGCCACGGCGAAGCCGGTACCGTCGGTCTGCGCCCCGTCGAGCTGGGTGAGGATGGTGGCGGCGATGGTCGTCATGGAGCCGAAGATGTTGGGGGCCAAGTGGAGGATGGAGCCCCCGATCAGCGCCACGGCCACCGTCTCGCCCAGGGCGCGGCCCAGGCCGAGGACCGAGGCGCCGATGATGCCCGAGCGCACCCAGGGGATGGTCACCTTGCTGGCCACCTCCCAATCGGTCATGCCCAGGGCGGCGGCCCCTTCCTTGGGCAACGGGGGCACCTGCTCGAAAAGGTCACGGGTGGTGGAGGCGATGATCGGGATGATCATCAGGCCGAGCACCAGCCCGGCCGTCAGCAACCCCTGCCCGCCGCCGGTGGGTGAGCGGAAGTAGCGCAGCACGGGCACGTCAGGCATGTGGTTGCCGACGATCGGGTAGACGTGCTTGGCCAGCCAGGGGCCGAGCGTGAGCAGGCCCCACAGGCCGATGACCACGCTGGGGATCCCGGCCAGCAGCTCAATGGCGAAGCCGAGCGGCCGCGAGACCCAGCCCGGCATCCGTTCGGTCAGGGCGAAGGCAGCGCCGATGGAGATGGGCACGGCCACGATCAGGGCGATGGCCGACGACTGCAGCGTCCCGGCGATGATGGGCCACGCCCCGAAGGAGGAGCCCTGGGCGTGGGCCACCCCGTGGGTGTGCACCGTGGCGCTGTAGGCGCTGCCATAGGACCATTCGCTCCCGGTCAGGAAGTACAGCCCGTTGACCCGGATGGCCGGGATCGCCTTGATCACCAGCACGGTGAGGGCGAAGACCAGGGCGGCCAGGGGGAGCAGCACGGCCACCCGGGCACTGGTCCGCCAGATGCCCTCTTCCATGTTGCGGAGGGAGTCGGCTATGCGCCGGCCCGAAGTCCGGCGCATAGCCCCTCCAAGCCGCGCGGCGGGCGGGTGGCCCGCGGTGCCGCCGGTGACCACCACTACTTGATTTTGTGGATCTGCTTCAGTGATGCCGTGATGATGCTGGCGGGCAGGGGCTGGAAGTTCACCTGGCTGAGGTACGAGGTGCTGTTGCCGTCGGTCAAGTTGACCGCCCATTCGAGGACCGAGCGGATGGACTTGGCCACGCTGGAGCTGGACTGGGTGCCGTTGACGATGGCGTACTCGTAGTTGACAATCGGGTAGCCACCCTTGGCCTTGCCGTAGATCAGCGAGATGCTGCCGTTGGGCGGGGTCTTCTTGGTGAAGGCGGCCGCCTCGGCGTTGATGGTGGCCGGGTTGGGCAGCTCGAAATGCTTGCTGCCGTTCTGGAGTTGGGCGTAGCCCATGCCAGCCTGCAGGGCCTGGGTCAGGTAGCTGATGCCGACGTAGGCGATGCAGCCCGGGGTGGCCTTGCAACCGGTCACCATGCCCGAGTTGCCCATCTCACCGAGTGCGCCGGGGGCGTTGGGCCACGGGACCGTGGTGTTGAAAGCCACCGTCTTGCCCCATCCGCTGGGGTCGGTGTCGGAGAGGAAGGACGTGAAGAGGAACGTGTCCCCGCTGCTGTCCGAGCGGTGCAGGGTGACGATCGGCAGGTTGGGCAGCGTTATTCCGCTGTTGATCGCCCCGATGGCCGGGTCGTTCCAGTTGGTGATCTTGCCCTGGTAGATGCTCGAGACCAGCTTGCCGGTCAGCTTGAGGTGCGCCGTCACACCGGGGATGTTGTAGGTCACCAGCTGGGCCGAGATGGCCAGCGGAATGTTGAGCAGCGACGGCGCCGCCGTCAGCTGGGCCGGGGCCAGATAGGCGTCAGAAGCCCCGATGTCGGCCGTGCCGTTGGTGGCGTCGGTGATCCCGGTACCCGACCCGGTGCCCGCGGTCTGAATGGTCACCGCGGGGTAGGTGGTGCTGTAGCCCGAGGACCACAGGTTGAAGAGCGGGTAGAGCAGCGTGCTGCCCGTCTCGCTCACCGTGCCGGCCGCCGGCTTCTCAATGGCCGCGGCCGACTTGGCCACTGTGGCCCCCGCGCTGGCGGACACGAGGCCGCTCAGCACCAGGGCCGATGACGCCGCCAGCAGGCATGCGGGCGCCACGCGCGTGAATCGCGAAATTCGCATTACGGGTGTTTCCTCCTTGTGGGGGTTTGGTTGTGGAGATACTCAGATGGCGTTGCGATGAGATGGCATGGATGGGACCGCCTGGTCCGACCGTGTGGTCAGCCCATGCGTCCAGACACATAACGCTCAGTGTGAGTCTGTTGCGGTCGCTCAAAGATCTGCTCGGTCTCGCCGTGCTCAATGAGCTCGCCCTGGTAGAAGAACATCGTGTTGTGCGAGATGCGCCGGGCCTGACCCAGGTTGTGGGTCACCACAATGAGGCTCAGGGCGGGCGAGAGGCGGCGGATGAGGTCTTCGATCATTTCGGTCGAGATCGGGTCGAGTGATGAGGTGGGCTCGTCCAGCAGGAGCACCTCGGGACCCACGGCCAGGGCGCGGGCCAGGCAGAGCAACTGCTGCTGGCCGCCCGAGAGCCGGAAGGGCGAGTCGCCCAGCCGATCCTTGACGGCGTCCCACAGCCCGACTTCGGTCAGGCGGCGCTCGGCCACCACGTCGAGCTGCTTGCCCTTGGCGATCCGATGGGCCTTGACCCCGGCCACCACGTTGTCCCGGATGGACATGGGAAACGGGTTCGGGCGTTGGAACAGCATGCCGACCCGGCGGCGCAGGAGGAGGAGGTCGATCCGGGGATCGAAGATGCTGGATTGCTCCAGCAGCACATCGCCCTGGTACTTGAACCCCACCACCCGGTCGTTCATCCGGTTGAGGGTGCGCAGGAAGGTCGACTTGCCCGAGCCCGTGGGGCCGATCAGCGCGGTGATGGTCCCCCGTTTGAAGACGATGTCGATGTCCGAGAGGATGGCCTTCTGGCCGAACTGGAGGCAGAGCTTCTTGGCTTCCATAATGTCGGTGGTGCGCTCCCGGTCGGGGTCGAGGGCCTCGAGTACGGGGTCGATCCTCGGGTTGGGGGCAACCATGGCCTCATCCGGTGCCAGCTTTGCCTCCCGACCTTCCTCGCCAGCCATGGGTGAGGCTCCTCGTCCGTTGTCGTCAGCTGCCCGGAGGCGTCGGTCCGCTTCCGGACCAGCTGTCACTGAGCCGCAATGTAACGAGGCAAGGTGAACCTTCTGCGAACAGAGGGCAACACGGGGGCAAAATGTACGTAATCAGCAGGAGTCTCCCCAACCTGGGTGTGTGAAAGCCCAGGACGGCGCCTCGGGCCACCATGACAGGTCCGGCGCCCACCTCATAGGATCGGCCCAACCGAGCGGGGCGGCCCTGCCGCCCGAGAGAGGAAGATTCCGTGAGCGCAGGACCAGAGTGGGGCCCGCTGGCCCGGTTGGCCGGAGTGTGGGAAGGCGACCAGGGGGAGGACGTGGCCTACTCCAACGAGAAGGGCGAAATCGGCCTGACCCCCTACCGCGAGCACACCGAGTTCAAGCCGTTCGGCCCGGTCGAGAACGGGATCCAGTCGCTCTACGGGCTCGACTACCGCATGGCGGCCTGGCGGGGCACCGAGGAGAACCCGTTCCACACCGAGGTGGGCTACTGGCTCTGGGACGCCACCGACGGGCAGGTCATGCGCTGCTTCCTCATCCCGCGCGGCTCGGCGCTCATCGCCGGGGGCAGCGTGGCGCCCGACGCCACCTCCTTCACCCTGACCTCGGAGGTGGGCTCGGAGACCTACGGCATCCTCTCCAACAACTTCCTGGCCGCCCAGGCCCGCACCGTGCGCTACGAGGTCGAGATCGCCATCAGTGATGACGGGGTCTTCACCTATGAAGAGGTCTCGCTCATTGAGCACGGCAAGCTGCCCGAGCATTTGAGCCACACCGACCGCAACACCCTGCACAAGATCGCCGACGCCTGAGCCGACCCGGTAGGGTCAGCCCCGGTTGCGAGGAGGTACGGCATGTTCGAATGGTCCGAGGAGCAGTTGGCGATCCGCGACGCGGTGCGCCGCTTCGTCGAAGAGGAGATCAAGCCCAAGATCGACGAGCTCGAGCACGGCGACACCCCGCCCTATGAGGTGATCCGCAAGCTGTACCGGACCTTCGGGCTCGACGCCCTGGCCCGGGACGGCTTCAAGCGCCAGCTGGAGCGCAAGCTGTCCGACGCGCCGGCGCCCGAGCGCTCCGAAGGCGGCTCCAACGCGGCCATGACGCTCATCCCCATCATTGAGCTGTGCCACTACTGCCCCGGGATCGTGACCGCCCTCGGGGTGAGCACCGGGCTGGCCGCCGGCACCATCATGAAGAGCGGGACGGCGGCCCAGATGGAGCGCTGGGGGCTGGACCTGCTGACCCTGGACAAAATCGGCGCCTGGGCCATCACCGAGCCCAACTCGGGCTCCGACGCCCTCGGGGGCATGCAGTCGACGGCCAAGCGCGACGGTGAGGAGTACATCCTCAACGGGAACAAGACCTTCATCACCAACGGCCCCTACGCCGACACCATCGTCTTCTACGCCAAGCTCGACGACGGCAGCGACACCCCGCTGCGCCAGCGCCAGGTCCTGACGTTCATCCTGGACACGGGCATGCCCGGGTTGGAGCAGTCCAAGCCTTTCCGCAAAATGGGCCTGCACTCCTCCCCCACCGGAGAGCTCTTCCTGACCGATGTCCGGGTCAGCCGGGACCGCCTGCTGGGCGAGACCGAGGGCAAGCCGGGCGGCAGTGAGGGGCGCGAGAGCGCCAAGGGCAACTTCGTCACCGAGCGGGCCGGCGTGGCCGCCATGTCGCTCGGCCTCATTGAGGAGTGCCTCAAGCTCTCAGTCCAGTACGCCAAGGACCGCCTGCTGTGGGAAAGGCCCATCGCCGAGTTCCAACTCATCCAGTTGAAGCTGGCCCGCATGGAGATCGCCCGGCTCAACGTGGAGAACCTGGTCTTCCGCCACATTGAGATGTCGTCGAAGGGCAAGAGCCTGACCCTGGCCGAGGCGTCAGCCATGAAGCTCTACTCGGCCCAGGCCGCGTCCGACGTGGCCATGGAAGCGGTCCAGCTCTTCGGTGGCAACGGCTACATGGCCGAGTTCCGGGTGGAGCAGCTGGCCCGCGACGCCAAGGTGTTCCAGATTTACGCCGGGACCGACGAGATCCAGGTCACCCACATCGCCCGCGACCTGCTCAGCCGCTGAGCGGCGGGCCACGCCGTGACTGACCTACTCGGTCCGGCGCCGCTGGACGCCGGCTTCGACGAGATGGTCGACCTGCGTCGCCAGGTGCACCGCCAGCCCGAGCTGGCCTTCGCCGAGCACGCCACCACCGATCTCATCCGCCGGCACATGGCCGCGCTCGGGATCACCGAACTGACCCGGGTCACCGAGACGGGCGGGATCTTCGCCCTCGACGGCGGCCGTCCCGGGCGCTCCGTGGTGCTGCGGGCCGATATTGATGCGCTGCCCGTCCAGGAGGACGGGTCCAAGCCGTTCCACTCCGAGGTGGAGGGGACCATGCACGCCTGCGGCCACGACGTCCACGTGGCCGCGCTGCTCGGGGTGGCCCGGGCCCTGGGCGATCGCCGGGGGGACCTGCCCGGGCGCTACCTCTTCCTGTTCCAACCCGGCGAGGAGGCGCTGTGCGGGGCCAAGGCCATGGTGGAGGGCGGCGCCCTCGACCTGCTGGCCGGCTCCCGCCTGGTCGGCTTCCACGTGACCTCGCAGCTCCCCACCGGGCTGGTGGCGCTGCGCCAGGGGATCTCCATGTCCGAGGCTCACTCGCTGCGCTTCACCCTGCGCGGCCCGGGTGGGCACGGCGCCATCCCGACGGCCGGCGGGGACGTCATCAAGGCCACGGCCGACCTGGTCTCCCGGCTGGGCCTGGTGGCCGAGGGGCTGACCTACGAGGGCGCGGACTGCATCTGCAGCGCCGGGACCCTGCGGGCCGGCACCGCCGTCAACGTGGTGCCCACCTCGGCCACGGTGACCGGGACCCTGCGCACCTTCACCGACGGCCAGCGGGAGGAGACCTTCGCCCGCCTGCGCGCCCTGTGCGCCGCCATCGGGGACGCCCACGGCGTCACCGTCGAGCTCCAGGTGCCCGAGCGCACCCCGGCCGTGGTCAACGACGGTACGGTGACCGACCTGGTGGAGGCAGAAGCCCAGGTGCTCCTGGGCGCGAACCGCGTCCTGCGCATGCCGCCCTCCTCACCCAGCGACGATGTGAGCGAGTTCCTCAATCACCTGCCGGGCTGCTACTTCTTCGTCGGCGGGGCCGGACGGGACGGGAGCAGCGGCATGCACCACAGCCCGACCTTCTCCGTCGAGGACGAGTCGCTGCGGATCGGGGCCGGCGTGGTGGCCCGCAGCGCCGTCGCATTGGCCGCCCCATGACGTCCGCGGCCACAATGGCGCCGTGATGACCCCGTGAGCGCCCAGGATCTCTTCTCCGTCGCCGGCAAGACCGCGCTGGTCACCGGCGGTACCCGGGGCATCGGCAAAATGATCGCCCAGGGCTTCGTCGAGGCCGGGGCCGACGTCACCATCTCGTCGCGCAAGGCGGACGCCTGTGCCGAGGTGGCCGAGGAGCTCTCGGCGCTGGGCCACTGCGTCGGCCTCCCGGCCGACCTCTCCACCGAGGAGGGCTGCCGCGGCCTGGCCGAGGAGATGGCGGCGCGCCACGACCATCTCGACATCCTGGTCAACAACGCCGGGGCCACCTGGGGGGCGCCGTTGGCCGACTTCGACGAGGCGGCCTTCGAACGGGTGCTGGCCCTCAACGTCAAGGGCGTCTTCCACCTGACCAAGTTCCTGGTCCCCCTGCTCCAGGCGGCCGGCACCCAGGAGGAGCCGGCCCGGGTCATCAACATCGGCTCGGTGGACGGGATCGCCGTCCCGGTCCTCGAGACGTACTCGTACTCGGCGTCCAAGGCGGCGGTGCACCAGCTCACCCGTCACCTGGCCAAGCGGTTGGCGCCGGCCATCACCGTGAACGCCATCGCGCCCGGGCCGTTCCAATCGAAGATGATGGCGGCCACGCTCGACGCCTTCGGCGAGCAGATCGCGGCCAGCGCCCCCCTCAAGCGCATCGGCCGGCCCGACGACATGGCCGGGACGGCCATCTTCCTGTCGTCGCGGGCGGGGGCCTACCTGACCGGGGCCATCATCCCGGTGGACGGCGGCATCACCACCACTCGTTGACCCGATAACCAGGATCTCACCAACCCAAGGGGGGTATGGCACGTGTTGTTGCTCCATGAGGTGCACCAGGTCGCCGGCAAGCAGGAGGAGGCCTTCGACGAGGCCTTCCGGGACGAGTTCCTGCCCCTCCTCGGGAAGAGCGACGACGCCCGGTTGCTCTGGTACCTGCGGCTGGCCCACGGCAGCGGGGCCGCCTACACGGTGGTGACCATCACCGGCTGCCGGGACGCCACGGCCTGGTCGGCGCTGGCCGACCGGATCCGCCAGGGCGACCTGCTGGACTGGTCCTCCCGCACTGACGCCATGCGCCACGACCACCTGGCCAAGATCCTGACCCCGGTCTCATGGTCACCCCGCCAGGAGATCGACCTCGGCACCGTGCCGGCCCAGGCCGAGGAGCACGAGCCGACCCTGTTCATGGAGGACACGGCGTGGCCGTTCGAGGGCGGGTTGCAGAACTACCTGCAGGCGGCCGGCACCCTCTACAGCTCGCAACTCGAGGAGTCCAAGGGCACCGGGCACAGCATCATTGAGCTCGAGGCGGCGTACCAACCGGTCTACGGCACCCACAAGACCACCGAGGTCATCCTGTGGCAGCGGATCGTCAACCAGAAGGCGCTGCTCTGGCTGCTGGCCAAGGACCTGCCGCCCTCGGCCACGGCGCCCGGCACCTGGATGCACGATGCCCTCGAGGTCCGCGACCAGTGGGAGAGCCGCATTCTGCGCAGCGCCAGCTGGTCACCGCTCTACTGATCGACTCGACTCCCATGGACACCTTCGACCTCTCCACCGCCATCGTCCACCTCGGGCTCGGCGCCACCGCCACCCCGATGGCCGACTTCGCCTGGACGCCCGAGTCCCTGGCCGCCTACGAGTCCACCTTCGCCGGCGACGGGGACGAGGGCCGCCTGGTCTGCGTGACCGAGCAGGCCGCCACGTGGGATTCGTGGGAGCGCCACCCGGCCGGCGAGGAGGTGGTGGTCCTCCTGTCGGGCCGCATCGACGTGATTCAGGACCGGCCCGACGGCGAGCACGTCGTGGCCCTCCACGCCGGCCAGGCCATGGTCAATCCCAAGGGAGTGTGGCACACGGCCCGCGTCCATGAGCCCGGCCGCGCCCTGTTCATCACGCCGGGCCGGGGGACCGAACACCGGCCCGTGTGAGTCGCTAGTGCGGTGCCAGATCCTGTGGACCCTGGGGCGGGTAGCCCCCGGCATCGCGCACGGCCTGGCCCCACGGGGCCAGCAGGCCGATCAACTCGGAGAAGTCGTCGCCCAGGGTGGTCACGATGACCTCGCACTGCCGGTCGGTGGCCACCTCGACCGACTCGCGTAGGGCCCGGCCGGCCGGCGTCATGGCCTCGGCGTCGAGCAGGCCGCGGCGGCGCAGGTCCTCCTGGGCCTGGTCGAGCTGCTGGTCGGACCAGGCCCGGGTGCGCACGTAGCTGCGCATGGGCAGCCCCCAGTAGAGCTCGGACAGCAGGCCGATCTCCGTCGCGTTCAACCCGGCCGAGGTCCAGGCCGCCGTGTGGGCATCGCCCCGGTACTCACGCAGGCGGTCGGCCAGCCGCCACATGTCGCCCACCGGGGTGCCGGGCAGGCCAAGGTTGAGCAGGCCGGCGTAGAGGGGGCGGCCCTCCGGTCGCAGCAGGTCGTTGGCCCGCCGGAGCAGCTCGGTGGCCCGGGCCAACCCGGCCGGCTGCTCGCCCAGAATGCGGACCAGCTGAGCGGTGGCTCCCTTGGTGCGGGCGTCACCCACCTCGGCGGCGTCGCACACCGTCCAGCCGAAGGTGACGGCGGGGACCACGGCCTCGGGGTTGAAGACGGCGAAGGCCGCCGCCGCCACTTCACCGCGGACCTGCCCCATGACCGAGCCCCGGCTGGTGAAGTAGGCCGGCCCGTCCGGCAGCTGCACCCCGCCCGGCAACGTCCCGGGACTGGGCGCGAAGCCGAGTGCGGCGTACGCCTCATGGCACTCGGGGGCGAAGTAGACCTGGCCGGCCACCGGCTCGAGGGCCATGGCCAGCCGCCGCGTCCGGAGGCCGAGCCCCGTGTCGTCATTCACCTGGAGTCACCACCGCTGTGCGCACACGGTGACATTAGGCCCGCCGCCGCCCCCAATCCGATGGTGGTGGGCGCCTAGCGTCACGGCGATGACCGATGCCGACGACATGTGGTCCCGGCCTTCGCCCGCGCTGTGGCGGATGCGCCGGGCCGAGGTGGTCGTCCTGACCGTGGTGGCCGCCGTCGTGGTCGGAGCCACGTTCGCCGTGGCCCTGGGCGGGGCGGCCGCGGTGGCCGGGGCCGTCGCCGTGGTGGCGGCCGGGGGGTTGAGCGGCTGGTTCGTGCGCAACCGCTTCTGGGCCTGGAAGTACCAGGAGCGCCACGAGGACCTGGTGGTGGCGCGGGGGGTCCTGGTGCGCCGTCTCTCGGTGGTCCCCTACGGGCGCATGCAGTTCGTCGAGGTCACCGCCGGGCCGATTGAGCGGCTCTTCGGACTCTCGACGGTCAAGCTACACACGGCGGCGGCGGCCAGCGACGGCCGCATCCCCGGTCTCGAGCAGGGTGAGGCGGCCCGGCTGCGCGACCGGCTCACCGAGCTCGGCGAGTCCAACGCGGCCGGCATGTGAGACCGGACCTGACCTCCGAGCAGGGCTGGCAGCGCCTGCACCCGCTCACGCCACTGGCCCGGGTGGGCCGGTTGGTCCCCGTGGTGGTGGTCGGGTTCGTGCTCTCGTCGACCCACGCCAACGGCCAGGGCGGCGCGGAGGAGGACTACTACGTGGCGGCGATCGCCGTCCTCACGGTGATCCTGGGCGTGGTGCACTGGCTGGTCACCCGGTGGAAGCTCGATGGTGACGTCCTGCGCATTGAGACCGGGCTCATCCGGCGCGACTCGCGCCAACTCCCGCTGGCCCGCATTCAGGCCGTCGACATCGTCCGCCCCCTGCTGGGCCGCCTGCTCGGTCTGTCCGAACTGCGGATCCGGCTGGCCAGCTCAGGGTCGACCGACGGCCGCCTGGCCTATCTGTCTGAGGCGGCCGCCCTGGAACTACGCCAGTTCCTCCTGGCGGGCCACCGCGAGCCGACCGCGGCAACCCAGGACCACGAGGCGGAGGTCCCGATGGCCCAGGTGCCCACCGGGCGCCTGGTCGGCTCCGTGCTGCTCTCGGTGGTGAGCATTGTGCTCATCGCCGCTGTCGTCACTTTGCTGATCCTGGCGAACGTGGCCCCGGCCGCCGCCGCCGCGGTGGCCAGCGTGCTGGCCGTCTACCTCTTCAGCATCGCCGCCGCGCTGTGGCGACGCCTCTCGGGGGAGTTCCACTTCGAGGCGGTCGAGGCGCCCGAGGGCGTGCGCATCCGGCGCGGCCTGCTCCAGACCGTCTCGGAGACCGTGCCCTACGGCCGGATCCAGGCGGTGCGACAGATTGAGCCGTTGCTGTGGCGCCCGCTCGGCTGGTGCCGGCTGGAGGTGGACATCGCGGGCTCCAGCGGCAAGAGCCAGCGCGGCGAGGGATCGGGGGTGTCCCGCAAGGCGCTGCTCCCGGTCGGGAGCCACCAGGACGCCTGGCACATGGTCAACCGGCTGATGGGCGGGCCGACCCCGGTCATGACCAAGCCGCCGCACCGTTCCCGCTTCAAGGCGCCCATGAGCTACCACTACCTGGCCGCCGGCCACGACACCGGCCACGCCGTCTGCGTCACCGGCCGCCTGCGCCGGGTCACGTCCTGGGTCCCGCTGGAGAAGGCGCAGAGCATCCGGCGGGTGCAGGGGCCGGCCCAACGCCGCCTCCGCCTGGCCTCGGTCCACGTCGACGTGGCCGGCCGCCGGGTCCGGGCCGAGTTCCGCGACCGCTCGGTCGAGGAAGCTGACGCCCTGGTCCGCGGACTGACCGAGCTGAGCCGTCAGGCCCGGCTGGCCCGGGAAGGGCCGAGCGGTCCGCCCGCCGACCCGCGTGCCGCCGTAGCACCGGCCGGCTGGTATCCCGATCCCTCGGCCCAGCACGAGCTGCGCTACTGGGACGAGGAGCGCTGGACCGAGCACGTCAGCACCGGCGGCGTCTCCGCCCTCGACCCCCCGTGAGCGGCCTTGGCCTCAGGCCGGCGCCGCGGTGAAGACCATGGGGAAGTGCTCAATGGACCGGATGGAGGGCGTGTAGACCAGGGTGTGCCCCTCCACCACCGAGTACTCGGGGATGCGGCGGTGCCACTCGCGCAACGCCACCCGGAGCTCCATCCGGGCCAGGTGTGAGCCCAGGCAGCGGTGGACGCCGCCGCCGAAGGCGATGTGCCGGTTGACCTCTCGGTCGAAACGCACCTCGTCGGCGTCCTCGAACTCGGTCTCGTCCGTATTGGCCGAGCCCAGCATGATCATGACCTGATCACCCTTCTTAATGGGGCAGCCCCCCAACTCGGTGTCGGCCACGGCGTTCCGGGCCACCCCCATCACCGGGGTCTCCCAGCGCAGGAGCTCCTCAATGGCCGAGGGGATCAGGCTGGGGTCGTCCACCAGAAGCTGGCGGTGGTCGGGATGCTGGGCCAGGAACGAGAACATGCAGTCCAAGGTGGCGGCCACCGTGTCGAGACCGGCGATGAGGAAGAGGAAGCAGATGTCCAAGATGTCCTCGCGGGACAGCTTGTTGCCCTCGACCTCGGCGTCGAGGAAGAGCGACAGGATGTCGTCCCGGCGCTCAAGCTCGCGCTCATCGAGGATCTCGTTGAAGTAGGCGTAGACGGAGTCGGCTGTCTTCTGCTGGTACTCGTGGACCGGCGCGCTGCCGTACGGCTTCCCGGTGACATGGTCGGGCCGGATGATGCCGTCCTTCATGACCAGGAAGCGGTGGAGCTCGTCGAGGGGGAGGCCGAGCAGGGTCAGGAAGACCTGGGAGGGGAACGGGACCGAGAACTCGGCGGCGAAGTCAACCTCGCCCCGGTCGATGAAACGGTCGATCAGGTCGTTGACCAGGACGGCCACCGATTCCTCCAGCAGGGCCATCTTACGGGGGGCGAAGATGGGGTCGAGCAGCTTGCGGTACTTCTTCTGCTCGGGCGGGTCGATCTGCAGGGGGATCATCGGCCGGGCGTTCTTGAGGTCGACGGCGTCCATGTTGGACGAGAAGATCTCGGGGTGGCGCAGCGCCTCGTCAATCACGGACTTGCCGCTCAACAGGACGCCCATGCCGTCGAGGGGCATGACCGGGACCTCGCGCATGGCCTTGAAGACCGGTTGGGGATGGGCCGCCATTTCGGGGTCCATGCCGTTCATGGGGTTGCCGCCCTCGGCTTCGGGCGCTTCGGTGGCGTCAGTGGTTGAGCTCATTGGTCCTCTCCATGGTGATCGGGTGCGGTGACGATGCGATCGGGCCGGCGTTCACTGGGACAGTGGCCGGAGCAGGCCGTTGATCGAGCGGACCAGGGCCCGGTCGTCGGTCTCGGGGATGATCCAGCTGGAGGCGAAGAGCCGCACGATGACGTCGACCAGCTGCTCGGGGGTCAGGTTGCCCGACGCCACCGCCGGCACGGTGTCGAGCGCCTCCCCGAGCTGCTCCAGCAGGGCCCGCTGCAGCTTGGGCAGATGGCTCAGCAGATAGCCCAGGACGAACTCGGGCTCGGACTCGAAGAGCGAGCGGGCCGGGTGGGTGCGGATGTAGTCGAAGGCGAAGGCCACCAGCGTGGTGATCCGTTCGGAGGGGTCCTGCACCGGCGCCAGGGCGGCGGCCAGGCCGCCGGTGAACTGACGCTCGTCGTAGCCGGCCGTGGCGGCGAGCAGATGGTCCTTGCTCGGGAAGTAGCGGTAGAGCGTGCCGCGCGACACCCCGGCCGCCTCGCTGACCTCCTGCATCCCCAGCCGCTTCACCCCCCGCCGTCCGACCAGGCGGAGGGCGGCCCCCAGGATCCGCTGCTCGGTCGGTCCGTAGACCGGTCGGCTGTCGCCCCCCGCCCCACCCGGTCCGGGCTCGGCGTCGGGGTCGACCGAAGGATGGAGGGCCACCGTCACTTGCGACATATTAGACATTTTCCGTATGTTTTGTCTCATCGCCGAGCGCTCCGGGCGCACGGAGCGTCGCGCCCCGGACGGATCATCCCCTACCGTGATGGGCCGACCGATGGGGGCGATCATGAATTGGCGACGACGAGATCTCTGGCAGCGGGCCCTGGCCCCGCTCGCCCTGGCCACCCTGGTGACGGCCGGGGCCACCCTGGTGGCGGCCGGACCTGTTTCGGCAGCCAAGGCGCCCGCCACCTATTACGTCTCCATCGGTGACTCCTATGCGGTCGGCTACCAGCCCGATCCGGGCGTGTCACTGCGGCACGGCTACACCGGTGTGGTGGTGTCGCTGGAACATCGGAAGGGCACCGACCTGACGCTGGCCAACTTCGGCTGCGGTGGCGCCACCACCGCCTCGCTCCTGTCCTCCATCGGCTGCCCCGACGCGGCCCGGGCCACGCATGGTGAGCCCTACACGACTACCTCACAGGCCTTCGCGGCCACCGAGTTCATCACCGCCCACCGCGGGCACATCGGGCTCATCACCATCTCTATCGGGGGCAACGACATCACCGCCTGCGCCCTGGCCGCCTCACCGACCGCGTGCGTGGCCGCCGCCCTGCCGGTCGTCTCGAAGAACGTCGACACCCTGGTCCAAGCGGTACACGCGGCGGCGGGGCCCAAGGTGCCCATTGTCGGGCTGACCTATCCCGATGTCATCCTCGGGAGCTGGGTCCGCCCGCCGGCGAACCAGACCCTGGCCAAGGAGTCGGTGCTGGCCTTCGGTCTGCTGATCAACCCGGCGCTCAAGAAGGCCTACGCCAGCAACGGCGGGAGCTTCATCGACGTGACCAAGGCGACGGGGGCCTACACCGCGCTGACCAAGACGGTGATGCTCGCCCCCTACGGCCAGGTGCCGGTGGCGGTGTCCGATGTGTGCACCCTCACCTGGTACTGCGCCAAGGGCGACATCCATCCCCACACCAGCGGCTACGCCCTCATCGGAAAGCTGATCGTGAACTCGCTGGGCCGCCACTTGCCGTGAGCAACCGACGGGGGCCCGGCGGGCGCTCAGCCGCGGCTGACCTCGAAGACGGGCGTGGTGCCGGTGAAGGCACGCAGGGCGCCGCCTTCCGCTCGAGCGTCGCCGTGGTAGCGGATGCGGTAGTGGCCGCCCGGGGCGTCCTCGGGGATGTCCCACCTGACCGTCACCTCTGAGACCCCCTTGCGCCCGCGCTCCCAGCGGAACCGGGTGTCCCAGTCGCCGTCGTCCTGAACGGAGGGCCAGGTGGCGCCGTCCTGGCGCCGGACCTCGAGATAGGTGCCGCCGCGGTGCAGCTCGCTGTTCGGGTGGGCGCCGACGAAGACCACCGTGACCCGTTGGCCGGGGCGATAGGTGTCCCGGGGCTCGACCATCAGGTCGCCGAAGTCACGACCGGGCGGCGTGGCGTCGGCCCGGGCCCGGTCGCGCCGGGTCCGGTGCCGGCCGGAGAGGTCGGCCGTCGGGGGTCCGGTCTCGACCGGAGCGCCGGCCGCCATCGCCGTGGCCAGCGCGGCGGCGGTCTGCGCGAGCGCGGGCAGCTCCCAGCGGCCGAACAGCGTGCTGGCCCCCTCGTAGCGCTGTTCCTGGTACTCCTCGGGTGTCGTCACGTAGTGGATGTACCCGTTGGAGTACCCGGCCACCAGGACGTCGGCCAGCTCGGCGCCCACCCGCTCGGCCACGGTGCGGCGCAGGCGCAGCCCGGCGGTGATGGTCACCTCCCCGGGGATCCCGATCAGGTAGAGCGGGCCGACCCGCAGGAGCTGGACCGGGACCCGTTGGGCCACCACCGGGAAGAACCGGTTGAGGAGGCCGCCGGGCAACACGATCCCCTTGGGGGCCTGGGAGTCGCGGATCCGCTCGGAGAGGGCGTAGGCGATCTGGGCCGGCCAGTCGAACCAGCGGTTCTTGCCTTCCCGGAAGCCGGGAAAGGCCGGGCCGTCGGCCCAGGCCCCGGCGAACGAGGCCGAGCCTCCGGCCGGACCGCTGGTGTGGTGGGTGAGCCCGTCACCGGTGAACTCGGGGGCGACGGTCACCCGGGCCAGGTCCACGTAGAGCACCCGCGAGTCGACCGGCCCGGTGACGGCCCGCCCGCCCGCTTCGGCCAGCGCGGCCGCGGCCTCGTACTGGCGCCGCCCGATGATCCGGGTGTTCTCGAACTGGTCCTGCGTGGGTCCGTCACCGGGGTGCAGGTTGAGGTTGGGCGACATGTCCCCGGCGTTGGTCTGCGCGAAGGCCCCGACGAAGGCGGGGGCGGCCTCGACATCGGCCAGGTAGTCGAGGCCGTGGACCACCCGCTCCCAGTAGTACCCGGCGTAGCCCTTGTTGTCCGAGCTGATCAACCGGTTCTCATTGGTCATGGAGGTGTTGTGAGTGGCGAACCAGTTGACGGCGCCGACCGTCGCGCCGTCACGCTCAATGCGCAGCAGCGTCGTCTGGGGGTCGTTGGCCCCGGGGAAGAAGGCGCGCTCAGCGGCCGGATTGCGCTCAAAGGAGGCACGGGACCGGTTGACGCTGGCGTCGTGCAGCTCCCCGTGTGAGAGGAAGAGGTGGGACGGCGCCAGATCGGCGTGGGCCCGGGTGACCGCTTCGACGATGCCGTCGACCAGGGCGCCGAAGGTCTTAGGGCGGAAGCCCTTGGTGTTCGAGTTGTAGAGCAGGTGATGCGAGTACCCACCCGGAGCACAGTGGGTGTGGGTGGCCGTGATCATGGTGTTCGTCGCCGTGTAGAGCTGGCCGTAGCTGCCCTGGAGCCGGCGCAGCACCTCCTGGTGCACGCTGTCGAAGACCAGGGGCAGGTCGTTGACTACCAGCAACACGCGGGGTCCGTCCGCCCCTTCGGCCATGATGAAGGCACGGCACCGCTGCCTGGTGTGGATGCCTTCGGTCTGCTGGTCGGCCCGGCCGTAGCCGAGCATCCCGCACTCAGCGGCTTCACCGGTGATGTCGGCCAGGCCGCGACCGACCAAGAAGGTTGCCTGGTCCATTGCGTCACACCGTAGGCCGTTGGGTAACGTGCGGTCGTGCGTATCGTCTCACTGCTGCCGTCCGCCACCGAGATCCTGTTTGCCGTGGGTGCGGGCGACGATGTGGTGGGCGTCACCTTCGAATGCGACTTCCCGCCTCAGGCCAGAGAACGCCGCATCGTGTCGAACACCACCCTGCCCGCCGGCCTCACGCCGTCCCAGATTGATGCCGAGGTGCGCGCCCGCCTGGCCGCCGGTACCGACCTCTACACGCTGGACGAGGGTGCGTTGCGCGAGATCGATCCGGACCTCGTGCTGACCCAGGACCTCTGCGCGGTGTGCGCGGTGGACATCACCGAAGTCGACCAGGCCCTGGAGCATCTCGGCTGCCGGGCCGCCGTGGTCACCCTCGACCCGATGACGCTGTCCGAGGTCCTCTCCTCCATAGAGACCGTGGGGCGGGCCACCAACTGCGTGCCCCGAGCCGAAGAACTGCACCGGTCCCTGCGCCAGCGGCTGGCGCAGATCGCCGGCGCGGTGGCCGAACGCCCTCGGCCCCGCATGGCCGTACTGGAATGGACGGACCCCCCGTTCTCATCGGGCCACTGGGTGCCCGACATGGTGCTGGCGGCCGGAGCAGACCCGGTACTGGGGTTGAGCGGTGAGCGCTCCCGGCAGATCGACTGGTCCGACCTGGACGCGGCCCGACCCGACCTCGTGGTGGTGGCGCCGTGCGGCTACCGGCTCGAGGGGGCCACGGCGCTGGCCCAGGCCCTGGTCGACGGTGGGCGGCTGCCCGCCGGTATCCCGGTGTGGGCGGTCGACGCCGACGCCGCCTTCGTACGGCCCGGACCCCGCGTCGTCGTTGGGGTGGAGGCGCTGGCCCACATTGCGCACCCGGGCCAGGTCGAGGCGCCCGCTGGGCTGCTGGTGCAGGTCAGTGGCGGGAGCTGGTGCCCTTGACGCCTAGCGGAAGGGTGAAGTTGGCGCCGTTGGCGAGGTACTCGGGCTCCGGGCGCCGCTCGGTCACGTAGTCCTCCCACTTGGGCGCGTTCGGATCGACGTTCATGATCTTGGACCGGGCGATCTTGCGGCAGGTGTGATCAAGGAACTCGACGGCATGCTTGCGCCGCGCCGTTCCGTTGGCGGGATCAAGAAAATACGCGGCCGACAACCCGACTCCGGAGAGCAACCATTTCCCGGCAGCCTTCGTGGCCTTCCGGGCGTGGGGCGCCCGGGCGAAGCTCTCACGCATGTCCATCACCGCAACTGCCTCCAGTACTGGCGGACCCTTCTCCTGGTCCTTCTGCCTGCCCAGATCTCCCCACGCACGTCACTGAGTGTGTACTTTCTACCCGAGAATTCGCCTAGAGAACAGGGGTAATCGCGCCGTGGGTGATCCGGCGTCGGACACGCTGTCCGAAGTTCGGCCGTCGTAGGATTCATCCGCGCCTACCCACGACGTGCCACCTATGTTGTGCAACTGAGGTTCTCATTCACCCGTGTACGCCTACCCGCGTGCTCCAGCAGAAGGAGGGTCCCATGACCCCCGAGGCAACCGTGTCGCCGGCAGGAACGACGGATGAGGCCGACCGCCTCAAGCTGCACGAAATGGGCTACGCCCAGGAGTTGCGGAGGCGCATGGGCGGCTTCTCCAACTTTGCCGTGTCCTTCACCATCATCTCCATCCTCTCGGGCTGCCTGACCCTGTACGGCTTCGGGATGTCAACCGGTGGACCGGTGGTCATGACCCTCGGGTGGCCCATCGTCGGCCTCCTGGTGATCCTGGTCGGTCTCTCCATGGCCGAAGTGTGCTCCAGCTACCCGACGGCCGGTGGCCTCTACTACTGGGCGGCCAAGCTGGCCCCGCAGTCCGATCGCAACCCGGCCGCCTGGAGCTGGTTCTGCGGCTGGTTCAACCTGCTGGGACAGGTCGCCGTCACGGCCGGCATCGACTTCGGGGCCGCCCTCTTCCTGACCGCGTTCTTGAACCTGACCACGGGGTTCTCGGCCACACCCCACTGGCACATTGTCCTTATTTATGCGGCGGTGCTGATCATCCACGGCTTGCTGAACACCTTCGGTGTCCGGGTGGTGGCCTTCCTGTCCGACGTGAGCGTGTGGTGGCACATCCTCGGGGTGTTGACCATTGTCATCGCCCTGGCCGTCGTCCCGGCCCACCATCAATCGGCCTCATTCGTGTTCACCCACTTCGTCAACAACACCGGGTTCCACGGCTGGGGGTCGGCCGTCTATGTCTTCTTCATCGGGCTCTTGGTGGCCCAGTACACCTTCACCGGGTACGACGCCTCGGCCCATATGACCGAGGAAACCCGAAATCCGCAGATCGCCGGGCCGAGGGGCATTGTGATGTCCATCGTCGTGTCCCTCGTCGCCGGCTGGATCCTCCTCATCGGCGTGACCTTCGCCATTCAGAACTACACCGGCGAGCTGACCAGTGCCACCGGCGTGCCCCCGGCGCAGATCTTCATTGACGCCGTCGGTCGCACCGGAGGTGAGCTCCTGCTCCTGGTCGCCATCGTGGCCCAGCTGTTCTGCGGCATGGCGTCGGTGACGGCCAACAGCCGGATGATTTATGCCTTCTCACGGGACGGCGCCGTTCCTGGCTCCAAGTACTGGCACCGGATCAACAAGCGGACCGGGACGCCGACCAACTCCATCTGGTTCGCCGTCGTGTTCGCCTTCATCCTGGGCGTTCCCTACATCTGGAGCCCGGTGGCCTACGCGGCGGTCACGTCGATCGCCGTCATCGGCTTGTACATCGCCTACATCATCCCGATCTTCCTGCGCCTGCGGGCCAAGGACCGGTTCGAGGCCGGACCGTGGAATCTCGGCCGGAAGACCTACGTGATCGGCTACGTCGCCACCATCTGGGTGCTCATCATCTGCGTGCTGTTCATGTTGCCCGAGCTGTCCCCCATCACCAAGGACTCGTTCAACTACGCCCCCATTGCCGTCGGCGTGGTCCTGATCCTGGCGGGGGGATGGTGGTTCATTTCGGCCAAGAACTGGTTCACCGGCCCCAAGGTGCAGGGCTCGGCGGACGAGTTGGCCGAGATTGAATCGGAGCTCGAGCGGGTATAACCCACCTCGCACGACCTCTGGGTTGAGCCCGAGGTCGTTGGCTCGAGATCAATCGGGCCGGCGTTGCCATCCGGGAGAAGTTCGTCCATGGAGGACAGCAGCAACAGCCACTGGAGGAAGCGCTACCGCGTCCTCCCGCGCACGGAGCAGCGATCGGCGGGAAGCCGGTGGTTGTACCGCATCGACCACTACAGCTCGTTACCGGTGGTCGCCCTGGCCGTCGGCCTATTGCTGGTCGGCGCCGTGGTCATCGGAATCGTGGCCGGCTTCCCGAAGAACTGGGTGGTGGCCTTCGAGGCGGGAACGTCGGGAGTGACGTTGGCCATGGTCTTTGTGATCCAACACACCCAGGGACGCGAGCAGGCCGCCACCCAGCGCAAGCTGGACGAGCTCCTGCGTGCCCTCCCCGAAGCCACCACCGGATTGATGATGCTGGAGGAGGCTTCCGAAGAGGACATGCGCAGGGTCGAAGAGGGCCAGCGGGCGCACAAGCGGCACAACGTGAATTGACCCGCGTGCATTGAATGCCCTGGCCGCGGACGGGCGCGCTGCGCCACCGGGTTGACCTCGGGGCCACACCCGTCAGCGAGGACGGGGAAGCGGACTCCCTCTAGATATTGATGGAGAGGTACAGCACCGGGGGAATCAGGATGGTGATGTTGTGCGACGTGATCGAAATCGGCGATGCCGCACCAGCCGGAGCGGCCGTACCGGCGGCGAAGCCGACGACAGCCAGGGTGGCGATAACCGGAGCGGACAGGGCAGCTGCAATACGGGTTTTACGGTTCATACCCGGCATGTTACGCCGGTTGCAGCACCAATGCTCGTTGGATGCTCTCTGAACGGCCTCAGGCGCCGTCTGGCCCGGGCGGAGTGACCGACCTCTCGAGCGGTTCGGGCCTCACCATGTGGCTCATGTTGGCGGACTGCCCCCCGACGGCGAGGAGCGCCCCGTGTCGGGTCCAGACCTTGACCGAGCCGTGGGCGTGGGCACCGACGGCCATCTGACCCCGGAGCTCGAGCAGGATCCAGTCCTCATCCTCGGGGATCCGCCCGAAGCGCAAGCTGTTGTCGAGGCTGGCGCCCCCTCCGACCAGTCCGGCGGCCCGGGCGATGGCCCCCGGCACCATGTCAGCCATGAAGGCGATGCCGGCCGCCGTGACGGAGCGCCCGGCGCTCAGCCGGGCCCACATGGTCAAGGGGGCCGGCCGCTCCCGGTCACCGAGAAGGCGGGCGGCCCGGTATTCGACCTGCACGGTGAACCCCCGGAAGCTCTCCGAATGGCCGGGCCCGAAGTTCATCGGCTCGGCCTCCTCGGGTGGGGCGACCTCAGGCATGGTTTCGTACTGACCCTCCAGCCCACCTTCCCTCGGCGTGGCGGTTGAGCCCACGCTGACGAACAGCACCTGGTCCCGCAGGCGGCCGGTGACCTGCACCTGGGAAAGGTTGCGGCCGCGAGCCAGCACCTCCGTCGTGCACTCGATGACATCGCCCTGTTGCGCGGAGGCCACGTACTGGGTCGTGATCCACAAGGCGTCGCGCCCCGTAGCCGCCTCCATGGCCACTACCGATGCCGCGATGGCCGTGCCGCCGTAGAGGGCTCCGTCGTGGCGGGCCACCGCCGGGACCAGCGTGAACCGACACCGGCGCAGGTCTTCGTCGAGTTCGAGGCCCAGCAGATCCAGATCGACCGGATGAGGGAGCAACTTCATGGCACGACACGGTAGTGGGTCTCCCCTGGGCCGACGACCTGCGGGCCACGCGGCGAACCGGGAAGGCACCGGCGCATCCCGATCAATTGGTATTCAATGTCCTCCCATGCCCACCCGTTGGCGTCGACCGGCCCGGCAGTAGGGGCAAGGGTGCGGCCGGCATGAACAAGGAGCGGGTCGAGGCGTTCAGCGATGGTGTGTTCGCCATCGCCATCACGCTGCTGGTCCTCACCATCGCCCAGCCCAGTCACTACGAGAACCTGGGCCATGACTTGGCGTCGAGGTGGCCGTCCTTCGCGGCCTACGCCGTCAGTTTCGCGGTCATCGGCATCATGTGGCTGAACCATCACACCATCTTCAACTACCTCGAACGGATCGACCGCGGGCTGTTCTACCGGAACCTGATCCTGCTGATGACCATCGTGTTCATCCCGTACCCGACCGGCGTGTTCGGGGAGGCGCTCCGCCGCGGCGAGGGCGCCCGGACGGCGGCCATCTTCTACAGCGCCACCATGGCGGTCAACGGCTACGTGTGGTCCCTGCTGTGGTTGCACGCCTCGATGGGCCGGCGCCTGCTCAAGCCGGACTTTCCCGAGAATCAACGGGGAAGGGCCACTTTCATGTTCACGATCGGCGGCTTCATCTACACCATCGCCATCGGCGTGGCCTACATCAACCCGTACGCTTGTCTGGCCTTCCACGGCGCGCTGGCGGTGTACTACGCGCTCGACCCGATCTCACGTCGGGTCGCCCGGGACCGTCCGGGATAGCCGGCGCCCGGACCCGAGCGGCCGCCAGCTACGGCCGGTACGGCGGCGCTTCGCCCCAGCCCCAACGCGGCACCGGGGCGGCGGCAATGACGGGCGCCCCGGGCTGTGAGTTCCCGAGGGCCAACCTCGTTCCCCACTCGAGGTATGCCACCAAAGCGGAGCGGAATTCGGGGTCGGCGGGCAGCCCGGCGTCGTCAGCCGCCAGACTCATCAGGGAGGCGAACCGAAACCGCTGCTCGGCGGTGATGCCCAGTCCGACGTGCTTGTGCAACATTCGCTCGTAACCGCCGAGTTCGTGGCTGTAGAGCGGCGGGCCGCCGAAGACCTCGCTCCACCAGGCGGCCACGTGACGACGATGCTCCTCATGCACACCTCCGGGAAAGAAGGGGGAGAGCAGGTCGTCCTCTTCGACCCGGTCGTAGAAGGCATTGATCATCCGGTCGAAGGCCGGTCGCCCCCCGGCCCATTCAAAAAGGGTCGGGGTATCGGCCATGGGTGGAATGTACCCGGCCCGGCCGCCGGCGAAGCCGCTCCGGAAAAATCCGCCCGGCGCTGTCGATTCGGGCGGTCCTCTTCGTATGGCTGGTGACGACCGGCACCGAGCCGACCGCCCGACCAGGAGGAAAAGTCATGAGCAGGATCGTTGTGTCGGAGTTCATTTCGCTGGACGGCGTGATGGAGGACCCGGGCGGCGGCGAAGGCACCACGCACGGTGGCTGGGCCTTCCTGGCCGACCGTGGCCCCGAGGGGGACTCCTTCAAGTTCGACGAGCTGCTCGCGGCCGACGCGCACCTGCTGGGACGGGTGACCTATGAGGGCTTCGCGGCGGCCTGGCCCACCATGGAGGGCACCGGCGAGTTCGGCGAGAGGATGAACAAAATCCCCAAGTATGTGGTCTCCTCGACCTTGACTGACGCCGATGCCACCTGGACCGACACCACGGTGATCAGGGACGACGTCGTGGCCGAGATCAGCCGGTTGAAGGAGGCACCCGGGGGCGACCTGCTGGTGCAGGGGAGCGGCCAGCTCGCCCACACCCTGATGCAACACGGCCTGGTCGACGAGCTCCACCTGATGGTCTTCCCGCTCATCCTGGGTGACGGCAAGCGTCTCTTCCCGGACACCGACGACATGGTCCGGCTGACCCTGGGCGACGCCAAGCCACTCCGCGGGGGCGTCCTCCTGTTGACCTACCGGCCGGCGTAGCCCAATGACCGCCACCGGGCGAAACCAAGAGCTCCACCACGGCACCCGATAAGTTGCCGCCAGACCAGAGAGAGGCAGACCAATGACGCAGTACCTGCTCAGCGTGCACGCAGTCGAGGGCAGCCCGGTTCCGTCCCCCGAGGAGATGCAGAAGGCCTACCAGTGCGTCAGTGAGTTCAACGACGAGCTCCAGTCCACCGGGGCGTGGGTGTTCGCCGGCGGGCTCCTCCCGCCCTCGTCCGCCACCGTCGTCAAGGCGAAGGACGGCGACCTGGTCATCACCGACGGACCCTTCGTCGAAGGCAAGGAGCACATCGGCGGGGTGTGGGTGATTGAGGCGACCGACGACAGTGCCGCACTGGCCTGGGCCGGAAAGGCGACCCGGGCCTGTGGCCAGGCGGTGGAAGTGCGCCCGTTCCAAGCGAACCCCGAGGACTGACCAGCAGCGAGACCGGGAGCCCAGACATCTCCCAGCACCGTGTGGCATCCTGCGGTCACGGCCCTCCGGGGGCGACAGCACAAGGAGCCTCGTCATGGAAGTTCGCGTTCACGAGATCGCCGACCGCATCTACCGGTTCTCCACCTTCGTCCCGGACATCGGGCCCACCGGGTTCACGTTCAACCAGTACCTGATCGACGACGACCAACCGCTTCTCTTCCACACCGGCGCCCGGCACATGTTCGAGGACCTGGCCGGAGCCATCGCCACGGTGATGCCCGTCGAGCGACTCCGGTGGGTCACCTTCGGTCACCTCGAATCTGACGAGTGCGGTGCCATGAACCGGTTCCTGGCCGCCGCGCCCGAGGCTGAGGTGGCGCACGGTGGGCTGGGGTGCCTGGTGTCGTTCAACGATCTGGCCGATCGCCCCCCGGTGCCCCTCGCCGACGGGCAGGTCATTGAGCTTG
The DNA here is from genome assembly GCA_035552095.1 of Acidimicrobiales bacterium. Classification (GTDB taxonomy): domain Bacteria; phylum Actinomycetota; class Acidimicrobiia; order Acidimicrobiales; family RAAP-2; genus Bog-473. Next base: position 12,049 of record DASZMA010000191.1, on the reverse strand, counting down.
GCCAACACCGGGTGCGCCACATCGACACGCCCCATGTCCCCCACGGATGGGAGGCCCGGGTGCTCTTCGAGGAGAGCACGGGCACGCTGCTGTGCGGTGATCTCTTCACCCAGCTGGGCGACGGCACGCCCGTCACCGGCGAGGACATCCTCGAAGCGGCGGCGCTGGCCGAAGATGTGTTCGGCGCCACCTGTCTGACCCCGAATACCGGCCCGACCATCCGCAAATTGGCTGAACTGGCGCCAACCACCCTGGCGGTCATGCACGGCTCTTGCTTCAGCGGTGACGGCTCCCAAGCCCTGCTGGCTCTGGCCGATAACTACGACGCCCGACTGGCCGCCTCTTCGGGACCGCTCACGTAATCCACACCGTCTTGGCGTTGCAGAACTCCTTGAGGCCCAACTCGGAGAGCTCGCGCCCGAACCCGGAGCGCTTGATGCCGCCGAAGGGCAGCTCGGGCGTCGACACCACCATGGCATTGACGAAGACCTGGCCGGCCTCCACCTCTTCAATACAACGCCGGATCTCGTCCTCATCGCGGGTCCACACGCTCGAGCCGAGCCCGAACGTGGTGGAGTTGGCCACCCGCAACGCGGCCTCGAGATCGGGCACCCGCTCCACCATCGCCACCGGGCCGAAGAGTTCCTGCTGGGCCACTCGCATATCGGGCGTGATCCCGGTGAGCACCGTGGGCGCCAGGAACCAGCCCGGACCATCGAACGCCGCCTCCCGGACGTGCACCTCCGCGCCCTGGCTCCGGGCATCTTCCACCTGAGCCACCAGCTGGGCCCGCTGCGCCTCGGTGACGATCGGTCCGACGTCGGTGGCCGGATCCTGCGGGTCGCCCACCACCAAGTTGTTCATGGCCTCGGTGAAGCGGGCGATGAACTCGTCGGCGATCGGCTCCACCACGATGAAGCGCTTGGCGGCGATACAGGACTGCCCGTTGCTCAGCAGCCGGGAAGCGACGCCGGTCCGAACCGCCGCGTCCAGATCGGCCGACTCCAGGACGATGAAGGGATCCGAGCCTCCGAGTTCGAGCACGCACTTCTTCAGCACCTGTCCCGCCGTGGCAGCCACCGACATCCCGGCCCGCTCGCTACCGGTCAAGGTCACGGCGGCGACCCGGGGATCCTCAATGATCGCGGCGACGTCCTCGGTCTCGACGAAGAGGTTGGTGAACACCCCCTCGGGCAGGCCGGCCCGGCGGAAGACGTCCTCCAGGAACTGCGCCGTCTGGGGAACGTTGGGCGCGTGCTTGAGCAGGCCGACGTTGCCCACCATCAGGGCGGGGGCGGCGAATCGGATCACCTGCCAGAGCGGGAAGTTCCAGGGCATGATGGCCAGCACCGGCCCAATGGGCTGGTAGTGCACGAACGAGCTGGTGGCGCCGGTCACGATCGGCTCGTCAGCCAGGAGCGCCTCGGCATGCTCGGCGAACCAGCGCAGGGCCGAGGCACACTTGGTGACCTCTCCCCGGGCGGCGGCCACGGTCTTGCCCATCTCCGTGCTCACCATGCGGGCGATGTCCTCGGCCTCCTTGTCGAACAGATCGGCCGCCGCGGTGACATAGCCGGCGCGCTCGGCAAAGGTGGTCTTGCGGTACTCGGCGAAGGCGCTGGTGGCTCGGCTGAGCCGGGCCTCCACCTCCTCGGGCGTATGCGCCGGGAAGGTCTTCTCGGTCTGACCGGTGGTGGGGTTCACGGTGGCGAAGGGCACCACGCCATAATAAGTACTCCCGCTCGAAATCCGGCCCTGCCGCCGCCACGGTGAGCCGTCCGGGCGGGCGGCCCGGCACCGCATGACGCGGCCATGGGTTTCGGTACGCTCCAGACCATGTCTACAGAAGGGCAAGGAGTCGCCGACCTGCTGGTGCGTTGCCTCGAACAGGAGGGCGTCGCCTGCGTCTTCGGCATCCCGGGTGAGGAGAACATCCATTTCACCGATGCCCTGGTCCGGTCGTCGTCCATCCGCTACGTCCTGGTGCGCCACGAGCAGGCGGCCTCCTTCATGGCCGAGATCTACGGCCGCCTGACCGGGCGGGCCGGCGTGTGCTCATCCACCCTGGGGCCGGGCGCCATCAACCTCCTGCTCGGCACGGCCGATGCCAACACCAACAGCACCCCCCTGGTGGCGTTCTCGGCCCAGGTGGGGCTGAACCGCATTTACAAGGAGTCGCACCAGAGCGTCGACCTGGTGTCGATGTTCTCGCCGGTCACCAAGTGGGCCGACACCGTCCTGACCGCGGGGGCGGTGCCCGAGATGGTCCGCAAGGCCTTCAAACTGGCCCAGACCGAGCGGCCGGGCGCCGTCTACCTGGCCATACCCGAAGACATTGAGAGCCAGGAGGCGCCGGCCGGCCGGGTCCCCCTCCACGTCAACACGCCCCGGCCCGACGAGCCGTCGCCCTCGCAGATCGAACGGGCGGCCACGCTGCTGAACGGGGCCACCCGGCCCATCGTCCTGGCCGGCCACGGGGCGGCCCGCGCCGATGCCGGTGCGGCCCTGCTGCGCTTCTCGGAGCAGCTGGGCCTGCCGGTGGCCACCACCTTCCACGGCAAGGGCGTCTTCCCCGACGACCATCCCCACGCCCTCGGCGCCGTGGGGTTCATGAGCCACGACTACGTCAATTTCGGCTTCGACGAGGCCGATGTCATCGTCAGCGTCGGCTACGAACTGCAGGAGTTCGATCCGGTACGGATCAATCCGGGCGGGGACAAGCGCATCATCCACCTGAGTCGCTTCCCGGCCGAGGTCGACAGTCACTATGACGTCGACGTGGGGGTCCAGGCCGACATCAGCCGCACGCTGGACACCCTGGCCGAAGCCACCACCCGGCGATTCGAACTGGGGGCCAGCGGCGAGAAGATCAGGCGGTTGCTGGCCGACGACCTGGCCCAGGGGGCGGCCGACGACAGCTTCCCGCTCAAGCCCCAGCGGATCGTGGCGGACACCCGGGCCGCCCTGGGCCGCTCCGACGTCGTCCTGGCCGACACGGGGGCGGTGAAGATGTGGATGGCCCGCCTCTACCCCACCTACGAAGCCAATACCTGTCTCATCTCGAACGGGCTGTCCACCATGGCCTTCGCCCTACCCGGGGCCATCGGCGCCAAGCTGGCGCTCCCGGAGCGCCGGGTGCTGGCCGCCGTCGGGGACGGCGCATTCCTCATGAACTCACAGGAGATCGAGACGGCCGTGCGCGAGCGCATCCCGCTGACCGTGCTGATCTGGCAGGACGATGCCTACGGGTTGATCAAATGGAAGATGAACCTGGAAATCGGCCACGACGTGGCCATCGGCTTCTCCAACCCTGACTTCGTCGCCTACGCCGAGAGCTTCGGCGCCCGCGGCTATCAGGTGCGCTCGGCCGGCGATCTTCTGCCCATGCTCAGCGAAGCCCTGGCGGCCGACACGGTGTCGATCATCGCCTGCCCGGTGGACTACTCCGAGAACCTGCGACTCACCGACGCGCTGGGCGACCTGACCGGACCCTTCTGACCACTGCCCGGGCCGGGCTGCTCAGGCAGCCAACTCGGGGTTCTCCAGTACCAGGGCCACCCCCTGGCCGGAACCGACGCAGACGCCGAGCACGCCGTAGCGGAGTTTGCGCAGCCGCAGCTCGGTGGCCAGCGTGAGGACGTACCGGGTGCCCGACGACCCGAACGGGTGGCCGATGGCCACGGCGCCTCCGTTGGGGTTGAGACGGTCGTCGGGCACGTCAAATCCGTTGAGCTGATTGCGCAACTCATGCAGGACGCCGAGCGCCTGGGCCGCGAAGGCCTCATGCACTTCCCAGATGTCGACGTCCTGCGGAGCCAGTCCGGCCCGGGCCAGCGCCTTGGGGATGGCAAAGGCCGGGGCGATGCCCATGAACTCGGGATCCAGCGCGTAGGTGGCCGAGGCCACCACCCGGGCCAGCGGTTCCACACCCAGCGATTTCACCGCCGTGTCACTGGCCAGCACCACGGCACTGGCCCCGTCACTGAGGGGCGAAGAGTTGCCGGCGGTCATCTGGGTCGTATTGGGCTGGGCGGGCAGTTTGGCCAGCAACTCGGCAGTGGTATCGCCCCGGATCATCTCGTCATGCTCAAAGGTCCGCGCCGGCTCCTTGCGGGTCCCCGGGATCCCCACCGGATGGATCTCGGCGGCCAGCCGGCCCGAGTCGCGGGCGGCGGCGGCGTGCCGGTGCGAGCGCAACGCGAAGGCGTCGATCTCCTCGCGTGTCAGCTTGTAGCGGTCCGCCACGTTCTGGGCCGTCTTGATCATGTCCACATAGGCATTGCGGGCCAGCAGCACCGGATTGGGCGGCCCACCCGCCCCGGACCACATGGTGTCGAGCAGGAAAATGGGGCCCCGCGGGCTGAACGGGGCGTCCCCTTTCATCTGGGCCCAGCCCGAGCGGGACATGGACTCAACCCCGGCCGCCAGTCCTACCTCGAGTTCGTTGGACCGGATGGCGTGAGAGATGGAAATGGCTCCGGTGAGCGAGGAGGCACAAAAACGGTTGACCGTCACCGCCGGCACCGAGTCCGGGAACCCGGCGGCCAGGGCACCCCAACGGGCGATGTCCCCCATGCCCTCGTGCGCCACATTCACGCACCCGGCCGAGATGTCCTCAATCCGGTCGAGGGGCACGCCGACCCGCTCGCAGGCCGCCACCATGGTCTGCCCCAGGAGATCGTCGGTGCGCAGGTGTGACAGCGAGCCGCCGTAGCGGCCGACCGGCGTTCGCACGCCGCCCAGGATGAACGCATCGGTCATGGTCTCTCCTCCTCATGTCGGTGCTAACAAGATTGAACCTATAAGGAGTTACTGCCGCCCCAGACGGTCGGCCACGAGGCGCAGGTCCGTCCGATAGTCGGGGTGGGCGATCTCGGCCAAGGCGTGGGCCCGCTCCTGCACGGTCAAGCCCATGAGCTCGGCCGCCCCGAACTCGGTCACGACCACACCGGTGTGGTGACGGGGGGTGGAGACCACGGACCCCTCGGGCAGCACGCCGGCGATGCGCGACACCTGCTGGCCCCCCACCTGGGCCGTCGAGCGCAGGCAGATGAGCGAGTGGGCGTCGAGATGGATCTCCGCGCCCGCCACGAAATCCTCGTGGCCGCCGACGCCCGAAATCTGCTTCCCGCCCACATTGTCGGCCACCACCTGGCCATAGAGGTCGACCGAGAGCGCCCCGTTGATGGACACCAGATTGGCGTTGCGGCCGATGACGGTCGGATCATTGACCGCCGCCACATCAATGAACGCCACGTCGCCGTTGCCGTCGAGCCACTGGTAGAGCTCCGCTGAGCCCAGGGCGAAGGTCGTGATGGAGACCCCATCGAAGATGCCCTTCTTCAGATTGGAGACCTTGCCGGCCTGGTGCAGCCGCATCAGGCCGTCGGTGAACATTTCGGAGTGAATGCCGAAGCCACCCAGCGGGCCCGATGACAGTTCGGCGGCGACGATGTTGGGGATGGATCCGATCCCGGTCTGCAACGTCGCCCCGTTGCTCACATACCCCAGGGCGTGACGGGCGATGGCGATGTCGACCTCTTCGGGAGGGGGATCGGTCAGGGCGAACGGCACCACATCGGATTCGACCAGGACATCGATCACGTCGAGGGGGATGGTGTTGTCGAAGTCCGGCGGCAGACTTCGGGTGCGCGGCAGGTTCGGATTGACCTCGACCATGAGGAGCCGGTCGGGATCTCGGCCCGCCCGCAGGAGCTCCGGGCGGGTGGCCCCGTAGTGGAGGGACAGGTTGACGTTGCCGTCGCGGTCGGGCGGGGCGCCCTGCGCCACCATGATCCGGGGGGAGAACTTGGCCAGGATCGGCGCGAACTGCCGGAAACCGCCCGGCACGTGCTCCACCCGGTGACCCTCGGCCAGGAGCACGCGTTCGGCCGGTCCGAAAAACCCGCACCGGTACGAAACGCCCGGCTTGGTGCAGACGTCGTAGTAGTTGAGCATGAGCGCTCCGCCGAGGATGAGATCCTCCCAGTCGTCCCGCGTGCCGAGCGCGGTCAGAAGGGCGTCCGGATTGGCCGGCCCCAATCCGAATCCGATGCGGTCGACCGGCCGCACCAGGGCGACCGCTTCCGTGGGGGAACAGGTGATCGGCACCCGGGTCAACGGATCCGCTGGAGCTCGGCGTTGGTGGCCACGAGGTCGAAGGCCGCCGGGTCAAACGACCCTCCATTCCACTCCATGGCGAGCCGGTGCCCCTGGCCGGTGGGATCGGCGATGGCGGCCAGGAAGTCGCCGTAGCCCGACGGCCCGCCCACGTCATCGGGAGGGCAGGCATTCTCGCCCTCCAGGCACACGGCGTACTTCAGACCGAAGGCCTGCTTGCCCATGTCTTCGACCGTTACCTCGTGTTCCCATCCGTCGCCGTAGTCATACTTGTAGGTCAGACGCTGCTGCCCCGAGAGCGCATCATGAACGGTCACTTCCGTTTCGTCCCGCTGGTCGTCGGGACCGTCCTCGTCATCGTCGAGCATCCCGTAGGAAACGTCCCCGACCAGGAAGGCGTGAAGGTGGGAGTTGTTCCAGCCCATGGTGGCCTGGAAGATGTCGCTCAACTTGTCGAGACGGACACCGCCGGGGACGAGGAGCCGGCGCCAGACCAGCGGCGCAACGTGTTGCAACTCGATCTTGAGCCAGAACGTGGCGCGGTCATGAGACGGGGAGCGGGCGGGCGACATGCCCCAAGAATATGAAGGTGGCTGGGGCCGTGAGACCACGAGGTTGGCCGTCGCCGCGCCATCCGGCGGGAGCCCAGCTCAGGCCGACAGATCGTCGAACTTGGCGCTGACCGCCGGATTGGCCTCTATCCGGGCGTTCCATCCGGCCGACGCGGCCGCCCAGTCCAACTCGGAAATTCCCCGCTCGGCCACCAGGCCCGGCGCACGGATCCCGTCGTGGCCGACCGCCGCCAGATCCTTCGAGACCTGCACATACAGCTCCAGGCTGACCGGCCCGATGGGGTCGAACTCAGAACCCGGGTCGGCAATCGCCCGTGCCTCCAGCGCCTGAGCCTGGGCCGCCACCTCGCTGTCCTGGTCACTCATCGCCTGAGCACCCTGGACGGCGTCCTTCAGCTGTCTGAAGAGACCCACCGACTGATTCCCTTCTGCTCCCGCGACCGGTTCGCCCACCTGCATCCACTGTCTGCCCGACGACCGGCGATGGCCTGAGTAGCCATTACTCATCGTGGCGGCCTTGCAATATGAGTTGCGGACAGCGGCGCAGTTCTGGAGCCACAATGAAGTGGTGACAGAAGTGACCACGTTCGGCGTTCCCTGGCCGGTGGTCGGGCGCGATGCCGAGCTTCAGGCGCTCCGGGCCGCTCTGGGCGACCCGGATTGCGGTGGCGTTGCGCTGATCGGTGGGCCGGGCTTCGGGAAAACCCGCCTGGCCGCCGAGGCCACCCGACTGGCCGCCGACCGTGGCATGACGTTCGCGTCGGTGCGGGCCACCAAGAGCGCGGCTGCCATCCCCTTCGCCGCCCTGGTGCCGCTGTTCGCGGAGCTGGATCTCCCGGTCCAACTCGACGCCGGCCTCTTCCGGGCCACCGCTGAGGGCATCCGCCGGCGCCGCGGGGACCAGCGGATGGTCCTGATCGTCGACGACGCCCAGGAACTCGACGACGCCTCCGTGGCGCTCCTCGACCAGCTGGTCGACCACAAGGGCATCTTCGTCGTCTTCACCGTCCGGATGGGAGAGGGCGAGGGCGCCGCCATGGTGCAGAAATGGACGGAACAGCAGATCCTCCGGATTGACGTGGGACCGCTCCCGGAGAGCGACCTACGGACGCTCGCCGTCTTGGCGGTCGGCGGTCCCTTCGATGGTGCCACCCTCCAGGCCCTGGTCGAGTCCAGCGCGGGCAACGTGCTCATTCTCCGTGAGCTGATGCAGGGGGCCATCGAATCGGGTGCGCTCTCCTCCGAGCTCGGTCTCTGGCGCCTCAATGGTTCACTGGCGCACTCACCCCGCTTGCGCGACCTGATCGAACAACGGTTGACCGGTCTCAACCAGCAAGAACGGGAGGCGCTCGAATTGGTGGCCCTGAGCGACCCGGTTCGCCTCAGCCTGCTCGAACAGCTCGTTCCGCTAGCCGCCATCGAACAACTCGAAGAGCGCGGACTGGTCGACGCCCTCAGCGTCGAAGCCGGCACGGAGCTGCGGCTGAACCACCCCCTCTACGGCGAGGTGGTGCGAGCCCACCTTCCTTCCATCCGCCGGATCCGCCTCAGCCGATCATTGGCCGACGCCTCCGAAGTGAACGGAGAGGTGCACGGCCGTGACACCTTGCGGGTGGCGGTATGGCGACTCGATGGTGGCGGTGGCGGTCGGCTCGACACCGCGCTGACGGCCGCCCGGACGGCGCTGCGAACCGAGAACTACGCGCTGGCGGTCCGGCTCAGCCGTTCGGTCTGGGAGCAGTCGAAGTCCGTCGACGCCGCGGTGGTCCTTGGCGAGTCCCTCGACTTTCTCGGCCGCTGCCGGGAAGCTGAGCAGGTGCTGGAGTTGGCCACCCCCTTGGCCACGTCGGACCGGCAACGGACCAACGTGGCGGTTCGTCGGGCCTCGGCCCTCTTCCGATCGCTGGGCGAGGGCGAACAGGCCGACCTGGTCATCAGCACCGCCGCCGAAGCGGTGACTGATCCGGACTGCCGGCGTGAGCTCGACGCGCTCCGGGGCAATCACCTTCTCCTGGCCGGCGACGTCGCTCGCTCAATCGTGCTCGATGAAGCCCTCCTCTTGGTACCGGGAAATGCCGCCTTCGCCCAGGCGTCGCTCGACCTCGGCACGGCGCTGGCGCTGGCCGGTCGCACCGCGGACGCCATTGCCCACACGAGTGCCGCCCTCTCGGCCCGGATGGACCTCAATGACGAGGAGCAGCTCTCGGCAGTTGGCATTTATGCCGTGGCCCAATCGTTGGCCCACTTCCATGCCGGCCATCTGCTGGAGGCGGAGATCATCGGCGATACCGGCTACCAGGTGTCGGTTGAGAAGGGAAACCTGGACGGGCAGGCCTGGTTCTCCTCCATTCTCGGGCTGGTCTACCTGGCCCAGGGACGCCCGCTCTCGGCGGTCAATAAGTTCCGCGAGGTGGCCACCCTGTTCGGACGACTCAACCATCCGGGTCGGCGTTGGGGGCTGGGAGGCATTGCGCTGGCCAGTGCTCACCTCGGTGACCTCACCACGGGCAACGCGGCGCTGGCGGAGCTTGATGCCGCGGCACCAACTGCGGTGCACATTCAAGAAGTCGCCACCAGCCGGGGACGGGCCTGGATGGCCCTGGCACGGGGAGAGACCACCTTCGCCCGTGGACTCCTGTGGGAGGCCGTGGCGCTGGCCGAGGGCCTGGGGCAGCATGCCAGCGCGGCCGAAGCCCTCCACGACCTCGTCCGCATGGGGGTGGTCACTCCAGCCGCCGAGCAGCTCGAGCGAATGGGCAGTCTGGTCGACGGCGTCTTCATGGAGGCCCGCCTCACCTTCGCCAGGGCGGCCCAGCAAGGCGACGCCGACGCGGCGGCAGCGGCCACCGATCTGTTCGAGGCCATGGGAGCGAATCTGTTCGCCGCCGAGGCGTCCGCTCTGGAAAGCGAGTTGGCGTCGGCGACCGGCCTGCGGCGGCGGACATCGGAAGCGGCCGCCAGGGCCGAACGGCTGCTGGAGAAGTGCGAGGGCGCCCGGACTCCCGGGTTGGCCCCCCGCTCCGGCGCCTCTCAACTCTCTGACCGGGAGCGTGAAGTGGCTCTGTTGGCGGCGCAGGAGCTGACCAGCCGCCAGATCGCCGAACGCCTTTTCGTGTCCGTCCGCACGGTGGACAACCACCTGCAACAGGTCTACGTGAAGCTGGGGGTCAAGCGGCGGATCGATCTGGCCGCCCGACTCTCAGAGCTTGGGACATTGCGGCCCTAACGCATTGGGGGCGGCGGCTGAGCCGCCGCCCCCAATGTCACTCGGTCGACCAAGGGCCGCGTCCTAGCAGGTGAAGGTGCCCTTCACTTTGGAGTGGGACACCACGTCGGTCCCCTTGAACGTGCCCCCCTTGCTGTTGGCGGTCCCGGTGTCAGTGGTGATGGCGACCGGCTTGCCGCTGAGCACCATGCCGATCTGCGCGTTCGAGAACTTGCCCTTCTTGGTGGTGGCGTTGATGCCGAGCGTGTTGGGTTTCGACCCAATGCCGATATCGACGTTGTTGCCCGTGACCACACACGCACCGCCGGACATCTTGTAGGTCTTCGAACCCACGGTCACCTTGGCCTTGGCGTTGCCCACCGACGCACCCGCACCGCCGGCGGTGATGATCAATCCGCCCGAGGCGATACCAATCGCCGTCACTGATGCAAGAACCTTTTTACGGAGCCCCATGATGAAACCTTTCTGCGTCGACCAATCGGTTGGCCGGGCAGGATCCACTCTGGGCGCAGTCCAGAACGTTCGCATGAGTAGTCCCTACTCATTTTTTGTCACCCACCCGTCACACGTTCACTCGGGCTATTCCCAGGTTGGCCCAGGGTGGGCGCTCTCGGGCCTCAGGAGCGACCTCGTCATGGAACTGCAACGAGACCCCAAGCATCCTCTCAGGTGCCTCACGGTCCTGAGCCAGCGGGAGCGAGCACGCTGATCGTATGGAAGAGATCATTCTGGAGTCGTGCCACAGCACATGGGTCTTCAATACCCACCGGATGACCTTCTGCCGGATATTGAAGGGGATCGAAGTGTCACACCGCCCCGTGTCGACCGAATGGCGCCCCTACTCTTACCTCGAGATGGATCCGGAGGCGGAGACCTTCAGCATCTACCTCAATGCGGACCGCAGCCGGCTCATCCGGTCCTGGCGGCACACGCACGATTGTGCCCAGTGTGGAGGCCACGAAACGGCCGAGCTGTCACTGGAGGACATCCGCAATGCCCTGCACGTGTGAGGCATGGTGAGCCCGTACTCGGGCTGACAAAGGAGCCCATGCTCTGATTCTTCGGGCTGCCCGTCAATATCAGAGCCAAAAGGGGACTGACCGCTGACCGAAGCGAGTAGTACAAGGGGATGTCTCGGAGGGGTTGGCTGCTTTTTTTGCTGATGAGCGTAATTTGGGGCATTCCGTACCTCTTGATCCGAGTGGCCATCCGGGATCTGTCACCTCCCACTCTGGTCTTCGCCCGGACGTTTCCCGCCGCACTGTTGCTGTTGCCGCTTGCCCTTTGCCGCGGCCAGGTGGCCGCCCTGCTTGCCCGCTGGCGCTGGATCGCCCTCTTCGCTCTGGTCGAAATGGCTATTCCGTGGCTCCTGTTGTCAAGAGCCGAACAACACCTGAGTAGCTCGCTTTCCGGACTGCTCATCGCCAGCGTCCCCTTCATTTCCGCACTGGTCTACCGGTTGAGTCCGACAACCGATCGCCTCAATCGACGGCGGTTGTTGGGCCTGGCTATCGGGTTCGCCGGTGTGGCCATATTGGTGGGCATCGATCTCAGTAGCTCCAACCTGCTGGCCCTCAGCGAAGTTGGCATCGTGGCCCTGGGCTACTCGCTCGGCCCCCTCATCGTCAGCAAGAAGTTGTCGGATCTCCCGAGCCTTGGCGTCGTCAGCGTGGCCCTGACCCTGACGGCCGTGGTCTACGCTCCCTTCGCCCTGACCCGAATCCCCCATCACTTAAGCGTTGAAGTGGGCACCTCGGTGCTCGGCCTGGCCTTCATCTGCACCGCCTTGGCCTTCCTGGTGTTCTTCCAGCTCATCGCCGAAGTGGGACCCGCCCGCGCCCTCGTGATCACCTACGTCAATCCCGCCATCGCCGTCCTGCTGGGTGTGGCCGTTCTGAGCGAGTCCTTCACGGTGGGGATCGCCATTGGCTTCCCACTGATTCTGGCGGGATCGATCCTGGCTACGGGGAAGGAAATTGAGGTACTCGCCCCTCCCCAGCTCAGCGGGTGATCACCCGGAATATCGTGGCGCGCTCGGAGGGATTCGAACCCCCAACCTTCTGATCCGTAGTCAGATGCTCTAGTCCGTTGAGCTACGAGCGCTAGGTGCGGCTTGTCAGTGTAGTGGAGT
>DASZMA010000190.1:0-1960 GCA_035552095.1 Acidimicrobiales bacterium | reverse complement strand
GGTCGAGATAAGTCAGGGGCGAGCACGCCACCGGTGGGATCGATGACCCCGTCAAAGAGCAACCGATCCAGCCGGGCATGATCGGCGAAGTACTCCAGGTGACGAATATTGCCGACGGCACAGGAAGGGTGCACATGAAGCGACTGGGCGCAGTGCCCCGAGATCTGCAGGCCGAATGACTCAGCCAGTGCCGCGACCCGCAGCCATCCGGTGACCCCTGCGCACCGGGAAACATCGGCTTGGAGGCAATCGACAGCAGCGGCCTGGCACATGGCTTTGAAGTAGAACAGGTCGTAGCCGTACTCACCGGCGGTGACATCGATGGGGGTTTGGGCGCGTACCTCAGCCAAGGCACCGAGGTGATCCGAGGACACCGGCTCCTCGAACCAGCTCACGCCCAGATCTGCATACGAGCGGGCCAGTCGGATCGCTTGTTTTCGGCTGTAGGCACCGTTGGCATCGACGAACAACTCAGGACCGTCCCCGATCACCTCCCTGGCCAGGGCAGCCCGCTCCACATCCCGGCCAGGACGTGAACCCCACGCCTCGCCCACCTTTATCTTGACCCGGGGAACGCCGAGGCCGTGCACCCAGCCGCCCAGCTGGTCGGTGAGCTCGTGATCGGTGAGGGAGGTGAACCCGCCACTGCCGTAGACGGCGACATGATCGTGCACCTGGCCCAGGACCTTGACCAAGGGTTGTTGCAACAGCTTGGCCTTCAGATCCCAAAGCGCGGTGTCGACCGCGGCAATGGCCATGGAGGCGATGCCGGGACGACCGAGGTTGCGGATAGAGCGAACCATGGCCGACCAAACCCCGGACACGTCCGTAACGTCCTGACCGATGACAACATCAGCCAGAACGTCGTTGATCAGTCGGGCGCAGGCCCCGGTGGCATAGGAAAAGCCGAGACCCGTCACCCCCTCGGCTGACGGCTCCGCCACCACCACTGTGGTGGCGGTCCAGGTGAGAGTCCCATCCGACTCTGGTTCTTCGGTGGGAACGGTATAGACACGCACCCCGAGCTCGTCGATCTCAGGCATGACGACACTTCCATTGTGCTGCGAACGAGTGCGGGCCAGTAGCTTTCATCGTCAGGTCGCCGTCTCGAGGCGTTGGTCGTCCCCCCGGTAACCGGGCACCAACCGACGGGCGACACGATCGGCCACGTCGTCTCGCCATCGGGCGAACCCGACTCTCCCACCAGGTGCGCCGTCGGAGGCGAACGGGCGATCCCGGGCGGCCAGGGCGCCGGCCAGAGCGAAGCCTCCAGCCACGAGAGCACTGGTCAAGCCCTCACGGCGGCGGCGGCGATCTAGCAGCGCAAGGAGGACCATAGAGCCGGCGTGGGCGGCATCCACCTCTGCGCCGAGGGCCAGGACCGCCCCGTTCGGAGCTCTCCCCGCCACCAAGGCCTGGGCGAGGTAGCGGGCCCCGAGTACCCGTACCACCAGCCGGGCGCGGGGATCGAGCCTTTTGCCCAAGAGCTCCTTGCTACCGAGTCCCGGAGCCACCAGGTGGTGCAGGCCGACGGCGATCCGAAGTCCACTCAGGGCGCTCATCGTTTCCTGCATTCCTGGGACGGGCCGCATACTGCCGCTCGACCCAGTCACCGGCGTTCCGAGCCCACCGGGCTGGTCATGGGAACCTCCTCCGATCGGGCTGCTGGCGTCAGGGAAATGGGCGGCACCTGCATGTCCTTCGCTCATGTCGCCTCCCATGGCTTGGCCAATCGGGCGGCGCACTCCAACAACATGGCGTGGACGAAGGCCTGGGGGACGTTTCCCCGTAACTGACGTTGGCCGACATCGAATTCCTCGGTTAGCAGTCCGGGTGGCCCACACGCCGACCGACCGCGCTCGAACCAGGCAACAGCCTCGGCCTGACGGCCTTGTTGGTGGGTGCCCAGCGCCATGAGGAACCCACAGAGCAAGAAGGCCCCCTCTGCCTTCCCAAGGGG
>DASZMA010000189.1:0-6004 GCA_035552095.1 Acidimicrobiales bacterium | reverse complement strand
TGGGCGGCCTGATCGGCATCGGCCACACCGGGCCTATCGACCCGTGGATCCCGGTGACGATGTTCACCATCCTGTTCGGCCTCTCCATGGACTACGAGGTCTTCCTGCTCTCGCGTATCCGGGAGGAGTGGCTCCGCACCGGCGACAACTCGGTGTCGGTGGCCGATGGCCTGGCGGTGACTGGCCGGATCATCACGGCGGCGGCCGCCATCATGTTCTGCGTGTTCGCCTCGTTCATCATCAACGATCCGCTGCACATCCTGAAGGTCTTCGGCCTCGGGTTGGCCGTGGCGGTGGCGGTGGATGTCACGCTCGTCCGTATGGTGCTGGTGCCCTCGCTCATGGAGATCCTGGGTCCCCGCAACTGGTGGATGCCCCGCTGGCTCGCCCGGGCGGTGCCGACGCTCGGTGTCGAGGCGGCCCCGCTCCCGGTCTGAGGGCGCAGGGCCCCGTCCTAAGCTGCACCCCCATGAGCGCAGAGCCGGCGGCCACCTTCGTGTCCATCAACCCGGGGCGAGACGTGCAGCGGGTGGGCACGGCGAACTTCCTCGGTGAGGATGCTCGCAAGATTCACGACCCGGTGTGGGCCGTGATCGGGAACCTCGGCGACAGCCAGTGCTATCTGGGAGTGACAGCGAAGGTGGAGGCCGTGCAGGCCGCGCTCTCGCGCCGGATCGCCCAGGACGACCTGGCCGTGCGGCTGATCGCGCCGGCGTTCACCTTGGGGGTCTCGGACGGCCAGCTCAACGGCACGCCGCAGATGCGGTTCTCCCTGGTCGGTCGCGAGCTCGTCCACGACATCGCCGACGTGCACCTGGCCGCCAACGGCGTGGCCGGGCTGGTCGCCGTGGTGGCCTGCGACAAGCCCCCGGTGGGGACGCTCGCCGCCGTGCTGGAGAACAACACCCCGGCGGTGATCCTCTCCGACGGCCCCATCCGGCCGGGGGTCGACCCGGCGACGGGTGGCCGGATCGACCTGGTGTCGGCGTTCCAGGTGGCCGACCAGGAGGCCGAGGTCCGGGCCCGCTACGCCCTGCACGCCTGCCCCGGCCAGGGCAGCTGCGGGGGCATGTTCACCTACAACACGATGCAGACCTTCATCGCCGTACTGGGCCTCGAACCGCTGCACATGGTGTCACCGGCCTCGGAAGACCCGCGCCGGATGACCGAGTTCCCCGATCAGCTGGTCGACTGCCTCCTCACCATGACCGAGCGGGGCATCCGGCCCCGCGACATCGTCACCCCCGTCTCACTCCGCAACGCCCTCACCGTGGCCATCGCCATGGGCGGATCCACCAACGTGCTGCTGCACAGCGTCGAGATCGCCCGTGCCGCCGGCATCGACCTGTGGGCCGACGTGCTCAGCCAGGACGACTTCAACCAGCTGGCCCGGCGGTTGCCGGTGCTGGTCAACCTGCGGCCGTTCGGCGACTACTCCATGGTGGACGTGGACGACCAGGGCGGCCTGCAGGTCATCGTCGCCGAGCTCCTGGCGGCGGGCTTCCTCGACGGTGACGCGCTCACCTGCACGGGCGAGACGTTGGCCGGGCAGGTTCGGCGGCTGGCCCCACCGGCCCCGGACCAGGACGTCATCTACCCGGTCGACAAGCCTTTCAAGGACACCGGTGGCCTCCGCCTGCTGCGGGGCAATCTCGCGCCCGAGGGTGGGGCCATCCTCAAGGTGGCCGGCGTCGAAGGCGGTATGCAGGGCGGCGTCTTCACGGGCCGGGCCCGGGTGTTCAACAGCGAACGGTCACTGATTGAGGCGCTCGACGGCCATCCGGACAGCTTCGAGGACAACGACATGGTGGTGATCCGCTACGAGGGCCCTCGCGGCGCCCCCGGCATGCCCGAGCTGCTCGACCCGACGTCGCGCATTACCGCGCTCTGCCGCGAGCGGCACATCACCATCGCCCTGATGACCGACGCGCGGTTCTCGGGGGGATCGGTCGGCCTCGTCGTCGGCCATGTGGCCCCCGAGGCACTGCTCGGCGGGCCGATCGCGCTGGTCGAGGACGGCGACACCATTGTGGTCGACCTGAACACCGACCAGCTCGACTGCGTGCAACTGGGCGACGCCGGTCGCTACGAGCAACGGGCCACGGCCTGGCGTGCCGCCGCTGCGGCCAACGGCGGCCTCCACCCCGACGTGACCCCGGTCACCGACCGGTTGCTGGCCCGGATGCGGGCGACGGCGCTGCCCGCCCTCCTCGGCGGCGGCATGGCCACCCCGTTACCGGTCTGAGACCCGCGTGGCCGCCCCGGAGGCGATCTGTCCGGCCACCATCTCGGCGAAGGCGGCGGGTGAGGTGACCGGGAGCAGGTGGCCGGAGTCGACCCGGATGACGGTGACGGGCGTGGGCAACCGCTGCGCCATCTCCTCCTGGGTGGCCGGCGGCACCGGCCGGTCGCGCTCGTTGAGTATGTACGTGATCGGGATGCCGCTGACCAGCGACCAGCGGACCGGCTGGAAGTAGTGGTGCACCGTGTCCTCCACACAGCGAACGGGGTCGACCACATAGCGCAGGGTGTCGTCGTCCAGCGGGTCGCCGCCGTACGACTGACGAGACGACTCGGGATCCTCGGGCGGCCCAGGCAGGGTGATCGACCGGCCTTCGCGTTCGGCCGCCGCCACCGCCATCATCAGGCCCTCGCGGTGCCGTTCCTTCATGCAGCTAATCCCGCACTCACCTTCGGCCGGGACCAGCGCGGCGTTCAGGATCACGCTCCGCACGCGTCCGCTGAGCGCGGCGATGACGCCGGGCACGACCAGGCCCCCGGACGAGTGCGCCACCAGGTCGACTGGGCCATCTCCCGCCATAGCCTCGATGTCGGCCACCACCGACGCCGTTTCGATCTCGAGTGACAGTGCGCCCAGATCGGATGGCCGGTCGACCCGGCCGGGCAGATTGACGGCGAGCGCGGGTTGGGTGAGGAAGGGGATCAGGCGATCCCAGAAACGGGCGGTTGTCCCACCGCCGTGGATGAGCACCGTGGTCATTTCTTCGGGCCGCCCGGCGTGCGTCGCATGGCCGCGGACATTACCCGCGACCCATTAGAGCATCAGGCCTGCGGCGCCACGATCCCATTGTCGAAGGCGTAGACGATGGCGGCGGCCCGGTCGCGCAGGCCCAGCTTGGTGAAGATGTGCCCGATGTGGCTCTTGACCGTCACCTCGGAAATGTGGAGCACCTCGGCGATCTCGCGGTTGGAGAGGCCGCGCCCGACCTGTTCGAGCACTTCGCGTTCACGTTCGCTCAACGCATTGACCCGGGCACCGTTCGGCTGGACGGGGTGCGTGCTGCGGTAAGCCGTGAGCACCCGGGCCGTGACGGTGGGGTCCAGCCAGGCCCCGCCTTCGGCGACCACGCGGGCCGCTCTGATCAGGTCCTCCCCCGGTGCGTCCTTGAGCTGGAAGCCCGAGGCCCCGGCCCGCAGCGAGGAAGAGAGCACCTCGTCGTCATCGAACGTCGTCAGGATGAGCACGGGAGGCGATCCGTCAAGCTGGCGCAGGCGGCGGGTGGCCTCGGCACCGCCGACGTCCTTCATGCGGGCATCCATGATTACGAGGTCAGGCTTGGTGTCCTCCACGGCGTCGGCCACTTCGGACCCGTCACTGCACTCACCGACTATCTCAAAGCCGGCCCGCGGCCCGAGGATCCGGCGGAGCCCGGTGCGGATCAGCTGTTGGTCGTCGACCAGAAGGACGCGGATCATGCGGGTCCGGTTGGCCAGGGGATGCAGGCGTCCACCTTCCAGGTGCCGTCGCCGTTGCTGGCCGTGGCCACGCCACCCAGCAGCTCGGCCCGCTCGACCATGCCCCGCAAGCCGTTGCCGCCCGACGTGCTCGGTGCCCCACCGACCGCCACCGCGTTCACCACGTTGATCCTGATGTCACCGTCCGTGACGATCACCCGCAGCCCTACCGGTGCCCCCGGGGCGTGCTTCACGGCGTTGGAGAGTGACTCTTGGACCAGGCGATAGGAGGCCAGACCGGTGGCCATCGGCACCAGCGTCAGGTCTCCCTCGAGGTCGAAGTCGACGGCGAGACCGGCATGACGAAAATTGGCCACCAGGTCGACCAGATCGGAGGCGCTTGGCGTGGGGAACTGCGCCCCCGAAGCGTCTGAGGCTCCCAGCAGTCCCACCGTGCGATGGATCTCGGCCATGGCAGCGCGGCCGGCCGCCTCGGCGTCCTCCAGGGCATCGAGGGCTTCGTCAGTGTCACCGGCCTTGAGAGCGAGACGGGCGCCCGTTAGCTGCAGCATGGTGACAGCCAGCGAATGTGCGATGAGATCGTGGATGTCACGGGCCAGACGATGGCGTTCCGCGTCCGCTGCGCGCTCGGCCAGTTTGGTTTGTGCCTCGGCCAGCTCGAAGGCGACCTGCACTTGCTGGCGGTACGCCGTTCCCCCCAACCACCCGATAGTGAAGGCGAAGCCCCAGATCGCCATGCCCGAAAAATGATTTGCCGCGGCGAGGATGATCAAGCCCCCGATCCCAACCGCCCATACGACCGCTCCGAACTTTGGTCCGGCGGTTGAAGCCATCTCGCCCACCAGCATCGTGACAAAGAACGGCGCGAAGTCGACCGATTCGAAGTAGGAGATGCTCAACCAATACACGCCACCCAACACGATGACGGACCACACAATGTAGAGCGGGTACTCAAATCGGCGATCCCGCACTAGGCGGGCGGGCCGGCCGATCATGTCGAGCACCCAGGGGAGTGTTATCAGGATGATGACCAACCCACCCAGGTTGGGTGAGCTGAACTCGTGCCGCTGCACGGCGATCAGGACGGCGACACTCAGGACGAACACGCCGATTACTTGCGGGACCCGCTCAGACCAAGGCAGATCGCCTCGCTGTACCATTGAGCAGGTAGTGCCTTCCACATCGCCCATCCCACAAGGGTAGAAGGAGGCCGGGCTGCCCGCATCAGACCCAGGTCCTATCCCGCTCCGCCCGTGGGTGGAGGTGGAAAACGTCTCCAGGCACGATGCTCGGGCGATCAGGTTTCCATACCGTGATGCATATGCAGACATCACTGAAGCAACCGGCCCGTTCGGACCCCGCCTCCGGTCCCGTTCCCGTGGCCATTGAGGTTCGGGATCTGACGATGGCCTACGGCACCAACGAGGTGGTCAAGGGCATCGATTTCGCGGTCAAGGCCGGCGAGATCTTCGCCTTTCTCGGACCGAATGGCGCAGGCAAGACCACCACAGTGGAAATCCTGGAAGGCTTCCGGTCCCGCAGCGGTGGGGAGGTTGAGGTTCTCGGCCTCGACCCCGCCCACGCCACGTCAGCCTGGCGGGACCGGGTGGGCGTGGTGCTCCAGTCCTCGGTGCCCGAGCCCGATCTCAACGTGCGCGAGACCATTGATCTCTACGCCGGCTTCTATCGGCAGCCGCGCTCGACCGACGAGATCCTGGCGCTGACCGGCCTCGAAGCACAGGCCATGACCCGGAACCGTCGCCTCTCGGGTGGGCAGCAGCGCCGGCTCGATGTGGCGCTGGCCCTGGTCGGTGATCCCGATGTGCTTTTCCTGGACGAGCCGACGACCGGCTTCGACCCCGCGGCCCGCCGGACCGCTTGGGAGACCATCGCCGGGCTCAAGGAGTTAGGCAAGACTGTGTTCCTCACCACGCACTACCTCGACGAAGCCGAGTACCTGGCCGACCGCATCGCGGTAATTGACGGCGGCCGGATTGTCGCCGTCGGCACGCCGGCGAACCTCGGGGGTCGCGACCGCCAGCCCAGTGCGGTTCGTTTCGCCCTCGTTCCGGACCTTGATCGTGGCGGCCTCCCGGGTGGTTTGGCCGACATCGCTAGGGGCCTTGACGACGACCGGATTGAGTTCGACTCCCTGGACGCAGCGGCTGACCTTCTCATGATTTCGGAGTGGGCGGCGCTACGAGGAGCGCGTGTTGAGAGGCTCGAAGTGATCCGCCCCAGCCTGGAAGCGACCTACCTGGCACTGACCAACGGAGGGAAGGGCTCA
>DASZMA010000188.1:0-14122 GCA_035552095.1 Acidimicrobiales bacterium | reverse complement strand
CGTAGGCCACGATCCGCAGGGCTCCGGTCCCGTAGGTGGCCGGCGTCGCCCGGGTGACCCCGGCCACGAGGTCCACCCCGTCGGTCGAGGGTGCAGCCGCGGCGGCGGCCCGCAGCTCTTCCTCAGATGCGGTGCCGAAGGCGCACGGCAGCGCGCCGGCCTGGCGCACGTGCCGGGTCACCCGGCGGGTGTCCACCCCGGTCAGCGCCGGGATGCCGTGCCGGATGAGGAACGACTCCAGCCCCTCGCTGGCCCGCCAGTTCGACGGGGTGACGGTCAGATCGCACACCACGATGCCCCGGCACTGCGGCACGGTGGCCTCGTCGTCCTGGGCGTTGGTCCCGTAGTTGCCGATGTGGGTGCTGGTGAAGGTCACCACCTGGCCGGCGTAGGAGGGATCGGTGATCACCTCCTGGTAGCCGCTCATGGCGGTGTTGAACACCAGCTCGCCCGTGCTGACGGGCTGGGCCGCCCCCGCCGCCTCGCCGGCGAACACGGCGCCGTCCGCCGTGACCAGGCGGGCCGGGGCGCGCCGGGGGGCGCTCATCGTTGCGCCAGCGCGTCGACGACCACGGGCTCGCCCCGCAGGATGGTGTGGCGCACGGCGCCGGTCAGCGTCATGCCGGCATACGGCGTGTTGCGGCTGCGGCTGGCCAGGCGGGCCGGGTCCACCACGGTGACGCCGGCCGGGTCGAAGACGCACAGGTTGGCCGCCGCCCCCACCTCAATCGGCCCGCCGTGGGCGCTGTGCCCGGCCCGGCGGGCGTCGGTGACGCCCAGGCCGGCGATGGCGGCCGGCTGGGTGCTCATGAGAGCGAAGATGCGCTCGGGCCCGAGGGCCGGGGACAGCACCTGCCAGGCGATGGGCAGGGCGGTCTGCAGCCCGAGCATGCCGGGGGGCGCCTGGTCGAACGGCACGTCCTTGGCCTCGGGGGCGTGCGGGGCGTGGTCGGTGGCGATGGCGTCAATGGTGCCGTCGCACAGCCCGGCCACCACGGCGGCCACATCGTCGTCGGTGCGCAGCGGCGGGTTCACCTTGAAGACCGGGTCGTACCCCTGCACCAGGGCGTGGGTGAGCAGCATGTGATGCGGGGCGGCCTCGGCGGTGACCGGCAGCCCTTCGGCCTTGGCCCGGCGCACCAGCTCCACCGAGCCGGCGGTCGAGAGGTGCAGGAAGTGCACTGGTGCCCCGGTCAGGCGCACCAGCTGAATGTCCCGGGCCACCATCGACTCCTCGGCCGCCGCGGGCACGCCGGGCAGGCCCAGCCGGCTGGACCAGCAGCCCTCGTGCATGGCCCCGCCGCCGGCCAGGCACTCGTCCTCGCAGTGCTGCGCCAGGGTCACGCCCAGCCCCTTGGCGTAGTCGAGGGCCCGGCGCATGAGGCCGCCGTCCTGCACCCCGGCGCCGTCGTCGGTGAAGAGGCGCACCCCGAGCTCGGCCAACTCGCCCATCGGGGCCAGGGCCCGCCCGGCCCGGCCCATGGTGATGGCGCCGGCCACCGCCACCTCGGCCGTGGTGCCGCGCCCGAGATCGAGCACCTGGCGGGCCACCCCGGCCGAGTCGATGGCCGGTTCGGTGTTGGGCATGGCCACGATGGCGGTGTAGCCGCCCAGCGCCGCCGCCCGGGCCCCGCTCTCCACCGTCTCGGCCTCTTCCCGACCCGGTTGGCGCAGGTGCGTGTGCAGGTCGACCAGACCGGGGCCGATCAGGCAGCCGGCGGCGTCGAGCACGGTGGCCCCCGCTGCCGCCTCAATGCTCTCGGCCAGCGCGGTGACGGTGCCCCCTTCGAGGGCCAGGTCCAACCGGCGCAGCCCGTCGGGGGTCACCACCGATCCGCCCCGGATGATCACGGTTCCCTCAGCCATGGGATGCCTCCTGCGGATCCCCCGGCCACTCCCCGCCCAGCAGCAGGAAGAGGATGGCCATGCGCACGGCCACCCCGTTGGTCACCTGCTGGGTGATGACGGTGCGGGGCAGATCGGCCACGTCCGAGGCGATCTCGACGCCGCGCACCATCGGGCCGGGATGGGTGACGATGGCGTCGTCGCCGAGCAGGGCGACCCGGCGGGCGGTCAGCCCCCAGCCGGCGGTGTACTCGCGCAAGCTGGGTACGAACGAGCCGCTGCCGCGTTCGGCCTGCAGCCGGAGCAGGGAGACCACGTCGGCCTCGCCCAGCGCGGCATTCAGATCGGGCGCCACGGTGACCGGCCATCCCTCCAGCGAGGGCGGGAGCAGGCTGCCCGGCCCGGCCAGGGTGACCTGCGCCCCCAGCGCGCTGTAGGCCAGCACCTCGGAGCGGGCCACCCGGCTGTGGCGGATGTCGCCGACGATGAGCACGCGCAGCCCGTCGAAGCAGTCGATGCCCAACTCCTCGGGCGCCGCGCCCTTGCGCTCGGCCAGGACCTGGCGCACGGTGAAGCAGTCGATGAGCGCCTGGGTGGGATGTTCGTGCCAACCGTCCCCGGCGTTGATGACCCGGGCCCGGGTGGCCCAGCGGGCCACCTGATGGGGCGCCCCCGAGGAGGCGTGCCGGATGATGAGGGCGTCGATGCCCAGCGCTTCGACCGTCTCGACGGTGTCGCGCAACGACTCGCCCTTCTTGACCGACGAGCTGGCCACGGCCAGGGAGAGCACGTCGGCCGAGAGGCGCTTGGCCGCCGTCTCGAAGGAGAGGCGGGTCCGGGTCGACTCCTCGAAGAAGAGCGTGGCCACGACCTTGCCCCGCAGCGTCGGCACCTTGGGCACCGAGCGCCGCTCGACTTCGGCGAAGGCCTCGGCCACCCGCAGGACCTCGGCCATGCCGTCGCGGTCCAGGTCGGCCACCGAGAGGAGGTGCTGGGGCCGGGTCACTTGTTCTCCAGGGTGCCGATCCAGACA
The DNA here is from genome assembly GCA_035552095.1 of Acidimicrobiales bacterium. Classification (GTDB taxonomy): domain Bacteria; phylum Actinomycetota; class Acidimicrobiia; order Acidimicrobiales; family RAAP-2; genus Bog-473. Next base: position 11,244 of record DASZMA010000188.1, on the reverse strand, counting down.
CCGTCATCGCCCACATCGACCATCTCCTCGCGCCGGGTGGGCAGGTTCTTGCCGACGTAGTCGGGCCGGATGGGCAGCTCGCGGTGGCCGCGGTCGATCATGACGGCCAGCTGCACGGCCCGGGCCCGCCCGAAGTCGTTCAGGGCGTTGAGGGCGGCCCGGATGGTGCGCCCGGTGAAGAGCACGTCATCGACCAGGATGACCACCTTGCCGGCCAGGTCGCCCGGGATGTTGGTCACCGCTTCGGGCAGCACCGGGCGCAACCCGATGTCGTCGCGGTAGAAGGCGACATCAAGGCTGCCCAGCGACAGCTCGCCGCCCTCAATCTGGGTGAGGGCGTCGGCCATCCGGGTGGCCAGGGGTACGCCGCCGGTCTGCAGGCCGACCAGGACCACGTCCTCCAGGCCGCCGTTGCGTTCCAGGACTTCGTGGGACATGCGGGTCAGCGCGCGCTGCACGTCGGAGGCGGAGAGCACCTGGGAGTGGGCCACGAATACGCCCCCGAGGGGTCGCGTATGACTGCGTTCGCGTTCGGCCACTGCTCCTCCTGTCCGTGTGAGCCTCACGGGACTCACTTCACGGTCAGGCCGTTACCTTATCGCGCTGGGGGTGGCTCCGGACCCGACCCGGCCGTCCCGGCACGGGGCCGCGTCAGGTCGACGTGCCTCCGCTACTGGGCCCGCTGATGACATTCTTCGGCACCCCCAGCTTCACCGGCTTGCCGTACGCCGTGAAGTTGATGGTCCCCCCGTCGCTACGACTCGGTTCGACGATCCGCAGCACATAGGGCCTGCCGTGGGCCGCCACGTACATGGTGGCTTTCAGGTGGGCGAACGTGCCGCCGATCACATAGACGGGCTGCCCGTTCAGATTCGACCGCCCCGAGGAGGTGACGTCGCCGGGTGCGATGGGCGGCAGCAGGCCTTGCGCCAGGCTCTTCGGGCTGAGGAATAGGGCCAGGCCGTTGTAGTCGCTGGCATCGCTGGAGGGGATTTCGAACCAGTGATTCGACAGCAGCTCCGCCTGATCGTGCGACATCCCCTGCAACATCAAGAAGGCCTGGGTGGCCTTGGCGTAGACCAGCAGGAAGATACGGCGGATCAGGGTGGTGGCGTTCCCGCTGTACTGCAGGGTCCCACCGGCCATGGACCGACCGACCGCGACGTCGATCTTGATGCTGGTGTGCTGCGACGTGGCGGTGCCCCGGCAGGTGAAGGAGGCGGCATTGCCGGTCGCCTTCTCGGCCGCCACGAGAATGGCTTCGGGGTTCCTCACGCTGCTCCCGGCCGCCGCCGCTGCCGCCGCCGGTAACGATGACCCCAGGACACCGAGTCCGAGCAGGGCGCCGAGGACGGCCACCACCGAGCGACGCGAGGTGGCATGGGACCTCGACCTCGTGAGACGTCCGCCCCTCATGGCGACACCCTATGACGTCAGGGTCGCTCGGCTTCCCCCGCGTCCGATGACGGTGGCGGGCCCGGGAGCCGAGCATCAGGCCGGGAACTGCACCTCGACCTCGAGTCCCCCTCCGGCGCGGGCGCGCGCCGTCATCGTGGCCCGGTGCGCGGTGGCGATGGCCCGCACAATGGCGAGGCCGAGGCCGTGCCCGTCGCCGTGACCGATGCGATCATCGCGCTGGCGGAAGGGTTGGAAGAGGCGCTCGACCTCGTCGGCCGCGATGACCGGGCCGGTGTTGTTGACCGCAAGGACGGCCCGACCGTCGCGCCGGAACGTGGTGACCTCGACCCGACCACCGTCGGTGTTGTGCCGCAGCGCGTTGTCGACCAGGTTGGCCATCAGACTTTCGACCAGGTTGGGGTCGCCGACCGTCGGCGCCGCCAACAGCGTCGACTCGACCGAGATCCCGCGCCGCTCCGTCTCGGCCCGGCGGGCCAGGATCACGGTGCCGGCCACCTGGCCCAGATCGATGGGCTCCCACTGCACCACCCCGCCCTCACTACTGGCCAGGGTCAGCAGCCCGTCGATGAGACGCTCCTGCTGGGCGCCGAGTTGCAACACCTCCTCGCAGGCGGCCCGGAGTGACTCGACGCTGAGGCCCGGATCGGCCAGCGCCACCTGCAGCAGGCTCCGCTCAGCGGTGAGCGGCGTCCGCAGTTCGTGGGAGGCATTGGCCACGAAGTGCCGCTGGGAGTCGAACGAGGCCTCGAGTCGGCCGAACAGGTCGTCGAGCGTGGCTCCCAACTCTCTGAATTCGTCGTCCGGCCCCTCCAGCGCCAGGCGCCGGTGCAGGTTGCTGGCGGAGATCTCCCGGGCCGTGGCCGTGATGGTGCGCAGCGGGCGGAGGAGCCGGCCGGCGATCAGCCAGCCCAGCACCAGCGAGAGAGCAACCGAGACCACCAGGGCGACCGCCGAGCTGACGACGAATCGGTGCACGTCGACCCCGTGCTGCGCGTTGGCGATGGCATTGGCCGGGCTGTTCGACACCGGGATCGCCGTCTGTGAGCTGCCGCGCAGGACAGGGACGTTGGCGATGGTGAGCAGGGCGACGCACAAGACGAAGAACAGGGCGCCGTAGAGCAGGGTCAGCTGCACCCGCAGGGTGCGCCGGGGCAGGCTGAACGGCCAGGCCGGGGCCCGCCGTCGCTCCATCAGGAACCGCCGATCCGGTAGCCGACTTCACGCACCGTCTCGATCAGTGGTGGATCGCCCAACTTGGTCCGGAGCCGCCGAATGGTCGTCTTGACCGTCGTGGTGAACGGATCGGCTGCTTCGTCCCACACCCGCTCGAGCAGCTGCTCGGTGGAGACCACCGCCTCCGGCGAGGCCATCAGGCACTCGAGGAGCGAGAACTCCTTCGGGCTGAGCGTCAGGCGCCGCCCGGCCCGGGAAGCCACCCGCCGGCTCGGGTCGAGCATGAGGTCGCCACAGGTCAGCGTCGGCGGTAGGGCATTGCCGGCGCGGCGACCCAGGGCGCGGACGCGGGCCACCAGTTCGGAGAAGTCGAAGGGCTTGGCCAGGTAGTCGTCGGCGCCCAGCCCGAGCCCTTCCACCCGGTCCTTGACCGTGCTGGCCGCCGTCAGCATCAACACCCGGACCTCGGGCCGCTCCTCCACCAGCCGACGGCAGACATCGTCGCCGTGCACGCTCGGCAGATCACGGTCCAGCACCACGACGTCGTAACGGGTGTGGGCCAGATGGTCCAGGGCATCCTGCCCGTCAAGCACGACGTCGACCGCCATGCCCTCCTGACGCAACCCCGTCCCGAGCGTGCGGGCCAGTACCTCGAAGTCCTCGACCACCAGGACCCTCACGGCCGCTGGTCAACGGGCCAGGCGGGAACCGGGTGGAGTGACATCGGTCCCACGATGCCATGTCCGAGGTGTCAGCCCGGTGTCAACCATCGACACCGAGCTGACACCGGCCATGTCGTACAACGCCGAGTGAGCAGGCCGCTCCCATCGGGCCGCCAGCCAGCACAGAGAAAGGGCGACCGACATGAACCATGACAGCAACCACATCTCCGACCGGGGTGACGCACGGTGACCGCCGTGCTCGACTGCACCGGGCTGGGCAAACGGTACGGGCGGCGCTGGGCGCTCTCGGACTGCACCCTGTCGATCCCCGAAGGCAAGGTGGTGGGCCTGGTCGGGCCGAACGGAGCGGGCAAGACGACACTGCTGCAGCTGGCGGTGGGGCTGCTGGCCCCGACGGCGGGCTCGGTGGCGGTCCTCGGGCATCGCCCGGCCGACGGCCCGATCCAGCTCGGCCGGGTTGGTTTCGTGGCCCAGGACACGCCGACCTACGGCACTCTCTCGGTGAATGACCACGTCCACCTCGGGGCCTGGTTGAACCCGCGCTGGGACCAGGGCATGGCCGAGCGCCGGATCGACCGCCTGGGCCTCGACCCCCGCCAGCGCGCCAGCGCGCTCTCGGGGGGCCAACGGGCCCAACTCGCCCTCACCCTGGCCATTGCCAAGCGGCCGGAATTGCTGATCCTCGACGAGCCCGTGGCCAGCCTCGATCCGCTGGCCCGACGCGAGTTCCTGGTCGGGTTGACCGAGGTAGTGGCCGAACAGGGGATCAGCGTGGTCCTCTCCTCGCATCTCATGGCCGACCTGGAGCGGGTCTGCGATTACCTCATCGTGCTGGTCGCCTCACGGGTCCAGGTGGCCGGGGAGATAGACCGGCTGTTGGCCTCGCATCGTCGCCTGCACGGGCCCCGTCGGGATCCGGCCGGCCTCCCGGCCAGCCTGGAGCTGATCGAAGCCACCCACACCGAGCGCCACAGCTCCTTCGTGGTGCGCACCGACGGCCCGATCGCGGCCGATCCGGGCGTCACGGTGGAGCCGGTCGGCCTGGAGGATGTCGTGCTGGCCTACATGGGCCGGGCGTCAAGCCGGCCCGCCGGCGGTGCGACGGAGGTCCGGGCATGATCCGGCTTACCTGGCGCCAGTTCCGCACCCAGGCCGCCGTGGCCCTGGGCGGCTTGGTCATCGTCGCGCTCGTGGTGGTGCTCACCGGCCCACATCTGCGCGACCTGTACCACTCCCTGGTCGCCCCCTGTCACGCCCATGGGGACTGCTCGACGGCTTACGGCAGCTTCCTGGGCACCGACTCGACACTGCGCACGTGGCTCGGGATCCTGACCATCGTCGTGCCGGGTCTCATCGGCATCTTCTGGGGGGCGCCGCTGGTGGCCCGCGAGCTCGAGGCCGGTACCTACCGGCTGGCCTGGACCCAGAGCGTCACCCGGCGGCGCTGGCTGGCCGCCAAGCTGGGCCTCATCGGTCTGGCCGCCATGGTCACCGCTGGCCTCTTGAGCCTGCTGGTCACCTGGTGGGCCAGCCCGCTCGACCGGGCCGGCATGGACGTCTACTCGACCTTCGACCAGCGCGATCTGGTGCCCCTGGGCTACGCCGCCCTGGCCTTCTCGCTCGGCGTGACGGCCGGCGTGCTGATCCGGCGGACGCTCCCGGCCATGGCCGCCACCCTGGTCGCCTTCGTGGCCGGCCGGCTGGCCTTCAACCAGCTGGTACGGCCGCACCTGCTGGCGCCCACGCTCCAGAACCTGCGCCTGAGCGACACCACCGCCGGGTTCGGCAGCCAAAATGGCGGTCCCTTCACGGTGCTGCCCAACACGCCGTTGCTCCCCAACGCCTTGACCACCTCGACCCAGATTGTCGACCGCGCCGGCAGTGCACTCACGCCCCAGTACGTGGCGAAGGTCTGCCCGGCGTTGGTCAAGGGCGCCGGAACGAGCGCGCCCGCGCCGGGCTCGGGGCACAGCTTCCGGGTGAAGGCGCCGCCCGGGGTCGACCAGGCGCTGCAGAGCTGCCTCTCCAAGTTGAGCGGTCGCTACCACGAAGTGGTGACCTACCAACCCTCGAGCCACTACTGGATGTTCCAGTGGTACGAGTTGGGGTTCTACCTGGTCGCTGCGCTCGTCCTGGCCGGTGTCAGTCTCTGGTGGCTCCGGCGCCGGCGGTCCTGACGCCGAGCGGGTCGTCACCGTTAGGCCGGGCGCACCTCGGCCGCGATGGTCGAGAGGATGCCGTTGACGAAGGCGCCCGAGTCGTCGGTCGAGTACGTCTTGACCAGCTCCACCGCCTCGTCGATCACGACGGCCAGGGGCGGGCCGTCGGCGTCGAGCAGTTCGGCCACGGCCAGGCGCAGCACCAGGCGGTCGATGACGGCCATGCGGTCGAGGGGCCAGCCGACCGAGGCGGCACTGATGCGGGCGTCGGCCTCGGTCCGGGTAGCGGCGGCGCCCTGCAGCAGGGTGCAGACGTAGGGGTCGGGCAACACGGGCAGGCCGCTCAGGATGTCCAACGGGCTCTCGCCCTTGAGCTCGGCCTCGTAAAGGAGGGAGAGCGCCCGTTCCCGCTGCTGATGGCGGGGGGCGCCGGAGTCGGAGTCGGCCACCTTGGCCTGCCGCGGGGCGGGGCTCAAGCCCGCGTCAGGTACTCGCCACTGCGGGTGTCCACCTTGATCGCATCGCCGATGTTGACGAACAGCGGGACCTGGATGGTCAAGCCGGTCTCCATGGTGGCCGGCTTGCGGGCCCCCGAGACCCGGTCGCCCTTCTCGCCGGGCTCGGTCTCGACCACCTTGAGCTCCACCGAGGCCGGCAGCTCGACCCCGACGATCTCGCCGTTGTACATCTGCAGGTTCACCTCGTCGGTCTCCTTGAGGTAGTCGGGCGCCGTCCCGAGCAGCTCGGGTCCCACCTGCATCTGCTCGTAGCTGCTGGTGTCCATGAAGACGTAGTCGGTGCCGTCGCGGTAGAGGAACTGCATGTCCCGCTTGTCGATGATGGCCTGGTCCAGTTTCTCGTCGGCCCGGTAGGTGCGCTCAATCACGGCGCCGCTGCGCACGTTCTTGAGCTTGGTGCGCACGAAGGCACCGCCCTTGCCCGGCTTGACGTGCTGGAACTCCACCACGCTGAACAGGCCCTCGGGCAGGTTCAGGCTCATGCCGTTCTTCAGGTCGTTAGTTGAGACTGCCATGAATGTCCTTCGTGAAACGGGTAAGGGCTCGGCTGCCGTCCTCGGTCACCACCAGGGTGTCCTCCACACGGACGCCACCGAGGCCTGGGAGGTAGACACCGGGCTCGACGGTGACGACAAAGCCGGGGGCGAGGATAGCAGTGCCCAGTTGGCTGACCGTGGGCGCCTCGTGGATGTCGAGGCCCACGCCATGCCCGGTGCCGTGCTCAAAGCGGTCGGCCCAGCCGGCCTCGGCGATGATGGCCCGGCAGACGTCGTCGACCTCCTTGGTGGCGATGCCCGGGCGCACGGCGGCCGCCCCGGCGGCCTGGGAGGCGCCGACCACGGCGAAGACCCGGGCCAGATCGCCCTCCGGCTCGGCCCCGACGCAGAAGGTGCGGGTCATGTCCGAGCGGTAACCCTCGTAGGTGGCACCGAAGTCGACCACCACCGGGTCGCCGTGGCGGATGGGGCGCCCGCCCGGGTGATGGTGCGGCTTGGCCGAGTTCTCCCCGGCCGCCACGATGGTCTCGAAGGCCACGCTCTCCGCGCCGCCCCGGCGCATGGCGGTGTCGAGGGCCAGGCCGAACGCCTCCTCGGTCACGTTCTCCGACATCATGGGCAGCACCTCGTAGAGGGCAGCGTCGGCGATGGCGGCGGCGCGCTCCATGCGGGCGATCTCGGCGGCATCCTTCACCTCGCGCAGGGCCTCCACCGCGTTGGAGGTCGGCACCAGCTCGGCGGAGTCCAGCAGGTCGACCCAGACCCGTTGGCCGGCCCACGAGATGCTGTCGGCTTCCAGGCCGACCCGGCCCGCGCCCGAGAGGAACTCGGTGGCGGCTCGCCGTTGGTCGGCCAGCCCACCGATGGTGATGTCCACCACCGCGCCGGCCTGCTCGACCTGCTCGGCCGACTGAGTGCGGTAGCGCCCGTCGGTGGTGAGCAGGGCGCCCGAGGGGGTGACCACCAGCACGGCGGCCGAGCCGGCGAAGCCGGTCAGGTAGCGCACGTTGGGCAGCGTGGTCACCACCAGGGCGTCGAACCCGTCGAAACGGGCCCGCAGGGCGTCCAGCCGGTGGGCCACCGACATGGGGGGCAATGGGTTCATGAGGCTCCCTTCAGAAGCAGCGCGACAGCATCGATGGCCAGCTCGTAGCCCAGGCCGCCGAAGCCGGCGATGACGCCGGCCGCCACCGGCGCCAGCACCGAGGTGTGGCGGAAGGGCTCGCGGCCGGCCGGGTTCGAGAGGTGCAACTCCACCGTGGGTCCGTCGAAGGCGGCCACGGCATCGTGCAGCGACCATGAGGTGTGGCTGAGCGCCCCGGCGTTGATGACCAGGGCGTCCGCCCGGCCCCGGGCGCCGTGCACGGCCTCCACCAGGTCGCCCTCGTGGTTGGACTGCAGGTGCTCCAGGGTCAGCCCGTGGTGGGCCGCAGCCGAGGTGGCCCGGGCCACGTGGTCGGCCAGGGTGCCCGTGCCGTAAATGGCCGGCTCGCGGCTACCGAGCAGGTTCAGGTTCGGACCCGACAAGAGCAGGACCAGGCTCATCGGGGCACGCTCATCGCTCTCATACCCGTGCTCCCATGTCCGCCAGGGTAGCGAGGACGTCCGCCTCCGCCACACCACGCACCGGTTCGACCCCGTGGGGCCCGTCGAGGACGAAGGTCAGATCCTGCTGGGCCTTCTTGTCCCGGCCCATGAAGGTGACCAGCTCGGCGGCGTCGGCCCCGGCCGGCAGGTCGGCCGGCAGGTCGTACCCGCCCACCACGGCCCGGTGCTCAGCCACCCGGGCCTCGTCAATGCGGCCCAGCCGCTGGGCCAGGCGGGCGGCGAAGATGAGGCCGATGGCCACCGCCTCGCCGTGGCGCAGGTCCCAGTCGGGGTGGTCGGCCATCCCCGCCGCCTCCAGGGCGTGGGCCAGGGTGTGGCCGTAGTTGAGGACCATCCGGCGGTCGCCCTCCCGCTCGTCGGCCGCCACCAGCTCGGCCTTGATGGCCACACAGCGCGCCACCTGTTCCTCCAGGTCCTGCTCCGGCCGCGGTGCCTCGCCCAGGAAGGCGTACTTGGCCATCTCCCCCCGGCCGCAGGCCCATTCCCGCGGTGGCAGGGAGGCCAGTGTCTCAGTGTCGCACAGCACGGCGGCCGGCTGCCAGAAGGCGCCGACCAGGTTCTTGCCCTCGGGCAGATTGACCCCGGTCTTCCCGCCGATGGCCGCGTCGACCTGGGCCAGCAGCGTGGTGGCCACGTTCACGTACGCCGTGCCCCGGTGGTACGAGGCGGCGGCGAAACCGGCCACGTCGGTGACAATGCCGCCGCCCACCGCCACCACGACGTCGGCCCGGGACAGCCCGTTGGCGGCGAAGGTCCGGCTGAGCGTCTCCACCGTCGCCATCGTCTTGTGCGCCTCACCGTCGGGGATGATGCTCACCTGGTACGGGACCCCCGGGTCGAGCCCGGTCAGCCACCCGGCGTCCACCACGGCCTGGTTGGTCACGAAGATCGCCCGTTGGGCCGAGCGCGGCAGGACCGACGGGAGCTCGTGGCGGGCCCCGTCGCCGATGACGACCGGGTAGGTGCGGCGGCCGAGTTCGACCGGGATCTGGCGCATCAACGGGCCGCCGCTTCGACTATTCGCGCCGCCACGTCGTCGGGGCTGAGGTCGTCCACGTCAATGGCCATGTCGGCCACTTCGGCGTAGAGGGGGCGCCGCACCGAATCGAGCTCGGCCAGGGCGGCGGCGGGATCCCCGCCCAACAGGGGCCGGCCAACGCCGTCACCCACCCGGAGGGCCAGGGTCTCCGGACGGGCCCGCAACCACACCACCCGGCCGCTGGCCCGCAACAGGTCCCGGGTCTCGGGGCGCAGGACGGCCCCGCCCGCCACCGAGACCACCACCGGTGCCGCGCTGGCACAGGCCCGCGCCAGGGCGTCGGCCTCGGCCGCCCGGAAGGCCGGCTCGCCGTCCCGGGCGAACAGGTCGGGCACGCTCAGCCCGGTGGCCCGCTCCACCTCCACATCGGAGTCGAGGTAGTCCCAGCCGAGTTTGTCGGCCACCAGCCGGCCGGTCGTGGTCTTGCCGGCGCCCATCATGCCGACCAGCAGGAGTCGCTCGGTCACGGGAGGTCGGGCGGGTCGCCGACGGCGGCCGACGGCGTGCTGCCCAGGGCGGCGAGGTAGCCGTCCCGGTTGCGCACCACCTCGGCCAGTGAGTCGCCGCCGAACTTGCGCAGTGCCTCGCCCGCCAGCACGAGCGCCGTCATGGTCTCGGCCACCACGCCCATGGCCGGCACGGCCGTCACGTCGGTGCGCTCCCGGAAGCTGACGGTGGATTCCTTGCTCACCACATCGACCGTCTCGAGCACGGGGCGGTTGAGGGTGGCCAGCGGCTTCATGGCCACCCGGGCCACCAGCAGGGCGCCGTTGGAGATGCCGCCCTCGATGCCGCCGGCCCGGGCGGTCGGGCGCACGTAGCCCGCCATCGCCTCGGACGTCTCGTCGTAATGGATGGCGTCGTGCGCCTCCGAGCCGCGGCGGGCGGCGTTGTCCCACCCTTCGCCGATCTCGACCGCCTTGACCGCCTGGATGCTCATGAGCGCCTGGGCCAGCAACGCGTCGAGCTTGCGGTCCCAGTGCACATGGCTGCCCAGCCCGACCGGCACGCCGTAGGCCAGCACCTCGGCCACGCCACCCAGGGAGTCACCGTCCTTGGCCGCCGCCTTGACGGCGGCGATCATGGCGTGCTCGGCCGCCGGGTCGAAGCAGCGCACCGAGCTCTCGTCGACCCGCCCCAGGTCGCCCGGGCCCGGGCGCGGGCTGTCGGGACCGGTGGCGGCCTCACCCAGGGCGACGATGTGGCTGACCACGGTCACCCCCAGGTGCGAGAGCAGCAGCTTGGCCAGCGTGCCCGCCGCCACCCGGGCCGCCGTCTCGCGGGCCGAGGCGCGCTCGAGGACGTCGCGGGCGTCGTCGAAGCCGTACTTGAGCATGCCGGGCAGGTCGGCGTGGCCCGGCCGGGGCTGGGTGAGCACCGAGGCCGGGGCGCCCGGGGCGGGGGACATCTCCTCGGTCCACTTGGGCCATTCCGAGTTGGCGATCTCAATGGCGACCGGCGAACCCAGGGTGCGGCCGTGGCGGATGCCGCCCACCAGCGAGATCTCGTCGGCCTCGAACCGCATCCGCGGCCCGCGGCCGTAGCCCAGTCGGCGCCGGGCCAGTTCCTCCGCGATGTCGTGGGCCTCGACGGGGAGGCCGGCCGGGAGGCCCTCGACCACGACCACCAGGGCGCGGCCGTGCGACTCTCCGGCAGTCAGGTAGCGCAGCACGCGATGAATCTACTGGACGGTGATCGGGCCCCTTGAGCTGCGGGTGCGGGTGGTGGTGCGGGTCCGGGGGCGCGGCGCGGCCAGTTCGGCCAGGTGGCAGGGGATCTGGGCGTTCTCATCGAGGTGGTAGCTGGCGCAGACGCGGTGGTAGCCGTCGGCGATGAGCATCGCCGTGCCGTGCCGGGCGTCGCCCCGCACCAGCAGCACCGGCGAGAGCTTGCTGCCCCGCTTCACCTTGGCCAGATCGGCCGCCACGTGCGCATTGTCGACCGCCAGCAGCGCCAATCCCGAGGCCCGCAACAGATCCTTGGCCTGATGGTGCTCCAGCGGTGCCGCCTTGAGCCCGGCCACCACCTGCTTCACCTCGGCCGGCCCGAGGAGCAGATTGAGGTAGCGGGCAGCGGCCGGGTAGTCGTGTTCCTCCGGGGCCTGGCCCCAGTGCTCGACCGTCGGTGCCGCCTTGACCTTGGCCCCGC
>DASZMA010000187.1:0-5825 GCA_035552095.1 Acidimicrobiales bacterium | reverse complement strand
GCCGCACCCGTGCCGCCCAGGCGGCGTAGGAGGTGGGAGGTCTCGGGGACACGGACCACCACCTGCTGGACCGCCTTGTGGCCCCGGTCAATCGACTGGGCCACCAGCGTGGTGCCGAACGTGGCGGCGGCGGAGCCGATGGCCACTCCGACGATGGTGCCCTTGACCCCGAAGAGCGAGGCGATCACCGCGGCGATGACGGCACCACCGGCCGAGGCGAGCAGTTGGCGGAAGGAGAACTTCACAGCAGGGAACCTCTAGTCGGCCAGGGTTGGCGTGACGGCTCGGGCCACGAACTGGCGGGCGCCCGAGTCGAGTACCCAGTCGTGGCCGAAACGGGCGATCGGCGCGGCCAGCCGGGAGACCAGCCGCAAGGTCGCATTGCCAGGGGCCAGGGAACTGGTGAGGCAGGCCGTGCACCCGGCTTCGGTCTCCTCGAGCGTGAGGACGGCCGTGCCGACCACATCTCCCTCCACGCGGGCGTGCACCGTCGTCGGCGCCGCCACCTGGTCGATGAGAACCCGGAAGCGCACCGGATAGGGCAGGGGTGGTTGCACCTCACAGCGCCACTCGTCCCCGGCGGTCAGTCCCTGGCCGTCAAAGATGCGCAGCCAGGACCACCAGGACTGGTAGGCGCCGACATCGGCGATCAGCGCCCAGACGGCTTCCGGGCCCAGCGGGAGCTCGTAGCGCCGCTCAGTGGTGATCGAACCGGGCAGCTTGGCCGCGCCCGGACCGTCGCGGTTCGATGCGCTCAATCCCCCACGACCCCGTCAATGCATTCGCGCAACAGGTCGGCGTGCCCGTTGTGCCGGGCGTACTCCTCAATCATGTGCACCAGGATCCAGCGCAGGTCGCGCACCGGCCGCTCCGTCGAGGCCGAGAGCACGTCAAGGTTCGCCGCTGCCGCCACGATGGTGCGTGAATGGGAGCACTGCTCCGCCAACATCTCCATCGCCTCGTCCGCCAGCTCGGGCGCCAGGTGGTGGAACTCGAACTCCGGGTCGCCCCCGGTGTCGAAGGGCTCGGGTGACGGGCCGTCGACGAAGACATGCTCGAACCACCACCACTCCACCAGGATCATGTGCCGCACCAGGCTCAAGAGGGTCAGGTTGGACGGCGGCACGCTCGGGCGGGCCAGTTGAGCGCCGGTCAGTCCCTGGCACTTCTGCAGCAGGGTGGCCCGGTGGAAATCCAACCAGGTGCTGAGCATGGTCCGCTCGTCCGCCGCCAACGGAGGGTCGACCCGCGTGACTTCGGACGGCATGAGGCCAGGCTACTGGTGAAATCTCCGCTTCTGCGGTGCCCGATATCATCGTCGGCGTGCGTGAACGGTGGCTGTCCCGGCGATCCGTCACCCTCCATTGCATCGCCCTGCTCTTCGTGCCCGGATGCTTCCTGGCCGCCTGGTGGCAGATCACCCGGGCCACCGACGGCAACGGCCTGAGCTACCTCTATGCCATTGAGTGGCCCATCTTCTCCATCCTGGGCGTCTACTTCTGGTGGATGCTCATCCACACCGACTACGAGGCGGTCGGCCTACGCGGCATGCGCAACCAGGCCACAGCACCGACGGTGGACCCCGGCCCGGCCCCGCTGGTCGTGCCCGACACCTTGCCGGCGGACTTCGACGGCCCGGTGGACGGCGAGCTGGCCGCCTACAACGCCCGCCTGGCCGCGCTGGCCCGCCAGGGGCCCAAGACATGGCGCAAACCCGAGCGCACGGTCGTGCGACGGAGCCAGACGTGATGCACACGCTGTGGTCCAATGTCACCCGTCCGGGCATCGACGGGGCCATGCAGCGCTACAAGGTGATGGCGTACATCGTGGGCGTGGGCCTGATCATCCTCGTCTTCATCGGCATTCCGCTGCAGTACGGGGCCAACTTCTCACTGGTGGAGAAGGTGGTCGGCACCCTGCACGGGTTCCTGTACATCGTCTACCTGGTCGCCGCCCTCGACCTGGCCCGACGGGCCCGCTTCACCCTGCTCCAGATGGCCGCCATGATCGGCGCCGGCCTGCTCCCGTTCCTGGCCTTCATCATTGAGCGCTCGGTCGAACGGCGGGTGAACGCGGTGCTGTTGCAGCAGGCGCAGGAAGGCGAGGAGATCAGCCCAGCCGCTCAATGACGGTGGCGTTGGCCTGCCCGCCGCCTTCGCACATGGTCTGGAAGCCGAAGCGGCCGCCGGTGGCTTCCAGCTGGTTCAAGAGGGTGCCCATCAGGCGGACCCCGCTGGCCCCCAGGGGGTGGCCGATGGCGATGGCGCCGCCCCGCGGGTTGAGGCGGGCCGGGTCGTAGTCGAACGCCTTGCGCCACATGAGCGCGATGGCGGCGAAGGCCTCGTTGCACTCCACCGCGTCGAACTCGTCGACCTTCATGCCCGATCGGTCCAGCAGTTTCTGCGTGGCCGGCACCGGGGCCGAGAGGACGATGGCGGCGTCGTCCGCCGCCACGGCGAAGTGGGCGAAGCGGGCCCGGATGGGCAGCCCCAGTGCCTCGGCCACCGAGCGATCAGCAATCAGCATGGCGGCCGCCCCGTCGGTGGTCTGGGACGAGTTGCCGGCCGTGATGGTCAGCGCCGTCTCGGGCTCCCAGTGCTGGGCCGGCGGCAGGGCGGCCAGCGCCTCGAGGGTGGAGGAGCGCCGGATGCCCTCGTCGCTCTCCAGGGAGGCGCCGGTGAAGGAGCCGTTCTCCGCCTTGATCGGCACCGCAATGGCCTCCCGGGCGAAGTGTCCGTTGTCCCAACTCTCGGCGGCCCGGCGGTGCGACTCCAGGGCGTAGGCGTCCATCTCCTCCCGGGTGGTGCCGTAGCGGTCGGCAAGCACCTGGCTGACCCTGAACTGCGTCCAGAGCCGCCCGTCCACCTGCTCCATGAAGGAGGGCGGGAACGGTCCGGTGCCGCCGCGGGCATTCGAAGCCAGCGGGACCCGGCTCATCACCTCGACACCGCAGGCCACCACCAGGTCGTAGTGCCCGGCCGCCACGCCGGCCGCGCCGAAGTGCACCGCCTGCTGGGACGATCCGCACTGGCGGTCCACCGTGGTGGCCGGCACGGTCTGGGGCAGGCCGGCCGAGACCCAGCCGTTGCGGGCCACGTTGGTGCTCTGCTCGCCCACCTGGCTCACGCAGCCGCCGATGACATCGTCAATCCGCTCGGGGTCGACGCCGGTCCTCTCCATCAGCGAGGTGAGGGCGAAGCCGAGCAGGTCGGCGGGGTGCCAGTGGGCCAGCGCGCCTCCTCGCTTGCCAAAGGTGGTCCGGACCACATCGACGATGACGGGCTCTCTCATGGTCATTCCTCTCTGACGGCGGGCCGGGGCCCTCCGGTTAGGTCTCTTGGTCGGTGCGGCTCACGGCGGCCGCGGCCGCTTTCTCCCGGCGCGACATCAGCGCTTCGACCGCGTCGCTGGCCCCGGCCGGATCACCCTGATAGGCGACGGTCCCCCGGTCGAGCACCACGGCCCAGTTGGCCAGGGAGAGGACGCGGGAGACCTGTTGCTCCACCACCACCAGAGCCGTGCCGTTGCGGTTGATCTCCTGCAAGCCGTCGTAGACGGCGTCGATGACCACCGGGGCCAGCCCCAGCGAAAGCTCATCGGCCACCAGGACATGCGGCGGCACCACCAATACTTTGGCCAGGGAGAGCAGGCGCTGCTGCCCACCGGAGAGCGTGCCCCCCATTTGGCGCCGGCGCTCCCCCAGAATGGGGAACGCGGTGTACGCCCGCTCGAGGTTGCTGGCCACGCTGCGCCGGCCTGCTCGCTGCCGGAAGACGAGGGTGAGGTTCTCCTCTACGGTCAGCGTTGAGAAGACGCCCCGACCCTCCACCACATGGGCCATGCCGAGCCGGGCGATCTTGTAGGCCGGCATGGTGGTGATGTCGTGGCCCGAGAAGAGGACGCGCCCCGAAGTGGCCGAGACCAGGCCGGTGACCGTGCGGGCCACCGTGGACTTTCCGGCGCCGTTGGATCCGACCAGAGCCACGATGGCCCCGGCGGGCACGGTGAACGAGACGTTGAAGAGCGCCCGATAGGGCCCGTAGCCGGCACTGACGTTCTCCACCACCAGAACGTCGCTGCCCGGCGCCGGTGCCGTCGCCGTCATGCCACCCCCATCTGCCCCAGATAGGCCTGGCGGACGGAGGGGTCGGCCATCACCTCGTCAAAGGTCCCTTCGGCCAGCATGGCCCCCAGGTCCATCACCACCGTGCGGTCGACCACCTCGCCCACCATGGAGAGGTCGTGCTCCACCAGGAGCACGGCGGTACCGCGCTCTCGCTGGACCGTGCGCAGCACGGCGGCCAACTCAGCCGTCTCGTGCAGGTCCAATCCCGAAGACGGCTCGTCGGCCAGCAAAATCTTGGGCTGGGCCGCCAGCGCCCGGGCCAGCTCGACCAGGCGGCAGTTCCCCAGGCCGAGCGCGTTGACCGACGTGTCGGCCAGGTCGCTGATACCCACCAGCTCCAGGCAGGCGTCCACGTTGGCCCGCTCGGCCGGGGTGACCCGGCTCATGTTGAGCAGGTCCTTCCACAGGCGCCCCTCGCCCCGGCGGGACCGCTCGGCCACAATCATGTGGTCGCGCACGCTCATGTCGGTGAACACTTCGACCTTCTGGTAGGTGCGACCGATGCCGAGGCGGGCCCGCTTGTAGGTCGGGAGGCCGTCCAGCGAGACACCCTCGTAGGAGATCTCCCCGTGGTCGTGGCGCAACTGCCCACACACGCAATTGAACAGCGTTGTCTTCCCGGCCCCGTTGGGACCGACCAGTCCCACGCTCTCCCCCGCCCGCACGTCGAAGGAGATGTCGTGCACGGCATGGATCCCGCCGAACGACTTGGCCACCCCGCGCAGCGACAGGAGGGCCGGTCCCTCAGCCATTGCCGCCCAGCAGTGCTTCGGGATGCAGGGTCATGTACTCCTGGGGGAAAAGGCGACGCTCCCAGCCCTGGGTACCCCGCCGCTTCTGGAACTCGAGCACGCCTTCGGGATGGCGGGCGTACTGCAGTGACCCGAAGGCGAACAGCACGATGACCAGGCTGCTCCCGCCGAAGCGGCCGGGGAGGTACGTCAGCACCTGCTCAATGACGTAGAAGCCGATGCCGGCGTTGATCGCCCCTTCGACCGTGCTGACACCGGTGGTGACGACCAGGACCACGAAGATCAACGAGTAGTTGTAGTTCCACGCTTCCGGGCTGGCCACTTGACCCTGAATGGACACCAGGACGCCGCCCAACCCGGCCATGGCCCCGGCCAGGGCGAACACCACGATGCGCTGCCAGGTCAGGTTGATGCCCAATCCGGCCGCCGCCATCTCGCTGCCGCGCATGGCGACCAGGTTTCGACCGATGGTGCCTTTGCGCACCTGCATGACGACGAGGACGCAGACCGCCAGCACGGCGATGCACAAGAGGAACAGGGCGTGGCCGTTGAAGTTGAAGAAGGCGTCGGTGCCGAGCCATTTGGCTTGCAGGCTGATCCCGCTCGGGCCGCCGCTGATCGAGACGGCATTGAAGAAGGTGTTGTCGAAGAGCAGGGCAGCGGCCAGCGTCATCAGGGCCAGACCGAGGCCACGCAAGCGCAGCGAGAGCAGCGCCAGCACGACCGCCACCGCCGCCGCCAGCACGGCGCCGACCAGGCCACCCACCAGCATGTTCAGTCCGAGATGCTGGGCCAGCTGAGCCGAGGTGAACGCGCCCACCCCAGCCAACGTGGCTTGACAGAGCGACAGCTGCCCGGCCATGCCGGTGATCAGGGTCAGGGACAAGAGGACAACGGAGAGGGCCAGCCCGGAGTTGAAGACGGTCTCCCACGTCTTGGGCATCCAG
>DASZMA010000186.1:0-6134 GCA_035552095.1 Acidimicrobiales bacterium | reverse complement strand
TGAGGCCGCCCGGCGCCACATCACGGTGGCGTTCCTGGACGGGGATCTGCCCGCCACGGCGACCACGCTGGGCCAATGGTGCCTACAGACCGGCGAATCCATGGAATGGGCCGGCCCGTTGGAGGGGATCGACCCCAACCGCTGGAATTGGTTCGATAGATTGACGGCCCAATGACCAGTGGCAGCCAGTCCAAGGCGCAACGCAGACAGGAATCACAGCAACGAGCAGCTGAGCGCCGCGCCGCGGAACGGCGGGCCAAGCGGAACCGGACGGCGCTTCGGTTCGGCCTACCGGTGGCCGTCGTCGCTGTCATCGTCGTCATTGTCGTGGTGGCCACGGGCGGCGGCGGGGGCGTCCCGCCCTCCCAGAAGAACCCCCACGTCAAGGTCAATGCCATCCCGGCCAGCTTCCAGATGACGCCCGCCGCGGCCACCAAGCCCGGCTACGAGGGCATCGCCCAGCCGGTCGGCAGCCCTCTGGCCACCCTGGCCAACGCGGCCACCGGCCAGACGGTCGACGGGGTGCAGTGCCAGACCAACGAGCAACTGGTCACCCACGTGCACTCGCATCTGACCATCTTCGTCAACGGCAAGGCCAAGGTCATCCCCTACGGGATCGGCATTCCCGGCTTTCAGGCCCAGCCGACGGCCGACGGCCCCTTCGTCACCACCGGCAGCTGCTTCTACTGGCTGCACACCCACGCCAATGACGGCGTCATCCACATCGAGTCGCCCAGCACCAGCGAGACCTTCACCCTGGGCCAGTTCTTCGCCGAGTGGGGCATCCCGCTGAGCAAGACCCAGGTCGGCCCGGCCAAGGGGAAGGTCACCGTCTTCTTCACGGCGCCCGGCCAGAAGTCCGGCATCTACACCGGCAACCCGGCCAACCTGCCGCTCGGTGACCACTACCAGATTCAGCTCGATGTGGGCACCCCGATCATCGAACCGGTCCAGGTCACCAAGTGGGGCAGTCTCTAGTCGCATGGACTGCGACGCCATCGTCGTCGGCCTGGGGCCGGGGGGCGAAGAGGTAGCGGGCCGGCTGGCCCAGTCGGGGCTCAACGTCGTCGGCATTGAGGCCGAGTTGCTGGGAGGCGAGTGCCCGTACTGGGGCTGCATCCCCTCCAAAATGATGGTGCGGGCTTCCGACCTGCTGGCCGAGGGCCGCCGCATCCCGGGCCGGGCCGGCATGTCGGTCATCACACCGGACTGGGCGCCAGTGGCGCAGCGCATCCGAGCGGAGGCGACGGACTACTGGGACGACAAGGTGGCGGTCGACCGCTTCGTCGGCAAGGGCGGCCACTTCATACGGGGCCGGGCCCGGGTCACCGGCGCACACTCGGTCGAGGTCGACGGGCAGGAGATCAGGGCGTCCAGGGCGCTCGTCCTCTCCACCGGGCAGAAACCCTGGATCCCACCCATGTTCGAACACCTCGAGCACTGGACCAACCGTGACGCCATCGCGGCCGAGGAGGTACCGGCCTCGCTGCTGGTGGTGGGCGGGGGCGCCATCGGCCTGGAACTGGGCCAGGTCATGTCCCGCTTCGGCAGCCAGGTGACCATTGTTGAGCTGGGCGAGCGCCTGGCCGGGCCCGAGGAGCCCGAGGTCTCCGAGGTGATTACCGAGATCTTCCGGCGCGAGGGCATCACGGTGCACACCGAAGCCAAGCTTGGGCGGGTCGAGCCGCACGGCGAGCACGGCGCCACCATCCACTTCGCCGACGGCTCCTCGGTCTCGGGCGATCGGATGCTGGTGTCGACCGGGCGCCGCTCCGATTTGGCCGCCCTCGGCGTGGGGGCGCTCGGCCTGGACGAGACGGCCCGGGCCATCCCGACCGACCCCATGATGGCGGTCCAGCCCGGGGTGTGGGCCGTGGGTGACGTGACGGGCCGCGGTGCCTTCACCCACATGGCGATGTACCAGGCCCGAATCTGTGTGGCCGCCATTCTCGGCCAACCTATCGAGGAGGCGGACTACCGGGCGGTGCCCCGAGTGACCTTCACCGACCCCGAGATCGGCTCGGTCGGCCTGACCGAAGCGGCGGCCCGGGCCGAGGACCTCGGCGAGGTCAGGGTCATGCACGAGTCCATCGCCAAATCGGCCCGGGGCTGGATCCACCAGGGCGAGGGGCTGGTCAAGCTGGTCGAGCGCGACGGCGTGCTGGTCGGGGCCACCTCCATGGGCCCGACCGGCGGCGAGGTCCTGGCCATCCTGACCCTGGCCGTGCACGCCCGGGTGCCGGTGGCCACCCTCAAGTCGATGATTTACGCCTACCCGACCTTCCACCGGGCCATCGACGCCGCCCTCTGGTCCTAGGCGGCCGACCCGGGTCCTAGGCGATCAGCGCCGAGAGGATCTCGTGGGCCTGATGGGTCAGCAGCGAGATGTGCCCCTCCCCGGGGACCAGGGTCAGCTTGGCCCGGGGCAGATGACGCAGCAGGAACTCAGGGTACTGCGGTGAGTCGGTGTGGTCCTCGGTACCTTCCCACAGGTGGACCAGCACGTCGATCTCCTCCAGGGCGAAGCCCCAGGGGTCCCCGAAGATCCGGTAGTCGACCAACGCACCCCGGGTGCCCTGGCGGGTCGACTCCTTGATGAAGGCCACCGCAGCGCTGGGTGAGCCGCGCTCAGCCAGCACGGCCCGGTCGACCGGCGGGAAGCTCCGCCGGATCTCCTGGTAGAGGCGGGCGTCCGAGGCATCGCTGATGGTGCCGCGCAGCACCGCCGCGGCCAGGACCGGAACCCGGCGTACCAGGAAGAGCAGGATGCGGTCGTCCAGCGTCAGCCCCTGGGTGGTGCCGAAGAGGTCGAGGGGGATGGCGCTGGAGAGCAGGGCGGCCGCCGTCACCCGCTCACCCAGCCGGGCGGCGCAGGCGGCGGCGTAGGGCCCGCCGCTGGACCAGCCCATGACGGCGAAGCGGTCGAGGCCCAGGACGTCGGCCAGCGCGGCCACGTCGGACGGCCAGTCGAGCAGGCGCCGCCCGGGCTGGAAGGTCGACCGCCCGATCCCGGGCCGGTCCGGGGAGATGAGGCGGATGCCGAGGGCCTGGGCGGCGCCGTGGGCCGGGGCGGCATCGAGCCGGGAGCTCAGGCCGCCGTGGCAGCTGAGCACCGGCGTCCCGCCCGGGTCGCCGTACTCCTCGTAGGCCAGGTCCCGGCCGTCGGGCAGGGTCACGATGCGGGTCACGCCGGCGGCACCGCCCAGGTGGTGAGGTCGCGGCTGCGGGCCAGGCCGATGCGGGCGTGGCCCCAGCCACCGAACTGGGTCAGCTCGGTGCTGGCGGCGTAGGTCAGGTAGTCCTGGCCCCCCGGGCCGACGCAGAGGAAGGCCGAGTTGGCGTGCTCGAAGTTGACGCTGCTCAACCCCCGACCCGCCTGCCCCTGCTCGAGATTGAACGGTTGGTCGGGGATCTGCAGCTGGCGCCCGGCGCTCCAGCTGAGCCAGGTGGTGGGGACCGTCGGGTCGCCCGGGCCGAGGGTGAAGATGAAGGGCTGGTCCAGCGTGTTCGACGTGGCCACCAGGTGCCAGGCGCCGTCGACCGTCACGAACTCGTCGTTCTCCACCGTGTCGTTATAGACGGAGATGTCGGGCGACCCGACCAGATGGAAGGGCGAGCCGAGCGAGGGCGACCAGGCCACCTCGAAGTGCTGGGTGGTCGTACCGGCCTTGTAGCCCAGGATCACGCCGTGGCCGGTGAAGGCCAGGGCGGCGTCGATCATGCGCGGCGCCAGCCCGGGCCCGAGGGCGTGGGCGTCGGACCAGTGCGACAGCGACCCATCGGTGCTGATGCGGTACTCGAGCTGGCTGTCCGCCGTCTGGGTCTGGTAGGTGACGACGAACCGGCCGGCCGGGTCGCGCACGATGTCGGGGGAGGCGGCGTCGGTGGCGATGACCTGGGGGGCGCTCCAGTGCACCAGATCGGGGCTGGAGGCCACGGCCACGTCGAAGCGGACGTGCGGGGCGGCGCGGGTGGCGGTCATGTCGCTGAAGAGCATGTGCCAGGCCCCGCCGGACCACTGCAGGGCCTGGTCCTTGACGCCGTGGGTGCGGTAGGAGAGGACGGGGTTGCGCAGGGCGCTCCAGTCGATGCCACGGGCGGGCGGGGAGCCCACAATGCAGGCATGGTCCTGCCCGGGGGCGACGGTGGCTGCCTCGGCCGATGAGGGTGCGACCAGCGCAGCCAACCCGAGGAGGGATGCGGCGGTACCGAGGACAAGTACCCGCACGCAGGCACGTTATAGGGTGCGGGCATGAGCGTGAACGTTGATGAACTGGTCGACCAGCTGCTGGCCGATAAGCCGCCGGCGGAAACCCCGGCCCGGGAGTTCCTGGGCGAGCAGTTCGACCGGGGCCTGGCCTGGCTGCACTTCCCGACCGACTGCGGCGGCCTGGGCCTGACCCCCAAGGACCAGCAGCAGGCCCAGTCCCGCCTGGCCCACGGCGGGGCGCCGGTGGCCGGCACCCGGAACCCGATCGGCTACGGCATGTGCGCGCCGACCATCGTCTCCCACGGCACCGATGAGCAGAAGCAGCGCCACCTGCGGCCGCTGTTCACCTCAGAGGAGATCTGGTGCCAGCTCTTCAGCGAGCCGGGCGCCGGCTCCGACGTGGCCGGGCTGGCCACCAAGGCCGAGCGGGACGGGGAGGAGTGGATCCTCAACGGGCAGAAGGTGTGGACGACGCTGGCCCACATTTCAGCCTTCGGGCTGATCATCGCCCGGACCAATCCGGACGTGCCCAAGCACCGGGGCATGACCGCCTTCCTGGTCGACATGAAAGGGCCCGGGGTCGAGGTGCGGCCGCTGTACCAGATCACCGGTGAGGCCGAGTTCAACGAGGTGTTCTTCACCGATGCCCGCATGACTGATGCCACCCGGATCGGGCCCGAGGGCGACGGCTGGCGCGTGGCCGTCACCACCTTGATGAACGAGCGGGTGTCCATCGGCGGCGCCGTGGTGCGCCGGGGCGGCGGCCCCATCGCCGAGGCCATGCGCATCTGGAAAGAGCGCTGGCACGGTGACACCAGCCCGCACGCCCTGGCCCTGCGCGACCGCCTGGTCTCGAGTTGGATCCGCTGCGAGGCCTTCTCCATGACCAACCAGCGGGCCTCCCAGGTGCGCCGGGCCGGCACGCCCGGCCCCGAGGGCTCGGTGGGCAAGCTGGCGTTCGCCGAGGAGAACCAGCGGGTCTACGACCTGTGCATGGACCTGTTGGGCAACGAGGCCATGCTGCTCCCGTCGGGCTACCCGATGATCCGGCCCGACCTGGTCGGGATGAACAACCCCGACGCCCGCAAGATGTTCCTGCGGGTGCGAGCCAACTCCATCGAGGGGGGGACCTCCGAGGTCATGCGCAATATCTTGGGCGAGCGGGTGCTGGGACTGCCGGGCGACGTGCGCAACGACAAGGAGCTGGCCTGGAAGGACGTGCCCCGGAGCTAGGGGGTGCGTCGGGCGGCTCCCGCGGCCTCGGTCAATCGGCGGGCCCCAATTCTTTGCGCATCTGCACGGTGGCGGCCTGGTAGCCCGCTGATTCGTAGAGCCGGCGGGCCACCGCGTTGGATCCGAAGACGTTGAGGCCGATCGCCGTCACGCCGTGGCGCCGTGCCTCATCCTCGGCGGCGCGCAGCAGGGCCCGGCCGTGCCCACGGCCCCGGTGTTCGGCCTCGATCGCAATGTCGTAGATCCAGGCTCCGCCGCCCTGGCCCGGTCGACGCTCCAGGGCCAGCCAGAGATGTCCCACCCGTTCGCCGGCACTCGTCTCGGCCACGCGCATGAGCACGCCGGGAGTGTCGACGCCCTGGGGCAGGAGCTGGTCGGTTTGCTCGGCCGCCAGGGTCTCGGCCTCGCCGGCATCCCAGTTGCCGGCGGCGACGTGCTCGGCGGCATAGTCCACGATCAGCTGAGCGCGGAGAGCGTCGAATTCGCTCTGGGTCATCGGCCGCAGGCGTACCTCGTCCATGGACCATCTTCTCGCTCAGCCGTCACCGGTTCCACCGAGTGCGGCGCGCCCAGTCCGGCGCACCGTCGCCGCGACGCGCGAGGGTGGTGAGATGGGAAACGGCATCGAGGAGGAGAAGCGGCTGGCCGCCCAAGCCGCGGCCGGCTTGGTCGAGGACGGCATGCTCGTCGG
>DASZMA010000185.1:0-41481 GCA_035552095.1 Acidimicrobiales bacterium | reverse complement strand
GGCCAGGGCGCCCAGGCCGGTGAGGCCGGTGAAGATCCAGGCCAGGTGCAGCGAAGGGAACATGCCGATCAGGCCGGTGCTGAGGGTCACGCCGGTGAGGCAACGCAGCAGCATGCTGCAGCGCTGCCGGGCCTGTTGGCGGCGGTAGGCCTGCAGGCCGGCCCTGGTCTCAGCCGGGTTGACCGCCGGCTCGGGCGTCTCGAGTACCCCGACCCGCTCGTAATGGGCCCCGCCGATATCGTCAATGTCGGCCGACTGCTCGTCGTCGACCGGGCGCAGCAGGACCAGCTTCGGACGGGACGACACCACCTCATGGGGGGAGCAGGCGCCCCCGCCGGGCAGGGCGGTGTGCAGCCGGTAGGCCGGGGCGACCAGCTTCGGGCCGGCGTGCTCCAGCAGCTCAAGCTGGTGATGGAAATGGTCGATGGAGCCAGCGCCCTGCCGCTCGGCTCGACGCCGCAGCGCGCTGGGTACCAGCACCACGATCCACAATACGACTACGAGGACTAGCAGGATCACAATCGTCACTCCCCGACGACCTACCTTCGCTCCGTGGAAGACCCTAGTGAAAGGGAAATTCCAAATGGTGGATGGTGGGGAATCGCGCAGCGCCGACTACGTCAGCACTCTTCCTCGTTGCAAGGAATTAGTACCCCTCATGGCACCGCTTGGCAAGCGCCTTCTTGGCGCCCTGGTCACCGGGGTTGGCCTGGCCTCAACGGGCGCGACTCCACCAACGACCGCCGTCGGTGCCCACCGTCACCGCCACGTCGAAACAGGCCGAGACGCCGGCGGAGGTCACGATGTCGGCCAGGGGCCCGGTCGCCATCAGATGGCCGTCCCGCACGAGCGCAGCGTGGGTGAACCCGACCGGGATCTCCTCGCAGTGGTGGGTGACCAGGACCAGCGGCGGGCTGGCCGGATCCGTGGCCAGGACCCCGAGGCGGGTCAGCAGCCGCTCGCGGGCGCCCAGGTCGAGGCCGGCGGCCGGCTCATCCAACAGGAGCAGTTCGGGCTGGGCCATCAGGGCCCGGGCCAGCAGTACCTGCTGGCGCTCCCCCTCGGAAATGACCCCGAACGGGCGCGCCCCGATGGTCCCCATCCCGGCCTCGGCCAGGAGGCCGTCCGCCCGCGCCCAGTCCTGCGCCGTGTAGGTGTGCCACCAGGTCTCAAGGGCGCCGTAGCGACCGCTGACCACCACATCGCGGGCGGGCAGGTCGGCCCGCAGTTGCCGGGTGACCGAACCGCTCACCAGCGAAATGCGGGGCCGCAGGGTGCGGACGTCGACCCGCCCCAGCCGGCCGCCCAGGATCTCGACCTGCCCGGCCGAGGGCCACAGGCGGGCGCCGGCCAGCGCCAGCAGCGTCGTCTTGCCCGATCCGTTGGGCCCGAGCACCACCCAGCGCTCGCCGGGGTCGACCTGCCAGTTGACGTCGCTCAGGACGGCGACCCCGTCGCGGCGTACCGCCACACCAGCGAGTGCGATGACCGGGACCGGGTCACCGTGGGGCGTCACGCCGGTGACGCGTCCACCTGCACCAGGCGCCGGTTGACCCGGCCCACCAGGCCGGAGCAGGCCTGGGCCCAGGTCCGCTCGCCGGCCAGCCAGAGCCAGAGCTCACGGCGGTAGGCCACCACCATGTCGGCGAACTGCTCGGGGGTGACCCCGGCCGTAGCCAAGGTGCTCCAGCGGGCCCACAGCCAGGCGGCCGGGCCGTCGTCGGCCCGCAGCACCGCGGCCAGGTCCTGACCGTCCAGCACGGCGGCCAGCCAGGCCTGGGCCCGGACCGTCGGCTCGTCGGGGACGTGCAGCGAAGGCGGCGCGGTCACGGTCAATGGCGGATGAAGACGGGTTGGCGGTCAGAGCCGTCGTAGCTGCGCACGTGCTCCTCGAAGTCGATGAAGAGGGGGGCGTCGGGGTCGAGCTTGCGCTGCAGCGACCGGTTGGCGATCTTCTTGTCCAGCGCGTCCAGGCGGAGCAGGGCCGCCGGGTCGTCCAGGCCGCGCACGTCGAGCTTGGCCCGGGCGGCCTGGAAGGCCAGCCGGCCCCGTTCGGTGCGCACCAGCACGCTGGTCCACCCGTCCATGGAGCCGACACTGCCGACCGAGATGTCGGCCGATCGGCCCAGGAAGTCGGCGCACTCGTCGCACCCCTTGAGGGCGGCCCCGTGGAAGTCCTTGACCGGCTCGTCCACGGCCAACTCGCCGTCGCGGTACTCCACGATCATGCGACCCCGGATCACGTCCATTTTCGAGACGCGGTCGAGGTCGACGCCCCGCTTGTCCCGCAGCTCCTGGAGCGTCAGCGCCTCGTAGTCGAAGTTCTTGGTGCACATGAGGGCGATGCTCAGCACCACGGCGTCGACCCGGTGGGCCCCGGTGGGCCAGCGCCGCGCCTGCATGGCCCGCAGCCCCTGCACCTCGCAGGGTGTGCCCACGACGGCGATGCGCGGCTTGGCCGGCAGCGTGTAACGGGACAGGTCCAACTCGGCCAGCGCCATGGTCTGGTTGTAGAAGCTGCCCGAGGCGGCGCGGATCTGGTCGGCCGTGGTGGCGATGGTGGCGATGCCCTTCCACGGCTCGTCGGGGTCGGCGCTGGGCTTGGAGACCAGGGCGCCGTCGATCTCGCCCGCCGCCAGCAGCCCGATGAGCAGGGCGCTGACCGCGCCGCCGTCCTGGACGTCGTCCAGCTTGGCCGAGGCGCGCACGGCGAAGCTCTCCACCACGGCCCCGAGCCCGTCGGCCGGCGGGCCGCCGGTGATCTTCCAGTAGGTGTCGGCTGAGTCCGAGCGCACCTGGGCCGGCTGCACGGCGGCGTCCTCGTCGGCCGACATGGTGGAGGGGGGCCACAGCGCCTCGTAGCGCAGCCCGCCGCGGGGGCAGAAATCCCAGCACAGCGAGCAGCCGGTGCACATCTTGACCAGCTCGGGCAGGTTGGTGTCCTCGTCAATGCCGATGGAGTTGGACGGGCAGACGGCGACACAGGTCCCACACTGGATGCAACGCTCGGCGTGAATGACCCCCGCTTCCAGCTCCCAGAACCACACCTTGCCCGGGGGCTCGGTGATCCCGTTCATCTGCTCGCGCACCCGGTAGCGCTTCACGAGCTCACCGCCGCCGGCGTGCCGGCCAGGGTGGAGGCCAGCTCGTCCTGCGGGGTGCGCCGGGCCCACAAGTGGAACGGTTCGGCCGGCCGGCGCTCGGCCTGGTAGCGGCCGACCACCCGCAGCAGGGCGTCGGGCACCCGGTCCACCGGCATGGCCCCGGTCACCCAGTCGATGAAGGCGGCGTCGGGACCGAGCGACCCGCCCAGCCCGATGTCCACCGCTTCCTCAATGTGCTGGTCCACGTGGGCGATGTCGCCCCGGAACCCGATGTCGGCGATCTGCGGTTGCGCGCACGAGGCCGAGCAGCCCGAGAAGTGCATGCGGATCACGCCGGCGTCCCCGGTGCCGCCGCCGTCGGCGCCGGTGGCCGACAGCTTCGCATCGAGCGTGCGGGCCCACTTCACGGCGCGCTCCTTGGTCTCGACCACGGCGAAGCGGCAGAACTCCGAGCCGGTGCAGGCCACCACGCCCCGCTCGAAGGGGCCGGGGAACGGGGAGTAGGTCTGCATCAGCGGCTCGGCCAGCAGGTCGTCGAGGCGCTCCTCGGGCACGCCCGAGACGATGAAGTTCTGGTCGGTGCCGATGCGCACGTGTCCGTCGCCGTAGGTCTCGGCCAGGCGGGCCAGCTCAATCAGCTCAATGCCGTGCATGCGGCCCACCGGCACCGAAGCGCCGACGTAGACCAGCCCGGGCTGCTTCTGGGCGTGCACCCCCACGTGGTCGCCCCGGAAGCGGTCGGTCAGTTCCCGGCCGGCCGTCTCGAGGGTGAACGCGGTGCGCTCGTCGAGGGCGGCGCGGAACCCCTCGGGGCCCAGCTCCTGGGCCAGGTAGCGCATGCGGGCCAAGCCCCGGTTCTCCCGGTTGCCCAGCTCGCCGAAGACCTGGGCCACACCCCGGCACAGCTCGACCGCCTGCTCGGGTGCGATGAAGAGGTCGATGTCGGAGGCCATGCGCTCGCCGTCGGAGAGCCCGCCCCCGATCAGGACGTTGAACCCGATGGAGCCGTCGCTCTGCTCGGCCGGCCACAGGCCGATGTCGTTGATCTCAATGCGGGCGCAGTCCTCCAGACAGCCGGTGATGGCGATCTTGAACTTGCGGGGCAGGTTGGCGTACTCCCGGTTGCCGGTGAAGTAGGCCGAGATGGCCTGGGCCACCGGGAAGGCCTCGACCACCTCGCCGGCGTCAATGCCCGAGACCGGGCAGGAGCAGACGTTGCGGGCCGAGTCGCCGCAGGCCTGGACGGTGGTCAGCCCCACGTCCCAGAAGCGCTGCCAGATCCGCGGCACGTCGGCAATGCGGATCCAGTGGAGTTGGATGTCCTGGCGCGTGGTGAGGTCGGCGTAGCGGTTGCCGAAGACCGGGCTGTCGTCGGGTCCCTCGGCGTAGGCGTCGGCCGCCACACCGATCTCGCGGACCTGGGGGGCGGTCATCACCCCACCGGGCACCTTGATCCGCATCATGAAGGCGTCCCCACCCTGTTTCTGGGGGTACATGCCGACCCACTTGAGCCGCTCCTGCTCGCCGGGCACGGCGTTGATGGAGTCCGGGCCCTGCTTGGAGTAGGTGTCGATGACGGCCTGGGCCACCTCAAAGGGATGGCGGGCCAGCTTCATCTGCTCCACCGGGTTGAGCTCGCCGATGTTGCGGTAGGGGCGGATGAACTTCAGGCCGCGCTCGCGGCCCCGGAACTCCATCCCGTAGGGATTGTCCAGGTCACGCGGCACTAGGCGTGCAGACCGCACTCGGACTTGTCCAAGCCGGCCCAACGCCCGGCCCGGGGGTCCTCGCCGGGCGCCACCGGGCGGGTGGTCGGGGCACAGCCGATCGACCGGTAGCCCTGGCTGACCAGCGGGTGCTCGGGCAGGTCGTGATCCTTCAGGTACGACGCGATGTCGTCGTCGGTCCAGGTCACGACCGGGTTGACCTTGACCAGCTCGAAGGCGGGGTCCCAACTGACGATCGGCGCCCCGGCCCGGGTCGGCCCGTCCACCCGCTTGAGCGAGGTCAGCCAGGCCCGGTTGCCCTGCACGGCCGCCTTGAGGGGCGCCACCTTGCGGAACGCGCAGCACTGGTCGGTGCCGCACGGGTAGGCGGCCGCATCCGGCCCGGGCTTGGTCACGGTCAGGTTGAGGTTGTAGCGGGCCCGGATCTCCTCGACGAAAGAGAGGGTCTCGGGGAAGTGGAATTCAGTATCGAGGAAGATGACTTCAATGCCGGGGGCGATCCTGGTCGCCAGGTCGATCAGCACCACGTCCTCGAAGGAAGCGGCCAGGACCAGGGACTCCCCGAAGGTGTCGACGGCCCACCGGATGATCTTGGACGCCGGGGCGTTCTCGAACTCGGCGTTGACCTGCGCCAGTTCGGCCAGGCTCAGCTTCTCGTCTGTCGCGGTCGTCTCGTTCACTGGTCAGTCCCTTCTTCCTATGCTGGGGGTCAGGTCAACCTCAGTGACCCCCAAGGCACGCTGTTTAGCGTCCTGGGTGCCGGCGCTTGACGCCTGGCTGAATGCAGACCAAAGTATACATGACCAAACTGGTCATCTTTCGGAGAGGTCCAATGGACGCCGCTGCCACCGTTCGAACAGCACGAACCCGCCCCCTCGCCGGCCCGCCGGCGGGCCGGCCGGACGCGTCCGTCACCGCCCTGGTCCGGCCCTACGGCCACCCCCTGGGCCACCTCGACCTTCTGGAGTCGCTGGCCATCTTCATCATCCGCGAGGTGGCGGCCGAGTCCGAGCGGCCGGTCCTCCTCTTCAGCGGGGGCAAGGACTCCGCCGTCCTCCTCCACCTGGCGGCCAAGGCCTTCGCCCCGGGCAAAATCCCGTTCCCGGTCCTCCACGTCGACACCGGCCACAACTTCGCGGAGGTGCTCGACTACCGCGACGCCCAGGTGGCGGCGATCGGGGCCCGGCTCATCGTGGCCAAGGTGCAGGACTCCATTGACGGGGGGCGGGTGGCCGATCCCGGCCCGGTGGCCTCGCGCAACCGGCTGCAGACCACCACGCTGCTGGACGCCATTAACGAGCACAAGTTCGATGCCGCCTTCGGCGGGGCCCGGCGCGACGAGGACAAGGCGCGGGCCAAGGAGCGCGTCCTGTCGTTCCGCGACTCCTTCGGCCAGTGGGACCCCAAGCGGCAGCGCCCCGAACTGTGGCAGCTCTACCAGGGCAGCGTGCGGCCGGGCGAGCACCTGCGGGCCTTCCCGCTCTCGGACTTCACCGAGCTGGACATCTGGCAGTACATCCGGCGGGAGCACATTGCCCTGCCCTCCATCTACTACGCCCACCAGCGCGCCGTGGTCGAGCGCGACGGCATGTTGCTGGCCGTGAGCGAGTGGGTCACCCCGCAGGGGAACGAGGAGGTCGAGCACGCCACCGTGCGCTACCGGACGGTGGGCGACGCCACCCTGACCGGCGCCGTGCGCTCCGACGCCGCCACGGTGGAGGACATCATCCGCGAGGTCTCGTCCACCCGGATTTCCGAGCGCGGCGCCACCCGGGGCGACGACCGCTTCTCCGAGACGTCCATGGAGGACCGCAAACGTGAGGGGTACTTCTAGGCCATGACCAAGTTGCCCAGCTCGCCGCCGGCCGGCGGCCCAGAGCTCGGCGCCGACACCATGGACCTGCTGCGCTTCGCCACCATCGGGTCGGTCGACGACGGGAAGAGCACCCTGATCGGCCGCCTGCTCTTCGACACCCGTCAGCTCTTCGACGACCAGCTCGACGCCATTAACGCGGCCTCGGAGCGGCGCGGCCTGGGCGAGGTCGACCTCTCCTTTGTGACCGACGGCCTCCGGGCCGAGCGCGAGCAGGGCATCACGATCGACGTGGCCTACCGCTACGCCGCCACGCCGCACCGCAAGTTCGTCATCGCCGACTGCCCGGGCCACGTGCAGTACACCGCCAACATGGCCACCGGCACCTCTACCGCCGACCTGGTGCTGGCGCTGGTCGACGCCACCTCGGGCCTGCGCGAGCAGTCCCGCCGCCACATCTGCATCGCCGCCCTGCTCGGGGTCGACCAGCTCGTCGTCTGCGCCAACAAGATGGACCTGGTCGACTGGGACAAGTCGGCCTACCAGGGCATCGTCGACGAAATGCAGACGCTGGCCCGCCGCCTGGGCATCACCCACTGCACGGTGATCCCCATCTCCGCCCTGCTCGGCGACAACGTGGTCGAGCGCTCCGACGCCGCTCCCTGGTACGACGGCCCCACCGTGCTCGATGCGCTGGAGTCGGCCCAAGCCGGCGGGTGGGCCTCCCAGCACGGCCTGCGCCAGGGCAACGGCGGGCGGCTCCCGGTGCAGTGGGTGCTGCGCCAGCCCGGCGGTGGCCGCAGCTACGCCGGCATGGTCAACGGCGGCCCCTTCCGCACCGGCGATCCGGTGGTGGTCCTCCCCCAGGGTCTGTACACGACGGTGCGCTCCATTGAGACGGCCGACGGGCCGCTCTCCCGAGCCGAGGTCGGGCTGTCCATCGCCATGAAGCTGAACGACGAGATCGACATTTCGCGGGGCGACCTCATCTCCTCGCTGGAGGAGCCGCCCACGGTGACCGATTCGTTTGAGGCCACCGTGTGCTGGTTCGGCGAGCGCCCCCTGACCACGGGCGACCGGCTCAAGCTCAAGCACACGACGCGGGTGACGCCGGTGGTGGTCGAGTCGGTGGAAGGGATCTTCGACGTCAACGAGCTCGAGGTCAATGAGGCGACCGAGCTGGTGGAGAACGACATCGGCATCGTGCGCCTGCGTACCGCCACTCCTTTGGCGATCGACACCTACAAGGTGGACCGGATCACCGGCAGCTTCGTGCTCATTGACGACCTCACCATCGCCACCGTGGCCGCCGGCATGGTCGGCCCGCCCTCCCTGCACCGCTGAGATGCGCGGCGCACCGCTGAGATGACCTCCTGA
This sequence comes from Acidimicrobiales bacterium, assembly GCA_035552095.1. Taxonomy (GTDB): domain Bacteria; phylum Actinomycetota; class Acidimicrobiia; order Acidimicrobiales; family RAAP-2; genus Bog-473. Next base: position 33,460 of record DASZMA010000185.1, on the reverse strand, counting down.
GCCAGTACTACCCGGTCTCGCTCGACGTGGCCGGTCGAGCCTGCCTGGTGGTGGGCGGTGGCGCCGTGGCCGCCCGCAAGGCGGCGGGGTTGCTCGCCTGCGACGCCCTGGTCAGCGTGGTCGCCCCCGAGCTGGGCCCGGCCATGTCCGCCCTGGCCTCCTCCTTGCAACAGGTGGCGCGCCGGCCCTACGCGGCCGGCGAGGCGGCGGGCTACCGCCTGGTCATTACCGCCACCGGCGTGGCGGACGTCGACGCCGCGGTGTACGCCGATGCCGAGGCGGCCGGCGTCTGGGTCAACAGCGCCGACGACCGGGCGCACTGCTCGTTCATTCTCCCCTCGGTCCACCGGGACGGGGCAGTGACCGTGGCCGTGTCAACCGGCGGCGCCAGCCCGGCCCTGGCCACCTGGTGGCGCGGCCAGCTGGCCGCGCAGAGTGGCCCCGGGTTGGGCCAGCTGGCCGAACTCCTGGGCCAGGCCCGCCGGGACCTGCAGGCGGCCGGTCGCAGCACCGAGTCGGTGGACTGGGCGGCGCTGCTGGCCGGTCCCCTCCCCGACCTGGTGCGCCAGGGCCGGCTGGACGAGGCCCGGGCCCTGGTGGAGGCGGCCACCGCCGTTGCGGGATAGCGACCGCTGGAGAAATGGCGGGCGCCCTAGCATCAGCCCGGTGCTCCAGCGCGTCCGTCATGCCCGCCGCCGCCCTCACTCCCGTCCCCGCCCCGGAGCGGCCGTGATGCATGGGTAGGCGCGTCCGGTTGCTCGGGGTGGTCCTGATGGCCCTCTTCGGCCTGGTCATCATTCAGCTGGTCAACATCCAGTACAACCGGGCCCCCGCGCTGCGTGCCTCGTCCTTCAACCCGCGCAACGAGGCCAAGGCGGCCGACAACCAGCGGGGCGACATTTACGCCTCGGACAACACCCTGCTGGCCCACTCGGTCCGCACCACCAGCGGGTCCTTCGACTACACCCGCCAGTACCCCGGGGGCGACCTCTACTCGCAGATCGTCGGGTTCGACTCCACCTACGAGGGGACGGCCGGCGTGGAGTACGAGTACGGCAGCCAGTTGAGCGTGCACCAGCAGCCGGCCCAGAACCTCTCCCAGGCCCTGGGCCTCGAGACCAAGCCGACCACCACCGACAGCGTGATGCTGACCGTCGACCCCAAACTGCAGAAGGCGGCCCAAGCCGCCCTGAGCCAGGTCACCGGGGCCAACCGGGACGCCGCCGTGGTGGCCATCGACCCCTCGACCGGCGCCGTGCTGGCGGACTACTCGAACCCCACCTTCGACCCGGCCCCGCTGGAGGCCACCAATACCACCGCCGGGACCCAGGAGCAGCAGCTGGCCGCCCTGGCCTACTTCAAGACGCCCGACCATGAGGGCTTCTATCCGGGCCTGCCCCTGGCCACGGCCGAGCTCTTCCCGCCCGGCTCCACTTTCAAGACGGTGACCACCGCCGCGGTGTACAACCTCGACCCGAGCCTGTCCAACTTCACCTTCACGCCGGCGGCCTCCACCAAGCTCCCCGACACCACCAAGCTCTTGAACAACGACGGTGGCGAGGTGTGCGGCGGATCGATCGCCGTCATGCTGCCGCAGTCATGCGACCCCGGCTACGGCCTGCTCGGCATCGCCCTGGGCGCCCCCACCCTGGAGAAGCAGGCGGACCTGTTCGGTTACAACAGCCGGCCGCCCATCGACCTGCCCAACTCCTGGGTGGCCACGCCGGCCTTCCCGGCGGTCTCCGCGCTCAGCGGCACCAACGTGCCCTTCCTGGCCTACTCGGCCATCGGCCAGGACAACGTCCTGGCCAGCGCGCTCTCCGACGCCCTGGTGGCGGCCGGGCTGGCCAACGGCGGCGCCATCATGACCCCCCACGTAATGGCCCAGATCCGTGACAGCCAGGGCAACGCGGTCACCACCTACCAGCCCAAGGTGTGGCTGCAGGCCACCTCGGCTGACGCCGCGGCCAAGGTGACGGCGCTGATGAAGCTGGTAGCCACCCAGGGGACGGCGGCCGGGGTCGGGTTCTCCCCCAGCCTCGATGTGGCGGTCAAGACCGGCACGGCGCAGTCCGGTAACGCCCAGGCCAACACCGACGACTGGATGATCGGGTTCGCGCCGGCCAGCCATCCCACCATTGCGGTGGCGGTGGTCGTCCCCCTGCAGAACTTCGTCAACACCGGTGCGGGCATCGCCGGCCCCATCATGAAGGCCATGCTAGACGCCGCCCTCCTGCCCCAGGGCTAACGCTGGGCCGTCAGGGCTGGGCCACCATCAGCACCGAGCCGGCAATGAGCAGCACCAGGGCCGCGGTGGCCGAGCGCGTCATGGTCCGGAGGTCCCGCCGGACGGTCGGCTCCAGCGGCGTGCCACCGGCTCCGTAGGGGACGAGCGAGGCCTGGAGCCGGCGCTCGGCCGGCCACAGCGCGCCCTCAGCCAGGAGGACGACCAGCACGAAGATGGCCAGCCCCGCCGTGACCCACCCGTCGCCCAGGCCGAAGGCGCCGTGGCTCATGGCCAGCAGGGCGAAGCCGAAGACGGGGATCCCGTAGAGCGCCCGTCCGGCCCAGTTGGCGCCCGGGCGGAAGTAGCGCACCACGGCGTCGGGGAGGGGGGCCCGGGCCTCGAGCACCTTGCCCAGGCGGGTGGCCGTGGCGGCGCTGGCCACCACCGTGGCCAACCCCACGACCACGCAGGCCACGTGGAGGAGCAGCACGACGTCGTAGGCGGGCCCCTGGGGCTGGTGGTGCACGGCCGATATCTTCACCTATGGGCGTCCCGGAGCGGTGACGGGGAGGTGATCATGCAGCCTGCGTGGGCATCTGAACCTGTACCGTAGAGCTACACACGTAAACGAAGAGGCAACCGCCGATGTTGGTGCAGTGGGTAGTGCGACAGGGTGCAACACGATGAATCAATTGCGACTCGATCCGCTGTCGGGCCGCTGGGTCGTCGTGAGCCCGGGGCGCTCCGAGCGGCCCTACTCCTTCGTCACCCGTACCCCCTGGGTCGAGGAGGAGCCGGGCCGACCGTGCCCCTTCTGCCCCGGCAACGAGGAGACCACCCCGCCGGCGCTGGAGACCTACGGGCCCAGCGGGCGCTGGCTGGTCCGGGTGGTCCCCAACCTGTACCCGGCCTTCGAAGGCGACGAGCCGTTCGTGGTGGCCAACCGGGGCCCGGTCTTCACCCAGGCCACCGCCGGCGGGATCCACGAGATCCTCATTTTCTCCCCCGAGCACGACGCCACGCTGGGCCAGCTGAGCCAGGAGCAGGTCGAGCTGGTCATGGCCGCCCTGCGCGACCGCCTCGAGGAGCACGCCTCGCAGTCGAACATCCGCTACACCCAGGCCATCGTGAACTCGGGCCGGGAGGCGGGGGCCTCGCTGGAACACCCCCACGGCCAGCTGCTCGGCATGTCGTTCATCCCGCGTGAGCTGGCCGAGGAGCAGGCCCGGTTCGCCCGCTTCGTCGGGTCGTGCCTGCTCTGCACGACCATGGAAGCCGAGGAGGACTCGGGCCAGCGGGTCATTTACGCCGACGACCGGGTGGTGGTGGTCTGCCCCTTCTGGAGCGCCTTCCCCTACGAAATGCTGGTCATCCCGCGCCAGCACTCCCCCCATCTGCACAAGAGCCCGACCGAGGACCTCATCGCCGTGGGCGAGGCCATCCGGCGCTCGCTCGGCCAGCTGGCTGAGGCCGTTGGCGATGTGGCCTACAACATCGTGTTCCACTCGGCTCCCTACCGGGTGGGTGAGCCGTACCACTGGCACGCCCACATCTGGCCCAAGGCCACCACCACCGCCGGCTTCGAGTTGGGCACCGGCGTGGCCATCAACGTGGTCTCCCCCGAGGAGGCGGCCGAGACCCTCAAGGTGTCGGCCCTGGCCCGCTGAGCGGGCCCTTCAGTCCGCCCGCACCGAGCGGGCCAGCTCGAAGAGCGCCACCAGGTTGCGCACCACCTCGCGGTCGGGCCCGGTCAGGCCGGTGATGCCCGGCGTGCTCAGGTAGCCGTTGAGGAAGGCCCGCCGGTTGCGACCCTCCCAGGCCTGGCCCAACGGCGCCAGGTCCAGGCGGCCGGCCGGGTCCCGCTCGTCCGCCGCGGCCAGGCCGGCCTGGTGCAGCGACCACAAAAGGTCGGCCACATCGCCCAGGGGGGAGCGGCTCTTGGGCTCGACCAGGCCGGGCAGGACCCCGCCGGGCAGGCAGTCGCTCACCACCCAGCCGGCGTCGGTCCGCGCCGTGCGGCCCAGCCCGAAGTCGCCGTGGGTGCGGATCACGGGCAGCCGGAGCTCGCTCGCCCGCAAGGCCTTGGTCAGATCGGCCACACCGGGGACGGCCAGCAGCTCGGGATCGGCCGCGGCGATCAGCACTTCGGCCTCGTCCACCCAGTGGGCCACCGGCTCGGGGTAGCGGTGGAAGACGCCGTCGAGGGCTAGGTGCATGCGCGCGCACATGGTGCCCAGCGCGTACGCCTCGGGGCCGAAGTCGCCCCCGGCCGCCTCGGGCCGGCCCCCCGAGGCGTAGAGGTCGCGCAGCGAGGTCAGCGCCAGGGCCCAGCCACTGGAGCGGTCGGCCAGCGGCTCTTGGACCACGCCCAGATCACGGCCTTCCCAGCTCCAACGCACGAGCGGCGCCGCCACGTGGTTGAAGCCGGCCAGGTCCAGCGCCACCATGAAGTCGACGGCGGGGTGGGGCGTGTCGCGCACCCACGGGAAGACGATCAGGTCACCGCGGTCGCCGCAGTCGAGAACCGTGGCCTCCTCGTCGTCGCGGATCACGGCCACCGGCCCGGGGCGGATCGCCACGCCGCGCAGGGTGGCCAGCAGCAGCGGGGCCAACTGGGCGTCGCGCAGGGCGTCGGTGCAGACGGCCAGACCGTCGCCGTCCTCGAGCAGGCCGAGCGCCACCTCGTCGCCGGGCCGCAGGAAATGGGGCTCGTCCCCCACCGCGCGCAGCCCCACCACCAGGTGGGCCAGCCGCCCGTCCACCTCGGCCACCACGTCGAGCAGGCCGGGCCGGCCGGGCCGGATGACCTCGGTGCGCCGCAACGTGACCGGGGGCGTCGACCCGTCGCCGCTGCGATGAGCGTGCCAGGCCTGCACCAGGGTGCGAACGGCCGGCGCGCTCTGCGGGCTCACTCCGTCGACCGCCCTTCCTCGGGCACCAGGTCGAACCAGAGAAAGCCGTACGGCGGCAGGGTGATGGCGTAGGGCTCCTCGGTGACGGTCGGGAAGGGGACGCGGCCCAGCACCTCATAGGGCACCGAGCCCGTCCACTTGGCTAAGGAGAGCTCGGCCGGCTGGGCGAAGCGGCTGAGGTTGTGCACGCACAGCACAGCCTGGGACCGGCGCACGACGGCGTCGCCCTCGCCCTCGTTGCCGGCCGGGACGGTGCGGGCCATCACCGTGGTGCGCCGCCAGTCCCGGTCGTCCAGCGCGCCGCTGGCCGGGGCGGCGGCCTGGGTGAGCGGCCCCGACGGCGTGGTCAGGATGTCGGCCACCTCCCCCGAGCGCATGTAGGCCAGGACGGAGGGGTTGGCGCAGGGCAGCACCTCCATCTCGCCCACCCCCATGACCGGCAGGGCCCGGCGCTCGGTCAACATGCGGCGCAGCCAGTGCAGGAACGATCCCTGGTTGCGCAGCTGCGCCTCCACGTTCACCGCGCTGAACCCGTAGACGGGGTCCATCAGCGGGGGCAGGTAGAGCTGGGCGAAGTCGGCCTTGGAGAACCCGCCGTTACGGTCGGGCGACCACTGCATGGGGGTGCGCACCGAGTCGCGGTCGCCCAGATAGATGTTGTCGCCCATCAGCATCTCGTCGCCGTAGTAGATGACGGGGCTCCCGGGCAGGGAGAGGAGGAGGGCGTAGAGCAGCTCGGCCGTGCGGCGGTCGTTGTCGAGCAGGGGGGCCAGCCGGCGGCCGATCCCCATGTGGCGCTTCATGCGGGGGTCCTTGGCGTACTCGGCGATGAGGTAGTCGCGGTCCTCGTCGCTGACCTGCTCGAGCGTGAGCTCGTCGTGGTTGCGCAGGAAGATGGCCCACTGGCACGACTCGTTGATGACCGGGGTCTGGGCCAGGATCTCGGTGATGGGATAGCGCTGCTCGCGCCGCACGGCCATGAACAGGCGCGGCATCAGCGGGAAGTGGAAGCACAGATGGCACTCGTCGCCGTCGCCGAAGTAGTCGGCCACGTCGCTCGGCCACCCGTTGGCCTCGGCCAGCAGAATGCGCCCCGGGTAGTCGGCTTCGAGTTGCTTGCGGATGCGGCGGATGAAGGCGTGGGTCTCGGGCAGGTGCTCGCCCGACGTGCCGTCGCGCTGGTAGAGGTAGGGCACGGCGTCGAGGCGGAAGCCGTCGAAGCCCAGGTCCAACCAGAAGCGCACCAGGTCGATCATGGTGTCGGCCACTTCGGGGTTCTCGTAGTTCAGATCGGGCTGGTGGTGGTAGAAGCGGTGCCAGTAGTACTGCTGGCGGGTGTCGTCCCAGGTCCAGTTGGACCGCTCGACGTCGGTGAAGACGACCCGGGCGTCAGGCCAGCGCTGATCGTCGTCGTTCCAGACGTACCAGTCGGCCTTGGCGTTGTCCCGGCTCGAGCGCGATTCGATGAACCAGGGATGCTGGTCGCTGGTGTGGTTCATGACCAGGTCGGCGATAACCCGGATGCCCCGGCGGTGGGCGTCCTCCAGGAACCCCACCAGGTCCCCGATGCTGCCGTAGTCGGGGTGCACGTTGAAGAAGTCGCTGATGTCGTAGCCGCCGTCGCGCATGGGCGAGGGATAGAAGGGCAGCATCCAGATGCAGTCGATGCCCAGCCACTCGATGTAGTCGAGCTTCTCGCGCAACCCCTTGAGGTCGCCGGTGCCGTCGTTGTTGGCGTCGAAGAAGCCGCGGATCAGCACCTCGTAGAAGACGGCGTGCTGGAACCAGCGCACCGACGGGTCAAAGGGGCCCTCACCGGCGCTGACCGGGATGGGGGGTGAGCTCACCGTCTCACCGCGTCACTCTCACCGCGTCACCGGCCGACGAAGGTGGCCCGGCCGGGGCCGTGCTCGGTGAAGGAGGCGATGCCCCGGCGGGCGTCCTCGGTGCGGCCCACGGCGGCGAACGCCTCCTGCTCGGTGAGCAGCCCCTCGGCCAGCGTCCCCTCCAGGCCGCGGTCGAGCGCCGACTTGGCCAGGGCATGGGCCAGCACGGCGCCCCGGGCCAGCTGGGCCGCCCACTCCAGGGAGGCCTCGAGTACCTGGTCGGGCGGCACCACCCGGTTGACCAGCCCGATGGCCAGCGCCTCGGCCGCCGGCACCTGGCGGCCGCTGAAGATCATCTCCTTGGCCCGGGAGGAGCCGATGAGGCGGGGCAGGCGCTGGGTGCCCCCGCCGCCGGGGATCACCCCGAGCAGGACCTCGGGCAGGCCCAGCTTGGAGTCCTCGGCGCACACCCGCAGATCGCAGGCCAGGGCCAGCTCCAGCCCGCCGCCCAGGGCGTACCCGTTGATGGCGGCGATGGTGGCCCGGGGCACCGCGGCCAGGGCGCCGAGCGCGCTGGTGAAGTTGGCCCCCACGGCGCCGGCCCCGGCGCCGTCCAGCTCGACGATGTCCGCCCCGGCGGCGAAGATGCGCCGCCCACCCCAGAGCACGACGGCGCCGGGCGGGTCGTCCTGCAACTCCTGGGCGGCGGCGTACATCTGGGCCAGCACGGCGCCCGAGAGGGCGTTGGCCTTGGGCCGGTCCAGCCGGATCAGGGCGACCCCGTCACCTCGGCGCTCGACGGTGACGAAGGGGTCAGCCATTGGCGCACCGTAGTGGACCCGCCGGGACCTCCTTCACGGCCGGACCGTCACTGCCCCAGGAGGCGGTCGGCGGCTTGATACGGGTCGATCTCCCCGGCCGCCATCGCCTTGACCGCGCTGGTGAACTCTTCGCCCGACGCCAGCTCGTCAATCCGGGCCTTGCTGCGGGCCAGCAGCACCCGGCGCAACTCGTGGCCCAGCCGCTCGGCCCGCTTGCGCACCATGGCCCCCGACTCGAGCAGGTAGGTGCGGTGGCGGGCGATCTCCCCCCAGAGGTCCTCCAGCCCGGCGCCGCTGGTGGCCGTGGTGTCGACGATGGTCGGGCGCCACTCGCCCAGGCTGGAGAGGTCGAGCATCTGCTCGAGGTCGCGGCGCGCCTCGCGGGCGCCGGGGCGGTCGGCCTTGTTGATGACGAAGAGGTCGGCCACCTCCAAGAGGCCGGCCTTGTTGGCCTGCATGGAGTCGCCCCAGCCAGGCGTGACCACCACGATGGTGGTGTCGGCGGCCGAGGCCACCTCGACCTCCATCTGCCCCACGCCGACCGTCTCGACGATGACCAGCGGCAGGCCGGCGGCGCCGAGGACGCGGACGGCGTCGGGCACGGCCAGGGCCAGGCCGCCGAGGTGCCCCCGGGTGGCCATGGAACGGATGAAGACGGTCGGGTCCAGCGCGTGCTGCTGCATGCGCACCCGGTCCCCCAGGATGGCCCCCCCGCTGAAGGGCGAGGTGGGGTCGACGGCCAGCACGCCAACCTGGTCGATGGGTTCGGGCGATGGCTCGGGCCAGCCCCGCCGGGCCACCGAGATCAGCTGGTCGGTCAGCGTCGATTTGCCCGCCCCGGGGGCGCCGGTCAGGCCGACCGAGTACGGGATGGGCTCGCGATAAGCCAGCCGGGCCACGGCCAACCCGGGCTCGCCGCCCCGCTCGACCAGGGAGAGCAGGCGGGCCAGGGACACCCGGTCGTGCTGCTGGGCCCGGGCCAGCATCTCGGCCGGATCGGTGGGGGGGCGGGTCGTCATTGCAGTACCACCTTGGCACCCAGCGAGGAGAGATCACCAACCAGGTCCTCGTACCCCCGGCCGATGTGGTGCGCGCCGGTGACCACGGTCTCCCCTTCGGCCACCAACCCGGCCAGGACCAGGGCGACGCCGGCCCGGATGTCGGGCGCCCGGACCGGGGCGCCCGAGAGCCGGGGTACCCCGCGCACCACGGCGTGGTGCCCCTCGGTGCGGATGTCCGCCCCCATGCGCCGGAGCTCCTCGACGTAGCGGAAGCGGCCCGAGAAGAGATTCTCGGTCAGGATGCCCACCCCGTCGGCCACGGTGAGCATGGCCACCAGGAGCGGGCTGTAGTCGGTGGCCACACCCGGATAGGGCAGGGTGGCCACGTCGGCGGCGCTCAAGCGGCGGCTGGCGGTGGCCCGCAGCCCGTGGGGGCCCATCTCGGTCAGCACGCCCATCTGGTTGACCTTGCGCAGCACCATCTCCATGTGGTCGGGGCGGGCGTCCTCAATGGTGACGTCACCGCCGGCGATGCCGGTGGCGGCCAGGAAGGTGGCGGCCACCACCCGATCGGGCACGACGGTGTGCTGGGTCGGGTGCAGCTCCTCGACCCCCTCGATCTCGAGGCGCGAGGTACCCGCCCCCCGGACGACCGCCCCCATGGCGCACAGCAGGTCGGCCAGGTCGCTCACTTCGGGTTCCTTGGCCGCGTTCTCAATCACCGTGGTGCCCTTCGCCAGCACGGCCGCCATGAGCAGGTTGTCGGTGGCGGTGTGGCTGGGGTACTCCAGCACCACCCGGGTGCCGACCAGGCGGCCCCCGTCGACCCGCCCCCGCACCTGGCCGCGGGAGGACTCGAAGCGCGCCCCCATGGCCGTGAGCCCGTTGACGTGGAAGTCGATGGGCCGCTCACCGAAGTCGTCGCCGCCGGGCAGCGGCATGGAAACCTCCCCGCAGCGGGCCAGGAGGAGGCCGAGCACGACCACCGAGGCCCGCATCCGCTCCACCAGCTCGAGGGGGGCGACCGGGTGGAGGTCACCGGCGGCCGGGGTGGTGACGGCGACGTCACCGTTGTCCAACCGCTCCACCTGGGCACCCACCGCCCGCAGCACGTCGGCCATGGAGTCCACGTCACTGATGCGGGGCATGTTGCTGAGCACGGTGCGGCCCTCGGTGAGCAGGCAGGCCACCATCAACTTGAGGGCCGAATTCTTGGCCCCACCGGCCCGAACCGAGCCGGCCAGGGGGCCATTGGGCTGGACCACGATCTGTTCCACGGCCTCCAGTATCGCCGCTGGCGCCAACCCGGCCCGGCCGTTCGGGAGCGCCCACCAACTATGGTTCGGACCGTGGCCACCAACCCGCAAGCCCCTGACCGGAACCTGGCCATGGAGTTGGTCCGCACCACCGAGGCGGCCGCCATGGCGGCCAGCCGCTGGGTCGGCCGGGGCGACAAGTTGGGGGCGGACGGGGCCGCCGTCGAGGCCATGCGGGTGGTCCTCTCCTCGGTCCCGATGGACGGCATCGTGGTCATCGGCGAGGGCGAGAAGGACAACGCTCCCATGCTCTTCAACGGCGAGAGGATCGGCGACGGCACCCCGCCCCAGACCGACATCGCCGTCGACCCCATTGACGGCACCACCCTGACCGCGCTGGGCCGGGGCGGCGCCCTGGCCGTGATCGCCGTCTCCGAGCGGGGCACCATGTTCGATCCGGGGCCGTGCGTCTACATGGAGAAGCTGGCCGTGGGACCCCGGGCCAAGGGCGCCTGCGACATCCGCCGCAGCCCGACCGAGAACCTGCACGCCCTCTCCGAGGCGCTGGGGCGCCCGGTACGCGACCTGACGGCCGTCATCCTCGACCGCCCCCGGCACGACGGACTGATCGCCGAGGTGCGGGCCACCGGGGCGCGCATCCGCCTCATCACTGACGGGGACGTGGCCGGGGCCATCGCCACCGGGTGGCCCGGAGCCGGGACCGACATCCTCTTCGGCATCGGCGGCACTCCCGAAGGGGTGCTGGCCGCGGCCGCCCTCAAGTGCATGGGCGGGGAGATTCAGGGTCGGCTCTACCCCCGCGACGGGGGTGAGCGCAACGCGGCCATTGCGGCCGGCTACCAGCTCGATGCCGTGCTCTCGACCGACGACCTGGTGCAGGGCAACAACTGCTTCTTCGCCGCCACCGGGATCACCGACGGCGAGCTGCTCCAGGGTGTGCGCTATCACGAGTTCGGGGCCACCACCCAGTCGCTGGTCATGCGGTCCAAGTCCGGCACCCTGCGCAAGATCGACGCCAACCACGCCCTGACCAAGCTGGCCGAGTACAGCTCTATCCCGTTTTCTTAGGGGATAGCTCTCCCGGCGAGAATTGGCCGCCGGCGCAGGGAGTTCAGCCTCCGCCGACCCCGACGAACACTCAGCTCGGGGTGCTGGCCACTTCCAGCCGGAGCTCGGCCCGGGCCAGCGCCCGCTCCGCCTCGGCCAGCGCCACATCGGGCGCCTCGCCATCCTGGTCCGAAGCGCCACCCCTGGTCCCGCTCAGCTCGCTCACCCGCGCCGTGGCTGCTTCCTTGGCCGCTTCAGCCCGCGGCACGTCGATCTCCTCGGAGAGCTCGGCGATCCCGGCCAGCACGGTGACCCGGGTCGAAAGGCCGGGCAGCGGCCCGTCACCCTCGGCCAGCCCCTCGGCCGCGCCGGGGCTGGTGTCGACCTGCACAAAGCCACCATGCACGGCCAGCCGGAGCTCGGTCCCGTCGGCCAGGTCCACCTTGACCAGTCCGGGCACCACGTCGCCGACCAGGGGGGTGTGCCCGTCGAGGACGGTCAGCGCGCCCTCCGACGTCGCCAGCACCACCGCAGTGGCGGCCCCGGCGACCAGGGACTGCTCAGGCGTGACGACCTCCACGCCGAAGACGTCGTCGGCCACTAGCCGGCCTCGTCCTGCAGCGTCTTAGCCTTGGCCAGCACGGACTCGACCCCACCGACGTTGAGGAACGCCTGCTCGGGAATGTTGTCCAGGTCGCCGTTGACCAGGGCCTCGAACGACTCCACCGTCTCATCGATGGGCACGAAAATGCCCGGCACGCCGGTGAACACCTCGGCCACGAAGAAGGGCTGGGACAAGAAGCGCTGGATCTTGCGGGCCCGGGTGACCGTGACCCGGTCCTCCTCGGACAGCTCGTCCATGCCCAGGATGGCGATGATGTCCTGGAGCTCCTTGTAGCGCTGCAGCACCTCCTGGACCCGGCGGGCCACGGCGTAGTGGCGCTCGCCCACGATCTCGGGGGCCAGGATGTTCGAGGTCGAGGCCAGGGGGTCCACCGCCGGGTAGATACCCAGTGCGGCGATCTGGCGGGACAGCTCGGTGGTGGCGTCGAGGTGGGTGAACGTGGTGAACGGCGCCGGGTCGGTGTAGTCGTCGGCCGGCACGTAGACCGCCTGCAGGGAGGTGATCGACTTGCCCTTGGTCGAGGTGATGCGCTCCTGCAGCTCGCCCATCTCATCGGCCAGGGTGGGCTGGTACCCCACGGCCGAGGGCATGCGGCCCAGCAGCGTGGAGACCTCAGAGCCGGCCTGGACGAAACGGAAGATGTTGTCCACGAAGAGCAGCACGTCCTGGTTCTGCACGTCGCGGAAGTACTCGGCCATGGTCAACGCCGCCAGGGCCACCCGAAGACGGACCCCGGGGGGCTCGTCCATCTGCCCGTAGACCAGGGCCGCCTTGTCGATGACGCCGGACTCCTGCATCTCCAGCCACATGTCGGTGCCCTCACGGGTGCGCTCCCACACACCGGCGAAGACCGAGACACCACCGTGCTGCTGGGCCACCCGGTGGATCATCTCCTGGATGATCACGGTCTTGCCCACGCCGGCCCCGCCGAAGAGGCCGATCTTGCCACCTTGGACGTAGGGCTCGAGCAGGTCGACCACCTTGATCCCGGTCTCGAACATCTGGGCCCGCGGCTCCAGCTGGTCGAAGGCCGGCGCGCTCCGGTGAATCTCCCAGTAGTCGTCGATCCCCTCGACCTTGTCGGTGTCCAGCGGCTGGCCCAGCACGTTGAAGACGTGCCCGAGCACGGCGTTGCCGACCGGGACGGTGATGCCCCGGCCCAGGTTGCGCACCTTGGCCCCGCGCACCAGGCCGTCGGTCTGCTGCATGCAGATGCAGCGCACCCGGCCGTCGCCGATCTGCTGGGCCACCTCGGCGGTGACCTGCGACGAGGTGCCGTCCAGCTCAATGGTGAACTCGACGGCGTGGTTGATCTCGGGCAGCGCGTGCGGCGGGAACTCCACGTCGATGACCGGCCCGGCAATGGAGACGACGCGGCCGTCTTCGAGTGTGCCGGCCGGGACGGTGTCCTGAGTGACAGTGGTCATTGTGGTCAAGCTCCCTTCGACTGGCGGAGCGCCTCGGCGCCGCCAACGATTTCCATGATCTCGGTGGTGATGGAGTCCTGACGGGCGCGGTTCATGACGCGGGTCAGGGTGCGGACAAGTTCGTCGGCGTTCTCGGTGGCCGCCGCCATGGCCCGTTGCTGGGCGGTGAAGAAGGAGGCCGAGCCTTCCAACAGGGCGGCGAAGATCTCGGACTCGGCCGCTCGAGGGGCCAGCTCAGCCAACAACTGCTCGGGCTCGGGCTCGAATTCGGTGTAGCCGTGGAGGCCCGAGCTGCCGACAACGTCGTCGATGCCCGGAGCGGCCTCTTCGTCCACCTCGGGCAACGGGAGCGGCAGCATCTGCAGGGTCTGCACCCGCTGGGTGCCGGCCGAGATGAAGCGGGTGGAAACCATCTGCACCAGGTCCATCTCACCGGCGACGAACGGTGCGGTCACCGTGGCCGCCACGGCACGGGCGTCGACAAACTCTGGACGGTCGGCGATGCCGGCGAAGGACTGGGCAATCTCAATACCGCGGTAGCGGAAGTAGCCCGGTGCCTTCTTGCCCACCGACCACACCGTCACTTCGGCCCCGGTGCGCTGGTATTCGGCCACCAGACGCTCGGTGGCTCGGAGCACTCCCGAGTTGTAAGAACCGGCCAGGCCGCGGTCGCCCACGATGGCCAGTACGCCCACCCGGGTCGGCGACTCGGGCGTGCCTAACAGCTTTTCCGCCGCGGCCGGATCCGCTGCCGCCGTGAGCCGCAGGATCCGTTCCATGCCCAAGCGGTAGGGCCGGTTGGCCGCGATACGGGCCTGGGCGCGCACGATGCGCGACGCGGCGATCAGCTCCATGGCCTTGGTGATCTTCCTGGTGGACTGCACGCTGCGGATACGACGCCGCAGCACGCGCTCTTGGCCTCCGGCCATTGGTCAGTCGACCTTCCCGGTGTCGAAGCCCTCGACGAACGAGGTCAGGCCCTTGTCCAGCTCGTCGCCGTCGGGCAGCGCGCCCTTGGTACGGATGGCGTCGAGCACCGAGGCGTGGTTGCCCTTGAAGTACTCGATCAGCTCGGTGGCGAAGCGCTGCACCTCGGGCACCGGCACCGTGTCGGCCCACCCCTTGGTGCCGGCGTAGACCACCAGGACCTGCTCCTCCACCGGGACCGGGGCGTTCTGGGGCTGCTTCAGCAGCTCGGTCAGGCGGTAACCGCGGTCGAGCTGGGCCTGGGACACCTTGTCCAGCTCGGAGCCGAAGGTAGCGAACGCCTCCAGCTCACGGAACTGGGCCAGATCCAACTTGAGCGTGCCCGAGACCTGCTTCATGGCCTTGACCTGGGCCGCGCTGCCGACCCGGCTGACCGAGTTGCCCACGTTGATGGCGGGCCGGATCCCTGAGTTGAAGAGGTCCGACTCCAAGAAGACCTGGCCGTCGGTGATGGAGATCACGTTGGTCGGGATATAGGCCGAGATGTCGCCGGCCTTGGTCTCAATGATGGGCAGCGCGGTCAGCGAGCCACCGCCGAGGGCATCGGACAGCTTGGCCGCCCGCTCGAGCAGCCGCGAGTGCAGGTAGAAGACGTCGCCCGGGTAGGCCTCGCGCCCCGGCGGGCGGCGCAGGAGGAGTGAGACGGAGCGGTAGGCCTCAGCCTGCTTGGACAGGTCGTCGTAAATGATGAGCGCGTGCTCGCCGTTCTCCATCCAGTGCTGGCCCATGGCGCAGCCGGCGTAGGGGGCCAGGTACTTGAACGGGGCGGGGTCCCCGGCCGAGGCCACCACCACCACGGTGTACTCCAGCGCCTGATGGGCCTCGAGGGTGGCCACCGTCTGGGCCACCGAGGAGTTCTTCTGACCGATGGCCACGTAAATGCACTTCACGCCCTGGCCGGCCTGGTTGATGATGGTGTCCACGGCGACCGTGGTCTTGCCCGTCTTGCGGTCGCCGATGATCAGCTCGCGCTGGCCCCGTCCAATGGGGGTCATGGAGTCGATGGCCTTGATGCCGGTCTGCATGGGCTCGCTCACCGGCTGGCGGCCGACGATGCCGGGGGCCTGGACCTCCATGCGGCGGGACTCCGTGCTGTTGATCGGGCCCTTGCCGTCGATCGGCTCGCCCAGGGCGTTGACCACCCGGCCGAGGAGGGCGTCGCCCACCGGCACGGTCTGGATGCGGCCGGTGGCCTTGACGGTCTGCTCCTCTTCAAGGGAGTCCACCTCACCCAGGACGACGGCACCGATGGTGTCCTCGTCCAGGTTGAGGGCCAGACCCAACGTGCCGTCCTCGAACTCGAGCAGCTCGTTCACCGCCGCACCGGGCAAGCCCGAGACCCGGGCGATGCCGTCGCCCACTTCGACGATCCGGCCGATCTGCTCGGTCCCGACCGTCGGGGTGTACTCGGCCACGTTGCGCTGCAACGCGGCGGTGATCTCACTGGCGTCGATCGTCAGTTCTGCCATCAACCTGCTCCCTCTGTCTGTGTCGTCGTTTCGCTCACCCGGACGGCGCCGGTGTGGAATCCGCTGTCTTCCCAACCGCCCGGCATGAGGTGCTCACGCAAGGCGTCGATCCGTCCCCGGGCGCTCGCGTCCACCTGCAGGTCGCCGATCTGTATGACGGCGCCGCTCAGCAAGGCCTCGTCGATGATGACCTGCAGCTCGACCGGCGCCCCGGCCAGGCTAGTTAACGAGTCGGAGAGCTCGCTGCGTTGCCCGTCTTCGATGGGTGCGGCAGCCCGTACCCGGGCGATGCGCCAGCCCCGGGCCCTGGCCGTCTGCTCAACCAGCCAGTCCAGGGTCCCTACGATGTCGCGGGACCGGCCGCCCGCCACGACGTAGCCGATCAGCGAGATGGTGCTCGGAGGTACCTTGCCCTCGAGCAACTGGGTGACCAGGCCCTGGCGGGCCTCGGTGGCCAGGTCGCGGTCGAGCAGTGCGACCCGCAGGTCAGGGGTCGACTGCACAATGCGGGCGAAGCGGAACAGGCCGTCCTCGAGGTCTTCCAGCTCGGCGTTGGAGAGATCTTCGTGAATGGCCGTGGCGTAGCCGCCCACCCGCTGCCGGGACTGCATCAGGCTCAACGGGGGCTCGTCGTACTCAATTCCCTCCGCGGCATGCCGGGCCCGCGTGGCCACCCAGCCCAGGGCGACCGGG
This sequence comes from Acidimicrobiales bacterium, assembly GCA_035552095.1. Taxonomy (GTDB): domain Bacteria; phylum Actinomycetota; class Acidimicrobiia; order Acidimicrobiales; family RAAP-2; genus Bog-473. The sequence continues at coordinate 17,148 of DASZMA010000185.1, read as the reverse complement.
ACTTCGGGGGCCCGCACGGCGGCACAGGCGAAGGCGGCCAGCCGCCGGGCCGGCGCCGAGACCTTACTGTCGAGCAGGTCGAGCATCACGGCGCGCCGCACCGTGCCGCGCATGGTGGTGTCGGTCAACGCCGCGTTCAGCGTCCCGTTGATCAGCACCAGCTGTTCAATGGATTCAAGGTCATCCGCCAGCACGCGTCGCGCCTCGCCGGTCGAACCGGCGGCTTCGAGAATGGCAGATGCGTAACCCTGAAGAGTGGGGTTCACTGGCGGGCCCCGGAACTGGCAGCCGCGCCGCCGGTGGCATCGGCGCGCAGGGCGCTGACGGCCTCCTCAATGAGGTCGTGGTGCGCCTCGGCGCTCACCTCGCGGCTGATCACGTTCTCGACCAGGTCCATGACGATCTGGCCCAGCCGGTTCGCCGCTTCTTCGACAGCGCGCTGACGGGCCAGGGCCACCTCGACCTCGGCGCCACCAACAATGCGGTCGTAGTCTGATTGACCCCGGGCCTGGGCGCCGGTGCGTACCGCCTCGGCGGTCCGGTTGGCCTGGGCCAGTATCTCCTGCGCGCTCTGACGGGCCTCCTCCAGCTTGTGGTGGCGCTCGTCGTCGACCGCCGCGGCGTCAGCGGCCGCCTGGTCGGCCGCTTCGAGCGACACCCGGATCTTCTCCTGTGTCTTCTCCATGGCCGTCTTGATAAACGGGCCGACCTTCCTCCCGATTAAGTAGGTCAGGACGACGAAGACAACGACCTCAACGATGAAGTTCTTCACTGGCGGGCTCCGGAGCTGGTCGCGGCGCCGCCGGACGCGTCGGCGCGCAATGCGCTGACCGCTTCTTCAATGAGGTCCCGGTGGGCCTCGACACTGACCTTTCGCCCGACGACGCGCTCAACCACATCCATGGCCATCTCACCCACCCGGTTGGCTGCTTCGTCGACGGCGCGCTGGCGGGCCAGGGCGACCTGGGCCTCCGCACTGCCGACGATCCGCTCGTACTCCACTTGGCCCCGGGTCTGGAAGTCGACCCGCACCGCCTCGGCCGTCCGGTTGGCCTCGGCCACGACCTCGCGGGCCTGCTGGCGTGCCTCTTCGAGCACAGCCCGACGTTCGTCGTCGGCCGCCACGGCGTCGGCGCGCGCCTGATCGGCGGCGTCGAGCGAGGAGCGGATCCGCTCCTGGCGCTGCGCCATCGCCGCATTGATCGGGGGAAGAATCTTCCTCCCGACGACGTAGACGAGCACCAGGAAGATGATCAATTGGAAGATGAACGTCGCGTTGGGGAGGATGAAGATTCCAGCGGTCACGATGCTCTCGGTCTCCGGATAGCAATCCGGTGTTGACGGTGGACGGGGTTGGACCCAGCCCGATGGTTACTTGACGGCCTTGGCGGCGAAGACGTAGACGAAGACCACCATGAAGAGCAGGTTGATGAAGTACATGGCCTCCACCAGTCCCACCGTGATGAAGAAGTACTGGCGGGCCTTGGCTTCGATCTCCGGCTGACGGGCGATCGCGGCGATGGTCTGCGAACCGGCCAAGCCGTCACCGACCGCAGCGCCAATGGCACCGCCTCCGAGGGCCATCCCACCACCGACGAGTGCGCCGGCAATTCGGATTGCACCTTCCACTGTGTCTGCTGCCATTAATTCCTCTCCTTTGTCGAGAATTTGAAGTGAATGTGATCAGTGCTCATCTGTGCTCATCCCCAAGCCCAGATAGATGATGGTCAGTAGAGCAAAGATGAACGCCTGAATAGCTCCGATGAACAGCTCGTCGAACGGCTTCCAGATCACCAACCCGATCCATGAGGCATACACCGGGAGCAGGGTGACGATCACACTGATCATCAGGAGACCGGAGAAGATGTTCCCGAAGAGCCGGAAGGTGAGGGTGATCGGCTTGGTGATCTCCTCAATGACGTTGATCGGCGTCATGGCGGCATAGGGCTTGGTGTAGTGCTTGAAATAATTCTTCAGGCCCCTCGCCTTGATTGACTGGTAGTGCAACAGCGCCACCACGGTCAGGGCCATGGCCAGGGGAAGGTTGACGTCTGACGTCGGCGGCGGGAACCAACCGGGATCGCCGGTCGGGATGAACGCGACCCAGTTGCAGAGCAGGATGAAGAAGAAGATCGTCACGCCCAGGCCGACGAACTTCCGGCCCTGGGGCCCAATGGCGGAATCAGTGAGATCAGACACCTGCTCGGTGACGGTCTCCCAGAACAGCTGCAGCCTGCCCGGTACCCCGGACGTGACCTTCCTCTTCATGATGAAACCGAGCGTGATAATCACGATGGCAGCGATGGCCGAGGTCCACACGACATCGAGATCGACCGTACCCAACCCCGGTATGTGCACCACACCGCGGTGATCCCCGATCGTGATGGTGCCACCGGCCAAGAGAGCGATCATTGGATGCCTTGCGACACGACGACGCGCCCCACGTTGAGGACGAAGAAGATCTGGAAGATGACGAGCCCGACCACACTGCCGATGCCCAGCGGGCCGTTGAGGAACACCAGCCCGACGGCGATCACGGTGATGACGCCGAGGCGGGTGACGGTCTTGGTGCCCACGGCCCGGCGGAGGACCTTGCGATCGGTCGAACCCTTGGTCTGGACCTTGGCTACCCCGGCGTCGAGGAAGCGGAAATTCAGCACCGCCATGCCGAGGCCGAGCACGATGCCGAGGGCGGCCAGCGGCTTGGCGAGGAAGAGGGCGACGATAATGGCACCGCCACCGGCGATGAGTGCCGAAACGACGGTTCGGCGCATGACCTTGGCCAGCGCCGTGCCCTCGAGGTCGGAGAGGCCGGACATCACCGCGACCGGCTTCCCGCTGCTACAGGTACGCCCTGATTTGGGTCACGACCAGGCCCACCGCGGCCACCAGACCCAGCGCCAGCCCGATCATGAGACAGAGCGGAGCGGTGTGCCAGATGCTGTCGCCCCAGACGCCGAGCCCCACTCCGATGCCCACGCATACGGCGGCCGACAATCCCATACCCAGAAAGGCCGCCGCACTCGGTAACGGCTTGAGCCGGCTTGAATCCTCGGGGGGTGCCGGAGAGGGTTCCGGATCCGTCAACGGACCGGGCGCGCACCATGACGCTCACTTGACCACGCATGCGACTTCCGCTCCTTTACGCGGTGCGTGGCGCGCGGGAGTCCGTCGCGTGACGATCCGCCGAAGCGGGGCCAGGCGAGGCGAGGTGGACGGGGTACACAGGCCTCATCATCGCATCTCGATCCGGATGCCGTCCAAACGGAATTTTGTGCCCAAATTGCGGGCGGAATTCAGGGCAACCGGACCACTTCGGCCGTCCCGTTGGTGCTGGGGGCGCCCGGGAAGGGTTCGTCCCCGATCTCGTCGTCGGACGGATCCCCGTTGCCCTTGCGCAAGCCGGGGTGGAAGAGGGTGTACAGCCCCGCCCCCAGCGCGGCCGCCCCGAGCGGGATTATGGCGTTGACCTGGTGCACGAAGAGCGGGAAGAGCAGGAAGCCCGACAGGATGGCGGTCCAGGTCCACAGGATGACGACGGTGCGCCGGGGCCCGTGGCCCAGCCGGAGCAGGCGGTGGTGGATGTGCTCCTTGTCCGGGGTGTGGAAGGAGAGGCCCCGGGCGGTGCGCCGGACGAAGGCAAAGGCCAGGTCGACGATGGGGACCCCCAGGATGAAGAAGGGGATGAAGAGCGGGGCGAAGAAGAAGAAGGTCACCCCCGATACCGGGCCCGAGGTGGGGACCCGGCCCCCGATGACCATGGTGGAGGCGGCCATCAGCACGCCCAGGAGGAGGGCCCCGGCGTCGCCCATGAAGATGCGGGCCGGGTTGAAGTTGAAGGGCAGGAAGCCCAGGCAGATGCCGCAGGCGATCACCGCCACCAGCGGGCCCAGGTTGTCGGTGGGCAGCAGCCCCAGCCCCATGAGGCGGATGCCGTAAATGGCCAGGGCGCCGGCGCCGATGGCCACCACGCCGGCGGCCAGGCCGTCCAGGCCGTCAATGAAGTTGATGGCGTTGGTCAGGGCGATGACCCAGGCCGCCGTGATGAGCGGGATGATGCCCGGGGTGAGCACGATGAACCCGGCCAGCGGCAACTTGAACTCGTACATGGTGACGCCCAGGAAGTAGAGGATGCTGGCCGCCAGCACCTGCCCGGCCATCTTGGCCGGGGCCGACATGTCCCGTACGTCATCGATGAGCCCGACCGCGAAGATGGCGCCGGCGGCCAGGACGACGCCCAGCGGCTCGGCCGAGTGGGAGAAGATCGGCCGGAGGGCCGGCGTGGCCGCGGCCAGCAGCATGGCGACCAGGAAGCCCAGGAACATGGCCGCCCCCCCGCCGTAGGGGATGGGCTTGGTGTGGATTTTGCGCTCGCTCGGCATGGCCACGTACCCCACCCGGACCGACAGGCGCCGGGCCGGCACGGTGAGGGCGGCCGTGGCCCCCGCCGCCACCACCAGCACCAGCACGTACCAGGCGATATCGGGCATGCGCTACCCCAAGAGGTCGGGATAGGGCGCGAAGCCAGCGCAGAGGGCGGCCACCTCGGCCCGCACCGCCGCGACCTCGGCCTCGTCGTCGCGGGCCCGCAGGGTGCGCCCGATCAGCCGGGCGATGGTCGCCATTTCCGCCGGCCCCATGCCGGCCGTGGTCTCGGCCGCCGTGCCCAGGCGCAGCCCCGAGGTGACGAACGGGCTGCGGGGGTCGTCGGGGATGGTGTTGCGGTTGAGCGTGATGCCGGCCCGGTCCAGCACCTCCTGGGCCACCTTCCCGGTCAGCTCCTCGTCGAAAGCGCGCAGGTCGACCAGGATCATGTGGTTGTCGGTGCCGCCCGAGACCAGCCGGAAGCCCTCGGTGGCCATGGCCTGGCCCAGGGCGGCCGCGTTGGCCACCACGGCGGCGGCGTACTGGCGGAACTCGGGCCGGGCCGCCTCGGCGAAGGCCACCGCCTTGGCCGCGATGACGTGCTCCAGCGGGCCGCCCTGGAGGCCGGGGAAGACGGCGCTGTCGATCTTCTTGGCCCACTCCTCGTTGCAGAGGATGGCGCCGCCGCGCGGGCCGCGCAGGGTCTTGTGGGTGGTCAGCGTGACCACGTCGGCCACCCCGACCGGGCTGGGGTGGGCCCCGCCGGCGATGAGGCCGGCCGGGTGGGCGGCGTCGAACATGAAGAGTGCGCCCACCGAGTCGGCGATCTCCCGGAATGGCTGGGGGTCGATCACCCGGGCGTAGGCGGTCGAGCCGGCCACGATCAATTTGGGCTGCTCGCGCTTGGCCAGATCGGCCACCTGGTCAAAATCTATGACTTCGCCCGGGCGGTCGGGATCGCTGCTGGCCGGGGTGACGCCGTAGGCCACGAAACGCCAGATCTTGCTGGTGATGGAGGCCGGCGAGCCGTGGGTCAGGTGGCCGCCGTGGTCCAGGCGCATGGCCAGAATGGTGGCCCCGGGCTCCAGCAGGGCCTGGTAGACGGCCAGGTTGGCGTTGGCCCCGGCGTGCGGCTGCACGTTGGCGTGGTCGGCCCCGAACAGCGCGGTGGCCCGGTCCCGGGCCAGCTCCTCCACCTCATCGATGATCTGGTTGCCGCCGTAGTACCGCTTGCCCGGGTAGCCCTCTGAGTACTTGTTGGTCAGCACGGAGCCCGAGGCGGCCAGCACGGCCGGGGAGGTGAAGTTCTCCGAGGCGATGAGCTGCAGCGTGGTCTGCTGGCGCTCCAGCTCCTGGTGGATGAGCCCGGCCACCTCCGGATCGGTGGCCAGTGCGGTGTCGTAGGTGCTCATGACGTCCCTTCGCTGTGGGTGTTCAAACCGTGGTGGTGGTGCGCTGGTGGTCGAGCGCCGCCAGTTTGGCGATGCGCCCGTCGTGGCGGCCGTGCTCTTCAATTGTGGTGAGGAAGGCCAGCAGGGCGTCGACCGCCACCGAGGGGCCGGTGGTGCGGCTGCCCAGGCAGAGGACGTTGGCGTGGTTGTGCTGGCGGGCCAGGATGGCGGTGGTCACATCGTGCACGGCGGCGGCCCGCACGCCGGCCACTTTGTTGGCCGCCATGGCGATCCCGATGCCCGAACCGCAGGTGCAGATGCCCAGGTCAGCCCGGCCCTCGGCCACGGCCCGGCCCACCGCCGCCCCGTAGTCGGGGTAGTCGACCGACACCTCGCCGTTGTCCGGCCCCAGGTCGGCGATCTCGTGCCCGAGCAGGGCCAATTCGGCCTTCAGCACCTCTTTGAGGGCGTAGCCGGCGTGGTCCGAGCCCAGGGCGACGCGCATGACCGCCAAGTCTACCGACGGCTCGGGGGCCTCCCCGGGCGAGCGGTACAGTCCAGGCGCTATGACCCTGGACCCCCGCACCCCCGTTGTCGTCGGCGTCGGGCAGATCACCGTCCGCCCCGATCCGGACCTCGACCCCTCCGAGCGACCCGAGCCGGTCGAGCTGATGGCCCGGGCCCTGCGGGCGGCGGCCGAGGACGCCGGCGGGGCCCTCCCGGGCGGACCGTCGGCGGCCGGCGATGCCCTCCTCCGGCGGGCCGACAGCCTCCGGGTGGTCGTGCCCCTGGGCTGGCGCGCCGTCAACCCGCCCCTGCTGGTGGCCGAGCGGCTGGGGTTCGCCGCCGACAACGCACCGGCCCAACTCATGCTCTCGGCCATCGGCGGCAACACGCCCCAGGCCATGATGCACGACGCCTGCCGGGCCATCAGCCAGGGCGACCTGGAGGTGGTCCTGGTCACCGGGGCCGAGGCCATGTACACCAAGGGCCAGTCCCGGCGGGACCCGGCCAAGCCCGCCCTCTCCTGGGCCAGCCAGCCGGTGGAGGGGACACCCGAACCCTCCATGTTCGGGGTGGACAAGTCGGGTGCCACCGACCTCGAGATGTCACGCGGCGTCATCCTGCCCATTCACGCCTACCCGCTCTTCGAGAACGCCCTGCGGGCGGCCAACGGGTGGACGCTGGCCGAGCACGTGGCCCGCATCGGCGCGCTCTGGGCGCGCTTCAGCCAGGTGGCCGCCACCAACCCCTACGCCTGGATCCGCAGCCCGCGCACGGCCGAGGAGATCGCCATCCCCTCGGCCGACAACCGCATGGTCTCCTTCCCCTACCCCAAGCTGTGCACGGCCAACATGGCGGTCGACCAGGGTGCCGGCTACATCGTCTGCTCGGTGGAGGCGGCCCGGGCGGCCGGGGTGGCCGAGGAGCGCTGGGTCTTCCCGCTGGCGGGGGCCGACGGCAACGACCACTGGTTCATCTCCCACCGGCCCGAGCTGCACCGCTCCCCCGCCATCCGCCTGGCCGGCCAGGCCGCGCTGGGGCTGGCCGGGCTGGGCATTGACGACGTGGGGCCGATCGACCTCTACTCCTGCTTCCCCGCCGTGGTGCAGATGGCGGCCCACGAGCTCGGGCTGCCGGTGGACGATCCGCAGCGGCCGCTGACCCTGACCGGCGGCCTGACCTTCGGCGGCGGGCCCGGGAACAACTACGCCTCGCACGGCATCGCCCAGGCCGTGGGCGCGCTGCGCGCCTCGCCCGGGGCGGTCGGGCTGGTCACCGGGTTGGGCTGGTTCGCCACCAAGCACTCGGTCGGCCTGTACTCCACCGAGCCGCCGCCGCACCAGGGGGCCCAACCCTTCGCCTGGCGCGACGTGCAGGCCGAGGTGGACGCCCTGCCCCAGTGCCGGGTCGATTCCGAGGCCACCGGGGCGGTGCGGGTCGAGACCTACACCGTCGCCTTCGACCGGGAGGGCCAACCCGAGCGGGGCATCGTGGCCTGCCGCACGGCCGAGGACAGCCGGGCCTGGGGCAACATCACCGACGCTGACACCCTGGCCGCCCTGTGCGCCGAGGAGGGCATCGGCCGCACCGGCACCCTGGCCGAGGGGGGCCTGCTCACCCTGGACGACTGACCCGGCCCGGCCGGACGAACGGGCCCGGGTCTAAGTTTGGGCTCTGGACAGCAGGGGGGTCTGCGTGGCACACGATCTGGTCATCCGGGGCGGACTGGTGGTGGACGGCCGGGGCGGGGAGCCCACGCCGGGCGACGTCGCCGTGGACGGCGGGACGATCACCGCCGTCGGCTCGGTTCCCGGGGGCGGCACCGAGGAGATCGACGCCGGCGGCCAGCTGGTCACGCCCGGCTTCGTCGACATCCACACCCACTACGACGGCCAGGTGACCTGGGACAGCTCGCTGGCCCCTTCCAGTTGGCACGGGGTGACCACCGTGGTCATGGGCAACTGCGGCGTGGGCTTCGCCCCGGTCCGGCCCGACGCCCACCACCGCCTGATCTCGTTGATGGAAGGGGTGGAGGACATCCCGGGCGCCGTGCTGGACGAGGGCATCGACTGGTCGTGGGAGACCTTCGGGGAGTACCTGAACGCGGTGGAGCGCCGTCCCCATGAGATCGACGTGGCGGCCCAGCTGCCCCACGGCGCGCTGCGCCTCTACGTCATGGGCGAGCGGGCGGCCCGCCTGGAGGAGGCGACCGAGGAGGACGCGCGGTCCATGCGGAGCATCGCCACCGAGGCCATGCGGGCCGGCGCGCTCGGCTTCACCACCTCGCGCACGTTGAACCACCGCACCTCGACCGGCGACCCCACCCCGTCGTTGCGGGCCACGGCGCACGAACTCAAGATGATCGTGGCTGGGGTGGCCGACGCCGGGCACGGGGTGGTGGAGTTGATCTCGGACTTCTCGCCCGACCTCGACGGCGAGTTCGACCTCATCCGCACCCTGGTGGCCCGGACCGGCCGGCCCCTCTCGGTCTCCCTGGCCCAGAACAACCACCGGCCCGACGGCTGGCGCACCATCCTGGACAAGGTCGCGGCGGCGGTGGCCGACGGGCTGCCCATCCGGGCCCAGGTGGCGCCCCGCCCGGTCGGGCTCCTGCTCGGGCTGCAGTCCTCCTTCCACCCCTTCTCGCTCCACCACACCTTCCAACCGCTGGCCGGCACGCCCCTGGCCGACCAGGTGCGCACGCTGCGTGACCCGTCGTTCCGGCAGCGCCTGCTGGAGGAGACGCCGCCGGGTGGCCGGCGCCTGACCGACTACCGGCGCATGTTCCCCCTGGGCCAGGTGCCCGACTACGAGCCGGCGGCCGAATTGAGCGTGGCCGCCAGCGCGGCGGCCCGCGGGATGGAGCCGGCCGAAGTGGCCCTGGACCTCTTGTTGGAGGACGAGGGACGCAACTTCCTCTTCGCCCCGTTCTCCAACTACGCCACGTTCAACCTCGACGCCTGCGGCGAGATGATGGCCCATGACGACACCCTGTTCGGGCTGGGCGACGGCGGGGCCCACGTGGGCATCATCTCCGATGCCAGCTTCCCCACCTACGCCCTCTCGCACTGGGGACGCGACCGCGCCCACGGCCGCTTCGAGGTCGGCTGGCTGGTCGAGCAGATGACCAGGCGCACCGCCCACGCCGTCGGCCTGTTCGACCGCGGCGTCATCGCCCCCGGCCTGCGGGCCGACCTCAACGTGATCGACTTCGACCGCCTGCGCTGCGAGCGCCCCACCATGGCCTACGACCTGCCGGGCGGCGGCAAGCGCCTGCTGCAGAAGGCCCGCGGCTACTCGGCCACCATTGTGGCCGGCCAGCTCATCGCCCGGGAGGGAGAGAGCACGGGGGCACTCCCCGGGCACTTGGTACGAGGGCCCCAACCCGACCCCCGCTGACGTCCACCGAGGAGGCACCACCCATGAACCCCGCACCCACGAACCCCGACCTCCATCAACTCGAACCGGCGGCCGAGTGGCGCGCCGCCGACGTGGCCGACCCGGCCGCCTGGACGCTGGAGCTGAACGACAGCGACCGGGCCGAGCTCGACCGGGCGCTGCGCACGGCCAAGGCCAAGAGCAGCGACCCGCTGCAGATCGGCCGGGACGACTTCCCGCTCGAGGGCCTGGCCCCGAAGCTGGACCAGGTGGTGGACGGGCTGCTCAACGGGCGCGGCTTCATGCGCATCAGCGCGCTGGAGGTCGAGCGCTACGCCGACGACGACCTGACCCTGTTGTACTGGGGCATCGGGCTGCACCTGGGCGAGCCCTGGGCCCAGAACCACCACGGCCACGTGCTCGGTGACGTCACCGATCAGGGCAAGACGGTGGACGACCCGACGGTGCGGGGCAACGAGCTCGGGGGCATCGCGCTCGATTACCACACCGACGGATCGGACCTGGTCGGGCTGCTCTGCCTGCGGGCGGCGCGCGTTGGAGGGCTGTCGTGTGTGGCCAACGCGGTGGGCATCCACAACCAGATGGTGCGCGACTGCCCGGAGTTGGCCGCCGCCCTGTACGAGGAGCTCCCCTACGACGCCCGGGGGGAGCAATCCGCCGGCAGCCGGGCCTATTACAGCGTGCCCGCCTTCACCGAGCACGGCGGCCGGCTCTTCGTGCGCTTCATCCCCCAGTACATCCTGGCCTCGCAACGCCACCCCGGGGCGCCCCGGCTCAGCGACGTGACCCGGGCGGCCATCGCCCGGGCGGTCGACTTGGCCAACGACCCCGACTTCAACGTCTACATGGACCTGCAACCGGGGCAGATGCAGTTCATCAACAACTACCACGTGCTCCACGGGCGCACGGCCTACGAGGACGACGCGGCGGCGGGGCACAAGCGGCACCTGAAGCGGCTCTGGCTGGCCACCCACGCCCTGACCGATCGCCCGGCCCACTTCCAGGCGCGGGGCCGGCGGCAGCACTGGGAGGCCCGCCGATCAGTCAGCACGCTGCCACCGGTGGAGCGGGCGCCCGTCAGTTCCTGAGCGGCCCTGGGCGGCGGGCTTCCCGGGACGACCGCCTACAGGTCGGCCAGGCTGCCGGCGCCGAGGGCCGGCGCCCCGCTGGCGGCTTCACCACTGCTGGCCTCACCACTGCCGGAGCCCGACTGGGACACCGTGCGCAGCGGGATCTCCTTCATGACGAAGCTGAGGGCGAGCGCCAAGAGGGCGAAGGGGATGGCGAAGAGGAACACCCCCTGCAAACCGTGACTGAACGCGTCAATGAAGATGCTCTTCTGCGCCGGCGGCAGCTGGTTGATCTGGGCCGGATTGGCCGAGATGCTGCCCCCCTGGAGCAGCTTCAACTGGGCCGACGTGGCGTGCGCCGAGAGCGAGCTGAGCAGGCGGCTGTTGAACACGGCCCCGAGGGCGGAGACCCCGAAGGCGCCGCCGATGGTGCGGAAGAAGGTGGCGGTCGAGGTGGCCACGCCCAACTGGGCGAACGGCACCGCGTTCTGCACGGCCACCACCAGCACCTGCATGACCAGGCCGACCCCGAGCCCGGTGACGAACATGTAGATGGCCGCCGTCGAGAACGTGGTGTGCGGGCCGAGGCGCGACAGCAGGGCCATGCCGACGGTCAGCACGGCCGAGCCGAGGATGGGGAAGATCTTGTAGCGCCCGGTGCGGGTGACCAGGCGACCGCTGACGATGAAGGTGCAGAGCATGCCGATCACCAGCGGCAGCAGCTCCAGGCCCGACGCGGTGGGCGACGCCCCGTGCACGGTCTGGAGGTACAGCGGCAGGTAGATGATGGCCCCGAACATGGCGAAGCCGATGATGAAGCCGACACCCGACGCCGAGCTGAAGGTCCGGTTGCGGAACAGGTTGAGCGGGATGATCGGCTCGGCCACCTTGGTCTCGACCACGCAGAAGGCGGCCAGCAGGGCAGCAGCCAGGATGCCCATGCCGATGATGGTCGGCGAGCCCCAGCGGTACTGCGAGCCACCCCAGGTGGTCAAGAGGATGATCACGGTCACGCAGGCGCCCAGCAGCGCGATGCCCAACCCGTCGATCTTGTGCGGCACCCGCCGGACCGGGATGTGCAGCACGGCACCGATGACGAACAGGGCCACGATCCCGATGGGGACGTTGATGTAGAAGATCCAGCGCCAGGAGAGGTGCTGGGTGAACAGCCCGCCGATGAGCGGCCCGGCCACGCTGGTCAGGCCGAAGACGGCGCCGAAGTACCCCATGTACTTGCCCCGCTGCCGGGCCGGGATGACATCGCCGATGATGGCCTGGGCGCCCACCATGAGGCCGCCGGCCCCGATGCCCTGCACGGCGCGGAAGGCGATGAGCTCGACCATGTTCTGCGAGAGACCCGAGAGCATGGAACCGACCAGGAAGATGACGATGGAGAGCTGGAAGAGCTTCTTGCGGCCGAAGAGATCGCCCAACTTGCCCCACAGCGGCGTGGAGATGGTGGTGGTGAGCAGGTAGGCCGTCACCACCCACGACAGGTGGTTGAGGCCGTGCAGGTCGCCGGCGATGGTGGGGAGCGCCGTGGAGACGATCGTCTGGTCGAGCGAGGCCAGGAACATGCCGAGCATGAGCGCGCCCATGATCACGAGGATCTTGCGGTGCTCCTCCCCGCCGGCGGCGACGGCGGTGGGCGGGGCGGGGACGACCGCCGGTTCGGTATCAAGCGACACGGGCGTCCTCCAGGTCGTGCTGCAGGGCGGTGGCGAACCGCCCGAGCAATGAGGCGAACGTGGCCAGCTCGGCCGGGTCCCAACCATCGACCAGGTGCTCGAACCACTCCCGCTTGGCCTGCAGCACGCGCTCGAGCGTCTGCTGGCCCGACCGGGTCAGCCGGATCCGGGTAGCTCGCCCGTCGTCGGGATCGGGGTGGCGCGATACCAGCTCCTGGCGTTCGAGCTGCTGGATCTTCCGGGTCACCGTCGGCGCATCGACCCCGAGCAGTTCGGCCAGATCGGTCACCCGCAGCGAGTCGCCGTGGGTGGAGAGCTTGTAGAGCAGGGCCGACCCGGCCCGGTCGAGCCGCACGCCGGCCGCCTGCAGCATGCGCTCGTGCACCCGGATCTGGGTCATGGAGCCGGCCACCGTCGAGAAGCCGGCCTGGATCTGCTCCAGCGCCTCCCCGCCCCCAGCCGCCGCCCCCGGCCGCGCCGTCTCCGACAAAGTAGTTGCTTTCGGCATACAACTACTATAGGGGCGGTGGCCCACCGCCCGAGCGCGGGCCGGTCAGGGCGTCCCCGGGAGCCGGGGCGGGGCCCGGCGGAACCAGCCCCGGCGGCGGGCGCCGACCAGGCGCGCCGCTTCGATATAGGCGAGCGGGAGGGCACCGACCAGCCGCACCTCGGGCGGAGCGACCCGGCAGTCGACCACGGTCGGCGCGGGACCTGCTCGGGTCCCCCCGTCCAGGATCACCGCCACGTCGGCCCGGCTGCAGTGGGCGCGCACCTCGTCCAGCCCGGTCAGGGGCTGGCCGTCCGCGCCGCGCAGCGTGGCCAGGGCCAGCGGCCCACCCTCCCGGCACCACCGCCGCAGCGGGCGCTCCGGCGGCATGATCAGGGACACCGACCCTCCCCCGGGCTGGTCCGGGTCGGCGGCGGGCACGATCACGGTCAGGGGTCCAGGCCAGTGCCGGTCGGTCAAGCGCCGGGTCTCGTCGGTCCAGTCGGCGGCCAGGGCGATCGCCTGCTCGGTGCGACCGACCGCCCGCTCCGCCACGGAACCGCCGGCCAAGCTGGGGGTCAGGGCGGCGAAACGGGCCATGGCGCTCGGACGATCCACCCGGGCCGCCAGCTGGTAGCCCCCGGTTCCGGGCAGCACCACGACCGCACCGTCAGCCAGCGCCGTGGGCACCGCCCCCCGTTCCCGCGGGCCCACCAGGCGGGGCCCGGTCACCGGGCCCGGGCCACCAGGGCCCGCGGTCGGCGGGCCAGGTCCGGGGCCACCCGCACGTCGGTGTAACCGACCGACTGGGCCAGGGCGACGGCGGCATCTGCTTGATGAGGGGCGAGCTCGATCACCACGGTGCCCGGCCTGGACAACCAGCTCCAGGCCTGGTGCAGGACGGCCTCGACGTCAGCCAGCCCGGGCGTGCCCTCCGACGCCGCCGCCGCCACCAGGGCCGAGCGGGGCTCGTGGCGCACGTCGCCGGGCAGGCGGGCCCACTCCGCTTCGGCCACATAGGGCGGGTTGGCCACCACCAGGTCGACGGAGCCCTTGAGCTCGGGGGGCAGGGCGGTGAGCCAGGACCCTTCAATGAAGGCCACGGGCAGGACGGGGTGGGTGGCCCGGCCCCGGACCCGCTCCGCGTTGGCCCGGGCCACGGCCAGGGCATCGGCGCTGGCGTCAGTGGCCCAGAGCCGGCCGGCGGGATAGGACGGCGCCAGTTCGGTGGCCAGGGCCAGGGCGATGGCGCCCGACCCGGTGCCGGCGTCGACCATGACGGGCGCGGTGGGGGCAAACTGTCCCAGCTCGCCGAGCGCCACCTGGACCACCTGCTCGGTCTCGGGGCGCGGGATGAGGACGCGGGGGTCGACCAGTAGGTCGAGCGAGCGGAAGGCCCAGTGGCCCAGCACGTACTGCAGGGGCTCGCCGGCGACCCGGCGCGCCGCCAGGGCGCGGGCCCGAGCGGTCTCACGGTCCCCCACCGCCTGTCCCGCCGAGGGCGTCGCGGCGCCGAGCACCTCGTCGACGATGAAGCGGGCCTCGTGGCGGGCGCCCAGGGTGACCGCGAGCTCAGACGTCAGCTCGCTCCGGGTCATAGGTCGATGTCGTCGTCACCCGCCAGCTGGCGGGCCCGCTTCTCGGCCATCAGCGCCTCGGTCAACTCGGTCAGATCGCCCGCCAGGACCTGGTCCAGCTTGTAGAGGGTGAGGTTGATCCGGTGGTCGGTGACCCGGTTCTCCTTGAAGTTGTACGTGCGGATCTTGTCGGTCCGGCCCCCGGCGCCGACCTGACCTTTGCGCTGGGCCGACATGGCGGCGGCCTGGCGGTCCTGCTCCGCCTTGAGCAGGCGGGCCCGCAGGACGACCATCGCTTTGGCCCGGTTCTGAATCTGGCTCTTCTCGTCCTGCATGGCCACCACGGTGCCGGTGGGCAGGTGGGTGATGCGGACGGCCGAGTCGGTGGTGTTGACCGACTGCCCGCCCGGACCGGTGGAGCGGTAGACGTCGATCTTGAGGTCGTTGGGGTCGATGGCCACATCGATCTCGGCCGCCTCGGGCAACACGGTAACGGTGGCGGTGGAGGTGTGAATGCGCCCCTTGGCCTCGGTCACCGGGACGCGCTGCACCCGGTGGGTGCCGGCCTCGTGCTCCAGCCGTATGTAGGCGTCGGGCCCCTTGATGAGGAACACGGCCTCGTTAATCCCGTCGCGGTCCGAGCTGTCCTCCGAGAGGATCTCGACCTTCCACTTCTCCAGTGCGGCGAAGCGCTGGTACATGTCGTAGAGGACGCGGGCGAAGAGGTTGGCCTCGTCTCCCCCGACCGCGCCACGGATCTCCATGATCACGTTGCGCCCCTCGTTGGGATCCTTGGGCAGGAGGAGCGACTGGATGAGCTCCTCGAGCTCGGCGACGTGCGCCTCGGCCTCCTCGACCTCCTGGCGCATCAACTCGCGCTCGTCGCCTGACGCCTCGGTGAGCATTTCGCGACCGGTAGCCACGTCGGCCCGGGCGGCCGACAGCTCGTGCCAGGCCCGCACGATCTCACCCAGCTCCTTGTGGCGCCGGGACAGGTCGCGCACCCGGTCGGAGTCGGTCAGGACGACCGGATCAGCCAGATCGGCCTCGACGGCGGCGAACTCGGTTTCGAGCGCGGTGATCCGGTCGTCAAGCATGGGAACAGGCTAGGGAATGCAGGGGTGACCGGGTGGCGAGCACCCGATCAGGTGCGACCGGGAATTATTCCTGGGTCGCCGCGGCCGGAGCCGACTTGGCCTTGCCCTTGCGCTCGCCGTAGCGACGCTGGAAGCGCTCCACCCGGCCACCGGAGTCGACCAGCTTCTGCTTGCCGGTGAAGAAGGGGTGGCACTCGTTGCACAGCTCAACGTGGAGATCAGCCTTCGTGGAATGCGTCACGTAGGTGTTGCCACACGAGCATCGAACGGTGGCGTCGATGTATTCGGGGTGGATATCGGGCTTCATGGTGTCTCCTGCGTTGATTCGGTCGGTCCAGTGTAGGCGTTCGCCGGGCGTTTCCGTCCGGCCTGGCCTCAGGTCGCCGGTCCCTTGGCGATTTCAGCCAGGAATTCGTCGTTGCTGGCGGTGGTGCGGATCTTGTCCATCAGCAGTTCGAGGCCGGCGGCTTCCTTGCCGTCATTGGCCAGGGCGTTGAGCACCCGGCGCAGCTTCCAGACCTGCTGGAGCTGGCCCCGCTCAAAGAGGAGCTCCTCGTGCCGGGTGGAGCTGGCGTTGACGTCGATGGCCGGGTAGAGGCGGCGCTCGGAGAGACGGCGGTCGAGCCGCAGCTCCATGTTGCCGGTGCCCTTGAACTCCTCGAAGATGACCTCGTCCATTTTGGAGCCGGTCTCAACCAGGGCCGAGGCCAGAATGGTGAGCGAGCCACCCTCTTCAATGTTGCGAGCCGCCCCGAAGAACTTCTTGGGCGGGTACAGGGCGCCGGAGTCCACCCCACCGGACATGATCCGGCCGGTGGCCGGTGCGGCCAGGTTGTAGGCCCGGGCCAGACGGGTGATGCCGTCGAGGATGATCACGACGTCACGGCCCGCTTCGACCAGGCGCTTGGCCCGCTCCAGGGTCAGCTCGGCCACCTGGGTGTGCTCGTCGGCCGGACGGTCGAACGTCGAGGCGATGACCTCACCGCGCACCGAACGCTTCATGTCCGTCACTTCTTCGGGGCGCTCGTCCACCAGCAGCACCATGAGGTGCACGTCGGGGTTGTTGGCCTCAATGGAGTGGGCGATCTGCTTCATGACGGTCGTCTTGCCCGCCTTGGGCGGTGAGACGATCAGGCCGCGCTGCCCCTTGCCGATGGGCGAGAGGAGGTCGACGATGCGGGCCGTCAGGTTGTCCTTGTCCCCGTGGTCCTGCATTTCGAGGTGCAGCCGGGAGTCGGGGAAGAGCGGGGTCAGGTCCGCGAAGTTGGGTCGATTGCGCGCCGCCTCGGGATCGAGGCCGCCCACGGTGTCGATGCGGAGGAGCGCCGGGTACTTCTCGTTGTTCGACGCCGGCCGGCAGGCGCCCTCGACGTAGTCACCCTTACGCAGGGCGAAACGGCGGGCCTGGCTAATGGAGACGTAGACGTCCTTGGTGGAGGGCAGGTAGCCGTCGCAGCGCAGGAAGCCGTAGCCCTCGTCGCGCAGGTCGAGCATGCCGCTGACCTCGACCAGCTCGCCGGAATAGGGCTGCTCCTGGCCGCCGCCCTGCAACTCGCCGC
Source organism: Acidimicrobiales bacterium (assembly GCA_035552095.1). Taxonomy (GTDB): domain Bacteria; phylum Actinomycetota; class Acidimicrobiia; order Acidimicrobiales; family RAAP-2; genus Bog-473. The sequence continues at coordinate 11 of DASZMA010000185.1, read as the reverse complement.
CCTGTCCGGGC
>DASZMA010000184.1:0-16405 GCA_035552095.1 Acidimicrobiales bacterium | reverse complement strand
GCGTCACCGAAGCCGAACACGCCGCCGTCGGACGCCACCAGCCAGTAGCCGCCGCCGTCGGGGGTGGCGGCCAGGCCCACGATGGGCGCATTGAGGTGGTGCCCGCCCTCGGAGCCGTGGAAGGAGGCATCGCCGTAGGCGAAGACCCCGCCGTCGCTGGAGGCCAACCAATAGCCCCCGCCGTCGGGGGTCGACGTGATGCCCACGATGGAACCGGTCAGGTGCAGCGAGGCGGCCGAGCCGTGGAAGGCGGCGTCACCGAAGGAGAACACGCCGCCATCGGAGGCCACCAGCCAGTAGCCGCCGCCGTCGGGCGTGGGTGTCATGCCCACGATCGGCTTGTTCAGGTGAAGGGACCCGGTGGAGCCGTGGAAGCCGGCGTCGCCGTAGGAGAACACGCCGCCATCGGAGGCGACCAGCCAGTAGCCCCCATCGTCGGGGGTGGCGGTCAGGCCCACGATCGGCTTGTTGAGGTGGATCCCGCCGGCCGAGCCGTGGAAGGCGGCCCCGCCGTAGGAGAAGACCCCACCGTCGGAGGCAGCCAGCCAGTAGCCCGGTCCTCCCGCAGCTGACGGCCCCGGCGCCGGAGCGGCGATGGCCGAGGCGAAGACGGTGCCGGAGAGTTGGGCCGGGGTGGGACTGGTCGTGCCGTCGAGCGTCACGCTGAGGCAGGGCGGGGTGCCCGGGGTCAGCGTCGGGCCGGGATCGCCGGTCACCGGCTGCCAGGCACCGGCGCCGCCGTCAGCGGCCGGGTTCCACCACTGCAGCGAGTTGCCGCCGCCGGTGGCGCAGTTGGTGATGGTCACCGACGTGAAGGTGCTGTCGGTCGACAGCGCCACATCGAAGAAACAGGTCGGCGCGAAGTTCTGGGCCGGGCCGACCGGATCGCCGGCGTACTCGCCGACGGTGACCGTCCCCGTGCCGTTGAGCGCCGTGGCCCGCGTGCTGTCATTGACCGCGCTGGCCGAACTGCCCGGAGTCGACGAGGTGCCGCTGGAGCGACCGGACCCGCACCCGCCGCCACCGCCGCCGATGTTGTTCGACACACTGAGCGAGGCCGAAGCGGTACCGCCGGGGCCGCTCTCGGTCGAGGTGACCGGGTCGGTGGTGTTGTCCTTCACCCCGAGCGTGGTGGCAGTCACGTTCAGTGAGAACGTGCACGAGCCCCCGACGGTGAGGGTGCCGCCGCTCAGGGTGACGGTGGTCGAACCGGCCGGCGCGGTCACCACGCCACCGCAGGACCCGGTCTCGGCGCTCGGGGTCGCCACTTCAAGTCCGGCCGGCAGGTGGTCGGTCATGCTGACCCCGGTCAGCGGGATGATGTTGGTGGGCGCGTTGGTGATGGTGAAGGTGAGCGAGGTCGACTCGCCCTCGGCGATGGTCCCGGCCCCGAACAGCTTGGCGATGGTGGGCGGGTTGACCGCGCCGCCACCCAGCGTGCCGCCGACGACCAGGGTGGCCGAGGCGCTGTTGCCCGGACCGGCTTCCACCGAGGTGACGGGGCTGGTGACGTTGTTCTTGGTGCCCGCGGTGGTGCCGGTGACGTTCAGCGCCACGGTGCAGCTGGTGCCGGCGCCCAGCGGGAGCAGCGCGATCCCAGTCAGGCTGACCGTGCTCATAAAGGCGAACGCGGTGCCGGGGCAGGTCGAGGTGAGGTTGGCCGGGTTGGCCACCACCAGGCCCGACGGCAACGAGTCAGTGAAGCTGACGCCGGTCAGCGAAATGGAGTTGCCCGCCGGATTGGTGATGGTGAAGGTCAGTGAGGTCGAGTCGCCCACCGAGATGGGCGAGGTGCCGAACGCCTTGGTGATGACCGGCGGCAGGGCCGCGCCGCCACCGGGCCCACCGCCGACGTTCAGGGCGGCGGTGGCCGTGTTGCCCGTGCCGCCGTTGGTCGACGACACCGTCCCGGTCGTATTGGTGTAGTTGGCCGGTGTCGTGCTGGTCACGTTCACCGAGAAGACGCAGTTGCCGCCGGCCGGGATGGAACCCCCGGTCAGGCTCACAAAGCCCGACCCGGCGGTGGCGGTGACTGTCCCGCCACAGACGCCGGAGAGGCCGTTGGGCGTCGCCACGACCAGCCCGGCCGGAAGACTGTCGGTCACCGCCACGCCGGTGAGGGCGGTGGTGGCGTTGGGATTGGTGATGGTGAAGGTGAGGGCCGTGGTCCCACCGCTGGCGATGGAGGGAGCGGCGAAGGCCTTGGCGATGGTGGGCGGCCCGAGGACAGCGATGGGCGCGCTGGCGGTGCCGCCGGTGCCTCCTTCAACCGAGGTCACATTGCCGGTGGTATTGGTGTACGAGCCCGGGGTGACGCCGATCACGTTCGTCGTAAACGTGCAGCTACTCGAGGCCGGGAGCGACACGCCGGTCGCCTGGACCTTCCCTGGGCTGTTCGAGGCCACGATCGTTCCGGTCGAACACGTACCGGTGAGAGAAATGGGCGTCGCCTCGTCAATCCCGGCCGGCAAGTTGTCGACCACGTCGATGCCGGTCAGGGGGTCCGTGTTGGGATTGGTGAGAGTGATGGAGAGGGTGGTGGTCTGACCCACGCCGATGGCCGGCACGCCGAAGGACTTCGCAATGGTGGGTGGCGCCAGCACGGTGATCGAGGCCGTGGCGGCGGTGAGGGTGCCGGCCGAAGTGCTTACGGGGCTGGTCATGTTGTTCTGAACGCCGGCGGTGATGCCGGTGACAGTGGTGGTGACGACACACGGAACGCCGGGGTCAACTGCACCCGCGCTGAAATCGAAATCAGTGATGGACTCACTCACGGTGGCCCCGTTGCAGTTGTTCGTGGTCACGCCCGCACCTTGATCGAACTGCAGTCCACTCGGCAGGTCGTCGGTGAAAGCAATGGCACTGAGCGTGCTGACCCCTCCGTTGTCGAGGGTGAAGGTCAAGGTGGTTGTCCCACCTACGGGAATGGTGGCGGCGCCGAAGGCCTTGTGGAGCGCCGTGACCGGCGCGCTGGCCGCCCCGGCTCCGGCCACGCCGACCAGCCCGATCGACCCCGCTACCAGGGCCATCCCACCGAGAATTGCAATACCCATTGGCGTCCGCATTTCCGTGAGGTTAGCAATTTCCTCAAGCATTTCTCGGCTCGACACCCCGGTAGCTGAGAGTAGCCAGGGAATCCCCCGCCGAGGGTGCCTCGGATGGTCGCAAAGTCCCCAATCCCGTCCCCCTATGATACGTAATTCCAGGTGGAAGCAGCCCGACGGGAGGGCCAGACGGAGTTCAGCCCGATGAGCCACGAGACCCATAGCACTCGATTCATCATGGCCGGCGGAGCCTTCTTGGCGGCGGTGGCGCTGGCCGCGTGTGGCGGCACGGCACCCCCGCGTGCCGGCCTCGCCTCGGCGACACACCATCGATCGACGACCGACACACCCACCACCACGGGAACGGGACCCACCACGACGACGAGCACCACCCCAACGGTGCTTGCTCCGGCAAGCGGGTCTCCCGTGACGACGGCGCCCACCAAGTCGCCGAATTTGATCGCGCTCAGTCCCCCCATGCCGATCACTCAGCCCGGCCAGACACCGTCGACCACGGCCACGACCCCACCCGCCACGACCGCCCCCGTTACGGCCTCCACCACCACCACGACACCAGCCCTGGGGTCGATGACGATCAAGGCCATGACCACATCCCTCGGTACCGTCCTGGTGAACAACGCCGGCCACACCTTGTACCTGTTGACGTCAGACGGGCCGACTAACTCCACGTGCACCGCGCTGCTCTGCGCCACCATCTGGCCCTCGGTGAAAGCGGCCGGCGGCGGGGTGGCCGGGCCCGGAGTGCAGCAGTCACTGCTGGGCACGGTGCACCGGCCCGATGGCAGCGTGCAGATCACCTACGGCGGTCACCCGCTCTATACGTACGTGGGCGATCTCCTCGCAGCCCAAATCTCCGGCGAGGGCATTTCATCGTTCGGCGGCGTCTGGTACGTCCTGGACGCGGCGACCGGAGCCGCCATCAAGTAAGTCGGCCGCCGTGGGGGCGCGCCCGATGGCGGGGGTGCAGAGTCCCCCGCCATCGGTTGCCTCACGTCAGCTCACGGGCGCCCCTATGAGGTGGACAGCAGTTTCGCCGGCGGCGTCGACGTCTTGCCGGTGTACTTCTTCACCGGGCCCGAGCCGGGATTGGTCACCTGGACCGGTCCGGCGGGAGTGGCGCCTATCCAGCTGCCGCTGGGCGTGACGGCCGGCGGTGCGCTGCTGCTCAGCTTGTAGACCTGCTCACCCTCGTACCCGAAGTGCACCGAACTCGAATAGGAGAACGGCACGAAGCCCGGGGTGACGAAGGACTTGCCGGACTTGGCAATGGCCGCCAACAGCCCGGCCCGGGTCAGGTTCTTCCCGGCCGCCCGGAGGGCCTGGTAGAAGGTGTAGGCCAACGCGAAGCCGTACTGGGTGTTGCCGTCAAGCCCCGACTTGGCGTACAGCGCCGGGGCGTACTTGGCGATGATCTTCTTCTCCACCTGCACCCACGGATTGCTGGTGTCGGCCTCCGGAGCAAAGTACGACTCGGTGATCATGCCGTTGAGCAGACCCGCGGCACCGGCGGCCTGGGCCGCGCTGCCGCCACCCTTCTGGGTGAAGGACGAGAGCAGTGGTCCGACCGTCGGCGCGTCAGCTCCCACGCCGTCGACGACGTACTGCGGCGCGTAGCCGATGGCCGCCGCCGGCAGCATGGCCAGCGCGGTGGCGGCCGGAATGGTGGCCATGACCACCACCTGGGCTCCCGCCGCCTTCAACGCCGCCATCTGGTTGGACAGCGGTCCGGCCAGGGTGGCGGCGTCATAAGTCTGGCGCGACACCACCGATGAGGCCGACAGCTCCATGTCCAAACCCTTCACCACGTCCTGTCCGAACTCGTCGTCCTGCGACAGGTAGCCCACCTTCTGGCCGGCGAAATTGGCCTTTATGTAGGAACCGAGCACCTTGCCATCGACCGTGTACGGCGGCTCCCAGCCCGAGCTCTCCGGGTACTTGGAGTTGCTCCAGCAGTTGCAGCCCGACTCGATGAAGAGTTGCGGCACCTTCTGGGTGTTCAAGAACCCCTGGACGGCGGATTGGGTGGGCGTCCCCAGCGACCCGACGTCGGCGAAGATGTTGTCCTGCAGGACGAGCTTGCGGGTCAACGTCGCCGTATTGGCCGGGTTGTACCCATCGTCAAGGTAGGTGTAGTGGATCTTGCGGCCGAACACCCCGCCGTGAGCGTTGGCCCAGGCGAACACGGCGTTCATGGCCGGCGCGATCTCGTCGTAGCCCGGGGCCGCCGGTCCGGTCAGGGGCACGGTGGCTCCAATGTTGATGCTGTTGGCGGTCACCCCCGGTGTCGAAGCCGCCCCGGCGGAGGTCGAGAGGACCGTGGTCGCCAGGCTGACACCAATGGCACCGGCCGCGAGTGCACGCACCCATCGGCCGAACCACATGTGATTGCTCTGTCTCATTACTGCTCCTTTGCTTTGTGTGTACTTCACTTTCCTCGCCTGCTTTAGATTCCGAGTGACTTGTCTTCGAGGAGCGTCGGACCGCCGGGGCCGGCCACCCGGAGCGGCGCGAAGGGCCGTGAGGCCCGGCCCCACACCCAGCGCAGTCCGCCTTGGATCCCGGTGGGTGCGGCGATCATGGTGACGATGAGGACGGCGCCGAAGATGATGGTGGCCAGGTACGCGCTCGCCCCGCTGCCCAAGTTGAAATCGCCCGAGATCGAGGTCGACCATTGCGGGAGGTACACCAGGAGGATGGCGCCCCACCACATACCCATGAGCGTGCCCGTGCCCCCCAGCACCATGGCGGCCAGGAGCTGGATGGAGAGGGTGAGTGGGAATTCGCCCGTGTTCACCACGCCGGTCGAGAGGCCCAGGAAGGCGCCGGCCAGCCCGGCACAGCCGGCGCTGACCACGAACGCCAACACCTTGGTGCGGGCCACATGGATCCCGGACAGGGACGCCGCGATCTCGTCGTCCCTGACGGCGCGAAACGACCGGCCGAACCGGCTCCGCAGCAGGTTGGCCAGGAGCACCAGGACGATCAGGGCGCCGCCGATCTGGATCCAGGCCAGCCATTCCTCCGGATTGATCGTGCCCGGTGCCGTCGGCACAATGGTGTTGAGGCCCTGATCGCCGCCGAAGGTACCGCTCCACTTGCTGGCGATCGGTGGCAGGGCCAACGCGAAGAGCAGGGTCATGCCGGCCAGGTACGGGCCCTTCAGGCGGGTGGCCGGAATGCCGATGCACAGGCCCAACAGGGCAGCTACGCCGATGGCGGCCAGCAGTTCAAGGATGAAGTTGAGCTGGGTGTGCGTCATGAGCAGGGCGACGGTGTACGCGCCGACGGCCATGAAGGCGCCGTGGCCGAGCGAGATCTGGCCGTTCAGCCCGGTCAGGAGACTCAAGCCGGCCAGCGCGATGACGTAGAGGGCGATCTCGCCGACCTGGTAGTCGTTGTACGAGCTGAGCGAATTGGTGACGAAGTACAGGATCACCCCGGCACCGACCGCCAGGATCAGATGCCGGATCAGCGGCTGGGTGGGCAGGATGGTGGTGAGGCGAGCAGAGAGACGGCGCCGGTTCATCTCACACTCTCCGGGCCTGGGGCCGGGCGAAGATCCCCTCCGGCCGGGCCATGAGCGCGACCATGAGCAGCACCAGGGCGCCGAGCGGCTCCAGCCCCGAGCCCAGATACCCGCCGACGTAGGAGATGCAGAGCCCGGTGATCAGGCCGCCGATCAACGCGCCGACCGGGCTCTCCAGGCCACCGATCACCGCCGCCGTGAAGGCGTAGACCAGGATCAGGTCCATGAAGTAGGGGCCGAAGGAACTGGTCGGGGCCACCAGGAAGCCGGCCAGGGATCCGGCCACGCCGGCCATGGCCCAGCCCAGCGTGAGCAGCAGGCCCACCCGCACGCCGAGGAGCCTCGATATCTCGCCGGCGAAAGCGGAGGCACGCATGCGCAGGCCGAGCGTGGTCAGCCGGAACAGGACGAGCGTGCCGACCATCAGCACCACCACGGCCACCAGGATGAACAGGTCGAAATGGGAGAAGGCGATTTTGGTGTGCCCGATCGTCAATCCGCTCTGTGAGTAGGCGGCGGGAAAGCCGTGGCTGGCGTTGCCGTAGATCGCCCCGGCCAGACCTTCGAGCACCACCAGCAATCCGATCGTCACGATGACCGGGTTGAGCTCTGACTTGCCCTGCAGCGGCCGGATCAGGATCCGCTCGACCAGGGCACCGAAGGCGAACCCGATAGCCAGCACGACCACGAAGACCCACCAGTACCCCAGGCCCTGGGCCAGGAAGGTCGAGGCGATGAACGTCGTCATCATGCCCATGGCGCCCTGGGCGAAATTGATGATCCGGGTGGCCCGGAAGATCAGCACCAGGGCCAGGGCCAGGGCGGCGAAGATCATGCCGTTGGAGATCCCGTTGAGCGTGATGTTGATGAAGAGCTCCATGTGGTCTGTCCCCCCGTCCCCGTCCTCGTCCCCGCCCTAGAAGCCCAAGTAGTGATGTCGTAGATCGCTGTCGCCGGCGATGGCGGCGGCGGCATCAGTCACCACCACTTCGCCCAGGTTGAGCACGACCGCGTTTTCGGCCACCGAGAGCGCGCTGCGGGCGTTCTGCTCGACCAGGACCACGGTCAGGTCGGTGCCGGCCGTCTGGTCACGCAAGAGCGCCATGAGCTGTGCCGTCACCAGCGGGGCCAGGCCGAGCGACGGCTCATCCAACAGGAGCAGGCGTGGGCGCGAGATCAGGGCGCGGCCCACCACCAGCATCTGCCGCTCCCCGCCCGACAAGGTCGACGCGTGGCGATGGCGGAAGCCGGCCAGACGGGGGAAGAGCTCCAACGTCGCCTCGATCGCCCCTTTGCGCTCGCGACGTCCCAGGCACCACAGGGTGGCCAAGCGGAGGTTCTCCTCCACCGTCAGCTCCTCGATGATGCCCCGCCCCTCCGGCACATGGGCGACACCGAGCCGGGCGATGGACTCCACTGCCCGGCCCAATAACTCCTCCCCACCAAATCGGATCGACCCGGCTCGCGGCTTCACCAGACCCGAGATGGTGCGCAACAGCGTGGTCTTGCCGGCACCGTTGGCTCCCAGGACCGCGGTGATGGAGCCGGGCGCGGCCGAGAACGACACTGAGGTCAAGGCATTCACCGCGCCGTAGGAGACGCTGAGATCCTTGATCTCAAGCATTGCTCTCGACCTCGTCGCCCAGGTAGGCCGTGGCCACTTGGGGGTTGGCCCGGACCGACTCGGGAGTCCCTTCGGCAATGACCTGCCCGAAATTCAGGACGACCAGCCGATCGCAGATGGACATGACCAGGTCCATGTGATGTTCAACCAGCAGCACGCCCATGCGGGGACGCAGGCCCTGGATCATGGTGCCCAGATCGGCCATCTCGTCGTTGGACAGCCCACTGGCCGGCTCGTCGAGCAGCAACAGACTCGGCTCGGCGATCAGGGCGCGGGCCAGGGCGGTGCGCTTTTGAATGGCGTAAGGGAGGGCCCCCGGGTAGTGGCGGGCGTACGCCCCGACGCCCAGCTCCTCGAGCAGCGAGACGACCCGCTTGGCCAGGCGCGCTTCCTCGCCGCTGGAACGCCAGAGACCGAAGAGGGCTGACCCGAGATCGGCCCGCAGCCCGCTCTGCGCACCGACCATCACGTTCTCCTGCACCGTCAAACCGGCGCACAGCCCCACTCCCTGCAGGGTGCGGGCGATCCCGAGCTTGTTCAGATCGTGGGGATGGTGGCGGCCGAGGGCGGCCCCGCCATAGCTGATCTGCCCGGCGTCGGCCCGGATGAAGCCGCAGATGACGTTGAAGAGCGTGGTTTTGCCCGCACCGTTGGGCCCGATCACCCCGACGATCTCTCCCGAGGAGGCGGTCATGGAGACTTCGTCGAGGGCCAGCACGCCCCCGAACCCGACGCTCAAGGACTCGACGGTGAGCGTTCGGCCTCCGGTCGACGGAGCCGTCACCGCGCTCCCCTCACCCGGCCACCGCACCGACGGCGTAGCGAGGCCAGGCCGCGCCAGTTCTCGACATCAATCCCACCCACCCCCACATTGCGTTCGATACTACTGAGAACGACCGAAAAAGCACGGGAAGCGGCCCGCCACCTAACTGACCACCAAACTGACAAAGGTTGTCATTACCGGACGCGCCAATCAGCATGGAGATGGTGGGTCAGCGCCAGCTTCTGAGCCCGTACCGTCTGCCCGTTCTGTACGTCTACGTCATCATGATGGTCGGCCAACCACACGATGGCGGCTGCCGGCACTGAAGGCGGTGCCCCCGTGTAGTGACCGACCAGTCCGAGGGCGGCCGCGTTGGCCACCTGGCGTTCGGTCTCCACATACCCCGGGTCCACGTTGAAGGCTCGGATGCCTTGCGGGCCTAGTTCCACCGCCAGCAATGGGGCGAAGCGGTGGAAGGCCGCCTTCGACGCGGCGTAGGCCAGACCCCAGCCGCCTTGACCGACCGGACCTGGCGGGTCGGCGGTGGCCGTATGGGACGACATATTGACGATGAGGCCGTGGCCCCGCTCCAGCATCCCTGGCAGCACGGCCTGCACCAGGACCAACTGGGACACCACGTTGGCCGCCAATTTCGTCTCCAACTGCGGCACGGTCAGCTCCAGGATCCCGACCATGCTGCCGGGGGCGGTATCCACCGCGTTGTTGACCAACAGGTCCACCCCGCCCCACTCAGCGATGACTGCGCCGGCCGCCCGGCGCAAGCCATCATGGTCGTGCAGGTCCGCCGCCAAGGGCAGCGCGGCGCGACCGGCGGCCCGGATGTGGGCGGCAGTCTCCTCCAGGCTGCCCGGAATGGCCCGGCCCCCGCCGGTGTCCGAATCGTCGCGCCCCTCCCCCGCCTTCAGCGTGCGGCCGGTGATGGCCACGTCCCAACCGGCCTGCGCCAACGCGATGGCGGTGGCCATCCCGATGCCCCGGGTGGCCCCGGTGACCAGGGCTCGCCTGGTCTCGTTCTCCCCGTCCTTGTCCGTCTTCATCACCTACCCCCCTTACCACTGCGCACACCACACGCCACACGCCACACGCCACCCACCCCGCCTCCACCACTCAGCGAGCGGCATCACCCAGCCGGTATTCGCTGGTCAACTCATCGAGCTCAAGCTTCAGCTCGGCCGACATGGCGAACTCGGCTGCAGCCAGGCTGTCGTCGAGTTGCTCGGGCCGACTGGCTCCAATGATGGGGGCGGTGACGACCGGGTGGGCCAGGACCCACGCCACGGCCAAGGTGACCAGCGAGACCCCCTCCCGCTCGGCCACCTGGCGCAACGCCTCCACGGTGGCGAACTCGCGGTCGTGCCAGTAGCGGTCCTGGTAGATCTCGGCTGCATTGCCCAGGGCGAAACGGGTGTCGGCCGGAGGGGGCGCCGCCCCGTTGTGCTTGCCCGAGAGCAGACCGCCGGCGATCGGGTTGTAGGGGATGACCCCCAGGCCCTCCTCGGCGCACAGTGGCAGGAGCTCACGCTCAATCTGGCGGAACAACAGGTTGTAGCGGGGCTGGACCGAGTCGAACCGGACCAGCGACCGCGCCTCGCTGCGCCCGATGGCGCGGGCGATCCGGTAGGCCAGGAAGTTCGAACAGCCCACGTAGCGCACCTTGCCCGAGCGGACCAGGTCGTCGAGGGCGCCCAGTGTTTCGTCTATCGGCGTGCGGGGGTCCGGGCCGTGGAGCTGGTACAGGTCGATGTAGTCGATGTTGAGCCGACGCAGCGAGGCCTCAACCGCCTCGAGGATGTGCTTGCGCGAGTTCCCCTGATCCCATTCCGCCCGCCCGGTGCGGCCGAAGCACTTGGTGGCCACAATGAAACGGTCCCGCTTGCCCTGGCCCCGCAGCCAACTGCCGAGAATCTCCTCGGTGCGGCCGACGGTGTCCAACCCGCCGCCCAGAGGATAGACATCGGCCGTATCGAGAAAGGTGATGCCCCCGTCGGCGGCACGATCGAGAATGGCGTGCGACTGGGCCTCATCACATTGGAGGCCGAACGTCATGGTTCCGAGACAGAGCTTCGATACGAGAAGGCCGGTACGACCGAGTTGCACATGATCCATGGCCTTCAACGTAATCCGAGCCTTCGGCGTCCGATCATGGCCAGCGACATCAATTGGTATACGGACCAACCTCCAACGGGGATTCCTGGCACCTCCAGCTATCCGACCGCGCCCGCATCCCCGCCGCCCCTCCCCTACCTTGGGGAGCGATGCCCTCGGTGCCCGTACCCCTACCCTCCCCGCAGGCCGGGACCGAGCCGATCACGGTCGATGTGGTCGAGGAAGGTCGCGGCAGTGCCCTGGTCTTCCTACACGGGGGCTGGGGCTACGACATCTATCCCATCGACCAACGCGCCCTGGCCCGCCACCATCGGGTCGTCATCCCGAGCCGTTCGGGCTACGGCCGCTCCACGCCGGTCGATGCCTTCCCCGCTCACTTCCATCACCAGGCCGTGCTCGAGACGGTCGCCGTGCTCGATGCGCTAAATATCGAACGGGCCGTCTGGTGGGGTCACAGCGACGGGGCCGTCATCGCCGCCATGGCAGCCCTTGAAGTCCCGCAACGGGTCGAGGCGCTCGTCGTCGAGGCGCTGCACTACTACGTCGACAAACCGCGCTCCCGTGCCTTCTTCGAGCGCATGGCCACCGACCCCGATGCCTTCGGAGAACGAGTGCGTCGCACCTTGGCGGCCGAGCACGGCGAGCCGCGCTGGCGCACCGTGCTACGCCTCGATGGTCAGGCCTGGCTGGACCTGGCCGAACGGGCCGCCACTCCCCACAGCGACCTCTATCGGGGGCGCTTGGGCGAGGTGACCCAACCGACCCTGATCATCCACGGCGGACAGGATCCGCGCACCGAAGCGGGTGAGCTCGACGCCATCCGGGCAGCACTCCCCGCGGCCCAACTCGCTCTGTACCCGGAGGCCGGCCATTCTCCCCATTCAGAAAAACCGACCCGGGAAGCGGTCACCACGTTGATCGCCGCCTTCCTGGGCGACCCACCACGTACTCCCTGATTGCAACCGTGGAGAACCCCGGGCGCAACTCCGGTCGCACAAGCTGCCCCCCATGACAGGTAGTCAAGAACGTCCGAGCGCACTGGCGTCCGGCGCAAGGGGGGACACCATGCACGCACCATCCGAATCCAAGGTCTACGCCGATCTGCTCGAAGCCATCCCGGCCTTCTCGTCGTACACCAGAAGCGCCCTGGAAGACTTCGCGAGCCACGGTGTGATCAAGCTGCGGTGTGCCGCCGGCACGGTGCTCAGCGCCCAGACCGACCAGGACCAGAACATGTACGTGATCGCGGCCGGATCGGCCCTTCTCGCCGCCGGCGACGGCGTCCTGGTCGACCTGGCGCCGGGCGACTACTTCGGTCACAACCCCGGCCACCACCAGTCGATCGTGGCCTCGGTGGTCGCCGTGAGCGACGTCGCCGTGCTGGTGCTCAACGCGCCGGAAGTGGCCCGGTCGGCTTCACATCGTGCGCCGACCGAATGGCGCACCGAACTCTCCAGCACCATCCGCCGCGCCACCCGGCGCAGCCACCGCCGCTCGGTGCTGGTCCGCCAGAACGCCTAGCGAATGGTGCCGTAGCCGGGGATCAAAGGGAGATCGAGCGCGGTCACCCAGCCCGCCGGTAAGTCGTTGACGGCCGGCACGGCGTTGAGGGCCCGCAGCCCGGTGGCCAGGCAGCCCGCCGCGGCCGCGTCTCGGCCGCTGCCGTCCGTGAAGCGGAAGGTGGTCTCCTGGGTGATCGACGGCGACCCTTCAATCTCCACCCGGTACACATCGTCCTGGGTGCCGCGCGGCCAATCAGGCGCCGCCGCGGTGCCCACCCGGTTGACGTGCTCCAGGCAGACGCGGGGGGCTCCCCCGAACATCCCATTGACCGTGAAGCGGATGGCGGCGACCTCTCCGGGGTTGATGACGCCCTTGGCCGTGGTGATCTCCGTGTCGGTGACCCATTTGTCCCACGTGGTGGTGATCTCGTCGAGCTCAATGCCCACGGCGTGGGCCATCATCGGCACCGTGGCCCCCCACGACATAACCAGGATGTCCGTGTGCTCAAGCAGGGGGATGAACTCAGGGGGGCGCCCGATGCCCATCTCGTCCTCATAGTCGCCCTCGTAGTTGATGTAGTCGAGAATCTCGAGCGCCTTGACCTGCTTGACCTCACCGCAAAGGCCCATGAGGGTCATCGGGAAGAGGTCGTTGGCGAACCCCGGGTCGATGCCGGTGGTGAAGCACGATGCGTTTCCGGCCGCACAGGCCTCGGCGATCGGCTCGGTCCACGAGGGTGGATTGAGCACCATGCTGGGCCAGACCCATGGCGTCATGGCGGTCGAGCACACGTCGATGCCGGCCCGGAGGAAGGCGCCGATGTCCCGCAGGTTGTCATTGGCGTGGGCGGCCGTGGGCCCGTAGTGCACGAGCGCATCGGGCCGCAGGGCGATCAGGGCCTCGAGGTCATCGGTCGCCGCCACGCCGATCGGGTCGATCCCGCAGATCTCCCCCGCGTCGCGGCCCACCTTGTCGGGGCTGCTCACCCCGACGCCCACCAGCTCGAAACTGGGATGGCGCACCACCTCGGGAATGACCATTTTGCCGACAAACCCGGTACCCCAGACCACGACTCGCTTGGGAGCTCTCATGGCAGCATCATCTCACCAGAGCGTCTCGGGGTTCTGCTCGGTGCGCGCTCGTATGCTCGGCCCCATGATCCTGAGCCCGGAGGGAGCCCGCCTGCTGGGCGCACTGGTCGAGAAACAGCTCACGACCCCCCAGCAGTACCCGCTCACCCTGGCGGCCCTGATCGCAGCCAGCAACCAGGTCTCCAATCGGGATCCGGTCGTGACCTACGACGAGAGCACGGTCATGGTCGCGCTCAATGGGCTGAAAGAGCAGAAGTTGGTCCGCTTCGTCCTGCCCTCGCACGGGCGCAGCGTGGTGCGCTACCGCCACGTGCTCGACGAGGTCCTGGCCGTGGACCTCCGCCAATGCGCCCTGCTGGCCGTCCTCCTCCTCCGGGGGCCGCAGACTCTGGGCGAACTGCGGGCCCGCACCGATCGGATGGCCGAGTTCGATCGGCTGGACGAGATCGAACATGAGCTGGAGTACCTGGCCTCGTTCGACCAACCGTTGACCCTGCGGCTGGGCCGGCGGCCCGGCCAGAAGGAGGAGCGCTGGGCCTGCCTGCTCCTACCTTCCCAGGTCGAGTCTCCGAGCCCGGTCGATCCGGCGTCCGGGAGGTACGAGGAGCCCAAGCCCGATCAGAACCGGTCGTTACCCGACACAGGCCCCGATCTTCAGGGGCAGCTCAACATCCTGCGATCCGAATTGGCCGAACTCCGTCGCGACCTGGACACCCTGCGCGACAGTCTCGGGGGCTGATCCCTGGGACCGCCGTTCGGAGCGCCGGCCCAGCAGCCCGACCGCTTCGCCCAGCCGAGCCAGGCGCCGGGTGAACCGAACTGGTCCGGCTCCCCTGAACGGCTCCATTTGGCGCTCGTATTCCCGCTGGAACTCCTGAGCCGCGGTGTAGTGAAACGGCAGCATGATCCGTCCTCCGATCTGTCGAACGGCGCCCTACCGGGCCGGCGGCGCCTACCTATACAGATACAGACGCCTCAACTGCCGCCGATTCATCGCGGTTGGGGAGTTTCTCCCCCGCTCGATCGGCTCAGCGCCCGAGCGGACCGCTGCTCCTTTGCCGGATGAAGAGGTCGGCCGAAGCAGCCAGGTCAACCTGCACCTGGCGCTGGGACTCCAGCAGCTCATCGGCCCAGAGCATCTGCAGCGTGGTGCGCAACCGATCGCTCCGACGTTGGGCCCGCGCGTCGTCGAAAGCCCGGCGCAGTACATCGTGCAAGGTGTGGTCATGGCTCGGTGGGGGGTCCAGCGAAAGGCGCCGCTCAGCCAGGACTTCGGCGAACTCTTCGTACCACCGGTGGCTGGAGGCGTATGAGTCACGCAGGACCGCACCAGCCACGGCCACCGTTTCCAGTTCGGGCCCGTCGGCATCCGGCAGCGATACCGGCAGGGTGGACAGGGTGTAGGCGGCCAGGCGCAGACGATTGGCGCCGGTGAAGAGGGTGGCCACCGTTTCAACCGACACCAGCTTCGCCCCACCTTCGGCGAGAAACTGTCTGAAGGCGTCATCGAGCAAGAGATAGGCGCCATGCGCAGCCCGCTGGCCGGGGCCGGTGTCAACGTGGCTCGCCGACGTGGTCAGACGCTCCACCGCATCCGAGAGGTATCCCGAGCTCGTGACAAAGGCCCGTGAGAGGGCTTGCCCCAACGCGGCTTTGGCGCCGCGAGGCCAGAACAGCAGCCCCACCACCACGCTCACGAGGCAGCCGATGGCCACGTCCTCGATCCTGGTCAGCCCGACCTTCCAGCCCACCGGCTGGATGATGTTGAACAAGATGACCACCACCAAGGTGAACCCCGCCTGTCCGGCGGCGAACGAGATCATGGATGGAGCCACACCCGAGATCAGAATGGCCAGTGGAAGCAGCACCCACAACAGTGCCGTGTGGTCACCCACCCCGACCATGATGGCCGAGCCCACGACGAAGCCCACTGCGGTTCCTGCGACCGCCCGCAGAGCCGTGGCACCCGTGCCCAGCGCGCTGGACCGCAAGACCGACAGGGTGCCGAGGACCACCCAAAACCCGTGCTGCACGTTGGTGACCTCAACGACAGCCACCGCCAGAGCCAGTCCGGCCGCCCCCCGCACGGCATTGCGGAACCACACGGAGCCGAACGAGAAATGCGACGTCAGGCGGCTCCATGGCAGGGACGACGTCGCCTCACCACCGGTGCCCAGCCGTCGATCGCCCGCCACCTGAGCTCCGGCCGATTCCAGGGCGGCGTCGGCCACCATCTCAGTGGCGATACCCAAGGCTCGTGCTTGGAAGCTGGGGTCCAGGGTCAAGGCGATGCTGCCGCCACCCGGCTCTTTGGTCTCACTTGCTGTCGCCGGCTCCTCGCCACGATCGCAATCGGCTTCCACCCCGATCAGCATGGACACGTCGATCTCAATCTCGGCGCGTATCAGATCATCCAGTCGTCGCATGGCTTCCTGGACCACTCCCACCAGATTTGGATCGTCAACCGGTTGGCCCTTGTCGTCGCAGATAAGAGAGGCGGATCGGCTGAGCGTCTCCGCCACCGCCGCCACCACCTCCCGGACGGACGACGGTCCCGAGGAGAGGCTGCCGTCACCTATGAGCGCAGCATTCCCGGCCACCCATTCGACCCGCCCCACCAGCTTGGTCAGGGCGAGGGCTCCCGCCACGGCTCCGGTCGGCGGGTACGGCGTGGCGGCGAAGTAATCCCGCAACAGAGAAAGCTCT
>DASZMA010000183.1:0-4107 GCA_035552095.1 Acidimicrobiales bacterium | reverse complement strand
GGTGCGGGTCAGTTCGGTTATGGCGAGCCCGGTGCCCTCGAGCAGCTGGGGCAGGTTCTTGTAGGCGAACCAGCGCAGGTGGGTGCGGTCGAAGATGCCCACGTCCTCGTAGAGCCAGCGGCGCCGGCCGAGCACCGAGGTAACCAGCGAGGCGTGGCGGATGTTGGGCACCGAGATGACCAGGCTGCCCCTGGGGGTCAGGTGGCGGGCGGCCCACCGGGTCACGGCCCAGGGGTCGCGCAGGTGCTCCAGGACATCGGCGAAGACCACGCAGTCGAAGGCGTCGCCGATGGCCTCGTCGCGGCGGGCCAGCTCCTCCACGTCGGCCTCAATGAGGTGGCTCAGGCTGGCCCGGGCGGTGGCCGCCATCTCGGGGTTGGCCTCAATACCGGTCACGGCATGGCCCCGGCGCTCCAGGGCGGCGCCGAGGGCGCCGACGCTGCAGCCCACATCGAGCACGCGGGTGGCGGTGGGCGGCACGAGCGCGGTCACGTCGTCACGCGGGCCGGCGTAGGCGGCGTGCACCTGCCCGTCATAAATGGGGGGCTCAAGCTCCATGAGGGTCAGAAGGCTACCTAGCCTGCAGTGGGGGTGGCGACGGGCGTCGCTGAGCGGGTCGGCGGTCAGGGGCCACGGGGGCAAAAGTTAGTGGACGGCGCCGTCGCGGGCCAGTTGACCAGGTCTTTCTGCCTGTCGCGCTGGCAGGATACGGTATCGCTCGATGACGACCATTGACGGTATGACCATCACGCCCCTGCGGCGGATCCCCGACGAGCGCGGGGCCGTCTTCCACATGCTGCGGGACGACAGCCCGGGCTTCGAGCGCTTCGGGGAGATCTACTTCTCCACCGTGTACCCCGGGGCGATCAAGGCCTGGCACCTCCACCGCGAGATGACGCTGAACTACGCGGTGCCGGTGGGCATGATCAAGCTGGTCTGCTTCGACGACCGGGAGGACTCCCCCACCCGGGGCAACCTGGTGGAGCTGCACGTGGGCGACCTCAACTACGTCCTGGTCACCATCCCGCCCAAGGTGTGGAACGGCTTCAAGGGCGAGGGCACCGGGCCAGCCCTGGTGGCCAACTGCTCCACCGTGCACCACTCGCCCGATGAGATAGAACGACTGGATCCCTTTACCGACCGTTTCGGCTACGACTGGAGCCTCAAGCATGGGTGAGCTGGGTAAGCAGCATGGGTGAGACCGAGTCTGTCCCGACCATCATTCTGTGCGGAGGCAAGGGCACCCGCATCAGCGAGTACAACCCGACGCTGCCGAAGCCCTTGGTCCCCATCGGGAACCGGCCCATCCTGTGGCACATCATGAAGATTTACGCCTCCCACGGCCACACCGACTTCGTGCTGGCGCTCGGCCACCTGGGTGACGAGATCCGCCGCTTCTTCCTGCAGTACGAGATGCTGACCCGGGACTTCACCGTGGAGTTCGGGGCCAAGCACGGCATCGAGTTCCTGCACGCCCAACCCGACGACGGCTGGCGGGTCACCTGCGTCGACACCGGCCTGGAGTCTTTGACGGGAACCCGGGTGCGGGTGGCCGCCGCCTCCATCAAGTCCGGCCCCATGATGGTCACCTACGGCGACGGCGTGGGCCCGGTCGACATTGAGGCCCTGCTGGCCTTCCACAAAGCCAAGGGCAAGCTGGCCACCATCACGGCGGTGCAGCCCCCCAGCCGTTTCGGCGAGCTGGTCATCGACAGCGACGGCCTGGCCCGCGACTTCGTGGAGAAGCCCCAGACCAGCACGGGCGCCATCAACGGTGGCTTCATGGTCTTCGAGCGCGAGGCCATCGACCGCTACTTCCCCACCGACCTCGACTGCATGCTCGAACGCGAGCCGCTCAACGGGCTGGCCTCCGACGGCGAGCTGGCCGCCTTTGAGCACCACGGCTTCTGGCAGTGCGTCGATACGCCCCGGGAACGCAGCCTGCTCGACGACCTCTGGGTCAGTGGTGAGGCTCCCTGGCAGACCTGGTAGGCGGGGTCGGGGGCATCCTCTACTTCGCCAATACTATGTTCGCCCCATAGAACGAACTCGTCAGAGCATTAACGTCGACCAGTTCCATTCGACCGGAACGCCGCCGGAGCCACTTGGCGCGACGGGCGTAGGTGCTCTTCAAACTGCGTCTCAGGTCAGGTCCCCATTTTAGCGGTGACACAGCTCGAAGGGTCTCCCCGATCGGGCATGCCCCTCGCCCTATGCCGGAAGCGGCAGCTCGACCTGCCCGACGTCGACACCGCCTGGCTCGGGGACAGGCAGTCCGTCGGCGACCAATCCCTCAAGGTGCAACATGATCGCTTCCCCTGCAAGTCGCTCAGCTTCCTCATGGGTTGTGCTTGTAACGCCCACGCCGGGCAGCGCGGGAACATAGGCGCTCCAACCCGTGGCAGTTTTTTCATAGACCACGGTCCAGGTGCTCAACGTCCCTCCTTTGTCAATCCGGCTTGTCTCAGAACACTCCCCAGCGTACCGGGCGCTACGTCCTGGCTTGGCCTGCCGGCAACGGTCACTCGACCAGGTTTGGTTGGGTGCCGATACTGGCGGTGGCTGCCTCGCTGGGCGACCTGGTGCCAGCCATCGTTCTCAAGCATTTCGACGAGTTCTCGGAACTTCATTTGGCGGGACGCTATCTGCCGGGTGCGCGTTGGCCAATAACCCCATGAGGTCCCTCCCGAAGGAGCGCGGCCGAGCTCGCGGCCCGAACGATCGCCCTTCCTGACGGTCAGAGGCTCGAGGATCTCACCGCGCTGCTGACCGGGGCGCTGGAGCGCCGAGGTCGAGTCAGTTACCGCTCGCGCTCCCGGACGGCGTAGGTCAGGTGGGTCGCCCGCGGCGTCGGCTCGGCGCGGACCGGGTCCAGGGCCACGCGGCCCGCGTCGACGCCCTCGAACAAGCGGATGCCGGAGCCCAACAGTACGGGTGAGAGCGCGATGGAGAACTCGTCGATCAGGCCGGCGTTCACGTACTCCAGGATCGTTTCGCCGCCGCCCGCCATGCGGACGTCCCGTTCGCCGGCGCCCTCACGGGCCTGGTCGAGCGCGGACTCAATCCCGTCGTTGACGAAGTGGAAGGTGGTCCCACCCGGCCGCTCCCAGGGGTCACGCTTCTCGTGCGTCACGACGAAGACGGGCGTGTGGAACGGCGCTTCCTCCGGCCACATCTGCTCGCCGGCCTCGAACATCCGTTTGCCCATCACGCTGGCGCCGGTGCGCTCGAACGTCTCCCGCACGATGTCGTTGTCGCGCCCTTCCTCGCCGCCCTCGCCGAGCTTCCCGTTCTCCCGGAAGAATCGCTGCGGGAACAACCACTGCTGCAGTTCCATCCACTGTTGCCCCATCAATTCCCCCGGGGACCCGGGTGCGATGAACCCGTCAAGCGACATAGACACGCTGAAGAAAACCTTCCCGGCCATCAGTCCTCAACTCCTTTCCGGACTATCTCGCTGACGTAGGCCGCCAGCTTGCTCAGGGTCTGCTCGCCGCCCTCGATCGCGTGGTACTTCTCGACCGCCTCGTCGCGCTGCTCCTTGGTGGGGAACACCGTGCGCATGTCGATCCGGGTCGCCACGCCGTCGGGTGCGAACGTCAAGACCGACTCGAAGGCGTTGGGGTCGCCCCGGAACTCACCGTGCCGCAGCACGATCCGCTCCGGCGGGGCGATCTCGGTCCAGGAGATCCACTCCTGGTAGTCCGTCCCGTCCGGCGCGTGCATCACGAAGTCCCACTCCCCGCCGACCCGGAAGTCGAACGCCCGCGTGGTGGTGGTGAACCCCTCCGGCCCCCACCACCGCGACAGGTGCCGCAGTTCGGTGTACGCCTCGAACACCAACTCCCGTGGGGCACTGATGACCCGGGAGATCACGATCTCGCGGTCGGCCGTAGCGGACTGCGCCGGCGCTCCTCGTCCCGTCGTGCTCATCAGCTCCTCCCCTCCCGCCTGGCCTGCTTGAGGTCCTGCACGTACTCGTCCAGCCGGTCGAAGCTCTCGTTCCAGAATTGCTCGAACCCGCCGGTCCACTCGTGAACCGGTCGCAGCCCCCGGGCCTCCAGGCGGCACAGGTGCTGCTTGGCGTGCCGACGACGTGACACGAGG
>DASZMA010000182.1:0-2878 GCA_035552095.1 Acidimicrobiales bacterium | reverse complement strand
GCTGCGGGCCACACCGGCATCGATCAGGGTGTCGAGCACGTGACGGTCGGCCAACCGGAGCCGGGTCATCACCGGCACGCCGGCCGTGGTGAAGAGCACCCGCGACCCACCGCACTGCGCCCCCCAGGAGACGGTGCGCTGAAAGGAGGGCTGGGCCTCCTCGGCGATGCGCATGCGGGCGCCGCGACTGTCCTCCCGGTAGCCGCCGATCCGGGCCAGCTCGGCCACCCGGACCTCATCCTCGCTAGCGCCGTCCGGCAAGGTGGGCGAGGCCAGCGTGCCCACCACCTGAATCTCGTCGGGATCGACATCGATGGCCACCGGGCCCTCGAACCAACCGTCGGGGATGCGTCCGGCGAACCAGGCCGCCATCAGCCGTTCCTGCTCGGGCCCGAACGGGGGTGCTCCCCCGGCGCGACGGCGCCCGCCACGACGACCGGCCCAGGGGACTTCTGATTCTCCGTGCTCTCCATGCTGTGATCTCATAGTTACGAGATTACATTATTACGAGTAATGCGCAACCCCCGCCGCGGTTCGGGTCGGATTCGGTCCCGGATCGCCCGGCGGGATAGTTTGTGTGCGTCATAAGCATATGATGTATACTTACTCCATGAGGATCCTCATGACGGAAGGGGCGGGCCTCACCTCGCGCCAGGTGGCCACCCAGCTGGACGGGCTGGGGCACGACGTCTCGGCCGTGGTCTCGGACCCGCTCTGCCTGGCCCGCTTCACCCGCCACGTCCGCACGCTGCACCGGGTGCCCGATTTCGGGCATGACCCCTTGGCCTGGTTCGATCGGATGCTCCAGGTCGCGGTGGCGGCGCAGATCGACGTCATCTTCCCCACCCAGGAACAGGTCACAGTGCTCTCGCATCAGCTGCCCCGCCTGGTGGCGGCCGGCTTGGCCACCGCCGTGCCGCCCTTCGAGTCATTACGCCGGGTGCAGGACAAGGTCTCGGCCCGGCGCACCCTGGAGGAGCTGGCCGTTCCGCAGCCGCACGCCATCGTGGTGCAGAGCGCAGCGGACGTGGACGGGTGGACCAGCTTCCCCGCCTTCGTCAAGGCCCCCGTCGGCACCGGGTCCACCGGAGTGCGGCGGGCGGCCGATGCCGGCCAGCTCCGTGAGGCGGTGGCGCAGTTCATGGCCACCGGCGCCACCCAGGATGGGGGCGTCCTGGTGCAGGAGGCCGTGCTCGGCACCTTCGTCATGGCGCAGGGCGTCTTCGACCGGGGCTCGCTCGTCGCCTTCCACGCCAACGAACGGGTCCGGGAGGGAGCCAGCGGCAGTGCGTCGGCCAAGTGCAGCGTGGCGCTCCCGGTCCTGCGCGACGCCTTGGCCCGGCTGGGCCGGGCCCTCGACTGGCACGGCGCCCTGTCGGTCGATGCCATCGTGGCCGACGGCCAACCACTCGTGATCGACGTCAACCCCAGACTGGTGGAGCCGGGCAACGCGCGGGCGGCGGGGACCGACCTGGTCAGCGCTCTGCTGGCCGTGGCCCTGGGTGTCTCGACGGACCCCGGCCCCGGCCCCGAGTCACGCGGTGGCGTCCGCACCCATCAACTCCTGATGGCGATCCTTGGCGCGGCCCAGCGCACCGGCCGCCGCCGGGCTGTGCTGGGCGAGCTGGCCCGGGCCGCCGTCGGGCGAGGGGTGTACGCCGGCTCCGGCGAGGAGCTCCTGCCCGCTCGGGGCGACTGGCGAACCATTTTGCTGCCTATCGCCGCCGCCGTGGCCACCCTCCTGCGACCCCGGCTCTGGAGCTTCTTCACCGACGGCGCCGTGTCCCGTTACGCCCTGGCGCCGGCGGGGTGGCGCCAACTCTGCTCGACGCCGCCGCTCGGTTCGGCCCCGCGGGCGGTCGACTCGAGGGAGACGTCGGCGGCAACCGCGTCACGGGCTCCGTAGGGCCGCCAGGCCAACTGCCGTAATGTGAAGCAGTGACACTCTCCGTCGACGACATCGTCGCCAGGTGCGACATCGCGCTGAAGGAGCACACACCGGTCTTGGCCGTGCGTGACGTCCTGGACGAACTCGTGGCCGATCGGGCCCGACTCGAGGGCGCCCTCGGCCCGGTCGAGAGTGGCGGCATCACCACACTGCACAACTCCGCTGAGCTCACCGTGCTCCACGTGGCCTGGACCCCGGGCATGACCCTCTACCCCCACGAGCATCGGATGTGGGCGGTCATCGGCATGTACGGAGGTCAGGAGGACAATGCGTTCTTCCGCCGGGTTCCAAGGGGCCTCGAACCGGCTGGTGGGCGGGAGCTCCCGGCCGGTGAGGTACTCGTGCTGGGCGAAGACGCCATCCATTCGGTGGCCAATTCCCGCCATGAGTTTGCGGTGGCCCTGCACGTTTATGGCGGGGACTTCTATTCGGGTGACCGCTCCGAATGGGACGCCGAGACCTACGAGGAGCGACCGCGTGACTTCGAGCGGACCCGCCGCATCTTCGAAGAGGCCAATGCTCGCTGGGCCGAGCGGTCGTAGCCTCCGGGTCTGACCGGCCTCTGTCCAACCCGTCACCAAGACGGTCGGCGTCAACCTACCCAGTTGGGGTGAGCCTGTTGAAATTCGGGCTCAGTCTGGAAGCGCTCGATCTCGTACTCGATGTCGATGCAACGGGCCACGTCTATCAGCACACCGCTGTCAAAACTCCATGAGTCGCTGTAGTCGAGCCACCCGAGCATCTCGTTGGCTGCGTCAACGATCACCAGGTACTTGCGCGACTTGTTGGGGTTTCCTCTCGCTCTGTGCTGGACGAACAGGACGACCATCCGATGGGCCACTGGGGCGTCCGGGTGGGTGGCCGACCGTCCGTGTGGTGTCCGACTCCAACTCCGTCTCCGACCTCCACAGACGACGATCTCGGCCAGCG
>DASZMA010000181.1:0-34193 GCA_035552095.1 Acidimicrobiales bacterium | reverse complement strand
GTCGCGCCCCCGTAGGTCCTTCTCCGTCCTCTCTTCGAATCGTCAGCGGTTGATCGCCTGCTCGCCCGGACTACGCGGATTCTTCGACGGGTTCGGATCCGTTCTGGGAGGCGAGGCTACGGGGCCCGTCGGGGTCCGCCGGCCGAGTTCTCCGGACAGCCGTACCCACCCCCATATGGCCTGGTGGTAGGGTCACTGCGGAAGGGCCGTTAGCGCAGTTGGTAGCGCACTTGCATGACGCGCAAGGGGTCACAGGTTCGAGTCCTGTACGGCCCACGCAAAAAGTCCAGCTCAGGGGATAGTTTCTCCTAAAGTCCCTGCCGCGGAACTCCCGAAAAAGGGAGACATGCGTCAGCAGCGGAAGCTTCTCTCGCAAAAGTGTGATGCGGACGAAGAAGACACAAAGCACGACAGCCGTGATGAGCTGAAGTAACAACTGCGTGCCCGAGCATGCCGTTTCTCCGTGCGGTTGTGGTGTTTACGACCCGTGGGATTGGGCGTAAGCGTTGTACTGGGCGTTCGAAGGCATGTAGCCGGGCCGGTATTTGCCGCAAGCCTGGTTCGCTGCCTCAAAGGATGGCGAACCCTGGTTGAGCCCAACGGACTCCGGGTCGGGTATCCGACCGTCGGCGGCGGGGTCAGGGAGTGCGACACCGTGGCTGCGCATGCACTGAGCGAAGCTCAGCCCCAGCGCCTTCATTTGCTGAATCTGGGTTTGGTTCGGCCCGCTGCCACCGTTCGGGAGAAGATGTTGACAATTACCCGAAGCCGACTGCAACTTCGAGTTGGAGACCCCTAGGTCCTGTGGGCTCTCCTTGGGGATCACTCCACTGCTGTTGGGATCCGGGTAATTCGTCACTCCACTCGAACGCATGCAACGGGAAAAGGCGACCAGGTGGGTGTTCGTTGATCCTCCGGTATTCGATGAATCGCCCGCACCAGTGGAGGAAGGGGTGCCGCCGCATGCTGCCAGCAGGATCACGCTGGCCATTGCCACGAACGCCGCTGCCGTTCTGGCCGTGGTAGCCCGTAACGGGCGTTCGGCGTGGAGGCCGCCGGGCGCTCGAGAGTTGTCGACTGCCGGGCCGATGGATGGACCGGGTGATTCGCCGCGGGTCGTCGCGCTGGCGAGTTCGGACCGAAGGATGGGCATTCGACTCATGTCTCGAGTTGTATGCCCGGGCGGGTGACATCAGCACTACATGCGACGCCGGGGGGAGTCATGCCGAGGTGCGGCGGCAGCCGTTGTCGGTTCCTTCGTCGCGCTCACCTTCCCACTCGGGCCGGCACTGGCGGTTGTCAGGCGCCCGAAGGCCGCTGGCAGTACGACAACATCTGCTGGCATGACTCGAACGCCTTGCTGGCCGCTGCCTCGTCGAACGCCTCGAACATGGGGATCCGAGCACTCCACCAGGCCTATGCCGGGGCACGTGACGTCAGCACTAAGGCAGGTGTCGGGCGGATGTCATGCCCCCCGACGCATACTGGTGCGATGCGGGTGCTGGTGGTTGAGGACCACGCGACGCTGGCCGACCGGGTCACCCAGGGTTTACGCCAGGCTGGGATGGCCGTTGACACCGTGTACGACGGCACGGCGGCCCTGGACGCCGCCGTGCAGAACGCCTATGACGTGATTGTGCTCGACCGTGATCTGCCGGGCGTCCACGGTGACCAAGTGTGCCGGGCGGTGGCCGGCTCCGGTCCGCGGATCCTGATGCTCACTGCCGCGGGCGACGTTGATGAGCGGATTGACGGCCTGGAACTGGGCGCGGACGACTACCTGCCCAAGCCATTCGTGTTCGCCGAGCTTGTTGCCCGCGTGCGGGCGCTGTCGCGCCGGGCGCCGTCATCACCGCCCGTCCTGTATCGGGGCGACCTCACTGTGGACCGGGCCCGGCACCGCGCCAAGCGCGGCTCACGTCATCTGTCTCTGACTCGCAAGGAGTTCGGGATCCTCGAACTGCTTCTGGCCGCCGAAGGCGCCGTGGTCAGTGCGGAGGAACTCCTCGAGCACGTGTGGGATGCCAATCTCGACCCGTTCAGCAATATCGTCTCAGTGACGATGACTCGGCTCCGGCGCAAGCTCGGCGACCCACCGGTAATCGAGACCGTTGTGGGCAAGGGTTACCGCGTATGAGGCTTCGCCCGCGCCTGACCGTCCGGAGTCGACTGACCCTGCTCTACACCGGCCTATTCGCCGCATGCGGAGCGATTCTCGTAACGGTCAGCTATACCCTGGTGGCGCAGTTGGGGACGTCTGAGCAGGGCCAAAAGCCTTCGAGTACTGATCTGGCGTCAATCATGTCGCGGTGTCGGTCCCAGCAACCGAGCACCCATGTCAACAAGCCCGCACTAGCTCAGTGCATCTCGTCGCTCGAGCAGCAGCTTGGAGCGCAACATCAGCGATCGCTCACTTTGTCGCACTTGCTCCTGTTCTCCCTGATCACGCTTGCCGCGGTCATTGCCCTAGCCGCGATCCTGGGCTGGATCTTCGCCGGGCGGTCGCTCCGTCCGGTGCACCGGATCACCGCAGCTGCTCGTGCTGCGTCGGAACACAATCTGTCGGCGCGGGTCGCGCTGCACGGTCCCCGCGATGAACTCAGCGAATTGGCCGAGACGTTCGACGAAATGCTCAGCCGCCTCCAGGCGGCATTCGAGAGCCAGCGTCAGTTCATAGCCAACGCCTCGCACGAATTGCGCACTCCGCTCGCCGTCATGCGTACGTCGGTCGATGTCGTGCTGAACAATGAGAACAGCTCGACCGATGACCTGCGGAGCATGGGGGAGGACATCCGCGGCGCGGTGGATCATGCCGAGCACCTCATCGGAGCGTTGCTCATTCTGGCGCGCAGCGATCGTGGCCTTACCCTCCGTGAGGAGGTCGACCTGGCTGCGGTCGCCGAGAATGTGCTCGAAGCCGCTGGCATGGGCGACCAGCGGATCCACGCCAGGCTGGATCCCGCCGTCATTTCGGGCGATCCGGTATTGGCTGAGCGCCTCGTAGGGAATCTGCTGGACAATGCGGTCCGCTACAACTCTGCTGCCGGTGACATCTGGATCAGCACGAGTACCTCTGCCACCTGCCAGCTGACCGTTGAAAATACGGGTCCGGTCATCAGCCTTGCAGATGTCGATCGCATCTTCCAGCCGTTCCAGCGCCTGAGCGAGCGCACGTCCCACGAAGGCTCTGGACTCGGACTGGCCATCGTCGCATCCATCGCGGCGATCCACGGCGGCGCCGCTACGGCTCGTCCCCGCAAGGAGGGGGGTCTGACTGTCACCGTCACGATCCCTTCAGCCAGCGTCACGACGCAGAGCGTCCCAAGGCAGGAATCGGAAAGATCGACTGTTCCACAACCAGGCTGACGTGTGCCCGGTTCACGGCCTGAGGCGCAAGCGTGAAATCAAGATCATTTTCCTACCCTTTGGGAAGTCCCGCCGGGATGAGCTTTTGGCAAGTGTGCACGGCTTGGGTGAACTGCGCTGAGTTGGCGTCGATGCTGGAGGGAACAGTGAAGTGGACGGTGCCACCGGTGAAGACTGGATCGGGGAAGTTGCTGAAGCCATGTGAGCGCACGCAGGCTGCGGCGCTGAGGTAGTAGTGCTGCTCTTGAGGAGTGATGCTCTGGCTGGGCTGTCCGCCCAGTGATCCCCCAGCCGGAATGAGGTGTTCACACTCATGCGAGGCCGCCATGTTCACCGAGTTGCTGACCTCCCTTAGCGCAGCGACAGCCGCCGGCTTAGGGATCCCTCCGGTGCTGTCGGGATCGGGGAAGTTCGGTACGCCGTGCGAACGCATGCAGGAGGAGTAAGCCAGGAGGCCCGTCCCGTGTGGAACACTTCCTGAGGAGCCGGCGGCCGTTGTGGTGGTTGACCCGGTGGCCCCGCCCGGCGTCGGTGGGCCTCCGCCGCAGGCCGCAATGGCTATGCCTACCACGAGGAGTCCGCCTCCCACTTTCGGAAGGCGCCGCAGTGTGGCGTGCCACGTGTGCCGTCGCCTCACATTCATCGGGATGTGATGGCGCACACCGTTGGGTCCGCGTGCCGTGCTGCGTAGGTCGGGAGAAGTGTCGTCGGTGTTCATTGGGAGAGGGTATGGAGTGCCCGGTAACACTGCGATAACGCCATCTCACCGGCAGCGACGCCGGCTCCGTCATACCGACCACAACGCCTCCGTGGGAGCCATGCGGGCGGCGCGCAAGGCCGGTAGAAGGCCGGCCAACGCCCCGATGAGCAGGGCGGCTCCAAAGCCACCAGCCCAGGCGAGGACTGGGATGACCACGCTCCAGTGCTTGGTCGACGCATAAATAGCGGTGGAGAGTGCGCCCAGGCCCACACCGACAGCCCCGCCTAAGAATGAAAGAAGGACAGATTCAGCGAGGAACTGGATCCGGATATGACCTTTGGTGGCTCCGAGGGCGCGGCGGAGTCCGATCTCGCTCCGTCGTTCCAACACTGAGATCACCATGATGTTGGCCACGCCAACGGCGCCGATAAGGAGGGCCACCGCGCCCAGACCCAAGAAGAGCGAGTCGAAGGCGCCCTGGGCGTCAGCCTGGGCCACCAGTGCAGCCGACGGTTGGCTCACGTCGACCTGGTTCGGGGCTTCGGGGTTGGCGCTGGCGGCCAGAACGGAGTCGACAGCGTTGACCTGATTGGTCTGGGCTCGCACGTAAATGGTCGAGGGGTGCCCATCGAAGCCGAGGTAGGTTCGAGCGGCAGGAAAACCGACCAGGACCGAGGAGTCGATCTCAGGGGTAAGCACGGCAGGCTTCAATGTTCCAACCAGGTAGAACCATTGATTGTCGAGCCAGATTCTTTCCCCAGGGTAGATGTGGTCGATTCCTAGGCGTTGGGCGGCCGCGGCCCCGAGTACAGCGACGGGCTCCATCGCGGTGGCGCCGTTGAGATAGCTACCCTGAGCTACTGATGTGCCTACCGCGTCGAGTAGCCCGAGGCTGGCTGCTTGGACTGACAAGGCGTTGGTGTCGATGGCCGGGACAAGGGGGCTGCGATACACGTTGCCCGTGACAGACCCCGTGTCCTGTACCTGAGTCACGGGACCAATCCGAGCGATCATGCTCGGTGCCGACGAGGGCAGCTCAGCGGTACTGCCTGAAATATCCTGACCATTGGTGACGGTGAGCAGGTTGGTCCCCAACTGGGCGATCTCGGCTCGCAGCCCGGCCGACGAGGATTGGGACAACCCGAGGACGGCGACGATGGCGGCCACGCCAATCGCGATTCCGAGGGCGGAAAGTCCCGCCCGTACCTTGCGGGTGCGGATTCCCACCGCTGACAGGCGAGCGAGGTCCAACAGGCGCAGCCTCGCCGGAACGAGGGCGCTAGTCACCATCCCAGCCCCGGTGGATGTCGCCATCCTCAGTGGATACCGAACGGCGGTCGTCGTTCCTGGTCGCCGGCGCGGTCATCGATCTGCTGCGATCGTGTCCGCCACGATTCGGCCATCCAACATCTCAATGCGGCGGGGTAGATGATCCGCGATGCCGCGGTCGTGGGTTACGACCACGATGGTGATGCCGACATCGTTGAGATCCTGGAAGAGCGAGAGGATGGACTGGCCGGTTGCCTGATCGAGGTTACCGGTCGGCTCATCCGCCAGCACAATGGCCGGGCGTCCAACGATGGCCCGTGCGATGGCCACCCGTTGGCGCTGTCCACCTGACATCTGCGTTGGTCGAGCGGCAGGACGCCCGGTCAGGCCGACCAGGTCGAGGGCATGCAGCGCCTGCTGGCGGCGCTCGGTGAGCCCCGCCCCAGAATAGAGAAGACCCTCGGCCACGTTGTCGAGAATGCTCTGGTGCTCGGCGAGGAAGAATTGTTGGAAAACAAACCCGATCCGCGTTGCCCGAAGTGCGGAAAGCTCGCGGTCGGTCATGGTGGCCACGTCGAGCCCAGTGATGCGGACGGCACCCGTGGTGGGCCGATCGAGCGTGCCCATGAGGTGGAGCAAGGTCGTCTTGCCCGAACCTGAGGGACCGACGAGGGCCGCCAGTTCGCCCTCGTTCAGGGTAAAGCTCACCCCTCGCAGCGCGGTGAGCGGCGGTTCACTCGGGTAGATCTTGGTCACGGCCTCCACCTCGAGCACTGGTTGGCGACGGCTATTCGAAGGATCGCTGTCGGAGGTACCGGACAATGGCTGCAGGGGACTCCGGAGCGTCACGACGAAGGGACGACGACATGTTGACCGAGAGCAAGCCCCGAACTGCTGACCTGTACCAACCCCTCGGCATCATCGAAGAGCCCGAGTGACACCGGCACCAAATGGTGGATCCCATTGGAACCAACGGTCTCGACCGAGTATCCACCGCCGGAGAGAGCGAGCAGTGCCGTGATAGGTACAACCAGCACATTGTTCACATGGGCCGTAGTGATCGTCACATTCACCGGCGCTTGGTCCCAGCTACCGGTGGCCGCCGGATCACTTGGAGTGACCAGGACGGTGATGGTCGGGTTCGACGATGAGGAGCCGGAGGCGGGCGTGGAGGCCACCGTGCCAACTGAGGCGACCACGCCAGGTGTGGACTGGTTGTTCGGGAGAGTGATGTCAACCTTGTCCCCGACGGCAACTTCGGACTGCTGGGAGGCATCGAGGGCGATGCTGACCTGACGAGTGGTCGAGGTTGCCGATAGGACGGGCTGGCCCACCTGGGCCGGGGACCCCAATGTGGCCGATACTGAAATGATCCGGGTCGAGGTTGGCAAGAAGACCACTTGGCCGAGACTGAAGGTGCCGGTAGGCGTCACTCCATGCGTCGCCTGAAATCTTCGCACTCCGTACGCTGTGGCGGCGTTGAACACGTCAGATGTAGGCCGCCCTTCACCATGTGGGTACTCGCCCAGTGCGACCAGGTCATAATTGAGCTCCTCGACATCAGCGCCGGATTCACCTTCAGTCAGACTGCGATAAGCCGGGGTCGAACCGTAAATAAGGAAAACCGGACCGCCGTTCACCTGGTAGAGGACCTGACCCTGGCTGACGACCTGACCTACCGCAGGGAGCGAGGTGAATGTCGCACCCGAAGACCCACTCTGGGCCGGTCCGCTCGTCGGAGCGGCACCGCCTCCGTCCTGATTGACCACTGTAAAGCTGTCGGCGTACCCCAAGGTGGCAGCAACTTCGGTCTGCGAGGTCAAGTTTTGACGGGTTACCGTGGCCAGCGAGGTGGCGGCTGTGGTGTCGGCCACACCGGCGCTCGTCGCCGGGGAGGTCTTGAACGGATTCGTGAGAGCAAGGACGACGCCGGCGGCAACAACCAGGGCGAGGACGCCCAACGCTATTCGGTATCGGTTACCGCTCATCTGTCGATCCCTCTTCATAGTCATGTATGCGGAGTCCCCAAGCCCGCCGCCCTGCCGAGTGATTGGCAGGCCTCTAGGGCTGCGACAACTTCTGGGGAGTGGGTGTTAAGACCAGTCGGAGTGCTGAGTTCGCCGGTGGTGGGGTTGGGGTCGGGGAAACTCGGGACACCATGCGAGCGCATGCAACGGGATACGGCGAGAAGCTTCTGCATCTTGGCCGAACTGACTTGGGTGGATGGCGTCGTCGGCGCGTAGTACTTCACACAGGCCCGTTGCGCGGTTTGGAACGTCTGAGATGATGCCTCGCTGTCGGTGATATGCGCTATCTCACCTTTGGCGGCCTTAATGGCGGCCGAGGATCCGAAGGAGTCGGGGAAGTTGGAGATGCCGTGAGAGCGCATGCAGGCGGCGTATTGGCCGAGATCGCCGCCCGAGGACGAGCCACTGGAGGTCGCCGCAGATTTTGCCGCGGTGGTAGTAGTAGTCAGGCTGGCCACGCCGCTGGTGGGTGCGCCCCCTCCACACGCAGCCATGCTGAGGGCAAGGCCAATCGCGCCAGCAGTAGCCAAAAGGAGGCGCGGACGACGTGGCCCGCCTATGTCGGTGGCCCAAGGAGGAAGCCGTGCGTGTCGCTTCGCCAGTTCCTGGAAGAGCCCTTCTGGCGCTTCGATCATGAGGGCACGGTACGAAAAGTCCGATGACATTCTGATTACATAACAGAGGACTTTGGAGCCATACGGGTGCCCCAGCGGGGGGCGTCATCGCAGTGTTATCTCCATTGGGCCACTATGTGAGTCGTGCGTGTTCTCGTCGTGGAAGACAATTGGGTCGTCGCTGACGCGGTGGCCGAAGGGCTGCGCGATCAAGGTATGGCGGTCGACGTCGCCTACGACGGGGCGAGTGGGTTGGAACGAGCGGCCGTGAATGCCTACGACGTGGTCGTCTTGGATCGCGATCTGCCCCAATTGCACGGGGACACGCTGTGCGAGCGGATCGTCGGTTCGTCAAACCCGAGCCGGATTCTGATGCTCACGGCAGCCGGAGAGGTTGAGGATCGTGTCGATGGACTCAACCTGGGAGCCGACGACTATCTGGCCAAACCCTTCGACTTCACCGAGTTGGTCGCCCGGGTGCGGGCCTTGGCCCGCCGTAGCCCGTCGACGCCTCCGGTGATGACTCGAGGCGACCTGGTGGTTGACCGGGCTCGCCGCGTGGTGACCAGGGCTGGCCGGCCCATACCTCTGGCGAGAAAGGAACTCGGAGTGCTCGAGGTGCTGGTGTCGGCGGATGGCGCGGTGGTCAGCGCCGAACAACTTCTTGAGCGAGTCTGGGACGAACACGCCGATCCGTTCACCAACACAGTCTCGGTCACCATTTTGCGTGTCCGGCGAAAGCTTGGGGATCCACCATTGGTAGAGACCGTGATCGGCGGCGGGTACCGGATCTCCTAGATATGTCGCCCCACAGCCTCCAGCGCAAGCTCCTCGGTCGCCGCAGCGTGCGAGCCAGGATCGGACTCGCTTGCGCCGGACTGTTTCTGGTCACCGGGGGAGCATTCGTCGCTGCCACCTACGCGCTGATCAATCACAGTCTCGGCCCATCCAGCCTCTCCATTTCGAGCAAAGTACCAACGGACGCTCAACTCGGCGCCTGCAAAGTGGGAAATATCAGCGGTACCCTCACGAGCGCTCAGGCGGCGCAGTGTCAGAAGCTCTATGCGGCTGTCGACCCCTTCCAGCGAGGGTTCTATCTCCACGAGCTGCTCCTCTGGTCCCTGATCGGTCTCGGCATCGGCACCATCGTGGCCGGCGTGTTGGGGTGGGCCATCGGAAGGCGGATCCTGGCCCCGCTCCACCAGGTCACTGGCGCCGCCCGTCGTGCTTCTCAGGAAAACCTCCATGAGCGAATCCGCCTCGACGGGAGTCACGACGAGCTCAAAGAGCTGGCTGACACCTTCGACGATATGTTGGACCGCCTCGATACCGCATTTGCCAGCCAACGCCGCTTCGTCGCTAACGCCTCGCACGAGCTTCGAACGCCGCTCACCTCGATGCGGACGCTGATCGACGTCGCCATGGCCAAGCCGGCGCGAACAACCGAGAGCCTCGAGACTCTCGTCGGCCGTGTCCGTGACGCGGTCGACCAATCGGAGGCGATTATCGACGGTCTGCTGACCTTGGCCAGATCCGACCGCGGCCTGACCAGTCGGGTGTTGGTTGACCTCGAAGCAGCTGCGCAAGACGCGATCGAGCAGAGCAGCCCCTCGGCGAAGGCGTTGGGGATCGTTATCGACGCTGACCTCTCAGCCGCTCCCGCGCTCGGTGATCGTGTGCTGGTCGAGCGCCTCGTCGCCAATCTGGTGGACAATGCCGTCCGTTACAACCTGATTGGAGGCTCGGTACAGGTCGAAACCGGCTCCGAACAGGGACATTCCTACCTTACGGTGACCAATACGGGACCATTGATCCCCGAGGAGAAGGTCGCTTACTTGTTTGAGCCGTTTGCCCGGTTGGATCAACGTGTCGCCAACGGACAGGGCGTCGGACTCGGGCTCTCGATCGTCGCTTCGGTCGTCACGGCCCATGAGGGGGAGATTGACGCACGAGCTCTCCCTGACGGCGGACTGAGGACAACCGTTCGATTTGCCACCAGCATTGCGCCGGCCCTCGATACAACCAGCTAAGCACCGTGACGTGACCAGAGCGTCTTACGGAGGACCCCCAAAGGATGAAGTCGTAGCGGATCACCCGATGGACGGCCTCCGTCCGGGGGCTTGCACCGGTGCGGTCTGCAGCCGGCCGGGAAAAGCCGGGAGAGGAAGCTTCGATTGAGCCGTCTGGTAGGCCAGTTGGGCCGCCGTGGCCGTGGCAGCGGCGGCTGGAATCGACGGAGCCGGTTCCGGGGCGGACTGGAACGCAGTCGTGAAGTCGCCGAAGGTGCTGCGGCGCCAGGCACTGATGTTGGGCTCGGTGATCCCGGTGATCCGCTCGAGGAAGCGGAGGGCCGAGGTGTGGTCGAACGGGTCTGAGCAGACATAGCCCCCGACGGTCCAGGGGGAGATGATGATGGCCGGAACCCGGAAGCCTGAGCCAACGTTCAGTCCGCCGCCGGGGGTGCCGCCGGGGGAGTTGAGGGTGACGAACTCATCGGCCGTCCCGGTCGGGGGAGTGAGTGGTGGCACGTGATCGAAGAAGCCGTCGTTCTCGTCGTAATTCAGGACGAAGACGGTCGAGTTCCAGAGTTCCTGGTTGGCCGCCAGGGCCTCAATCTTGGAGGCCACGAACTGGGCGCCGGCAGCCGGGAGGAAGGACGGGTGTTCGGAGTCCACGCTGGGCGGGAAGATCCAGCTCACCGTGGGCAGCGTGCCATTGGCGCAGTCCTCCTCGAAGGCCATCGCCGGATTGCTGGCCGTACCGCCGCCGAAGAGCGTGCTGACGCCAAAGGCGTTCTGGTAGAGCGCCGAAGTCGGAGGAGCGTCGATGAACTGCCGGAAGAACTCGAGCACATTGGTGCCGTAGTTGTCGGCCTGCTGATAGCACTTCCAGGAGATGCCGGCGGCCTGCAGCCGCTCGGCGGTCGTGGTCCAGCTGTAGGTCCCGTTGGGGGCGTTGTTGTCCAGGGCGGGGCCGCCGTTGCGGCCCTCGGGGTCGACCGTGCCGGTCATCCACATGTACCGGTTCGGGTGGGTCGGACCGAGCACCGAGCAGAAGTAGTTGTCGCAGATGGTGAAGGCGTTGGCCAGGGCGAACTGGAACGGGATGTCCGTGCTGTCGTAGTAGCCCATGGTGAACGGCCCGGCGGTGTCACTGTCAGCGGCAATGTGCGCCCGCAGCCAGGCGTCCATGCTGCCGTTGTTCCAGGAAGCATGCTGAATCTGCCACTGGTGGCTGAGTGAGGGGATGGCTTGCGCCGCTGAGGTGGTGGAGTCGAGGTGGTACGGCAGGAGGTAGCCATCGGGATTGGCCGGATCCGGTTGGGCGAAGACCGAGCGACCCGAGGGGAGCTTCATGGCGTGGGGATCGCCGAAGCCCCGCACGCCGGACAGGGTGCCGAAGTAGTGGTCAAAGCTGCGGTTCTCCTGCATGAGCAGGACGACGTGTTTCACCTGGGCCGGATTGAATGGGGCGGCGGGGTCGGCCGCCGCCATGGCCCGGCGGACGCTGGCGGGCAGGAAGGTGGCCAATGCCGCGCCGGCGGCGGTGGCGGCCCCCCCTTTGAGCAGGAGGCGGCGGGAGAACGGGGTGTCCAGGGGTGTGGTCTCTTGAGTCACGGGGATTCCTTTCGGTGATGTCGTGTTGGGCGTGCGGTGTGACGGTGGCGAGTTATGACCAGGGGCGTCCCGGCGCCACCGGGCCGGGGGCGGGACCGCCCGGTACAGGCAGGCCCACCAGGCGGATCCGGCTGTTGGAGGTATCGGCGATGTACAGATCCCCGCTGACGTTGTCGATCGACACGGCCGACGGGCTGTTCAATTCGGCCGCCGTGGCCGCGCCGCCGTCGCCGGCACTTCCCTTCTTGGCTGCGCTGTTGACGATTGTGGTGATGAGGCCGTTGGGGGTCACTTCGCGAATGGCGTTGTTGAAGGTGTCGGCGATGTAGAGATCACCCGCCCGATCGAGCGCCACTCCCTGTGGGCTGTTCAACTGGGCATGGGTGGCCGGCCCCCCATCGCCGCTGAATCCACCGAGCCCGCCGTTGGCCTGATCGAGGGCGACGTTGCCGGCCACCGTGGTGATCTGGTCGCTGGTCGATACCCGCCGGATGACGTTGTTCCCGGCATCCGCGATGTAGAGGTTGCCGAAGGCGTCGACCGCCACCCCGGTTGGCGAGGACAATTCGGCAAACCGGGCCCGGCCGCCATCGCCGCGGTAGCCCGCGGTCCCGGTACCGGCGTAGGTCGTGATGGCGCCGCGCTGGTTCACTTCACGGATCACGTTGTTGCCGGTATCGGCGATGAAGACGTCACCGAGGCCATCGACCGCCACCGCCTGTGGGAGGTCGAGCTCGGCCCTGGTGGCCGGACCGCCGTCGCCCCGGTAGCCCCCGGTGCCGTTGCCGGCGATCAGGTGGATCGTGCCGTCGGGGGTTATCTCCCGTACGGCATTGTCCTCGGTGTCGGCGATGAACAGGTCACCCCGACTATCGAGGGCCAGGCCGGCGGGGGAATCGAGGGTCGCCGCCGTAGCCGGCCCGCCATCGCCGGACTCGCCGATGGCTTCGTACGAACCGGCGAGAGTGGTCGTTGCGGCGGCCGTCACACTGGCCACCACGTTGTCGAAGGTGTTCGAGACGTCGACGGTGCCGTTGTTGGCCGCGATCCCCTCGGGGTAGTCGAGAGAGGCTCCCGTCGGGGCGACGAAGGGGAGTGACGAGATAGTCGGAGTGGTGGCCGCCGACGCCGGCGCGGCGGTGATCGCCATGATCAGCGTCAGTCCGCTGGCCGCGGCGGCCAGTAGGCCAACTCGTATTCCATCGGTCCGCATGGGTGGGAGCCTTTCTCTGTGATGTTGATGGCTCCACCGAGCTACCCCGTCAGGTAAACGGACTGCAGCGATTGCGCGACTGGGAGATGAATCTTTGGAGACCGGCTCTGCCGCGTGTGCCGCGCCTGCCGCGTCTGCCGTTTCGTCGACGCGCTACTAAATCGCGACGTTCCGCCTTGTTTCAACGCGCGTTGATGGTCAGGAACACGGTTTGTTTGCGAAAAGTTCACCTGCCGCTGGTTGAGTGGTCACGACATCGATCGGCACAGTGGATGCATGCACTTCAACCTGTCTCGCCCCACCCGTGCTCTTCGCCGCCTCACTGCAATTGCGGGAGGAGTGGTCCTGCTGTCGGTGGTCGGAGCCGGCTTCTCGGCCGCGGCCACCGGACCCGGTCCGAGCGTTAGCCATGAGCCGGGGACCGGGATGACGATCAGCAGCACCGGATTGCGGCAGGGCGCCATCAAGCACGTGTGGCTCATCATCCTGGAGAACAAGTCCTATGACGCAACATTCACCGGTTTGAACCAGAACACCTACCTGTGGAAGACGTTGCCGGCCCAGGGAGCGCTGCTCACCCACTACTACGGCACCGGGCATTCCAGCATGGACAACTACCTGTCGATGGTCTCCGGTCAGGCGCCGTCGGAAGACGTGCAGGAGGACTGCTCGACCAGCGACACCCTGCTCAACGCCAACTCGGCCATAGAGACGACCGGCGGATCGCTGATCCGGAACCCCGACTTCGGCCAACTCGTCTCCAAGGGCGGGGCCAACGCCCCGCTGGGGAGCAACGGCTGCTCGTACCCGACCGATGTCCCCACCCTGTTCAACCAGTTCAACTCGGCCGGGCTGACCTGGAAGGACTACGACC
Organism: Acidimicrobiales bacterium; assembly: GCA_035552095.1. GTDB lineage: Bacteria > Actinomycetota > Acidimicrobiia > Acidimicrobiales > RAAP-2 > Bog-473. The sequence continues at coordinate 20,513 of DASZMA010000181.1, read as the reverse complement.
AGGACCTGGGCGGGGCCCAGAACTACGTACAGGATCCCGGTGCACCCTTCGTGGCCGATACGGTGCCCGGACGGGACGATGCCGCTTGTGGCGGACCGGGCACCTCGTCCAACAACCCGACGACTAACCCCCTCAATCTGGTCGCTCCCAGCGGTGATGTGGCCAGCTACACCGGCGCGCAGAACGTCAAGGTGAACAACCAGGATTTCATCGACCAGTACGTGGCCAAGCACAACCCCGTTCCGTGGTTCGAGTCCCTCACCGGCCAGGTCAACAGCGGCGGCGGGAACACGCCACCGCTGAACGAGCCGGCCAACGGCGGGACCAACTGCGATGGCCAGCACGTGGTCAATCTCGACAGTCCGGCCACCGGGCTGGTGTCGGATCTCGTCCACAACACCGTCCCCGCCTTCAGCTGGATCACCCCGAACAACTGCAGCGACGCCCACGACGCCGTGTGCAAAGGCGACAACCTCTCCGGCGCCTTCAATGCCAACGGGACGCCCAACTACGAAGCAGGCACGGGTACCGCCTTTGACCCCGAGACGATCCCACCCACCAACTTCACCGGTGGCCTCTACGCCTCGGACCTGTTCCTGCGCTACTACATCCCCTTGATTGAGCAGTCCAAGGCCTTCCGGGACGGGGGCCTGATTGACGTCACGTTCGACGAGGGAAATCCGCCCTTTACCTACAGTGGCAACAGTTTCAACAACGCCAACGCCTACGGTCCGACCAAGTCGGACCAGCCCAACGCCAGTGCGGGACTGGCGGCGGATGGCGCCGGCGAGAATCTGTTCGGGAGGAACGTCAACACCGAACCGACCGGTCCCAACTCGACGCTGGGGACCAATGCCCAGGGTGATCAGCTCTTCCCGGGGCCGGGCAACGACAGCTTCATCGACCGCCCGCCCGCCTGCACCTCCACGACCCCGCTCACCCCGGCCAACTGCGTACCGGGCATCGTCCGGGGCGGATCGGGCACGACGCCCGGGGCGCGCGTCGACAGTGGCGCCACCGGCAGCGCGTCGTCCAACATGATTTCCGACGGTTCCATCCTGGCCGATGACACCGGCCGCGGGGTGACGGGCACCGGTATCCCGGCCAATGCCTTTGTCGGGGCCGTGACCGACACCGGGCCGCAGTTCCCGACCGTCAACACCGGTTCGGTCACGGTCGGCTCCTTCCAGCTGGTGGCACAGAACGGCAACCCGCTCGACCCCACGGGCCCGGTCAGCGGGGTCACCCTGAGCGCCGAAGGTGCCCCCGGGTTCCTCTCGGCCGGCCAGACCGCCGACCCCCTCTACGACGCCCTCCACCCCACGCCGGGGGGTGGGGTGACCGGGAGCGTGCTCATAAGTCCCTTTATCCGGCCGGGCACCGTCTCGGGCGTCGACTACAACCACTACAGCTGGTTGCGCACCATGGAGGACGTGTTCAACGTGTCTTCGGGCCGGGACCACACGCCGCTGTCACCCGGTGCCGGGTCAGTGTCCGGCGGACTGGATGGCCAGGGTCACCTGGGCTATGCCGCTCAGCCCGGTCTGCGACCGTTTGGACCCGACGTCTTCACCAATCCGTTTGGCGGGGCCCGGCCCCCGGGACCCGTCCCGACCTTCGGTTCGACGGCGGCGGCCAACTCGGCGTTCAAGCCGGTGGATCTGACGGCGTCCCGGCCCGGTGGCTGACCATGGTCGGCGACTGTGGTGGCCCGGGTCACGGGCCCCGCTTGCCGCTATCCCGCTGATCATTGGGCTGCTGGCCGGGCTGGTGTTCGGCCTTGCTAACGCCGCCGCTGCCGGCGCCGCCCGGGCGAGTGGCCCGCGCCACGGGGCCAGCGGGTTAGTGGGCTATCCGGCCTTCTTGCCCAAGAGCACGCTCAAGGTGCATACCGACACGGTGCTGGTGGGCACGGCCAGCCGGCCCGCGCTCACCTCGGAGGGCGACCCGGTAAAGGTCGTCACGCCGCACTGGTCCGCCCTGGTCACGGTGAGCGGACCCGAGGTGCCGGGAGAGGGGCTGCCCTACCAGACCCCCGCCACCACGTGTACCTGGAGCGTCACCGTGGTCGACGTGAAGGGCTCGGTGCCGATCTCGGCCTCGGCGTTCGACACCATCGACCACGATGCCAACACCTACCGCCCTGCGCTGGTGCCTGGACAACCCGTGCCCCCGCGTGTGCTTAACGCGGGCGATACCTCGACCTTCGAGCTCCGCACGGTTGAGCCGGTCGGCGAGGGCCTGATGCGGTGGGCGCCACTCGGAGGGCACATCGTGTCCAAGTGGGACTTCGTGGTCGAGAACGACTGAACGCGATGAAGGCCGACTACGAGCCCCCGCTCTCCCGTACCCATGTGCCCCGGGCAGGGGTGACAAGCCCGCTGGGGCCGAAGGCCAACTCGGCGAAGCGCTGCCCCATGCGGGCGTAACCAGCCGGGTTGGGGTGGAGGTCATCAGGTAGGTCACCGGCGTCCTCGGCCCCGAACAGTTCCAACCCGTTGAGGTAGTGGAGGTGTTGATCACCCAGGCCCTGTCGAAGCTCGACGATCGAGCGGATGCTCTCCCGGATCTTGGTCAAGGTGAGGCAGGTCAGCCGCAGCTCGTCGAGACCTCCGACCGTGATGTAGCGGCCGTCGGGACCCGGGATGGTCGGGCCGGGGTGGTCCTCGGCCGAGGGGCAGAAGATGGGCGACACCACCAGGATCGGCGTGGTGGGTTGCCCTTCCCGAATGGTGTCGAGGAAGCCGTGGAGGGCCGGGCCGAAGGTGCGCTCGCGCAGGGTGTCGCCGTTGACGACGTTGATGCCCACCTTCAGGCTGATGACATCGGCGGGCAGGTCACGGATGGTGCGGGCCACAAACTGGTCGAGCATGCACTGCCCGGCCAGCCCGAGACTGGTCAATTCGACGCCGGCCGCCCGGGCCGCGACAGCCGGCCAGGTACCCGTCGGCGAGTCAGCCTCGAGGCAGTGGCTGATGGAGCTGCCGTAGTGCACCCACCGTGGCGCCGAGCCGCCCACGGAGCGCTCGATGGTGGCTTCGCCGTCGATGCTCAGTCGGCGCACCTCGACCACCGACGCCTGCGGCAGCCACACCTCGACCGCCTTGACGCCGGTGCCGAGGCCGTCGAAGGCGATGGTGGTCGGCTCGCCCTCGGTGAAGGCGATGTCGGTGGGCCCGCCCGGGCCCAGGGTGAAGAGATGCCCGGCCATCGATGACGCCTGGCCGGCCAGGGTGCCGTCGACCATCAGGTCAAAGGTGGCGGCCCGTTGGGCGTGGGGCAACTGCCGGAGGTGGGTCATCATGACGTCGAGCTCAATCGCGTTCGAGGTGGTGGTGAACTGCAGCCGCACCCCCGATGGCATCTTGGTCACGACGTCCATGAAGAGATCCGGAATCTGCGGCACCGTCCAGGCCGGCAGACGACGAGGGACCAGGCCCGTGGGCGGTCGCTCGAAGTCGAGGGCACCGGCCCAGGTGATCGGCCCATCCTCCAGCACGACGTCGTTCATCTTGTGGCTCCTCGGATTGGTTGGTTGTTGCGGAAGGTGGACCCGTTTATTGCTGGGCGAGTATCGCCTCTATCTCGGCCATCGGGTCGCGGGTGATCGGCCCCCTGGTCTCCACCAGCGCCCGGTCGATGGTGCCGTTGAAATGGTCGGGGGCGGCATAGCCCCCTCCGACGGCCGGACCCCACTCGTAACCGCAGGTGAGGCCGACCCCGACGCCGTTGAACGCCTGGGGGGTGAACCGGGGGATGACCCCTTCGGCCACCACCCGCCCGTCACAGCGCAGCACTCCGTGCCCGCCCAGTCCCTCGTCCTTGGCGAATTCGTACTCGAGGGTGTGGGCGCCGGCGCCGACGACCTCCTCGGACCCGACCACGTGGAGCTCCTTGCCGTAGAGGTTGTGCAGGTAGCGGGGGCGGCCGGCCCGGAACTGCAGCGACCAGCCACCCAACCCGGACCCGAGGGCCAGCAGTGTCCCGTCGGGGGTCACCCCTTCGGGCACCGTGACATCGACGATGAGGGCGTGGGAGCGGTTGCGGACGTTGACGGCCACCGCTTCGGGAACCTGGGCCCCACCCTGGAAGTAGCGGAATCGCTCCCGTTCCCGGCGGGAGTCGGGCTTGGGGTGCACCAGGGCCCACAGGATCCGGTTGTCCAGCGGCAGCACGTCGTTGCGCTCCGCCTCGGCCCACCAGAGCGTAATCATCTCCTGCAGGCGCTCGGGGTGCTCCGGGGCCAGGTCCTTGGTCTCGGAGACGTCGTCCTCCACGTGGTAAAGCTCCCAGATGTCGTCGTCAAAGGGGGCGTTGGGGTTCAGCCCGTCCGGATAGAGCGGGCCGACCGGGTGGAAGGTGACCGCCTTCCAGCCCTGGTGGTAGATGGCCCGAGAGCCGAACATCTCGAAATGCTGGGTCAGGTGTCGCCCAGGCTCGTCGTCGCCGCCATCGCCGAGCACGTAGGAGAAGCTGACGCCGTCGAGGTGCGACTGCGGCACCGAGTCGATGGTCTCGGGGAGGTCAACGTCCAGGATGTCGAGGATGGTGGGGAAGACGTCAATGGCGTGGGCGAACTGGTGCCGTATCGCGCCGGCGTCGACGTGGCCGGAGGGCCAGTGCAGAATGCACGGATCGGCCACGCCCCCCTCATGGACCTCGCGCTTCCAGCGCTTGAACGGCGTGTTGCCGGCCATGGTCCAGCCCCAGGGGTAGTTGTTGTGGGTGAGCGGGCCCCCGATCTGTTCGATCTTGCTCTGCATCTCCTCGAGCCCGGCCGGGTCCATGTTGCTCAGCCGGATGTCGTTGATGGAGCCTTCGGAGCCGCCCTCCGAGCTGGCGCCGTTGTCGGACACCACGACGATGACCGTATTGTCCAGCTCGCCCAGGTTCTCCAGGAACGCCACCAGCCGGCCGATCTCGGCGTCGGTGTGGGACAGGAAGCCGGCGAAGCACTCCATGAACCGGGCCGCCAGGCCCTGCTCCGGTTGGCTCAGGTCGTCCCACGGCCGGACCCAGATCGGCCGGGGCGAGAGCACGGTGCCTTCGGGAATGACGCCGATCTCCAGCTGGCGGGCGTGAATGCGCTGGCGCAGGTCGTCCCACCCCTGGTCGAACGCACCGCGGTAGCGGTCAATCCACTCCCGGGGCGCTTGGTGGGGGGAGTGGCAGGCACCGGTGGCGTAATAGAGGAAGAAGGGCCGATCGGCATCGACGGCGCGGAGGTCACCCACGAACTCCATGGCCCGGTCGGTCAGATCGGTGGTCAGGTGGTAGCCCTCGTCGTATTCCAGGGGCGGTCGAATCGAGTGGTTGTCGTGGTAGAGGGCGGGGACGAACTGGTGGGTCTCGCCACCGTGGAAGCCGTACCAGCGGTCGAAGCCGCGCCCGAGCGGCCAGGTGGCCCGGGACGAGGCCATGTTGTTCTCATCGTCGGGGGTGAGATGCCATTTGCCGACCGCATAGGTGGCGTAGCCGCGGGCGCGCAGGACCTCGGAGAGGAAGCCGTTCTCGCGTGGGGGCTTGCCCCAGTAGCCCGGGAAGCCGACGGCCAGGTCGGCCACCCGGCCCATGGCGTTGCGGTGGTGGTTCCGCCCCGTCAGCAGGCAGGCCCGGGTGGGGGAGCAGAGGGCGGTGGTGTGGAAGTTGGCCAGCCTGACCCCGTGGCCGGCCAGCCGATCGATCACCGGCGTCTGAATGACCGAGCCGTAGCAGCCCAGTTGGGCGAAGCCGACATCGTCCAGCACGACCAGCACCACGTTGGGGGCGCCAGCCGGCGGAGTGGGCTCAGGCGGCCACCAGGGCTCGGACTCGCGCCAGTCCCGGCCGATGCGGCCTCCGAACGGCTCAGTCATGAGTTGGTCCCCCCCATTCCGGCGCGGGCGTGGTGCCGACGACCACGGGCCCCGCTCAACGTCGAGTGTGTCAGAGCACCTTCGACAGGAAGGCCTGGGTGCGCTGGTGAGTCGGTGCGGTCAGGATATCCCGGGGGTTTCCCGACTCGACCACGACGCCCTGGTCCATGAAAGCGACCGAGTCGGCCACCTCGCGGGCGAACCCCATCTCATGGGTCACCACGACCATGGTCATCCCGTCCTCGGCCAAGCGGCGCATGACGTCGAGCACGTCGCCCACCAGTTCGGGGTCCAGCGCGGAGGTGGGCTCGTCGAAGAGCATCAACTTCGGCTGCATGGCCAGGGCCCGGGCGATGGCCACCCGCTGCTGCTGGCCCCCGGAGAGCTGGTTGGGGTACGCCGCCACCTTGTCGGTCAACCCGACCCGGTTCAGCAGGGCGCGAGCCTGCTCGGTCGCCTGCTCCCGCGACTCCTGCTTGACCCGGATGGGCCCGATGGTCACGTTGTCCAGCACCGTCATGTGGGGGAAGAGGTTGAACCGCTGAAACACCATGCCGATCTCGGCCCGCTTGGCGCACACGTCGCGGTCCGAGAGCTCGTAGAGGGTGTCGCCCTTCTGGCGGTAGCCGACCAGCTCGCCATCGACGTAGAGCCGCCCGGCGTCAATCTTCTCCAGGTGGTTGATGCAGCGCAGGAAGGTGCTCTTGCCCGAGCCCGAGGGCCCGATGATGCACAGGACCTGGCCCGGGTTGACCGAGAGGTCCACCCCGCGCAGCGCCGCGATGCGGCCGAACGACTTGCGAACCCCCTCCGCCTTCACCATCTCAGTGCTCACGACCGATCACCTCCCGGAGTGGTGGCGACTCCGCCGTGGCGAGGGCGTCGGGCCGCACGGTGAAGAGGTTACGGCGCAGTCGCTGGAGCGGGGTCGGGGGAAGGGCGCGGGCCGAGCCGCGGGCGTAACGGCGCTCCACGTAGTACTGCCCGATGGTGAGCACGGAGGTGACGATGAGGTACCACAGGCTGGCCACCATGAGCAGCGGCACGACCTGGTAGGTCCGGGCGCTGATCAGCTGGACGGCGTAGAGCACTTCGGTGACCGTGACGATGCTGGCCAGCGACGACGTCTTGAGCATGGAGATGGTCTCGTTGCCCATGGGTGGGATGATCAGGCGCATGGCCTGCGGGAGCACGATCCGCCGGATGGTCATCAGCCGCGACATGCCCAGGGACTGGGCCGCCTCGCTCTGCCCCTCGTCAACCGAGAGGAGGCCGGCCCGCACGATCTCCGCCATGTAGGCGGCTTCGTTGAGGCCGAGTCCCAGCACGGCCGCCACGAACGAGCTGATGGCGGTGTTGGTGTTGAGGTGGAGGAAGGCGGGCCCGAACGGGACGCCCAGGCTGAGCTGGGTGTAGTTGTAACTGAGCTCGAACCAGAACAGCAGCTGGACCAGGACCGGCGTGCCCCGGAAGAACCAGATGTAGAGCCAGCTGAACCCCGAGAGCAACGGGCTGGACGAGATCCGCATGATGGCCAGGAGCACGCCCCCGATGATGCCGATGGCCATAGCCAGCACCGTCAGCTCCAGGGTGACGACCAGCCCCCGCAATACGGGGGCCGAGGTGAAGTACTGGCCGACGATGCCCCATTGGTAGCGGGGCTCCACCTTGCCCCCTCGTATCTGGTGCGAGAAGAAGAGGGTGTTGACCAACATGGCCGCCAGTACCAGCACGACCGCGCTCATGGCCCAGCGCAGTGGGTGACGGACCGGCACCGCCTTGAGCGGGACGGCTTCGGATGGGGGGCCGGTCTGGTCCCGTTCCGGACCCGGTGGGGCGGCCGTCACGAGGGCCGGGCCACGGACGGCCCTTCAGCCCGGACGACGACCGCTCAGCTCTTGCCGCCGTTGATCGGGGCCGAGTGCACGGCGCCGGACGAGATGCCCCACTTCTTGAGGATCTTGGCGTAAATGCCGTCGGACATCAGCGCCTTGACCGCCCCCTGCACGGAGACGTCGAACGTGGTCCCCTTGGGAACGGCGATGCCGTAGGGAGCCGTCTCGAAGGCGGTACCGGTGGAGCGGAACTGCCCGTTGGACTGGGCCACGATGTACTGGGCCACCTGCGAGTCGGCGAAGCCGACGTTGGCCCGGCCACTCGAGACGGCCAGGTTGGCGTCGTTCTGGTTGGCGAAGCTCAGCACCTTCACGGCGCCTTTCTTGGCTTTCTTGCAGGCCTTGAGCTGCGCCTGCGCGTCGGACTGCTCGGTGGTGCCGCTCTCGACCGAGACCGAGTGGCCGCACAGGGCCTTGAGGCCGTTGGGGCGGAACTTGCTGGAGGCGCTGACGTAGTAGCCCTCGCCGGCGACGAAGTAGTCGACGAAGTTGACCACCTTCTGGCGGGCCTTGGTATCGGTGAACGAGGACATGCCGAGGTCGTACTTGCCCGCCTGCAGGCCCGGGATGATGGTGTCGAAGGTGGCGTTGACGAGCGAGACCTTGAGGCCGAGGATCTGGCCGATGGCGTTGGCCAGGTCGGCGTCGAAGCCGACGATGGTGGACCCGTCGGCGGCCACGAACTCGTCGGGGGCGTACGTGGCATCGAGGGCGACGGCTACCGATCCCTTGGACTTGATCGCCGCCGGCAGCGCCGCGTTGAGTGAGGTCGACTCGGCGACGGTCGGAATGGTGCTGGTGCTGGCCGCACCGGCCCCACCCACCGCCACGCCGGCAGCCAGCAGGAGCGGCACCGTGGTGATGGTCAGCAGGCGCAGACAGACCCTTCGGGCATTCCTCATCGCGTCAACCTCCAGGTCGGACTCTCTGAACCGGGCCAGTGTGCCATGCACAGGGACAGATCGTGACGATTTCGCGACAATTCAGGCGCTGGAAACAATTCGGGTCGCTGGTCAGGCCAGGCCCGGGGGTTAGGGCTGGTCGATGGGCGGGTCCGGGGCCGCACCCTGGTGCCGGTTGTGCTGGCCCAGCCGTCGGGCTGCCATCCGCATCTGTGTGGTCCGGGCCACCCCGGCCACCATTACCACGAGACCGCCGGCCACGGCGGCGGCCAGCAGGGCGACCGCCACCGGGATGTGACCATTCGCCCCGAAGAACGCAACCCTGACCGAGCGGGTGTTCTGGACGATGAAGTCGACCAGCGCGACGCCCACGACGACCGCTATGGCGACGGCGGTCCAGGCGCCGCTGATGCGAGTACCACCACCAGACCGTCTTGGCGACCGTGGAGGTGCTGGTGTGGTCGGCGTTCCCGTCTCGCCGTTCGTTACCACCTATAGAACTTGTGACGCCCCGCCGTCTCGCCCCGACCCAGCGCGGCACCCACCAGCCAGAAGACGGCGAAGATGACCGCCGCCACCCAGAGCAGGTGCACGGCGAAGCCGGCACCAGCGAAGATCAACACGATGAGGAGTATCAGTAGGAGCAGCATGTATCTACTGTTCCCCGTTTACGTTTTACAAAACGCCTGTGTTTATTGACTCCGGCGCGTGGTTCAGTGATTCCAGCGCGTCGTTCAGGCGTCGGGGCGGATCCGCATTCGGCTCAGGCGTTTCGCGGTGACGTAACCGTTGTCGGCGAACCAGCGCGCCGCGTCGGTCATGGCTTCCGTCGCCGGGCGGGGCGCGTAGCCCAGTTCGGTGCGCGCCCGTTGATCGTTGAACATCATGTTGGTGGTCGACATGCGCGCCGCTTCCAGCGCGGCGAACGGCTCGCGCTTGAGCAACCGGCCCTCGACCAGTTGTGACAGCGCACCGACGCCCAGCGCCACGCCGCGGGGCACCTTGAACTTCGGGGCCGGGAGTCCGGTGACGGCAGCCAGGCCGGCCAGGAACGGGCCCATGCCCATGTTCTCCCCGCCCACGATGTAGCTCCGGCCGATGGCGCCGCGCTCGAGGGCGAGCAGATGCCCGGCGGCCAGGTCGTCCACGTGCACCACGTTGAGCGTGGTGTCGACGAAGGCCGGGATCTTGCCGTTCAGGAAGTCCAGCACCAGCTTGCCGGTCGGGGTCGGCCGGGTGTCGCCCGGGCCGATGGGGAACGTCGGGAGCACCAGGGAGACCGGCGCGCCCTGGGCGGCGGCGCGCAGCACCTCGTGCTCGGCCACGTACTTGGTCCGCTTGTAGAGGCCGAACAGGTGGGCCACGTCGGCGTAACAGGTCTCGTCCGCCGCCTGGCCTTTGGCCGCGCCGTCCAGGCCCAGCACCCCCACCGTGCTGGTGTAGACCACGCGCTCGCAGCCACCACGGCGGGCCGCCTCCACAATGTTGAGCACACCCCCGACGTTGACGTCGTAGAAGTCCTGGGGGCGGGGCGCCCAGAAGCGGTACATGGCGGCCAGGTGGAAGATGAAGCGGGCCCCGTCGCACGCCTTGGTGACGGCATCACCGTCGCGCACGTCGACCTCAATGCGCTCGACTTCCAGGCCAACCAGGTTCCGCTCGTCGCCGTTGGGCTCGACCAGCGCCACCACGTGGGCCTGCCGGGCCAGCAGGGCGCGCACCACGGCGGACCCGATGAAGCCGGCCGCTCCGGTGACCACGACCCGGTCGCCCGGGTCGATGGTGAGATGGTCGCTCACTGAGGCACGTGGGCCGTGGTGTGCGCCACCGATCCGTTGCCGTTCCCGCTGGCCTCGCGGTGACCGTTCCCGTTTCCGTTCCCGTTGCCGCGGGCGACCGGCGGAGGCGGCGGCGGCACGTAGGCGGCGTCCGGGCGCGCCTTGCCGGTGCGGCGCAGGGCGCCCTTGGCCATGGTCCGGCCGAACTCCATCAGGAGGCCGGTGCCGCGGTGGGCGTCGGCCAGCACGTCATCGAGCGCGGCCACGAAGTAGTCGACCTCTGCCTGGCCGCAGATGAGGGGCGGCAGCAGCTTGATGATGTTGACGTTGTCCGCCGCCACCTGCGTCAGGATGCGGTGGCGGTGGAAGAGAGGCACCACCATCATCTGGGAGAAGATGGCCGGGCGCAGGTGCTCCAGCCCGTTGAAGCGCCGGCGCAGCCCCTTGCTCGTCGGGGCCCCGAACTCCAGGCCGATCATCAGCCCCTTGCCCCGCACCTCGTGGAACATCTCGTACTTCTCGACCAGGGGAGCCAGCGCCGCCTCGAAGGCCAGGCCGGCCTGTTGGGCCCGGGCGACGATGCCCTCCTCGTCGAAGGTGGCCAGGGTGGCGAGGCCGGCCACCATGGCCAACTGGTTCCGTCCGAAGGTGGTGGAGTGTTTGAGCGCCTTCTCCAGCGAGCTGTAGACCGAGGTGAAGATGCGGTCGGTCATGAGGACGGCGCCCACCGGGACGAAGCCGCCCGAGAGCGCCTTGGACACCGTGATGATGTCGGGCTGGAGGTCGTAGTGCTCGAAGCAGAAGAACTTGCCGGTGCGGCCGAGACCGGTCTGCACCTCATCGAGCACGAGGAGGGTGCCGTGGGAGCGGCAGAGTTCCTGAGCCTCCTTCCAGTACTGGGGCGAGGCCATGTAGACGCCCTTGCCCTGAATGGGCTCGACGATGAAGGCGGCCACGTCGCGCTGCTTGAGTTGGGCGCGCAGCGCGTCAATGTCGCCGAAGGCCACCGGGTCGCAGCCCGGCAGCAGGTGGCCGAACCCCTCGCGGAACTCGGCCCCGCCGTTGAGCGAGAGGGCACCGGTGCTCAGGCCGTGGAAGGCGTGCTCGGCGTAGAGGATGCGCGGCCGCTTGGTGGCCTGGCGGGAGAACTTGATGGCCGACTCAATGGCCTCGGCCCCCGAGTTGCAGAAGAAGACCCGGTTGATCTCCTCGTGGCAGCGGGCCACCAACTGCTCGGCCAGGATCCCGGGCAGCAGGGAGCAGTCCATCTGGACCATGTTGGGCAGGTCCAGGTCGATGGCCTGGTGCAGGGCGGCCTTGAGGGCCGGGTGGCTGCGGCCCAGGGCGTACACGCCGAACCCGGAGAGGAAGTCGAGGTAGCGCTCACCCTCGGCGTCGAAGAGGTAGGAGCCCTCACCGCGCACGTAGAAGCGGTCGAAGCCGATCGTCTTGAGCACCCGGCCCAGTTGGTGATTGAGGTGCTTCTCGTGCAGCGCGTAGTTCTCACCATGTCGAGCCCGGAGCAGCTCGGCCACATCAAACGACATCGTTCTCCTTCTCGGTGCGGGAACCGGCGGTTACGGCACGACGGTTACTACGGTAGCGGTGGCTCCCCGGATTGAAGACTCGGGTGACCGTCGGCCCGGCGTGTAGCTCCTGCGTATGGGCGTTCAGTTGAGTCTCAGCATCCCGGCGGGCCGGACCCGCCATGTTGCCAGGCTTCGGCGGTGGCCCCGGTCGCGCCCCCGGCATTCGTTGCTACCTTCGTCCTCATGCGACTGGTCTCCTGGAACGTGAACGGCATACGCGCGGTCGTCCGGAAGGAGGTCTTCGCCCCCTTCATGAAGGACCTGCAGCCCGACGTGCTGTGCCTCCAGGAGACCAAGGCCCAGCAGTCGCAAGCCGAGTTGGATCTACCCGACTACGAGGAGTACTGGAATTCGGCGGAGAAGAAGGGTTATTCGGGTACGGCGATATTCAGTAAGACGAAGCCGCTCAATGTCATCCCGGGGCTCCCCGAGGACCTCATCGCGAAGTTCAACGTGCACGGCGACGTCTTCGGGAACCCCAACCTGGAGGGGCGGGTGCTGACGGCGGAGTTCGACAAGTTCTTCCTGGTCACCGTCTACACCCCGAACACCAAGGACGACCTGGGCCGGCTGGAGCTGCGCCACATCCAGTGGGACCCGGCCTTCCTGGCCTACGTGAAGGCCCTGGAGGAGACCAAGCCGGTCGTCTTCTGCGGCGACCTCAACGTGGCCCACACCCCCGATGACCTGGCCAATCCCAAATCCAACGCCGGCCGCAAGGGCTTCACCGACGAGGAGCGCCAGGGCTTCGAGAACTACCTGAGCGCCGGGTTCGTCGACACCTTCCGCCTCTTCCACCAGGGCAACGGCCACTACACCTGGTGGTCGCACTTCGCCCAGGCGCGGGAGCGCAACGTCGGGTGGCGCATCGACTACTTCCTCGTGTCCGCCAGCCTCAAGTCGAAGGTGAAGGCGGCGGACATCCACCCCGGGATCCTGGGCAGCGACCACTGCCCGGTGAGCATCACCCTGGCCGTTTAAGGCCGCTCCGTTTCCGTCAATAGCCGTGGGGGAGACCCCGTCGGTGCCCCCTGCATCGACGTGGGGGCGGGACCGAATCGGCGCCTGAGCCCCGGTTGTGCTCACAGTTCCATTGGTCGTATTGGTCGTAGCAGCCACAGGTGAGGAGTTGGCCACGACACGCCGGGCATTCCTCCAGGTCGCAGCCTGGATGATGGACCTCGCCCGGCGCCGTGCCGCAGCCGCCACACGGATGGGAGGCGTCGCAGAGGCAACCCTTCGAGCCCCAACCGCCTTCGCCCAACCGGCTGTCCTCGTCGCCCCACCGGATGGCCGGGTAGTCCACGCCGCCCAGGACGTGTCCGTCGGGTAGGCAGCTGACCCCCGGCGCCATTTTCTTGCCGCAGTAGTGACACACGGCCATTGCACAGGCCTCCTTCTGGTCTCTGCTCTCTGCAGCCGCTTTTCTTTGCGGCTTTCCATTACGGCTGCTTGTGAACGGTCGCTCCAGGGTCCTTCTCTGACGGTATTTCTGGTGATTTCTGTGTGTCCTCCTTACACCCCTTTTTGATCCTTCCTGGGCACGTCCCGGCCTTCTCCCACGCCTCTCGTTGTCACACCCTCCTGATTGACTGTCTTCTATGCAGTTGGATGTCCTGGTGCGGGCGATCGACGAAGTGGTGGCGGAGGGGCCCGAGGGCTGCGCGGACCCTGAGTCGATCAAGGAGCTCCAGGTCCAGTCGGCCCGCCTGGAGGCCTTCGCCACGTCTGCCACCGGTGCCTTCGATGCCTCGGGGGTCTGGGGGCTGTCCGGGGCCAAGACCGCGGCGGCCTGGCTGGCCCGGGCGGCCAATCAGTCGGGGGGCCAGACTCGGCGGACAGTCCGGCGGGCCCGGGTGCTGCGCCACCTCTCTGTCCTCGACAATGCCTGGGGCGAGGGGTCGCTCTCGGGAGCCCACGTCGACGCCATCGTGGCCGTGCGCAACCCGCGGACCCAGGACGCCCTCGAGCGTGACGAGGAGATGCTGGTCGCCCAGGCCAAGAAGCTCCCCTTCGAGACTTTCATCCGAGCCCTGGCCTACTGGGAGCAGTTGGCTGACCCCGACGGCACCGAGGCCTCGGCCGAGGAGCGCCGGGCCCGCCGTGACGCCTACTGGGTGCAGACCCTCGGGGGGACGTGGGTGATCCTGGCCAAGCTCGACGAGCTGGGTGGGGCGACGGTGGCCAATGCGCTCAAGCCGATCGAGCAGGCGTACTACGACGCCGAGTACGCCGAGGCCAAGGAACTCCTGGGTCGTGACCCCCTCACCCATGAGCTGCGCCGCTCCCCGGGCCAGCGCAGAGCCGACGCCCTGGTCGAGTTGGCCGTTCGGGCACAGACCGCCCCGGAGAATGGACGGCGCCCCGAGCCGCTCTTCACCATCCTGGTCGACTACCAAACGCTGCTCGGGCGCATCTGTCAGCTCGAGGGGGGCGCGGGTACCCCGGTCACCCCCGACTCGATCTGGACGTGGCTCACCAGCGCCTACTTCGAGCGGATCGTCTTTACCCCGGGCCAACGGGCCGAGGTGAGCGAGACCGCCCGCTTCTTCTCGGGCGCCACCCGACGGGCCATTGAAGTGCGGGACCAGGAGTGCGCGCACCCCACCTGCCACGAACCGGTGGAGCGCTGCCAGGTCGACCACATCGTGCCCTGGAACCTGGGCGGACCGACCAATCAGGAGAATGGGCGTCTCTACTGCCCCTTCCATAACCGCCAGAAGGGCGGACGGCCCCCGCCACCCCAAGAGGAGTAGGGCGGGGCGCTGAGAGCGCCCGGCGTCCCGGTTGACTTAAGTCCCGGTTGTTTCCTATCCCGGTTGTCTCAAGTCCCCGTTGTCTCCCATGCCGATGGCAGGTCCGAGCATCACTCTCATCACCCGCTTCACACGACTCGCACTGAGCTTCACCCCCACGCGAACGCGTCCTGCCGCTACGGCGGCGACGCGCTGCGCCGCGCCGCGCCGCACCGCGCCTCTACGAGGATCGCTCCCAGTGGACGACGTCCTCGACCTCGCCGCTCTCCACGTCGTAAATGAAGCCGGCGATCACCTTCAAGGGCGAGAGGTACGGCTTGGTGGTGAGCAGTTCGATGTCCTCCCGCAGCACGGCGGCATGGTCGTCGATCGGGAAGAACCCCAAGTCGGCTCCCGTCAGCTCACGCAGCTGGTCGTCGGTCACCCCGGCCAGACCGCATTGGGTGTGCTGCATCACCACCACGGTGTCGACACCGAGGAGATGGCTGGACAGGGCCAGGCTGCGCAGCACGTCATCGGTGACCCGGCCGCCGGCGTTGCGGATGACGTGGGCCTCACCCAAGTGGAGGCCGAGGGCGGCGAAGACGTCGATGCGGGCATCCATGCAGGTCACCACAGCCAAGTGCCGGCCCGGGCGGGGATCGGTGACATTGGCCCAGGCACTGGCATAGCCCTGGTTGGCGGCGAGCAGCTGCTCAATCTGTGTCATACGGTGCAGAGAACGTAACAGCCCGGTTCCGGGGGACGACTCACGACTCCCCTAAATGCTGCCCCCAGTAGGGGAGGGCGCCGTGGCGCTTTTCGACCAGGATGAAGACCGTCCCCCAGGGGTCCTTGAACCAGGTGGTGCGCAGTCCGGCCACGTCGGCGATGCCCGAGACGATGAACTCGACGCCACGCCCTTCGAGTTGGGTTCGGGTGGCCTCGATGTCATCGCAGACCAGACCGACGTGGGTCAGCCCGGGAGTGGTGATGGGCGAGTAGTCGGTTCCCGGCGCGGCCACCCCGGCCTCGGGGTACTCAATGAGCTCCAGCACGTGATCGTCGGCCCCGAGTCCCACGATGGCCGCCTTGACCACGACCGGGGACGGGAGGAGCTCGCCCATGTCCTTCTCAATGGCGGCTCCCTCCATCGGGTAGGGCGGTGAGAGCACCCGCAGCCCCAGCACGTCGGCGTACCAGCGGGCGGCTGTCTCAACATCAGGCACGCAGATGGCGGCGTGGGCAAATCCGGTGAGCATCCGCTGAGCGTATGTCCACGTCCAAGGATCACAAGGATCTTTCTTGCCACAGGCGTTGTCCCGCCAGTTTGTGGATCGATCGATGAACTTTTCAGCCCTCTCGTCCGTACTGAAAGGGTCGGCCCTAGCCGACTCAACACACAAAGGACGGAACTGTGCGGATTCGGCGACGGGCGGGCTTCTTCGCGACACTGCTTCTCAGTACGGGCGCGGTCGCCCTTGCGGTTGGAGTGACCACGGTCGGCATCACCGCAGCCGGGGCGGCGGCGGCGGCGAAGCCATTCCTGACCCAACTGAACACCGTGTCCAGCATCGGGTCGACGGTGCCCGCCAACGGCGACGTCAATCCCTACGGGGTTGCTCTGGTGAGCTCCTCCACCGGGAAGCTCGTCGCTGGGGACACGCTGGTGAGCAACTTCAACGACAAGGCCAATGTGCAAGGGACCGGCACCACCATCGTCGAGGTGACGCCCTCGGGACGGACCCAACTGTTCTCCCGGATCTCGCACCTCCCCTCCGGTGCCGCCTGCCCGGGCGGCGTTGGACTGAGTACCGCCCTGGCCATCCTCCGGGGCGGCTGGGTCGTGGTGGGCAGCTTGCCCACCGGGGCTGGGGGGACGCTGCCGAAGCAGGCTCCTGCCGGCTGCATAATCGTCTTGAACAGCGACGGCGTCGTCGTCGAGACCTTCTCCAACCCCAACATCAACGGCCCGTGGGACATGGTGGCGCAGGCAACCGTTAGTGGCGCCAATCTCTTCGTGTCCAACTCGTTGGGCGGCAATACCAAGACCCACAAGGGCGTGCCGGTGGCCGGTAACTGCACCATCGTCCGCCTCTCCTTGACCATCGCGGCCGGGGCGCCGCCGCAACTCGTCAGTTCAACCGTCGTTGGCAGCGCCTATCCGTGGAAGGCGGACAAGGCAGCGCTCGTCCTGGCCCCCACCGGCTTGGCCCTGAGCTTGAACGGCACCTTGTATGTCGACAACACCTTGGGCAACACCGTCTCGGCTATACCCGATGCCGTCGATCGCACCAGCCCCGTCTCGGAAGCTTCGAGCCTCATCTCCACGGGGGGCAGTCTCAACGCACCGTTGGGCATGGTGCTGGCGCCCAACGGGGACTTGGTTGTGGTCAATGGGAACAACGGTGTGGCCACCGAGCTGACGCCGGCGGGGAAGCAGGTGGCCTCCAAGACTCTGGTCAAGAAGGGCGCGGGCGACCTCTTCGGACTGGCCGTGACGCCGGACGGGCAGGGCATCGTCTTCGTCAATGACGGGACGAATGCTCTCGATCAGGCCCGGCACGGAGCAGGCTGAGGGAAGAGGTCCGCGCCGATATCAGATGAACCGGATGAGCTCGGCCGACACCACCAGCCACACGCCGCCGCAGATGACGGCCATTGGCCACATGCGCTGGGGCCGGAACAGGAGGATCACCCAGCCCATGAGGAAAGCGTCATCGAGGCTGCGGAACCCGACGTCCCCCAGGAAGATGCCGGTGGCGGCGCACAGGGCGAGCAGCACGGACACCATCCAGAGGAAGCGGAACTCGAGGGGCGACGAACGGAGCGAGAGGACGGCGGCCACGGCCAGGAGCGCCAGGACCAGCAGTTCCCCGATCCACAGCGCCGATGAGATGGAGGGGAAGGTGGTGACGTAGTGCACCACCCCGTGGTAGAGCCCGACGAAGGGCAGTGAGAGGTTCTCACCGCCGCTCTTGTAGATGGGCAGCTTGCCGGTCGCGCTCAGCAGCACCACCTGCCAGAGAATGAAGCCAGCCAACGGAATGATGAGGGCCAGGTCGGAGCGGCGGGGTCGCAGGCGCCCGAGCGTGGTCGACGGCGCGGTCGAAGGCGCGGTCGACGGTTGCATAGCGACTGAGCCACTGGCGGCGCCGGAAGTACTCAGGGCGAGGTACGCCGGACCGGCGCTCAATAGCGAGGGCCGGGCCTTCAGCCGCAGGTAGATCGTGACCAGGGTCAGGGTCCCGATCAGCAATACCGAGGTCTCCTTGCTCACCACCGCTCCCAAAAAGGCCAGGCCGGACCAGATCGGCGCGTGGCGCAGCAGGGCGGCCAGGGCGAGCATGAGCAGGGCGGCGCTGGTGAGTTCGGTGAGGTCGCGTCCGAGGGTCCACAGATAGCCCCAGTAGCCGGCGAAGACCAGGCCCCACAGCGCGTGGCGCCCGGCCGATTGGGCCAGCAGGCCTCCCGCCAGGGCGAGGACGCCGCAGGCCACCACGTTGACGATGACCATGGCCAGCGGCACGGTGGCGTCGTGCCCGCGTGCCACCACCCAGACCAGAAAGGGGTACCCCACTCGCTCGACCCGCGAGAACGAGTCGAGCCGGATCCCGTAGGCGGTGCGAGCCAGGTTGAACGGACTGAGCGCCAGGCGGTAATAGAACTGGCCGTCGTAGCCGCTGCCGCCGTGGATGGGCAGCCCCTTCGTTACCCGGTTGGGCTTCACGTAGCGGGACCCGGCGACGACGAACTGTCCCAATTGGCGGTGGGCCGCATCGAGCCAGCGCAGCACGACGAACCCGGTGGACAGAACGGCAGCCACCACCATCGGGACGATCGGCGAATCGAATCGCCGCCAGGTGATCAGCGGAAGCCCTGGCCGTGATGCTCGTCCAACTTGGGCGCGGTCGGTGCGGCCTCCCCGGCCCCTCCGCCCGCGTCAGCCCCCAGCCGGATGGGAAAGGCGGGGAACGAAGGGAACGGCCCGTTGGCGACCACGGCCCGGCGGTCGAGAACGGGCGCCACCGGCACCCCGGCCAGGGTCAGCGCAGTGACCAGCTCGTCCCGGGTCCGGGCAGCAACGGCCTGGGCCACCGCCTCGTCCAACTCCCTGCCGCGGCGGCTCCGCTCATCAAAGGCAAGGTGCCGCAGGGGCTCCAGTCCCAGCTCAGCACAGAGGGCGGACCAGAAGTGCGGCTCGTTGACCACACCGAGCGCCACCTGATGGCCGTCCGCCGTGGCGTAGAGGCCGTAGCCGGGGACGGACGAGCCTCCGGAGCGGGTGGCGGGGTTCGCATCACTGTCAACCGATGCAGCGGCACCAGTAACGGCACCGGTAGCGGCACCGGCCGTGGTCGCCGTCGCCGCACCCGTCCAGGTGGCCAGCACGTCCGTCATGGAGACATCCACATACGTACCGGTGCCAGCACCACCGGCACCGCGCCCCAACAGCGCGGCGCAGATCCCGAAGGCAGCCGCCAGGCCCGAGGCCAGGTCGGCGATGGGCAAGGGCGGCATGCTGGCCCGCTGCCCGTCGGGTGACAGTGCACCCGACCAGGCCTGGTAGTTGACGTCGTGGCCCGGCAATCGGGCCAGGTCCCCCTGTTGCCCGTAGCCCGAGATGGAGCAGTAGACCACCGCCGGGTTGACGGCTCGCACCGCCGCTTCGTCCAGGCCGAGCCGGGCCATCACCCCGGGCCGGAAGCCCTCGACCACGACGTCGGCCGAGGTGGCCAAGGCCAAGGCCCGCGCCCGGTCGTCGTCATCCTTCAGGTCGAGCACGATGCTGCGCTTGCCCGCGTTGACCGATTCGAACAGCTCGGGATAGAAGCGCATGGGGTCGCCGCCGGGCGGCTCCACCTTGAGCACGTCGGCTCCGAGGTAGGTCAGGAGGGAGGTGGCGTAGGGGCCCGGCCGCCAGATGCTCAGGTCGAGTACGGACACCTCGGACAGGAGCGCCATCACGACCGACGTTGCCGCGGGAGGACTGCCACGGGGCAGACATTCTCACATGCGAGCCGCGCTCTCACATCGGCCGCCACCCCTTCACAACGCACCTACGGCGCACGCACATCCGGCCCACAGCGCCGGCCACCGGCGTGCAGCAGACTGCGGCAGACTGCGGCAGTGCTCGGCTTCTTCTCCTTCACCGAGGTCACCGATCCGGCGGCCCATCGGGCCTACAACGAGTGGCACCAGTTCGACCATCTGCCCGAGCAGTTCTCCCTCGACGGGATGCTCTTCGGCCAGCGCTGGGTGTGCACGCCGGCGTGCCGGACGGCGCGCGTGGCGGTCGGTCCCTTACTGGAGCCGTGCCACTACATGACCCTCTATCTCATGCGCGACGCTGCGGTCCTGGAGCCGTTCGCCGCGCTGGCGCGGCGCCTGCGCCAGGAGGACCGGTTCTTCTCGGCCCGGCACGCCCATCTCTCCGGGCCGTTCGCCGTGGCTGGTCGATGGGTCTCGCCCCGGATCGCCCTTTCGTCCGGTGCCCTACCATTCCGGCCTTCGACGGGGATCTATGTGGTGGTCGGGCCGGCGCTGGACGGCGCGGCCCTGGTGGGCCAGGACGGCGTGGCCGGGGCCTGGGCTTTTGTCGATGAGGCCAGTGATGATGAGGCCGCCCGGCGCCACATCACGGTGGCGTTCCTGGACGGGGATCTGCCCGCCACGGCGACCACGCTGGGCCAATGGTGCCTACAGACCGGCGAATCCATGGAATGGGCCGGCCCGTTGGAGGGGATCGACCCCAACCG
>DASZMA010000180.1:0-36290 GCA_035552095.1 Acidimicrobiales bacterium | reverse complement strand
TTGGCTGCGTCAACGATCACCAGGTACTTGCGCGACTTGTTGGGGTTTCCTCTCGCTTTGTGCTGGACGAACAGGACGACCATCCGATGGGCCACCGGGGCGTCCGGGTGGGTGGCCGATCGTCCGTGTGGTGTCCGACTCCAACTCCGTCTCCGACCTCCACAGACGACGATTTCGGCCAGCGACACCGCGAGCCCAAGTGGGAATTGCCTCGGCTTGGGTAACGCTGGTGAAGCCCAGGGGTCTTCGCCCGGTTGAACGAGCCAGAACGCACCTGGCGCCAGCGTCGGCAGAGGTCCTCTTGGTTCGGCACGTTGCCAGGTCGTCTCGGGGTCATCAATGCCTCCCGGGCCAAGGATGAGTTCGTTGTCGGCGGTCTCGTCGCGGTCCTCCTCAAACGGAGGCTCTACTGGTTCCACCTGGCCATCTTGTCCCATGGGTCCCCGTCGGCCTAGTTGCCTTGCGTCCGGAGAACGCTCGCACGAGTGGCGACGAAGACAAACTCTTGGCCGGGCCGATCAGGTGCGTCGAGGACCGCTTCGACCACAAACCCGACATCTCCAAGGGAATCAGTTATCTCGCCTTGCTCGCGAAAACGCAAGGTCGAGTCCGAGGTGAGCACAGCCCCGTCGAAACCGAAGATGAACGTCCAACGAAATGAGACGAACGGTGGATCGACGTCGACGAGATCGACCCACGTCTCGAGCGCACCGATCTCCGGGAGTTCGACCTGCCGGCAAGTCGCTCGACGGCTCCACTCCCTCCATACCTCCCGAGCTGGATCACGGCACTCGAAGACAAGGTGGCCCCCGGGTCGCAGCGCAGATCCCACCGCCATGAGGGTCGCAGTCCATTCATCATCGGTCAGGAAGACTTGGGCGACGTTGCCCGACATGATCACGAGATCCACCTGCAGCGGAGGCAGCGAGGCAACGTCTCCATGGATCCATTCCACCTGTTCGGCCCGCGATTTGGTCCGGGCCACCTCGAGAGATGCCGCGGCCGGGTCGACAGCCGTGACGTCCAACCCCCGCTGGGCGAGCAGGCAGGCCAAGGTGCCGGTTCCACATCCGATATCGAGCGCAGACCGAGCGTTGAACTCAGCCGCTAGGGCGAGGTAAAGGTCCAGATCGCCTCGATCCGGATGGAGGGGATCGTAGACCTCAGCCAGCCGTTGCTCCTCGAAGATGGCGTCGGCCATACCCGATATTTTCGCAGTACTCAGGTCAGCAGCAGCTTGAAGCCGCGGTGGGACGGGGTAAAGCCCAGCGACTCATAGAAGCGATGGGCCTCGGGCCGGGCCTCGTTGCTGGTGAGCTGCACCCGGTAGCACCCGAGGTGGCGGGCCCTGCGTACCGCGTCGACCATGAGCGTCCGGCCGATGCCCTGCCCCCGCCGGTCGGGATGGATGTGGACAGACTCTATTTCGGCGCACAACCCGCCGCGGGCCTGCAGGTGCCGAAAGATGATGAGCTGGCAGGCGCCCACCACCCGTCCGTCGACTTGGGCCACCAGGACGTCGCCCGGACCATGGCTGATCTCGTCCAAGGCGGCCCCGTAGTGAGCCAGATGGGCGGGATCCTCCTTGCCCTCGACCAGGGCGCCCAGTTCGAACAACTGGACGATGCGGCCGAGATCCGCCACGGTGGCCACGCGCACCAGGAGGCCCGCCGGTGGGGTCACGTCGTACCCAGCAGGCGATCGATGTCGGCCAGATGATGGGTCATCTCGTGCAGGGTGTGATGGGCCACCCACTCCACATCACGCCGGGACGGACCCGGAAATCCGTACATGAGAGGGCGGCCCCACTGCTCCTCCGTCAGCCCGGCGAAGGCGTGAGCCAACAGGGCTGTGGCCATGGTGAGCTGCTCGGCCACTTCGGCCGGATCCTGTTCCTGGTAGCGGTCGAACGAGACCCGCTCCTCCCGATACATCGGCTTGAACGAGGGTTCATCCTCCACCAGGGCGACGTACAGCCGGTCCCGCTGCATGAGCGAGACGTCGCGCACGTGACAGGCGTACTCAAGCGGTGACCACTCGTCGTCGGCGCGCCGGCGCCGCAGGTCGACTGGGGTGGCGCTCAGCCGGGAAGCCAAAGCAGGCCCGGAGGCCCGCAGGGCCGGCGCCAACTGTGGGCGCGGCAGCGCCCCGTACGTGAAACCGCACTCGGGGCAGATGTCCATGGGCCCAGTCTGGCTCAGCGGATCAGTGGCTGCCCTGCTTCACCCGCAGGGTGATGGCGCGCCGCGGGCAGTCCCGGGCGGCCCGCCGGGCCGTGGCGATCAACTCGGGCGGCAACGGCTTGCCATCCACGATGGGATAGCCCCATTCGTCCAGCGAGATGGCTTCGGGCAGGAGTTCGGCACAGTAGCCGTACGCGTCGCAGGCCACGGGATCAATGGTGATGCGGATCATGGGCACCTCACTGTGCTCTCGGTGCGGGGAAGCGGAGTTGCGTCGGCGCCGACCAATGGGCGCACGGCTCCCCCCGGCTGTGGGCGCCCACGTCGGCGGCGAAGACGGAGAGCGCGCTGCGTACCATGGCCACCGCGCCGTCGGGGTGGCGGCAGGCGCCTCGGCCATCTACCTCATCCAAGCGGCGGAGGAGCCGGGCCATGAGCATCGGGTCGGGCTTCCCCTGGGCCAACCGAGCCAGATCCTCCGCGATGGCCGGCAGTCCGAAAACGCAGGGCCCGCACTGCCCGGCGCTCTGGCGAGCCAGATAGCCGGCGATACGCGCTGACTCACTCACGCCGCACGACGACTGGCCCAGCGCCACGATGACGCCCACACCGGCCGATGCCCCGATGGTGCGCAGCGAGATGGAGGCGTAGCCCGTCCCGAAATGGGCCGGACCGACCCAGGTGCCGCCGTAGCCGCCGACCAGCATGGCCCTGATGTCGTCATTCGGCGTGGAGCGGGCGACGATTTCGTGCAACGGGGTGCCGCGGTCGACCTCGACCACTCCCGGCTGGACCACCGCACCCGAAATGGTCACCAGGGTGGTCCCCGGCTCCTCGGTCAGGCCGTGGGCTCGGAAGGCCTCGGGACCGTCCCGGGCGATGAGGGCGACATGGGCCAGGGTCTCGGTGTTGTGCACCAGGAGGGGCCGCTTCCCGATGCGCAGCGGGCTGCTCTTGTCAGGTCGAAAGGTCGGGAGGGATTGGCCCGACGCCAGCCACTGCGCCAGCGCCGATTCCTCTCCGGCCACGAAGCGATCAGGAGGGCGAACCACGACTTCGCTGGCGTGCGTGCCGTTGCGGTGGTGGACCGAGCGCTCGGCGATCGCGTTGGTCACAGCGGCCGCCACGGCATCGCGCCCCTCCGGGATGCAGACCACGACCTCGTTGGCCCCGCAGGCGGCCGCCAATAGCTGGGCGCCATCGAGGACGAGGTGGGGTGCCCTGGTCAGAAGGACCTTGTCCTTGTCGCTGGCCGGTTCCCCTTCCATGCCGTTCACGATGATGCTCCCCTGACCCCCGCCGGCCCGGGCCACCACCAACTTGATGGCGCTCGGGAACGCCGCGCCACCGCGGCCGGTCAGCCCGGCGCGCTCCACCGCGTCCACCAGCGACTGTGACCAGACTCGATTTCGGCCAGCCGGCAGGGGCAGCGGTCCGAAGGTATCGCGGTGGCCGGCCAGATCAGCCGGGCGACCGAGCAGGTGGTAGCGGTCGACCGTCGGCCCGGCCTCGCTGGGGCTATGCGTCACGAGCAACTCCACTCACTGGCCCGGCGGTGACGAGGTGCTTGGTGGCCATCTGCCGGGCCGTGACCCGGAACCGCCACAACAGGGCGACGCCGACCGCGGCGACACACGCCACGCCCAAGGCAATGACCCAGGCCTCGCCGGCGTCGGTGCCCATCCCGAAGGTGTGGGCCAGGGCGATAGGCCAGCTCACATAGGACAGCCAGTGCAGGGCGCGCCAACTGCCCGGCTTCATGCGGGCCCGCAGCAGGCTCGATATGAATACCGCCAACAGGAGGTCCACGCCGACGGCGCCCACGCCGACCCAGAAGCGGCCGTACGCAGAGGTGAAGGGCACCACAATGGAGATCCAGCTGATGGAGACGAAGGTGTCGAGCACGCTGGTGACCACGTGGATGCCCAGGAAGACAACGGCGACCATGGAGATACGACGGTGCATTTCCTGCTGGGCGAAACCCGGCCAGTTGCGGGCCCGGGCCCGGTTGGTGGTGGCCAGTCCGAGGACCATGGTGGCTGTGAACAGCACGAGCGCCACAATGCCGCTGGCTCGGGTGGCGTACCAAAGCGACGTGGAGCTCATGAGATCGGGTCCTCGGGCCAACCGTTGAGCAACACGACCATGCCGTCATGTCGGACCAAGCGCACCGCCTGATCGAAGGCGGCCAGGCGCTCGATGGCATCCTCGCCCCAAACCACCGAAGCCGTGGTGAGGGCGTTGGCGTCGACGCAGCTGGCGCCGGTGGCCGACACGAGGGTCCAATACGGCGCCACGCTGTCACCGCTGCGGGGGTCGATGATGTGATGGACCTGGCGCGCCCCGGCCATCCATGTCCGCACCGAGGTGCTGGAGCTGGCCAACCCACCCTGACGGATGGCCACGACCTGGTCCACCTGGTCAGCCGGCGCGGCCGATGCGACGGCGATGCCGACCGCCCAGCCACCCTCGGGAGCCGTTCCTGCTACCGCCACGTCTCCGCCGATGCTCACCAGCACGCCGGAGCCGAGCTCGTTGGCCATATGGGCGGCGGCGGTGTCGGCCACCAACGCCTTGGCCGACGAGCCGAGGTCGAGCCGCACGCCGCGCGGGATGCGAACCGTTCGCTGCGCGCGCGACAGATGCACGTGGGAGTAGCCGACAACCGGGCCCAGGGCGTGAGGAGCCACGGCCGGGCGGTCGACCACCTCGCTCAGATCACGGTCGTACCCGAGCGTGGCGATGGCATTGCCCACGGTCGGATCGACGGCACCGTGGGTGCGCTCAGCCACGGCCAGCGCCACCTCGAGGGCGTGAAAGAGGAGCGCACTGACGCGGACCGGTCGTCCGGCGTGAGCATGGACCATCTGCAGCTCGGAGTCGGAGCGGAATCGACTGCAGGCGCGGTCAATGGCACCCAGCTCCGAGTACAGGATGCGCAGCGCCGGTTCGGCCTGCCCGGGGTCCTGCACCAGGACGGTGGCGGTGGTGCCGATGGCCTGGACCGAGCGCATGGTCAGACCGTCAGCCTCCGGCCGGTCGATGGCAATCGTCATGACGTGCCGCCCGAGGTCACCCGCGGCTTCGTCGTGGTGGTGGTCGGCGCCGTCGTGGTGGGGGTCGTGGTGGACGAGTCCGACCCCTTCGTCGCCGAACTGGTCGGCTCAGTGGTGCTGGGGCTGGTGGTCGGGAGCGGGGTGGTGGAAGATGAGGTGGAGGTCGAAGAGGTCGTGGTGGTCGAGCCACTGGCACCGGAGTGCTCCTTGGCCACCACCACGCCGATCACCGCGGTGGCTCCCGTGGCGGCCAGCACCACCGAGCGGGTCAGCCGGCGCAGGCGCGCCTGAGCCCGCTGTCGGGACTCAGGAGAATGCTGTTCGGGCGGGCGCTGCATGAATGGGACCTCGTCTGTCTCGGACTGCCCCTATCCGAACATCGCAGTTATGAACTCAGCACAATGCCCACTGAGGGCCTGCTGTGTCATTGTGCCCCATGCGGCTCGGCCGAAACGTGCAGCCCCCGCTACGATCACGGCGTCGCCGTCGGGGGCGGTCCGCAGAGGCAGGCGAGAGGTAGACGATGTCCCAGGTCAACACGGTGCAGGGGCCCATTGCGGGCGACGCACTGGGTGCAACGCTCATGCACGAGCACATTTTCGTGTTGAGTCCCGACATCGCCAAGACCGCGGACGAGTGGGACGAGGAGGCCGAGCAGGCTGGCGCGGTGGCCAAACTCAAGGAGCTCAAGGCGCAGGGCATCGACACCCTGGTCGACCTCACCGTCATCGGCCTGGGGCGCTACATCCCTCGGGTCAAGGCGATCTCCGACCTGGTGCCCGACATCAACATTGTGGTCGCTACCGGCGTGTACACCTATAACGAGGTGCCGATGTTCTTCCACTTCCGCGGGCCGGGGACCGTGATGGGCGGACCGGAGCCGATGGTGGAGATGTTCATCCGCGAGATCAACGAGGGCATTGCCGACACCGGCGTGCGGGCGGGGATCTTGAAGTGCGCCTCCGATCGACCCGGCATCACCCCCGGGGTCGAGCGGGTCCTCCGGGCCGTCGCCCAGGCGCATAGGGCCACCGGGGTGGCCATCACCACCCACACCCCGACGCCGCCGGAACCGTGGGGGCTCCATCAGCAACGCATCTTCAAGGAGGAGGGCGTCGACCTCTCACGCGTGGTGATCGGCCACAGCGGTGGCACCTTGAACACGGACTACCACCTCGAGCTCATTGAAAACGGCTCATTCCTCGGCTTCGACCACTTTGGCCTCTTCGGATTCACCCTCGAGGAACGGGTCGACGCCGTGGTGCGCCTGTGCGAACGCGGCTATGCCGAGCGACTGGTGCTCTCACACGATGCCATGTGCTTCGTGGATTGGTTCCCCCGCTCCATGGTCGAGGCTGCCAAGGATTGGCGCTGGACCCATATTCCCAACGACGTGCTCCCCACCATGCGCGAGCGGGGCATCAGCGAGGCCGACATCCACCAGATGATGGTCGAGAACCCGCGGACCATTCTTGAAGGCGGCGCGCCCTACTAAATGGTTGAGTGGCCGTTCGGCGATGATATGACCCTGCTCCAGACCGAGCTGCTGGCGCAGTTGGCCGGCACCTTCCCCCGGGCCGTCGCCTGGCGGAACCTGGCTGACGGCAGCGAGCTGTCCTTGGGCCACTGGCACACCCAGTCCAATCGATTGGCCCGCGGCCTGATGGCCCGTGGCCTCGGCGCGGGCCAGCGCATTGTGCTGGCCATCACCGAGGACGAGCCGTTCCCCTGGCTCATCTCCTACATGGCCGTGCACAGGATCGGGGCGGTGGCTGTCCCCCTCAACACGCGACTGGGCGGTCCGGAGATGCTGCGCATCCTGGCCCATGCCGAGCCGTCCCTGTTGCTGGCCAGCGATCGGGTGCTCAAAGCTCATCCTGAAGTGGGCTCGGCCCTCGACCTGGTGGCGAGCACCGAAGGCTCCGACCCCGCCTATCTGCGCTGGCGCGATCTCCTCGACGCCGACAGCGCTCGAATCGATCACCACCTGAGCCCGCTGGACGTGGCCGACATCATGTACACGTCGGGCACGACGGGAGCACCCAAGGGGGTGACCGTCCAGCATGGCGGGCTCTCCTCCACGGATCGGGTTCCCTCCAACTGGCTCGGCCTCGGGTTCATCTCTTCCTCACCCTTCTCGACCACGAGCGGCTCACTCCTCATCTGCGGACCGATGCGGGGCGGTTTGAGTGGCTGGTTTCTGCCGCACTTCGACCCGGCCCAGTGGTTGGAGGCGGTCGCGGCCTCACGGCCCGTGGCCGCCTTCCTGGTCCCGGCCATGGTGCAGCTCATCGTGGCCCACCCCGATTTCGAGTCGGCCGATCTCTCCAGCCTGGCCGTGGTGAATATCGGGAGCGCCCCGATCGCCACCGAGACGCTGCGCCACTTCGGGGCTCGACTGCCCAAAGCCGATATCACCTGTGGCTACGGCATGACCGAATTCGGTGCCGTCACTTCCGTCCCGATGGGTGATGGCGGGCAGCACCTTGGATCGGTTGGGAAGCCGCTCCCCGGCGTCGCCGTGCGCATCCTCGACCCCGATGGCACCGAAGTCGAGGTGGGCCAGGTCGGTCAGGTCAGCATCAGGGGGAATCGGCCTCGACGGACCTACTGGCGCGACGAAGCGTCCGCCCGTGCCACGTGGCCCGACGAATGGCTGCTCAGCGGCGACCTCGGGCTGGTCGACCGGGACGGATTCCTGTGGATCGTCGGACGCCAGAAGGAGATGATCATCCGGGGCGGGCACAACATTGTGCCCGGCGAGGTGGAGTCGGCGATCTTCGAGCACCCTGATGTGACCGACGCTGCGGTGGCCGGCATCCCCCACCCCGTCCTCGGTGAGGACATCGCGGCCTGGGCCGTGCTCAGGGACGGGCATGCCCTTTCGACCGACGCTTTGCGGGCATTCCTGCTGGAACGACTGGCCGACTACAAAGTGCCCCGCCGTATTACCTTTGTCGAGTCACTGGCCCGGAATGAAGCAGGCAAGGTACTCAAGGCCCAGTTGCTAACAGGCGATCAGCAGAGGAGTGCGTCATGACGGTCGAGTTCACCACGCTGACGGTGGAGCAGATCGGGCTGGTCCGGCGCCTCACCCTGAACCGGCCGGACCAGCACAACCCGCTCACTCCCAAGAGTGTGCGCGAGATCCTCCAGGCCGTCGCGGCAGCTGAG
This sequence comes from Acidimicrobiales bacterium, assembly GCA_035552095.1. Taxonomy (GTDB): domain Bacteria; phylum Actinomycetota; class Acidimicrobiia; order Acidimicrobiales; family RAAP-2; genus Bog-473. Next base: position 27,877 of record DASZMA010000180.1, on the reverse strand, counting down.
GTGGACGAGCAGGTCAGGGTGCTGATCATCCGGAGCACCGGGCGCTCGTTCTCATCGGGCTACGGGTTCGTGGCCGAGGATGTCGAACCGGGCGACTTCGCCCCGCACGCGGCCATTGAGGGCGACGTCACCGCCATGCTCGCCCTGGCGTCGGGTTGGGCCAAGCTCTGGGACTGCGCCATACCCGTCATCGCCCAGGTGCAGGGGAACTGCCTGGCCGGCGGAACTGACCTGGCCCTGCATTGCGATCTGGTGGTGGCCGCAGAAGACGCCCGGATCGGCTTCCCTCCCGTTCGCTCCATGGGCGTACCCCCGACCAACATGTGGCTGTACCACCTTGGTCCGCAATGGACCAAGCGGCTGTTGCTCACGGGCGACACCCTGAGCGGGCGAGAGGCTCACGACATCGGCCTGGTGGTGGAGTGCGCTCCGGCCGATCAACTCGATTCGGTCGTGCTCAACCTGGCCTCCCGCATGGCGCTGATCGGCCGCGACCTGCTCGTCGCCAACAAGAGAGTCGTCAATATGGGGGTGGAACTCATGGGTCGATCGCAGTTGCAGAAGTTCGCCGCGCTCAACGATGCCATCGGTCACCGGGCCCCCGAAGCGCTGGCCTTCACCGATCGGATCGGCGAAATAGGGCTGCGCAACGCCGTGCGGGAGCGCGATACCGCGTTCGACGCCCCCGAACCTTCCTGAACGGTCTCGTGCCACCGCAGGCAACGTTTGCCTCCTCCAAGGCACTTTGCGATCCTGGTCACCATGGGTAACGCATCGGGGGCCGTCGGCCATCGCGTCATCGTCACCGGAATGCCCGGGTCCGGGAAGAGCACGTTCTCGAAGGCCCTGTCGACGAGGACCGGCCTACCGCTGATCCATCTCGACCTCCATTATTGGAAGCCAGCCTGGGTGAAGCCGTCGGATGACGAGTGGCGGCTGAAGCAGCGCAGCCTGCTGGCGGGCGACGCCTGGATCGCTGACGGCAACTATCGCGAAACGCTCGATCTTCGCCTGCAGCGAGCGGACACTGTCGTCGTGCTCGCTACGCCGTGGTGGCTCTGCGCCGGTCGGGCGTTCGTGCGTGGAGTTCGAAGGCCGGTTGGCACCGTGATGCCCGACGGTTGCGACGACTCCGTGATCCAACGATTGCGCGACGAGTGGCGGATGGTCGGGGTCAACTGGTGGGATCGTCGTAAGGAGCCTGAGCGGGAACGCGGCATCATCTCCGAGCACGGGCAGCATGCGGCGCTGCACTTGCTCAGTTCGAAGCGAGCGGCCCGAGCGTTTCTCGACGAGTGCGGCACTGACGGGGCGACTGCGTAGACGCCACCCAGATGCCAAGAACGACGCAGACGTTGCGTGACGGGGCGCTCTAGACGTCGGTGAGCGACGTCTCGGTGATGCCGAGGACGCGCAAGGTGCGCCCGAGACCGAGGAAGGCGGCCAGGCAGATGGTGAGGTCGAGGATCTCGGGATCGGTGAACGACTTCCTCATCCGGTTGACGAAGGCGTCGTCAATGTTGTGATGGTCGTTGGCGAACCGCTCGGCGTACTCCATGGCCAACTGCTCTTGTTCACTGAAGCGACCCCCGTCGTCGTGGGCGCCGACGTGGCCGTAGAAGTCCTCGGTCAGGCCCTGGGACCTGACCTTGTCGGCCCGGAAGGCCAGGCAGACGGTGCAGTCGTTGAGCTGGGCGATGCGCATGCGGGCGGCTTCGCGCACGCGCACGTCCAGAATGCTCTTGTTGTAGGCGGCGTCGACCAGCCGGTTGACGGCCGCGCCCATCTCGGGCCGCAGCGACCACAACTGCACGGCGTCGCCGCCTTCGCCCTCGGGAATATGGAGTCGGGCCATGTTGGAACTGTAGGTCAGGAACGGCCGTGGCGCGTAGGGTGGTAGTCACCAGCCGGACCTCCGACACGGCCAGAGAGACCAGCGTGCCACCCCTGAAATTCACCTTCGATTCGACCAGATCCTGTGTCTGGGTCGACGCCCATTCCAACCTCCACCCCATCAACACGGAGACGCGGGGCCTGCGCGGGTCGGTCGAGGTAACCAGGGACCCCGACGGCGCCCTTGATCTCTCGGCTCCCGTCACCGGCACCTTGGAGGTGTCCTCTGACCGACTGTCATCGGGCAACCGCCTCTACGACCTGGAGCTGCGGCGCCGCATTGACGCCACGCGATACCCATCCATCATCGGTCAGATCACGCAGGTCCGAGCGGGCGGATCGGCGGGTCGCTATCTGGTCACCGGCGATCTCACCTTTCACGGGCGCGTCCGGACCTTCGAGCATGAAATGACCATTGAGATCAAGGACGACGAGACTATTGAGCTGAGGGGCGAGTACGTCTTCGACATCCGTGAGTTCAACATGAAGCCGCCCAGCATGCTCATGCTGAAGGTGTACCCAGAAATAGCCGTCAAGGTTGAGCTGTACGGCGACCGGGACCGATGACCACCTGGCTGGGGCCGGCGGGCTACCGGGTCAGCGACGACGAGACCTTGCTCAACGTCGCGTACGTCCACGAGTGGCTCTCCACCCAGAGCTACTGGGCCAAAGGCCGACCCGCCGCTACCACGGAGCAGGCCCTGGCCGGGTCGCTCAATCTGGGGCTTTACGACGAGGGCGGTTCCCAGGTGGGCTTTTGTCGCTGGGTGACCGACGGGGCCACGTTTGCCTGGCTGTGTGACGTGTTCGTCGACCCCGGGCACCGGGGAGAAGGCCTGGGCGTCCTTCTGGTCCAGACCGCCACGGCACATCCCAGTGTCCACGGCCTGCGGATGCTCCTGGGCACCGGGGATGCCCACGGTCTCTACGCCAAATTCGGATTCACGCCGTTGTCGAGCCCTGAACGCATGATGGAGGTCTGGCCGGAAGGGCCTGCCCCCCTATCCTGATCCGGCCAGGGCCAGCGCGCCGAGCGCGGCGGCCAGGGAAAGCGGCACGACGACCAGACCGAGGCGACTGGCTTGGGCGATCGACGGCTTGGCGCCGCTGGTCCGCGCCACCCGGAGCCAGAGGAACCAGGCCAGCGAGCCGGTGACACCGAGGTTCGGCCCCAGGTTCAGCCCCACCAGTAGATCTGACGCGTGATGGGGCGCCCGGGCCGCCAGGAGCGCGGCGGCCGGGAGGTTGTTGATGAGCACCGTGGCCGCGGCGGCCAGGAGCGCCGTGGCCACCCCATCGGCGTGTGAGAGGAGATGGACCGGGCCGTCCCAGGCCCGACCCAGCGCGCCCAGGGCGACGGTCAGTCCGAAGAGCCCGACCAGCACCGGCACGCCCAGGGTGTCGAGGGCCCGCTGCGACCCGACTCTGTGCTGCCACACTCTGGTGGTGCCGGCCACCAGCCCGACGGCCAGCACGGGCAGCGCCGGCGATGACAGGACGACCACGAGAACGGTGGCCACGCTCACGGCGGCTAATCCCAGGCCGAGGCGCGGTCGCTCGGCCGGCGGCGGCAGGGTCGCCACCGAAACCAGGTCGCGACGGCCCCAGATCCCCACGCAGCATGCAGTGACGACGCAGGCGACCAGGGCGGCCGGCCACATCAGCGCCAGGAAGGCTTCACCGGAGCGCGGCTGATGACCGAGGACGATCAGGTTGGTCAAATTGGATCCGGGCAGGAAGAGGGAGCTGGCATTGGAGAGGAGGAGGCATCCATAGAGGAGCGGCCGCTCTCCGCCGCCTCTCTGGTGGGCCGCCGAAATGAGCACGGGGGTGAGGAACACCACCGAGGTGTCGAGGTTGAGCGTGGCCGTGACCAACGTGATCAGGACGGCTGCCCCCAAATAGAAGACAAGGCCGTGACGACCCAGTCGGGCCAACCGGTGGCCGGCGGCCCTGAAGAGCCCGTCATCCTCGGCCACCAGCCCGATGAGCAGCAGCCCCGAGACCAGGACGAACGGTGTCCACGTCTGGGCGGCGGCGTGATGGGCCTTTTCCGGAACGAGGCTGAGGGCGATGACGGCACCGATCACACCGATAAAGGCCAGCAGCCAACTCCAAGGCGATTCGCGCTGGTGGTGGTGCTGTTCACCCTGAGTGGCCACCGGCATTGCAGGTAGCTCCATACCCTCCGCCTCGCCTCCTCACGCCTGCGGCCGGGCCAGCGTGCTTCAGGCGGTGCCGGCCCTCAGCCGGCGGTCCAGGGCGGCCTCTATGAAGGAGAACCGATGGTCGGGCGAGGGTAGTTGGCCCCGCCGAGCCGCCGAGATGGCGCTGCACGAGGTGACGACCGCCATGTGGGTGAAGGCCTGCGGGGTGTTGCCCAACTGCTCGCCCGTGGCGGGATCGACCATCTCGGCGTAGAGCCCCACGTCGTTGGCCAGCCCGAAGAGCCGCTCCAGTAGGACTTGCGCTTCTTCGAGACGTCCAGCATGGATCAAGGCATCCAACAACCAGAACGAACACAGGAGGAACGCCCCCTCGTCACCCGGCAGGCCATCAGGGGAACGGTAGCGATGGACGTGGAGGCCGTCGCTGAGGTCGCGCTGGACGACATCGATGGTGGCCAGGACCCGGGGGTCCGCCGGCGCCAGAAAACCGAGTGCGGGCACCAGTAACGCGGCCGCATCGGCCAGCGGATGGCCGGCAGCCTGGATGTACCAACCATCCGGCGAGCCCTCCGAGTGGAGCCAGGCGGCCACGGCGTCGCGTTCGTTCCGCCACAACTCGACGTCGCCCCGCAGCTGACCGGCCTCGGCCAGGCGCACGGCGCGGTCGAGGGCCATCCAGCAGTTCAGTTTCGAGTGGACGAAGTGCCGCGGCGAGTCCCGGATCTCCCAGATCCCCTGGTCGGGCCGGCGCCACTCGCGCACGGTCAGGTCGGCCACCCGGCGGAGGAACTCCCCGTTGTCGACGGTGAGCTCACCGCCGGCCCGCCCGAAGAGATAGCCAGCTTCCAGCAGTTGACCGAGTGAGTCCAGCTGCACCTGCCCGGCCGCCCCGTTGCCGATCCGCACCGGGCTCGAACCGCGGTGACCCGCGAGATGCTCAATGGCGATCTCGGGGAGCAGACGCTCCCCGGTGACCCGGTACATGACCTGGAGGTCCTCGGGCCGGCCGGCGCCCGTGCGTTCCAGCCACCCCTTGAAGGCGGCGGCTTCACCGAGGTAGCCGAGCAGGGCCAGCGAAGCCAGCGTCAAGGTGGCGTCGCGGATCCAAGTGAAGCGGTAGTCCCAGTTGCGCCCGCCACCGATCCATTCGGGCAGTGACGTCGTCCCGGCCGCCACGACCGCCCCCGTCGGCGCATAGGTCAGTGCCTTGAGCACGAGGGCCGACCGGTGGACCCGCCGTTGGTGGTCGCCCACGTAGCTGCAGCGAGCCAACCAGGCCTCCCAGAAGCCGATGGTCTCCTGCAGGCGCTCCGTCATGGCGGACCGGTGATCCACGGTGGGGTCGTGCGGTGATGGACTGACCGCCGGGGTCCACTCCGCCTCGATCCACTGCTCGTCCCCCGCGGCCAGCTCCCAGCGGGCCGTGATGTGCTGGCGGTCGACGTCGAGTGGGCCACTGGCCCGGATCCACAGGGCATCGGGACCGCCCACCACTTTCGCCGTGACCGATGAGGTGGCGGTGAAGCGGGGCAACACGGTCCCGTACTCGAAGCGGGGCCGTAGATCGACGGCCGCCGTGACCCGACCCGACCGGCAACGGATCCGGCGCAGCACCGAGGCGTGGGTGACCACGGCGGTCGGGTCGGCGTCACTGAACGGCCGTACCGGCATGCAGTCGGTGAGCTCGAGTTCGCCCTCGGACGTCACGAACGTCGTGACCAGGACATTCGTCGAAGGCAGGTAGGTGCGCCGGCACTCTCGCACCTCCTGGTCCGGTGCGACCCCGAAGTGGCCGGCATCCTCACCCAGGGCGCGGCCGAAGACCGAGGGCGAATCAAACCGGGGGAAGCAGAGCCATTCGATGCAGCCGTCCCGGCCGACCAGGCCCAGCGAGTGGCAGTCGCCGATCATCCCGTAGTCCCCGATCCGGTTCACTGCGCCCCCGGTCCTGTTGCCGTCGTGCCCGTTCTGATGCCACACCATAGGGACGACCGGTCACTACGTCACTCCTGGGGCGGGCGCGGCGCAACTCTGGCCGGGGTATGGGCGGGCTCAACCAGTGAAACCCCGGGTCAGGCGTCTACGCGTAGCTACCGAATTCACGGAAGGCCCCGCCCCGACCGAGAGGTATTTCGTCCGGGGTCAGCGGCACGGCCACCTCGGCCGGCGTCGGGCCGATTTGAGCCGCCACGGGGACCAGTGCCGACCGATTGAACCCGTACACGCCAATCGCCGTCTCACCCAGGATCAGGCGTGTCTCGCCCTCTGGCACGGGCGAGAACGTCCGTCGAATGGACTCTCTGGAGTGGGGCCACGTCCCCTCAATATGGGGATAGTCCGAGCCCCACATCAGGTTGCCCAGGCCGACTTCATGGCGCAGGGCAACCTCGTAGGGGGCCAGGAAGCTCCCGCTCAAAAGGCAGTTGTCCCGCCAGTAGTCACTCGGGTGCCGGGGCAAGGCGTCGCCGCTCCTCTCATCGGGATCCACGTCAGACTCGCCGTAGAGGAAGGGCGCGGCCGGAACCAGCCCTCCCCCCGTGCGGTCGGTTCTCATCCCGGCTTCGTAAGCGGAATCCAGGTGGCGTATCAGCTCGGGGGCAAACTCGACCCGCTGTTCGGTCAGGACGTACCGGAGCCCGGGGTGCCGGTGGAACACACCGCCGAAGATCAATTGGGCCAGACCTCGATTGCCGAGCCAGTGGTTCTCGACGATGTGCAGGAACCCACCTCGTCGTTCCTTGATCCCGAGCGGCTCTTCGCCTCCACCGCTGTGCGTCACGAGAACGGCGCCGACCGCGTCGCAGGCCGCCCACAGATCCTCATAGACCAGACTGGTGTAGGCGGGGAAATCAGCCCGGGGAGCGGGGAGGTTCACCACCCGCAACCCTCGCTCAGCGCCCCACTCAACCTCTCGTACCGCGAGATCCACATCCCACACGGGAGTCTGCAGGACGCCCACCAGCCTCTCCGGACTGACGCTGACGTACTCGGCCAACCAGCGATTCCAAATGGACCCAGCCGCTGAGCGCAGTTCACCGCTGAACCCGGCGACTCCGGCGTTCCATCCCTTGCCCATGAACGGGAGCTCTTCGAAGTTCTGCCCGCCGGCGAACACGACCTCGGCCGCGATCCCCGACGTGTCCATGTCGCGCAGGCGGGCGTGGGGATCGTGGTGGCCCTCGCATTCAATACAGCGGACGGTTGCCTCCATCCCCAGTTCACGAAGGGTCGGATCAGTTTTGTCCCCGCTCCGACCGGCCCTGACGTGGGCAATGGTGCGATCGGCACCAACCCGGGCCAACCGGCAGTACTCGTCGAATTCGGCCAGATACTGCTCGGGGCAATATGGCCGTAGATAGCGCTCCGGGTTGGGACCGGCGTGGGAGTCGGTCGACACCACCACGTACGGTTCCCCGCTGAACTCGGCCATGGCGGCCAGATTGCCGTCAGTCGTGGTCGCTGTGGGCATACCGATCCCTCCCATTCCCGATGGAGCATTCGCCGGCGAATGTCGCGGCATCCATGATACACAACATCAGTGTTGACGATGAGTCGAGCCGGTCGGTAGCATCGTCACGAGGGTGTGGTCGAGCCACCTCCCCCAAGGGTTCCGCCTCTCCCTCGCCTGGGGGGACGACCCGGTTCAATCCGCCATCGGGTCGCGTGTTCGGTGTGGAGGGTGGGGCGCCCGTCCCACTCTTCACACCGCCCCCGTCCCTGGCCATCCGCGCTCCTCTCTTCGGGCCGTCGGCGCGGCCGCGACCTCACGCTGCACGCAGGCATACCGGCTCCGAAAGTAGAGCAGCGGGTGCCGATCCTCGACGTGGTCGATATGCACGGCCCGGCCCACCACAATCTCGTGGTCGCCTCCGTCGTGTACGGCCTCCAGCCGGCAATCTATGTGGGCGATCGAAACCCGGCAGCCGGGGCGCGCCCAGTGGCCCGGCGGCCCACTCGACTCCCTCGAATTTCGGGCCTCCACTGCGGGCGAAGCCCGTGCTGAGGTCCTGCTGTTCCTCGCCGAGGACGTTGATGCAGAAGCTGCCGGTCGCTCTGATCCGCGGCCACGAGACGGACGACTTGGCGGGACAGAGCAGCACCAGCGGGGGATCCGTCGACAGCGACGAAAACGACTGACACGTCAGCCCAGCCGGGCCCTCGTCGTCACATGCGGTCACGATGATCACGCCGCTGCAGAAATGCGACATCACCCGACGGAACCGGTCAACGTCGAACGTCACGGAGAGTGACCATCCGGTGTGTGTCGTCGCGCCATGCCCCGTCACCTCAGGAATGGGCGAGCTTCAACCGGATGGCCAGCAGTCGGAGCAATTGAGAGCCGCCCAGGGCCGCCAGCCCGCCGAGCACCAGGATGAGGTACAAGCTCTCCCCTGATGGCCCGATCTTGCTCACCAGCCGTCCAAGCGACGGCAGTGACTGCGCGCTTGACCCACTGGGGATACCCGTTCCGGTCTGGGTTGACGTGGATCCGGTCGAACCGGTGCCGGTACTCCCGCTCCCCAACGAACCCGACAGGTCCGAGGTGGAGAGCCCGCTGACTCCTGAACCGAGGGAACCGCTGTCGGTGGAAGCTCCCGTGACCCCCAGGTCACTCCCGCTGCCGCTGTCCGCGGCGCCCGTACTTTGTGCAGCATTGTCCACGGAGACGAACGTGCGCCCCACAATCAAGCTGACGGGTACCTTGCCCTGCGTTGGCACGTCGGGGGTGAACGTCATTTTCAGCGCAGCCGACTCCACTCCTTCGCCGGTGATCGTTCCACTGTGCAGGAGCTGGGTCGTCGTCGTGGCGGGGAGATATTGCAGGTTGACGGTGGACCCAAGCGCGGTGGACAGAGCCTTGAAGATCGTCTGTACGGGCGACGGGACGGTCAGACCGGCCACGGTGAACCCCTTATCGGTCAGCCCGTTCGGCCCCAGGATCGGCAGCGTGAACGTGCCCAGGCTCATGGTTGTCGAGATGACCGGCTGGCCACCCGGTTGTTCCGTCACCGTGGTGGTGGTCGAGATGTCGCCGAGGTCCATCAGCGTTCCCAGATTGATCAGGCTTATGTGGGACGTCGCCGTCGACGTCACGCTGCAGTCCGGATTGATCACCGTATCGGCCGTGGCCTCAGCTCCACTCAGGCCGGTCGACGCGCTGGCGCCAACCAGCGCCGCCGCCTGTGACTCGACCGACGATGTCTTGGCCGAGATCTCGTAGGGACCGAGGGTCTCCTGATCCGTCGGGACGTTGGAGCTGCTGGCGACCGTGCCGGGAACGGCCGGCAAGGGGGGGCCGGCGCCCGAGAGAAGTCCACTGACGGTTCCCGGGAGCGAGTCGACGAAGGAGCCGAAGTCGGGCGAACCGGCAAACGCCGTACCCTGTTGAAGGCTGTCCAGCTCGGACTGAGCCGACACGGGCGACAGATCAAGCAGGTCGACCCCACCGGGGACGAGGGGTGCTTGCCCGTCTAGAACGGTAAGTAACACCGGCTCGGCATCAGCCACCAGTGTGTAGCTGGCCGAAGCGAGTCCGTCCCCCCCGGGAGCGCAACTGGCGCCGGACGAAGAGCCTGCAGTAGTCGACGGCGCGGGCCCGGTCGTCGTCGACGTCGGAGTTGTCGTCGACGTCGTGGTCGAGGTCGAGGTCGTTGGGGTGGCGGCCTGAACGCTCTGAGCACCGGTCACGCCCAGGGTGACGAGCAACCCGGCGACGAAGGTCACCTCCTTCCACCAGTGACGGCGAACCACTGGCCGTCCACGCTTCCGCTGAGCGATCCGCCCCAGAGGACCGTTCATCCGGCCAGCGCTCCGAGATAGGACTCCAGCACAATGTCCTCGCCAACCTCGGAGGGCTCTCCCGCAAACGTGATGCGACCTCGGTTCAATATGTACACGTAGTCACAGAGTTCCAGGGCACGCGCCACGTACTGCTCCACCAGCAGCAGCGAGGTGCCTTGAGAGGCGAGGCGCCGCAAATACCCGAAGATCTCGTCTAGCACCTTGGGCGCCAGGCCCATCGACACCTCGTCGAGCAGGACAAGATTGGCGTTGCTCACGTAGGCGTGGGCCAGGGCCAGCATCTGCTGCTCCCCTCCGCTCATGGTGCCGGCCAGTTGACCCAGGCGTTCGCCCAGACGGGGGAACACCTTGGTCACCGAGGCAACGGCCTTGCGGTCGACGTCAGGAGGGGCCTGGAGGCGGATGTTGTCGGCCACGCTGAGCGCGGGGAAGATACCCCGCCCCTCGGGAACATGGCAGATACCCCGTTGCGCCATTTGATGGGGGGCTCGTCCGGTGACGTCCTCTCCGTCAATGCAGACGGAGCCGCTGGTCGGCTTCAAGAGACCTGACGCCACTCGCAGCAGCGTCGTCTTGCCCGCTCCGTTCGGCCCGATCAATGCCACGACTGAGTTGTCGGGTACCACCAGGTCAACGTCGGTCAAGACCTGACCCGTGTCGTAGCCCGCGCAGATCCCCTTGAGTTCAAACACCGCGGGTCACACTCAGTTCCGGTGCGTCATAGGGATCCCATGCGGCCTCGTCCTGGTCCAACTCCTCATCGGCATCGACCGCCTCGGAGCCCAGGTAGCTCGCCTTCACGATCTCACTTCGTAACGTCTCTTCGGTGGTGCCCGAAAAGATCTGCCGGCCGAAATCGAGCACGTAGATGTAGGAGCACACGGCGGCGACCAGAGCCATGTCGTGCTCCACCAGGACGATGCCGATGCCGGTCTCGTCGACGTATCCCTTGAGTATCTGACCGAATCGCTCCGTTTCGCCGGGGTCGAGCCCAGAGGATGGCTCATCAAGAAGCAGGAAGCGGAACGGGCTGGCAATGGCCCGGGCCAGTTCGACCAGACGGCGCTGCCCGGTTGACAGGTCTCCCGCGATGCGGCTCCTCAGTGGCCCGATGCCGCACAGCGCAATGGCTGATTCGGACCGGCGACGAATCTCGCGTTGCTGTCGCGGCGGGCTGAACAATTGGCTCCAGGGGCGCCGCGATGAGTAGGCGGCCTCTGGACCGAGGGCGACATTCTCCGACACCGTCATGGAGTCGTACAGTTCCATGCGCTGGAATGTCCGCCCAAGGCCGTGGCTGGCCCTGACTGATGTGGAGTGCTGGTCCAGCCGGTACGCCCCCAATTCCACTCGACCCGACGACAGCGGCACCGCACCGGTACAAGCGTTGAAGGTGGTTGTCTTACCCGCCCCGTTCGGGCCGATGAGGCCGGTGATGGTCCCGGCCCGGCCATTGAGTGACACATCGTTGACGGCGATCAGGCCACCAAACCGAACCGTGGCGTGGCTGACCTGCAGATCCGGGAGTACCTCATGGAACGTCGGGTTCATAGGAATGCCCCTTCCTCATAGAGAAGGCGTTCTGAGACGGGGCTTCTTCCTTCTCGTTGGAAGCCTCTCTTGCCCGGTCGCAACCAGCTGATTGCCGGAAGGACGGCCACGCCGATGGCCAGCACGCCGAAGAACACACCTTCATAATCCGTGAAGAACTTGCTGGTGAAGGGCGCGTAGTTCTTCAGCACCTCGAAGATGAACGCGGCAACGATGGGCGAGAAGATCAGGCGCCTCCCGCAGAAGGCGAGTACGGCGACCAGGGCGAGCGAGTTGAAGTACCCGAACGGCCCGGTCGGGTCCGACCCGGCCGATTGGGTCACCCCGGCGATGAGCGCACCGCCAATGGCGGCCAGGAAGGCCGAAATGCAGAAGGCGAGAAGCCTCGTCACCTTGGTGTTTGTCCCGTGCGCGTCCAGGGCGACCGGGGAATCGGACAAACCCCGCAGCAGACGACCGAGGCGACTCCGCTTCACCAGTACGACAATCACCATGCATGCCGCGGCGATCGCCAGCGCCGTGTAGTAGTAACCCTCGTCGGATCCCATATGCGAGCCGAAGAAGCTCGGGCGTTTGACCGAGACGGTGCCCACGCCACCGAACATCAGGAACGTGTTGTAGACCAGATTCTGGAAAAGGAGTCCGAAGGCAAACGTGGCCGCCGCCAGGTAGATGCCGGAGAGCCGGAACGAGGGAATGGCCACGACGGCTCCAACCGGGACGGCGACCAGACCCGCAACCAGGACGGCGAGGAGCCAGGGAAAGCCCGCCTGCTGGGCGTGGACCAAGGTGGTGGCGCCGATCGCGGCAAAGGCCATCTGACACAACGAGATCTGCCCTGAGGTCCACAGAACCAACGCCAGGGAGGCCAGGACCACCGCGAACCCGATACCGGTCGTGTAGAGGTCGATGAAGCCGGGAGCCACGATGTAGGGCATGAGGAGGGCGAGCCCGAGGCCGACGACCCCGATAGACCCGACGGCCACGGGAGGGAGCTTGACCGAAGGGCGTAGTCGGCGAACCCGACGCATGCCACGCTCCACCAGCTTGCGCTGGGGGATGAAGAGGAGGGCGAGGATCAAAGCCAGAAACGGGATCTGCGTATAGAGCTCTTCGACCGTGGCGTTGCCCTGGCCGGCCAGCTTGTCGGACAGGACGTTCATGAAGACCCCGATACCGATGGCAGACCCGTAGGTAATCGGCAGACTTGAGAACGCGCCCAAGGCCGCGGCACCGAACGCCGCTATATAGAGGAGAAGGAGGTTATTGACGTCGAGCCCGAGCTCGGGTGCGATCAGCATGCCGGAGATCGATATGAAACACGAACCGATGACCCAGGCGTAGCGCCGTACGACGACCGGACTGGTCGCTTCAAGCGCCAGGAGATTCGGGTCATCGACCACGGCCTGCATGGCCACGCCGAGGCGAGCCCGTTTGAAGAAGAGATAGAGGCCCATCGTCGCCGCCAGGGCGAGCACCGCCGCAATTATCTGGCTGCTCAGGACGTTGATGCCTCCAACATGAAAGCTCTTCTGGGGCAGGAACGAGGCGAACTGCAGAGTGGTCTGGCCGTAGGCACCCGCCAGGATGGACTGCAGAAGGACGAGGAGGCCGATGGTCGCCACCACCCGCATCACCGGGGGCGCGTCGGCCAGCAGGTACGCCATGCGCTCCAGGAGGAGGCTGCCGACGCCGGCGACCAGGACCAGGGCCAGCAACGCCGCCAGGGGCCAGGGCAACCCGTCGGTAATTCTGAAGCTGTAGAACACGTAGGCCGATGCGGCCGCCTGCGCCCCGATGGCAAAGTTGAAGATCCCCGATGTCTTGTAGGTCAGCACCAGCCCGACGGCGGCCATGGCGTAAATGGATCCGTCTGAGAGCCCGTTGATGACAAAGGGCCACACCTTGAAATTGGAGGCGGCCAACACACCAACCAGGAGCCCAACCACGACTACGGCCGCGAGGGCGGCCCTCTGGGTCTTCGCCCCACTCAGGCGAGCGGGAAGAGGGAGGCGAACCGGCAGTGACGTCATGCCAGTGGACGACACACGCCACACGCCGTGCGATCCGAGGCGGCCAAGTCGACACCAGAGAGCGCGGGCCAGTTGCGCCCCGCCGCCAATTGGCACGAGGCCCGGTGGTAATGGCGGGTGCCGGGACCAGCCACGAGGACCTCGTTCTGGTTCGACTCACCAGCCGCCGTGGCCCGGGCCGACAGATGCAGGTCGGTCAACTGCTCAATCGGGGCCAGGAGGGCGTGCATGCGCCTCCCGACGGCGCGCCGGCCATTGAGGATCCATACGACGTTGGCCACGCACACCACGATCGCCCCGGCGACGGCCAGATCGGTCGGGGCCACCTGGGCCCCGAAGGACCCCTTTCCGGAAGCCTGGTACCAGCCCACCCCCAGCAACACCAGGCCGACGACCCACAAGCCCGCCCAACGCAGCAGGTCCTCAGCGGTCCAGGGTGATTGGACCGATCGCGCGGTGGGCACGGCGAAAGAAGCGGCCTCGGCCCGGTGCCTCCGGGGCCGAGCGGCGGGAACGGACTCCAGCTTTAGTGGCGTCTCGACCTCCGGCGTGACCGCCCCTGGACGAAGCAGCGAGATCACCGTGGTCAGGCGCTCCAACTTCCTGGGTTGAGATCGCACGCTGACCCCGTGTGACGTCGGCGCTCCCGGCTGCGGGTCGCTCAACTGTCTTCGCCTTCAGGCCCCGGGCTGACCTCTCTGGTGGCCAGGCCGGCTCGATTGATGGCCTCTTCCAGGCGGTCGAGCTTGCGCCATTCATCACGCAGGTCAGCTGACATCCACGTCATGGCGCCCAGTCCGAGAAGAAAAATTCCCCCGATGCCGCCCGAGATGATGTACGGAAGCTGTCCAGACGCATACCCCGTCCCACTGACGCCCACCCACCCGATGATGAGTGCCACCGCGCCGGCGATGACGGCGACCCAGCTGAGGACCCTGTCCCACTCAAGTTTCAGCCATTTGATATCCACAACGGTTCCTCCTGCCTTGGTAACGCGGCATGTCTGGCCGCCGACTTGTTCTCTTCTCAGCTAGGGACACTGCAACGTGTCGCCGAAAGGCGCCGTCCACTTCTTGTTCTCGACTTGGGCCGCGAAGTAGCACGAGATCTTCGTGGGTGGCTGCCCGTTGTTGGTAAAGGTCAACGGTGCGGTGAGGCCACCCAGGGTGTTGTTCTTAATGGAGTAGAGACCTTTGAGGATCTGGGCCGAGGTCGGGTTGGAGGCACTCAGATTCCCGGCCGCGGCCTGCATGGCCAATATGCCCGAAGCCCAATCGGCACTCGACGTGGCGTTCAAGAGCTCCGAAGGGGCGTACTTCACCGTCTGCGCCTGGAACGTCTTCTCGGCCGGTGTGGTGTTATCCGTCCACGGGAACGATCCAACGGTGATGAAGAGTCCCTGCAGGTTCGCGTCAGACGGTTGATCAGAGTTGGCGGACAGGCTGATGGATATATAGCTCGGATGGAAATTGGCCGCCGTAGCGCAATTGTCGGCTTCTCTGACCTGCCCCGCACTATCGACCAGGGAGAAGATCACGTTGGCCCCCGCACTCTGAGCCTGGCTGCACTGAGCGGCGAAACTGGGCTGCGTGAGCGACACGGGTGCATTGAGAACATCGGTCATTCCCTGCGCCGTGGCGTTGTTCTCCACCACGGTCGCGGTGGCCCCGCACAATGTCGGGAGCTCGACGCAGTAGAACACGGCCAGCTTGGTCGTTCCCGCCTTCTTGGCCGCACCTAGGGCAGCCAGACCGAGGTCGTTGAAGTCGGTCGTCACGGGAAACCACATGTTGTCGGCGTAGTAGACGGTGCTCACTCCATCCCCGCCGATTTCGGGGATTTTGTTCTGCTCCAAATAGGCGTCTTCGGCTGGCCCGGTCAGAACGGCAAAGTCACCCACGAAGGCGATGACGTGGTCTGTTTGCACCATCTGCTGCGTCTCACTGACCGCGGTGCTCGGATCTCCACCATCATCGGCCGTGAAGAGCTTGACCTGATGGCCGTCGAGTCCGCCGCATGCGTTGGCGTAGTCCGCCCACACCTGCACCGGAACCGCACTGTTCTGATCGACGGCACCGATGACCCCTGAGTACGTGCCGACGGTCCCGATATTGACCACCGAACCCGTGGCCGGCGTGCAACCGGTCCCGTTCACCTGGTTGATCGTGGCCGGCAAGGCGGCCGGGGCGGCTGAACCAGCAGTGGCGGCGGCCGTCGCCGGCCCGCCGGCAGCCGACGGTGACGTCGCCCCGGTGGAGGTTCCGCTGGTGCCCGTTCCGGTGGACGACCCCGCTCCGCTGGAGGACGCGCTTGCCCCTCCGGGCACCGTCGACTGTGTGGTGCTGCCTGAGCTGCCGCTCGACGCCGCCCCTCCCGAACCGGTTGCGGCGGCGGCAGCATAGGAAACCCGGCCTACGGAGTCGGACCTGATCGCACTGGGCGTGAGGCGTGAACCACAGCCGGTGGCGACGGCCACCACGGCGAACGTCGACAGGATGGCGGCCACGGTGTGACCCTTTGATCGCCGAGGCTTCTCGGGGCAACGGGAGGTCTCTCCGGCGGTTCCTTGACGCACTCCGTGCACTGGACCGAACATGCCATTCAACGCGCTGTACCCCCTGAAAGAGAACCCACCACTGTCGTCTCTGAGCAGCCAACAGCCGCCCCCCGCTGCAACCGGTACTGCCCCACACACCGTGTGACATTTACCGGGCTTCGTCAGTATGGCTGAGGGAAAACGCGCTGTCAACCCTTGCGTTGACGAAGCGCCCTCGACCGCCATTCCCCACTCACGACGGGTCCGTCATTCAGGAGAAGAAGAGCTTCTCGGCATTGAGGCGCAGGAATTTGTCGAACCGCTCCTGATCCCGGATGGGCAGCTCGCACGCCTCCCTCATGCAGCGCTCGAAGGTGAGGAGCGGGTAGTCACTGGCGAACATGATCTTTTCCGCCCCTCGCGTGTTGATGTAGCTGACGATGGCGGCCGGAATGTGCTTCGGGGCGAAGGCCGAGGTCATGTAATGCAGGTTGGTCCACTTGAGCATGAGCTTTATGCAGAGGTCGACCCACGGCTCACCGCCATGCTGGAAGATGACGGTGAGCTCGGGGAAGAAGGAACACACGTCGTCCACGGCCAGCGGGTGCTGGTACTTGCCGGGAACCAGTGGTCCGGGAATGCCGACATTGAGCCCGACCGGTACCCCCAGTTCGGCGCATTTGGAGTAGACGGGGTAACACATTGGATCGTTGTAGGGAATCTGGGTGAAGAGGGCCAGGATCCGAATGAGCCGGAATCCCTCCTCTCGGACCAGCCGGTCCACCAGGCGCACCGCCTTCAGTCCCTGTCGGGGATCCACCACGTGGGATCCGACGAAGCGGTCCGGATGTTTCTCAATCGCATCACACACCCAGGCGTGGTCGTCATAGCCGCTGTAGCCCGAGCAGAGGATGGCCCGGCCCACTCCGGCCTGGTCCATCTCTTCAATCAGTTGGGGCAGCGTGGTTTTCCGCTCCCAGCGGGCCACCAGGTCCGGGAACAAGTAGCTCACGTTGACGGTCTCGTCGGGAGGCACGCCGAGATTGGCGTTGACCCACCCGTCGATGGCGCCCGAGGTCACCTTGAGCGTGGTCATCGCAGGGCTCGGGTGCCCATCATCTCCCGCAGGGCGACCTTATTCACCTTGGTGGCCGACATCGGCCAGTCACCGGGGGCAACGAACTCGACATACCTGGGTATTTTGAAGCGGGCGATCTCACCTCGACAGTGCTCAACCAGCTCTTCACGGGTGAGGACGCACCCCGGTTCCAGCTCAATAAAGGCGGCGACGACTTCGTCGAGCCTGGCATCGGGGACGCCGACAACTTCAACATGGCGGACGAACGGGTGACGGCCCAGGAATGCTTCGACCTCCAGGGCGGCGACATTCTCCCCGCCCACCTTGAGCATGTCCTTGTAGCGACCCCGGAAGGCCACCCGTCCCGTTCCGTCGGCCACGCCCATGTCGCCGGTGTGGAACCACCCGGCCGCGTCAAAGGCGGCGGAGGTGGCATCGGGATCCCGGTAGTACCCATCGAAGGTGCAATAGCCCCGAACGACGATCTCCCCCATTGAGCCGGGGTGACGCTCGACATTGGAGTCGGGATCGACAATGCGCATTTCGATCCCCTCGAACGGCCGACCGTCCCAGACCAGGCGGTCCTGATCCGACTCCTCGGCGGGTGACGAAGCGGCCACCCCGCACACCTCGGTCATGCCGTAGCCGGAGACAAGCTTGGCGGGGGCGAACCCGATCTGGGCCCGCTCCACGCTCCGGGGAGGTCCGGTCGTCAGAATCTGCTCCAGATGACGCAGGTCTGACGCTTCGAATTGGGGGAGGTCCATGATGGCGTCGGTGAAGGCAGGGAAGAGCGGTAGGGCGATCGTCACTCGTTCCGTCTCGAGCAGACGGAGCGCCTCCGCCGCATCGAAGCGGCGCGTGGTGATGTAGGGAGCGCCCAGGGCCACGCAACCGACCAGCGGGACGAGGGCTCCCACATGGAAGAGCGGGCAGGGCGTCCAGAGGACGACGGGGTGCGCGCTCCGACGCCGCTCGTCAATGCGGGCCACCCCGGTGCCAACGATCGCCTCATGGCTCAGGATGCAGCCCTTGGGGCTGGACGTCGTGCCGGACGTGAAGAGGATCACGGCCGGATGGCTGAGCGCGACCTGGCGGCCGATGTGCTCGACCAGATCGGCGGTGACCTCCGACCCCCGATCGTCCAGCTCCTCGGAGTTGACGAAGCCAGCCGGGGCCGGGTCATCCTGGAGAACGACACATCGGCGCAAGGCGGGCAGCTGTGGCAGGTCGAACTGGCCGTCGCGGCCGGGGGGTGCCGCCAGGCTCCTTTCCAGCAGCTCGACGAAATCGATACCTTCCGGCGTCCCGTCAGTGGTGATCACCATGGTGAGCTCGGCCTGCCCGATGATGTAGGTCAGCTCGGTCCGGGCCAGGCGCGTGTTGATCGGCACCGAGACCGCTCCGAGCATGGCCAGGGCGAACACCGTCTCCACCATTTCCATGCAATTCGGCATCAGAAGCCCGACTCGCGACCGCGGCCTCACGCCCAGCGCGTAGAGCCCGCGGGCCAGCGCGACGGCCCGTTGATGGAGTTCCCGGTTCGACGCCCGTTGCGGAGGGAGCAGCACCGCCGTCTGTTCCGGCCAGAGCGTGGCGGCCCGGGTCAGGGCCGCTCCGATGGTCATCACCTCAGATCGACCCCCCACTTCGCCCCTTCCACTGGCCACGGTGCGCGCCACTTGAGCCTACTCAGGTTCGGGGCGGCTAATCAACAGGCTAGTTGACACGCTGCCGCCCGGGCGCGAGAGTTATGAACCACCGGGTCATCGTGAAACAGATGGGTGCATGGTTCCGCAGGATCAACACTTCAATGGGGGATTCCCGTTCAGCATGGCCATCAACGCTCAACCGCTGGTCGTTTCATGAGCCGTGTCACTTTCCAGAATGGACGAGCGTGACGTCGACCATGGCCGCGCTGCTGGCTCCAGGTGACGTCCTGGTGGCCGGGCAGGCGCTGGCGGAACCGGAGACGCTGCTCGACCGTCTGTTCGGGGACCTCAACGACACGGCGGGATTGCGCCTCTTCTCCGGGATGAGCCTGACCAGCGCACCGGGGCGCGTGCCGCCCGACGTTGAGCTGCTCAGTTTTGTGGGCCTCGGATCGAATGCCGCCCTGCTGGCGAGTGGGCGGTTGGGTCTCCTGCCCTGCCATATGTCCGATCTCTCCCGGATACTGACCTCGGGGCCCCTACAGGCTGATGTCGCCCTGGTGCTGGTGAGTCCGCCCAACCACGACGGCTTCTGCAGCCTCGGTGCCGGCACGGACTACATGTGGCCGGTCACCTCCCGGGCCCGGGTCATTCTGGCCGAGGTGAATTCGCATGTCCCGTTCATAAAGGGCGATACCGCCATCGCCTTTGAGCGCCTGGATCAGGTTGTCTACAGCGAGCGCCCGTTGCCCGAGTACGGCCGTCGCGCGCCTTCGGCGACCGAGACGGCGATAGCCCAACGCATCGTTCCCCACATCCGCAATGGAACCTGCCTCCAGATCGGAGTCGGCAAACTGGGAGAGGCCATCCTGGCGTCCCTGGGTCAGCACTCCGATCTGGGGGTGCATGCGGGGATGGTCGGCGACACCATCCTGGAGCTCATGCGCGACGGGGTCGTGACGAACTCGAAAAAGTCCATCGATCATGGGCTTACGGTGGCCGGCTCACTTCTGGCCAGCCAGGCCGGCGTCCACCTGGCCGCGCAGAGCCCGTCGCTGCGGCTCCGCTCGATCGACCACACCCACGACCCCGCCATCATCAGCCAACTCTCCGATTTTCTCTGCATCAACTCGGCCATCGAAGTGGATCTCTTCGGACAAGTGAATTCTGAGGTCGTGGGTGGCCGTTACATCGGCGCGGTCGGAGGGTCCGTCGACTTCCTCCGCGGGGCGACCCGGTCGCCGGGAGGTCGGTCGATCGTGGCCTTGCCCTCGACGGCCGCCGGTGGGGCCTCCTCGCGAGTGGTGCCCCGGGTTCAGCACGTCACCGCATTGGGGAGCGACGTGGACATCATCGTCACCGAATTCGGCACGGCCGAGCTGAGGGGCGTCTCCCAGGGAGAGCGGGCCCGTCGCATCATTGACCTGGCGGCCCCGCATCACCGCGACCCGTTGCGCGCGGCCGCCGCCGAGATGGGACTCTGAGCTGTGGGCACAAGAAAACGGGGTGGATTATGAAACGACTGGCCGGAAGTTTCGGGCTGCTGGAGGCGGCGCGGTGGTATCCCGGCCCGGGTCTCGTCTTTTCAGACATGACCAGAGGTGGGATCTTCTCCATGTCGTCCACCTCCGTCGAACCGTCGGTTCTCTTTCCCCACCGCAAAGGCGTCGGCGGCCTGGTGCGCCATGCTGACGGGGGGTACGTGGTGGCCGGCCGGAACGTGGCCCACAAATCCACCGAGCCGGGAGCTCCCACCACCGAGCTTCTCCGCACGAATCTCCGTGAGCAGTTCTTCAATGACCTCACCGCTGACGCCCGGGGGAGATTGTTTGTCGGCTCGGTTGGCCTCGATCCGTCCCCTGGGGACGATCGGGTCCCTGGCTCTCTTTACTGCCTCGATCTCCAGGGCGACGTGATGATCCTGGCCGATGACGTCCTGATGAGCAATGGGCTCGGTGTCGACCCGCAGGACGAGTTTCTCTACCATGTCGACACCAACCGGAAGCTCGTCTTGCGGTACCCGATCGGTGGGAGGTCCTTGGCCGGGGACAGGGAGGTGTTCGTTGACACCAGCCCCTACGGCGGACGGCCCGACGGGCTCGCCGTCGGCGGGGATGGCTCAATTTGGGTCGCGCTGGCCGGCGGCGGTCTCGTGGTGGGTTGGGATGCGCAAGGCCACCTTCGAGGGGAGATTGACGTGCCCCACGAACTGGTGACGTCACTCTGCTTCGGCGAAAGCGACTACCGCACCATGTTCATACTCACCGGCGAGAATGAAGACCACCCCGACCCCGCCGGGGGCTGCGTCTACCGCCGGGACGCCGAGGTGACCGGCTTTCCTTCCGGCGTGGCGCGGGTCCCGACTACCGATTCGGTCCGGACGACCTGAACGCACCCATCATTTGGCGTTCTTGGTGGCAAAGCCGTCAAAGAAGATGGTGCAGAAGGCATTGGCGACTTCTTTGGGAGATGACTTCCCACCCGGCTTGTACCAAGTGTGGGTCCAGTTGATCATGCCGAAAAGGGAAAAATCGGCCAGGATCAGGGGAACGTCCTTTCGAAAGTGCCCCGAAGCCTGACCATCGCGCAACATCGTCCGGATCATCGATTCGAACTTCTTGGTCTTGGTCACCGTCTCCTTGGCCCACGGCACGTTCTGCTCGGCGATGCGGGTCATGTCCTGGATGTAGACGTACATGAACGGGTAGTTGCGATCGTACGAGGAGATCATGTCCTCAATCAGGGCGGTCAGGCGCTGCCGCGGATTCCCACTGGTCGCCGAGATCCTTTTCGCCACTTTGAGGTTCTCGTCCAGGACGATATTGACCACCTCGTTGAGCAACTCTTCCTTGCTGGCGGCGTAGTAGTACAGCGATGCCCGGTCAGTATCGAGCTGTTGGGCGATGTCGTTGATGCTGGCCGACTCGTAGCCCTTGTCCTTGAAGACCTGGGCGGCTGTCTCGATGATCAGCTTGCGCCGGGCCTTGTACGCCTCTCCCCCTTCTTTGGCCATGGTCTGGCGCCGGTGGGCGATCCTGCTATTGGTAATGGTGACACTCCTTGGTCTCGTACTTCCTGAGCTGGCCGCCACCTCGCCTGGGGCGAGGTCACGGTGGCCCAGTAGGGATCTTCTCGCACACGGTGCAATTGGGCCAGATGTTACTCACTCGGCGCCGGGCGCCCTGGCATATGGAACCAGCTCCGATGGGCCGCGCCAACGCCGATTCTGGGCGTCAACCGCTACCGAATGGTGGCGCCAATTGCCACTTCACCAGTGTCACGTCCGGTGTGACATCGTCGAAGACGGCCTCCACCAGGAGACCGATCGCCACCGCATCGGGCGGACCCAGTACGGCGCCTTCCACCCGGAGACCACTCTCAAGTTCGACAATGGCCACCACGTAGGGCAGGTCGTCTCTGAACCCGGGATGGAAGGCCCGGCGGTAGACGACATAGCTCCAGATCACCCCTGTGAGTGAGCTGTCGAGCCACTCGGCGGTGGAGGCCAGGCACTCAGGACAGCTCGGCAGTGGTGGCCAGCGGAAGCTCCCGCACGCGGTGCAGCGCTGGACCACCAGCCGATGGTCGTGCGCCGCCGCCCAGTAGGGAGCCATCGTGACATCGGAGAGGTCAGGAAGCGGTTTCCGGTAGTCCGTCATGACGGGTGGAGAGAGAGGATTGACGCCGCGCCCTTCACGAATGACATGGTCGAGCAGTACATCGCCACCTCGGCCCCGGAGATCTGGCGCTCCCCGGCCTCACCCCGCAGTTGTCGAACGGCTTCGCAGATATGCAACCAACCCCAGGCGTAGCTCTCCGAGAGCTGTCCCCCGTTGGTATTCAGGGGTCGGCTGCCCCCGGGACGGGTGTGGCCCTCGGCCAGAAACGGACCAGCCTCCCCGATGGCGCAGAAACCGTAGTACTCGAGCATCTGCAGCACCCAGAGGGCGCTGGGGTCTTGAATGTAGAGGACGTCGATATCCGACGGGCCCAACCCCGTCTTGCCCCAAATATCATCGGCTACCGAAGCCAGCCATGGTCGGGTCAGGTTGGCGTTGTTCTGATACGAGCGCAGGTCGGTTCGCTCTGCCATTCCGATGATGTAGACGGGCGTCGTTGCGAATTGGGAGACCCGATCCCGGGCGGTCACCACCACGGCGACCCCTCCATCGGAGATCATCGTCACGTCCTGTCGGCGCAGTGGTTCAACCATGTAGGGCTCAGCCAGATAGTCATCCATCGTCATGGGATCCCTGAAGATGGCCACCGGGTTCATCTGGGCCCATTCCCGCTGGGCCACGGCGATCCATCCGAACTGCTCGTCAGTGGTGCCGTACAGGTACTTGTGGCGCTGCAGCGCCAGACCGGCCGGTCCGGCAATGTGCAGCAGGCCGGCCGGTCGGGCGGTCCCGGCATCCGGTCGACCGCCAGTGAAGTCGAACCGGCCCGTCCGGGCATTGGCTCCGTACGACAGCACGATGGTTTCCGCCAGACCCGCCATGATCGCCATCACCGCCAGATGCAGCGAGAAATTGCAGGTCCCATAGTCGAGGGACTGGGCGAACCTGGGGTTGAGCCCGAGCTGGGCCCCCACGGCGACGTCGGTGCCGTCACCCTGGACCGACTTGCAGGTGATGAGGCCATCGACGTCGGACTTGGAGATCCCGGAGTCGGCCAGGGCCACTTCAATGGCCTCGACATTGAGCTGTTCCGCCGATTTCCCCGGATGCTCGCCCTGAACCGTGTGGCCAACCCCCACGATCGCCACTTGCCCACGTACATTCATCCGAGCCCTCCCCCACCGGCGTCCTCATGACGGGCCCCGACCCAACGGATTGACATGTGGACGCTAGCCCATCGGGGGCGGTTTTTCAACACTTCTGTTGACCCTTTCGTCTCCACCCCCGGAGCCCGGGGAAATTCTACACCTCTGTTGACTGGCCGCCCTCTTCGCACTAATATTCTGCAAGCATTTGGCGTATCGGGGCAGTGGCCAACGAAGGGGGCGTGCCAATGATCAACTTGGCCGAGCTGGCGCAAAGGGCAGCGGGGCTGAATCCGCAGGCTCCCGCTCTGATCGACCCGGTACTCGGCGTCTCCACCTCTTTCGGCGCCCTTCATACCCGTACCGAACGCCTGGCGGCGGCGCTTCGGGGCACCTACCGCACTGCCTTCGGGGGCCGGGTGGCGGTTCTCTCCCGCAACAGCATCGAACTCCTCGAGTTGTACCTGGCCGCGGCCCGGGGGGGCATGCTGCTCTTCCCGCTGAACTGGCGATTCTCGCCATCTCAGGTCATTGAGGCGCTGGTCGACGCTGAACCCAGCGTCGTCTTCTACGAGCATGAATTTAAGGCAGTGGTCCGGGAGATTCAAGAAAAAGTCGACGTGGCGCACTGGGTCGAGTTCTGGCCCGGACAGGATTCGGAGTACGAAGAGCTCCTTCGCCAATCCGACCGCAGCTTCGAAAGCCAGCGGGCGTTCCTGCCCGACTCGACAACGCTGTCCCAGCAGCCGTTCCTCGCCATCTCCACCGGAGGGACAACGGGCATCTCCAAAAGTGCGGTGCACAGCCAGAGCTCCTACGGCGCCTGCATGCTGGACTACCTGGCGGCGGCCCGAATCGCCGAGAACGACGTCTACATGTTGCTCGGCCAGCTCTTTCATGTGGGGGGCTACATGCCGCTGGCCTACCTGGCCATGGGCCGTCCCGCGGTCATCATGGACTTCGAAGCCGACGGCGTGCTCGATGCCATTGAGGCCGAACGGGTGACCGGGTTCTTCGCCATCGCCACCATGCTTCCCCGTCTGGTCAACGCCTTGAAACTCACCCAGCACGACATGCGCTCTGTTCGCCTGGTCGAGTACGGAGGAGCCCCCATGGGGGAGGAAGTTATTCGGGAGGCCGCCAACCTCTTCGAGGCTGACCTGATGCAGGCCTGGGGCATGTCAGAGTTCGGCCCCGGCACGTACCTCAGTCCCGAGGCCCATCGGCGAGCACTCCGAGGTGATCGTCCCGAGCTACTCCGCTCATGTGGCCAGGCCGCGCTGTTCAGCCACATCGCCCTCTTCGACGAGGACGGCGTTCTCATCCCTCGGGACTCGTCGACCATGGGGGAAATCTGCCACAAAGGCCCGAACCACATGATCTCCTACTGGAACAAGCCGAACGAAACGGCGGAGGTCCAGCGGGATGGGTGGATTCTGACCGGCGACGGCGGCACCTGGGACGAGGAGGGCTACATCTTCATCGTCGATCGCATCAAGAGCATGATCATTTCGGGTGGGGAGAACATATTCCCGTCCGAAATTGAGCGGATGCTGGGTAACCACCCGGACATCGCGGAGGTGGTGGTGCTCGGCGTGCCCGATCCCGAGTGGGGGGAAGTGGTCAAAGCGGTGGTCGTCCGTTCACCGGGGGCCGCCATTGCTGAGGCGGACGTCACTCGTTACGTCGAGGAGCACCTCGGTTCGTTCAAGAAGCCAAGGATCGTCGAGTTTCTTGACGTGCTGCCCACGACCCCAACCGGAAAGATCAATCGCAAGGCTTTGGGCCAAGGGTCCATCGTGCCCGCGAGTCCTTAGGACCCGACGGACGATGCACCTTCGCCGTTATCGGCCGAGGATGGCAAGGAGAGACAGATGACACTGACGCAGACGCTGCTGGAAGGCAAGCGGGTTCTGATCATCGGCGGAGGTGGCGGTGGTATCGGGCGCGCCATCACCAACACCATTGCCCAAGCGGGCGCCACGTTGGCCGTGGTCGACGTCGACGAGGAACGGGCGCAGGCGGCGGCCAAGGAAGCCGCCGAGCATGGGGCGTCGGCCCTAGGGATCTCCGGCGACATTCGCCAAGGCGACGACATTGAGCGGATGGTCTCGGAAGCCCGCGACGGCCTGGGGGGCATCGACACGCTCATCACCGTGGTCGGCGGGCTGATGGCCTGGCGCATTCCCTTTCACCGACTGCATGAGGTCGCCGACGACGAATGGGACCTCATCTTCGATCTCAATATCCGATATGTCTTTCGTGTTCTCCGACCGGTACTGGCCATCATGCTCGACCAGGGGACGGGTGGATCCATCGTCAGCGTCGGTTCGGACGCCGGGACGGCCGGGCATGGATCACCCAATACGGCCGCCTACGGCGCCGCCAAGTCAGGGCTCTTCCACCTGGCCAAGACGATCGCCACCGAGTACGGCCCCGACGGGATCCGCATGAATATCGTCTCCCCCGGCCCGACCAAAACGCTGGCCACCGACGACATGGCACCTCACATCATTGAGGCCATGAATGCGACGATCCCGCTGGGCCACCGCGGCGATCCGCAGGACATCGCCGATGCGGTCTTCTTCTTCGCCTCCCCCATGTCGGCCCACGTGAGCGGGCAGCTGATCGGCGTCGACGGCGGGCTGAGCGTCCAGCGGCCGATGCCCGACTTCTCCAAGCTCTACAAAAGTTAAGGGGTGGTGACTGCCGGCTCCGGTTCATCGGCCGACCAGTCGGGCTCGTAGCCCCTCGGCAGGCTTATCGATTTCAGTTCCAGGAAGCTCTCCAGCCCCTCGGGACCACGCTCACAGCCCAGGCCGGACTGCTTCAAGCCACCGAACGGTCCTCCGCCACCTGAGGGCGGCGCCTCGTTGATGGCGCAGGTCCCGGTCTCGATCCGGCTGGCCACGCGCAGCGCCTGGTCCACGTCTGCCGCGAAGACGGCGCCACCGAGTCCGTAGTCCGAATCATTGGCTATCGCCAGTGCCTCGTCCTCACTGGCATAGGAGAGCACGGAGAGGACCGGGCCGAAGATCTCCTCCCGAGCGATTCTCATGTCGTTCGTGACATTCACGAAGATCGTCGGCTCCACGTACCAACCTTTCTCGAGTCCCGCCGGGCGTCCCCCGCCGAGAACGATCTTGGCCCCCTCCTCCAGGCCGGAGGCGATGTAGTGCTCGACCCGATCGCGCTGGCGAGCGGCCGCCAGCGGTCCGAAGTCAGTAGTCGCGTCGTGCGGATCCCCTACCTTCATGGCGGCCACGAACTCGACCAGCTGCTCGACGAACCCGTCGTGGTCCGATTGGTGAACCAGGATCCGGTTCGTCGATATGCAGATCTGACCACTGTTGCGCAGGGAGTTGCCGATCAACTGTGGGAAGTGCGGTTGCATGTCAACGCCCTCGAGTACCAGGGCAGCTGACTTTCCACCCAGCTCGAGGGTCACCGGTCTCAGCAGTTGCCCGCAGGCGGCCGCGATGCTCTGGCCGCCGACACTGCTACCGGTGAAGGTCACCTGATCGATGTCCGGGTGGGAGACGAGATACGCCCCGATGTCGCTCCCGCCCGCCACGATGCTGACGACGCCGTGGGGGATCTCGGCCTCTTCGATCGCCTCGGCCAACAGGTACGCGCTCAGGGGCGACTCCGGCGCCGGCTTGAGCACCATCGGGCACCCCATCAGGAGAGAGGGAAACAGCTTGGAAATGGCCACCATCACCGGCGCATTCCACGGAGTGATGGCGCCGACGACACCGATGGGCTGGCGCAGGACGACGACCTTGCCGGCGGTGCCTTCGCGTAGTTCGCGGTGGCGGACGAAGGTGGCATCGAACAGCATC
The DNA here is from genome assembly GCA_035552095.1 of Acidimicrobiales bacterium. GTDB lineage: Bacteria > Actinomycetota > Acidimicrobiia > Acidimicrobiales > RAAP-2 > Bog-473. Next base: position 557 of record DASZMA010000180.1, on the reverse strand, counting down.
CGGTTGAGGAAGGGGACCACACCGCTCATGGTCAGGGTGTGGAAGGCCCGCGTGCCCCCCATTTCGTCTATTTGCAGCTCGATCGCCTCGGGGAGTCGCCCTTCGAGGCACTCCAGGAGCCGGACCAGAAAAGACGCACGCTCATCCACCGAAAGATGCGGCCAGGGACCCTCGTCAAACGCCTCTCGCCCGGCCGCCACGGCCGCATCCACATCTCGGGTATCCGCCGCCGGGACGATCCCCACGATCTCCTCGGTGGAAGGGGACTGCACGCTCAGTTGGGCCGAGCCGGCCGAAGGGAGCCACTGCCCACCGATGAACAATGTGTCTCGCTCGAACACCGCGTACCCCTCTCGCTGGCTGAAGTCGGGCAGCCCCACGCCTACCCTCCCAGTCTGGCCCTCCCGCCCTAGGCGTGTCAACCCTACCGTTGACCGCGCTCCTGGGCTCCCCTGCCGGGCGCACCTACCGCCATCGCACTGGACAGTGCCTCCGCCAGGGTGGGCCCGCTGAGCTGCCGCACGAGCTGCTTGGTCCGGGTAAGCGCTTCGGCGTCC
>DASZMA010000179.1:0-1941 GCA_035552095.1 Acidimicrobiales bacterium | reverse complement strand
CCACGTCCTTGACCGTCGGGAGCTGGTCACCTTGGCGCAGCAGGCCCAGCCGTAGCGCCTGCCGCACTTGGTGGACCACCTGCAAATAGGGAGAAACGCCCGAGCGGGTGTCCAGATGGAACTCGATCATGCTGCCTCTATTCAACTAGGAACCTAGATAAATATAGACCTGGTTTCCAGGCTGTCAAGTCGCCACGATCGGAAGGGTGGCGGAGACATCGTCGGTTGGACATGAACTCGGGCGGCGGGCTGTCTACCGTACGGAGGTGACCGCCCGGGAACGATCAGGCCCTCCGGCACTTCCCCTGAAGGACATCCCATCCGCAGTGATCACCGCCTGCCTGGTGGCGGCGCCTCTGGTCCTCGGGATCGGCACCGGACACGATCTGGCCGGCGCCAGTTCGGCGCTCGGGGCCTACTTGTGGACCGTCGGCAACCACCCCAGCCCGCGTCCGCTCGGATTTCGGTTGGCGGCCGGTACGGCGTTGCTGTTCGGGGTGGCTGGCGCGACCGGGGCCCTGGCCGGCCGGCACTTGTGGTTTCTGGTTGTCCTGGCCCTGGTCTGGGCGACCTTCCAGGCGGTCGCGGACACCGCCGCCGATGCACTGCGGTTGCCGGTGGCCATGTCGGCCCTGTGCTTCTTGCTGTCAGCCATCGGTGGCGGCGCCAGCTGGCGCGGGGCGCTGTGGCGTGGGGTCCTGGTGCTCGGCGGGGCAACGTGGATGGCGGTGTGCGAGATGAGACACCGTTCGTCCTGGCGGCCTCCCCGGGTGGCGAGGGACTTCGGGATCACCGATCTTCGGATGGCCTGGCCGCGATCCCGGGGATACGCGATGTTGCTGGCCATCCCGACCGCGCTGTCGGCCGGGGTGGCCGGGCTGTTCGCCATCGCCCACGGGGCGTGGACCGCCACCACGGTCCTGCGGGTCCTTCGACCCGAGGAGTCGATCACCCTGGCTCGAAGCGGACGCCGGATCGTGGGCACCGCCGCCGGGGCGTTGGTGGCGGCCCTGATCCTCGCCGTCGAGCCGCACGCGGTCACCGCGGTCGTCGTGCTGGTGGCCTGTGTGTAGGCCATGCAGCTTGTCGGACCCGTCCGTTACGGCGTCTACACCTTCTTCCTGACCCTGGTGGCCCTCGAGCTGGGCTCGGTGGGCGAAGCGGCCAGCTGGCATCTCGCCTTGATTCGGGTCGCCCTCACGCTGATCGGCGCGGCGGTGGCGGTAACCAGCGGGTACGTCTACGACCGCATCAACCGTCACCGGGGTCGGACGGAGTGAGGAGCCGTTGGGGTTACGCGGGGCTCGGAGCCAGCACCCCCTGCAGGTGTTCGAGGAGATCGGAGACGGCTTCTTGGCAGACGACCAACTCGCGTCGTGAGCCGTCGGGTCCCTGCTCGACCAGACCGGCGTCACGCAGTTGCTTCACGTGGTTGCTGACGGTGGGCTGGGCCAGTGAGAACAGGGTGGAGATTCCGGTGATGGTCCGGGGCTCCCGGCGCAGGGTGTGGAGGATGGCCAGCCGGGTGGGGTCGGCGATCGTCTTGAGCCGGCGGGCGAGCAGCTCGGTGCGGGCCCGGGCCTCAGCGCCGGAATGGTCGGTGCGGACCCCGACCACCACCACTCCGGACAGCTCGAGGATCAGACCCTTGTGGGTGAAGTAGGCGGGCACTACGGCCAGCTCCCCGTCGGGTCCGAGCGCTTCCACCAGTTTGCCGACCAGCCCACCGAAGTCGCAGTCGCTGCGGGCAGCTTCGTACCAAGGAGCGCCTTTGGCCACCGCAGCCCGTCGGATGGCGACGGCGGCATCGACGGCCTGGCGGCCGTCCCGCTCCCAGTCACTGCGGAGGGAACCCCACGTGTCGCTGACCAGCGCGGTGTAGCGCTGACGCTGTTCGGCCGACGAGTGCAGCCGGCGCAGCCGGGCGAGGATCGCCGCCCG
>DASZMA010000178.1:0-2688 GCA_035552095.1 Acidimicrobiales bacterium | reverse complement strand
GTCAAGCGTCAGGCTCGGGGCCACGCCGACGTCGTGGTGGCCTTCTTCACCCGGCGAGCCCAATTGGAACAGCGGGTGGCCGCTCTGGGGCAGCTCGTCTTCCCGGCCGGCGGGCTGTGGATCGCCTGGCCGAAGCGGTCGTCCGGCCAGTCGACCGACCTCACCGATCACGTCGTCCGGGCGGTAGCGCTCCCCCTGGGCCTGGTTGACAACAAGGTGTGCGCCATTGACGCCACCTGGACCGGCCTACGGCTGGTCTGGCGCACGGAACGCCGGGGCTGAACTCGGGCCGCCCCGGTCAGGCGCCCAGCGGCCGCTCGCCCACGACGTCGTAGACGGTGACGGTGACCGCTTTCGGCACCACGCCCGGGTCGGCGGACCGGGGTGCGTCCCGCATGCCGGAGAGGTGGTCGTCCAGCGCCTGCTGGCTGGCCCAGCGCTCGAACAGGAGGACGCGCCCCGGATCCAGCGGGTCGGCGCTGAAGGTGTACTCCAGGCAGCCCGGCTCCGCCCGGGACGCCCGCATCCCGTCCAGACGACCGGCGAGGAACTCATCCCGCTGGTCAGGCTCAACCTCGAACGTCCCGCCGATGATGACCACGTCGCCTCCTCTGTCGTTTCCACTGCCCAGGCGCCGGCGGCGCCGCCTCTTTCTATCGCCCGGCGCCGGCCGTTGACGGGAGCCATGGCCCTGGGACGGTGTGCAATCTCTTTGCAATGTCCCTGCAATCTCCGGGTCGCACTGTGGTCGGAGCGGGTCGAAGCGGAGACCCCCGAACGAAAGGAAGAACATGAAACGCTTGAACAGCAAGCTGGCGGGGGCCGGACTGGCCCTCGGACTCCTGGTGGGGCTCTCGGTTGGCACGGTGCCACTGGCCGGCGGCGCCCTCATCGGCCTCCTGCCCACCACGACGTCGGTGACGGCCGTGCAGGGCTCGGCCGAGGGCACCATCACCCTGACCGCCACGGTCGACCTCTCCCTCGTCCACGGTGCATTGGTCACCCCGTCCGGCACAGTTACCTTCGTCGGTACCAACGGCGGCTTCGACGGTGGCGCCCCCTTGGCCCTGGGCCAGGGCACGGTGTCGAAGTGCCTGCTTGGCCTGCCCTCCATCCTCGGCCTCTACAGCCCGACGTGCACCGCCACGGTCAGCGTTGCCGCCGCCCAGGTGTTGGAGCTGCAGAGCCATTGCGACTGGACGATCACGGGCTCCTACTCCGGTGCCTCGGACCTGGTGGCCAAGGCCAGCACCGGCTCCACGCCGTTTGAGATCTGCACCTGACGCCGACTACTTGCCCGGCCGGGCCGGCCGGGTGGCCCATCGATCCTTCGGGCCCGCTGCCGAGCTGAGCCCGAGGAAAGACAGACAGAAGCCCGCCCCTCTGGGCGGGCTTCTGTCGTGCCAGGAACCAGTTACGACAGCCCGGCCCGCACGTCGCCCACCGCCGGCTCGGGTCCGGGGTCAATCCCCTCCCGCCCGGCCAGGTGCAGCGAGACGAAGTCGCCGAAGAACGCCAGGTCGAAGAAGCGGCCGAGGTCGTCATCCCCCTCGGCCCACACCGGGATCACGTTGGCCATGACCTCGTCGGTGGCCGCAATGACCAGGGCGAAGCGCCGGGTCACCCGAGGATGCTCCCCGGCGTGGCGCAGCGTGATCAGCGAGAGGACCTGCCGGGTCACGTCACCGTGCTGGCCCCAGCCCGCCACCTCGTTGTGGCTGAGATCGGGCTGCTCGGCGAAGAAGGCCGGGGTCTTGGCGTTCTCGTTGACCTGGGTCTTCCAACGCTCGGCGGCCACCGAACTCAGCCCGGTGGACCCGTAGACGAGGGGGATGGTGCGCCCAATGAGGCGGGCCACCTCTTCGGCCGGACCGGTGGCTGCCATGAGGGCGTCCCGGCGCCGGTGTAACCCACCCTCGGCGGCGCTCAGTGACCCGTCCACGTCAGGCACGATGCCCAGGTGGGCCAGGGTCATCAGCAGCGGGACGGTCAGGGCGCCCAAAGAGGCGCGGCCGACCGGAAGATCGCCGGGCACCGAGAAGTTGGGCAACCCCTCTGACTGGGCCAGCGATCCCAACGCGCCGCCACCGGCCACCACGACGACCGGGGCGCCCTGTCCGAGTGCGGCCTCGGCGGCCGAACGGGTCTCCTCGGCGTCACCAGAGGCGGACACCGCGAAGACGAGCGTGTGGGCGTCGACGAACGCCGGCACTTCATACCCCTTGGCCACCACAATGGGCACCGAGGAGTGTCCGGCTCCGTAGGCCGCCGCCGCGTCGCCGGCCTGGCCCCCGGCCCCCACGCCGAGGACGGCCACCGCATGGATGTCCCCCGGGTCGGGCAGGCGGGCGTCAGCCAGCACCGCGGCCGACGTGGCCCGGGCCACTTCCATCTGCTCGGGTAGGCCGGCCGTGGCCTCCCACAGGCCCAGCGTGTCGAGATACTGCGGGTGGGTCACCCCGGGACGGGGCCGGTGGCCCGCACTCCGTCCTTCTCCGCCTTGGCGGTCAGGCGGGCGTGCTCGGCATCACCGACGTCGGCACCCTCTTCGACCAGCAGGACAGGGACGCCGTCGACGACCTGGTAGCTCTTGCGGAGCCTCGGGTTGTAGAGGATGTCCTCGTCCTCGAACCACAGGAGAGGGGCCTTGTCGACCGGGCAGGCCAGCACGTCGAGCAGCAGCGGGTC
>DASZMA010000177.1:0-2404 GCA_035552095.1 Acidimicrobiales bacterium | reverse complement strand
GACGGCGTTCTTCTTGGAACGCCCGATCGCGCTGGAGGCGGCATTCAAGATATTGGTGCTCACGACCATCGCCAGCTTCGCCGTCTTTCTGGGTGCGGCCCTCATCTATTCCGATCACGGTGCCCTCAACCTCGGACAGATTCACAACGCGTTGGCCGCCCACGTCAAGCCGGCCGACCTGGTAGCGCTCGCACTTCTCATCGCCGGTTTCGGGACCAAGGCGGGTCTGGTGCCGTTCCACGGGTGGTTGCCCGACGCCCACACCGCGGCGCCGGGCCCGGTGTCAGCGCTGTTTTCCGGGTTGATGGTCAATCTCGGGATCGTGGCCATCGGGAGGATCGTGTTCGAGGTCTACACCCCGAGCGTGGGCCATCACGTGCTCGGACTGTTGATGACGATTGGCCTGATGTCGGCCGTCGGCGGTGCGCTGTTCGCTCTCCTTCAGGACGACCTCAAGCGGCTCCTGGCCTACGACACCATCTCCCAGATGGGGGTCCTGGTGGTCGGGCTGGCCAGCGGGACCGCCGCCGGAGCTGCCGGTGCGAGCTATCACCTGGTAGATCACGCGCTGTTCAAGGCATTGCTGTTCCTCTGCGCCGGGGCCATCGTCCACATGACCGGGGCGACCAAGCTCTCGGAGATGGGGGGGCTGGCCCGCAGGTATCCCTTATTGGCCGCCGCGTTCACCGTCGGGGCCCTGGCCATTGCCGGAATCCCACCCCTGAACGGCTATGTGTCGCTCGGCCTGATTCACCAGGCGTTGCTTTCGAGCGGTGACGACCTTCCCTACGCGGTGATGCTGGTGGCGCAGGTGTTCACCATTGCCGCCCTGGGGAAAGCCGCCTGGCAGGCCTTCTACCGACCCCGGCCCGCCACTGTGGGGCTTGAGCGTGACGAAGGACTGCACCCGGGAATGCTCGTCTCGCTCTTGGTCCTGGCCGGCGGGTGCGTGGGCTTCGGTCTGTTCCCGAGCGAGATCCTTCATCACCTGGCCGAACCCGTCGCCGGAGCCCTCGGCCACCCCGGGCAGTACGCGCGAGGCGTGCTCGCCTCCGGGGGGACCCTGTCGATCGCGGTGGTGAGATTCGATTACTTCGACTGGGCTGAGGCCGTCGCCATCGTCGGAACCTGCGCCGCCGCCATCCCGGTAGCTGCCTTCGGGATGCGCTGGCACGATTCCCGGATCGCCGGCCTCCTCCGGCGCCTCCAGACCGGGTCAGTCAACGATTACGCCGCCTACCTGGTGGTGGGCCTGCTGGCGGCTGTCGCGGTGGTGGCCGGGGGAGCGTTGGGATGAGGCAGGTTACGGGGTCGCGCCGCGGCCGGCTGGGAAGGCCTGACCGTCAGGTCCAGGGCGCTGGGCGTACCGGGGTGTTCTGACCGGCGACGAGCCACCAGGTCCGGTTGCGGCGCACCAGGACATAAAGCGCCATCTCGGAGAACGACGTGGCGGTGTCGTCGGTCGGCTCGACCGGTCTGCCGTCAGGGTCGAGCGCTACCCGCCGGACTTGGGCGACGGCCACGCCGGGAACCGGGGAAAGGACCTTCACGATCTCGAAGCGCGAGGAGGGCCCGCCGGTTCCTTGTTGTTTCAGCCGGGCATGGATGGCATGGAGTTCTTCGAAGTTGTCGACGGTTGCGCCGAATGGGCTGCCCCAGAGGACATCGGAGGCGAAGTGCCGGTTGGAGATGTCGGCATCGTGTTCGTCAAAGCCAGCTTGGAGCTCCGCCACCAGGGCCGTCACCGCCTCCGCGGCCTCGCGGGTGACGGTGCCGCCGACATCGAGGGACGGCCGGGCCGCGTTGTGATCGCTCAAGAGGTCGAGACCCGGGTGCCAGGTCGTTGACGAATCGCGAATCGTGCGGTCGACCTTGTCCATGAGGTTCACCAGGGCATGGCCGATCCGGTTGTGGGGTGGGCTGGGATGGCTACTGGCGTGGACCACCGCTCGTTCGATCCGGTTGTGCAACTCGGCTTGGGCATCGGCACCAAGCCTGTTCGCCATGGGCAACAGGTCTTGATCCTCCTGGGACAGATGAGACCGGATCAAGTCGATGAGCTCACCGAGTGACTGCTCGAAGCCCTCAGGGTCACTGGCATGGGCGTCGATTGGATGCACGTGTCGCGTCCGGGCCCGCATGTCTCGCAGGGCGGCGCGAACTTGGCGTTGCTCGCGCTCGGCTCGATCGACCTGAAGCCGGCTGTCCCTTCGGAGCAGTGGGTAGAGCACCCTCTCCATGACGTCCTCGTAACGAGCGCACAGCCGGACGGCTTCGTCGGCCAGGTCGGCCCGGGCTTCCGGCTCAGATGTCTCTTCCAAGAGCTCGAGGACCGCATCCAACCGACGACGATCGTCGTTCAACGGCGCCAAAACCGAGGGCAGTGTCATCAGACAACCTCCTC
>DASZMA010000176.1:0-12866 GCA_035552095.1 Acidimicrobiales bacterium | reverse complement strand
CGTAAATCAGGACGTTGGCGTCGACGATGTTCATTTGCGGGCCGACATCTCATGCACGATTTCTTCGTTCTCGAGATCACCGGCCAATCGCAGCGCCTTGTCGAGATTGATGCGCGGATCTGCGCCCATGGCGAATGTCGGACTCGAAAATGGTTTCGACGATGTCCTGCCACCGAGGCCGGCCCGGATGGCGTCGTTCACGGCCTCCTTGAAAGTCAGGCCGCGCTCATTCATCGCCCGCTTGACGAGGGCCTCGGTATCCGCGTCAAGGGTTATGGTTGTCCGCATTGTGTACATCATAGCATCAAATTATCCGCATCATGATGCTCAAGTGGCTTTGGCATGGAGAGGGAATGGTCGTCACCAACCGTGAATGTGTCGGCCGAGCATCCATCTCCCGGGATCAAGGGGCCAGGTTGCCGGGTAGCACGCCAAACTGCATCAATGCGGTTGCTCGTGCTGGGTGGTTCCGTCTTCCTCGGACGCACCGTGGTCGCGGAAGGTCTTTCCCGGGGTGACGACGTCACCACGCTGACCCGCGGCTTGAATGGCTCGGTTCCTGCGGGCGCCCGGGAACTGGTGGGGGACCGGCTCCTTAGTGATGGTCTGATCGCCCTGGGCCAGGAGGAGTGGGACGTGGTGGTCGATGTCTGCCGGCAGTCGCCCACCCAGGTGGGCCGATCGGTGGCGGCATTGCGTGGCCGGGTCGGTCGCTACGTCTACGTGTCCTCGGTGTCCGTTTACGCCAGTTTCGCCGAGGGGCCGCTCACCGAGGAGAGTCCAGTGGTGCCGGCGGCGCCGGTCGGCGCGGATGAGGAAGAGATGTCTGAGTACGGGCCACTCAAAGTGCGTTGTGAGAAATTGGTCCGGGACGGGTTCGGCGAGGACGCGCTGATCGTGCGACCCGGATTGATCGTCGGACCAGGGGACCCGAGCGACCGCTTCACTTACTGGGTCGAACGGGGTGCCCGTGGGGGCGTCATGTTGGCTCCCGGTGACCCAGGAGCGCGGGTCCGATTCGTAGATGTGCGGGATCTGGCCAAATGGATCGTGCACGCCGAGGTGAGCGGGACGTACAACGCGGTCGGGCCGGCTGAGCGGATGACGATGGGGGAGGTGATCTCACTGTGCCAGGAGGTGGGCGGTGGCGACGCCCAGGTGGAGTGGGTGCACGACCAGTTCCTGTTGGACAACGGCGTGGTGCCCTATGCCGAAATGCCACTGTGGGTACCGGCACTTCGCAGCCATTGGTATTTCTCCGAGGTCGGGATTGATCGGGCCGTGGGCATGGGGCTCACGTTCCGCTCGGTTCGAGAGACGGTGGAAGCCACTCTGTCCTGGACACGCAGTCGAGATGGAGCGAAGCGGCAGGCGGGACCGTCGGCCCAGCGAGAGGCCCAACTCCTGGAACTCTGGCGTCAGCGCAAACCGACCGAGGATTGACCGACGCTGATCCGTTCCCCGTCTATTTAGCCACGATCATTTTGCCGACCGTCATATTGACGTTCATGCCCAGAGCCTTGTGGCCGGGGATGGGGCAGTAGATGTCGTACTTCCCTCCCTTCTTGAACGTCACTTTGAGTTTGGTGTTCTGACCCGGGGAGAGATCCGCGCTAGTGGCGTTGTGGAGCCCGGGGCCGGTGATGGCCAGGGAATGGGTGGTCCCTCCCTTGTTCTGCACCAGGAACGTATAAGTCCCGGCCGTGAAGACCTTCTTGGAAAGGGCGATGTGGAAGTCGGTCTCCACCGCCTTCACGGTGGTGGCCTTGTTCCTGGCGCCGGCCGGCGTGGATCCCGTCAAGGCGACGGTGCCGAGCGCGGCGAGCGGAACGAGGGCGAAGGCGGCGGTTTTGGTACGCAGGGTCATTGGTCTTCCTGATCGGGGTTGGGCAGTCGGAAAGGTATACAGCGCTAAGGGCTTGAGAGATTGGTCAGGGCCGCGGCCATCCCTTACCCCAATGCGACTGTTCCCTGGCTGAGCGAGATATGAGTGTGCGCAAGCCGTGGATGGTCGGCAAACAAGTTGGGATTCAGGATGGTATTCTCTTTGGGATGCAATCAAGACAAATCGCGGTGCGGATGCCGGCGAAGACGGTTGCGCAGCTCGACGCGCTGGTTGAGTCGGGAGACTTCGAAAGTCGGGCGGCAGCGGTGCGCGCCGGAATCGAGGCCCTTATGGACACGGCGGAGCGGAACCGGATCGGACTCGAAATCGCCGATGGCTATCGACGCATCCCGTCAACGCCGGAGGAGGATCGGTGGGCCATGGAGGCCACCGACGCCTCAATAGCGGAAGAGCCGTGGTGAGGACTCCCCGACGCGGGGAGATCTGGTGGGCTGAAACCGAGAGGGCCGGACGGCGGCCATATCTCGTCCTGTCAAGGGACGAAGTGATCCCGGTGGTGAACGCAGTGGTCACGGCCCCGATTACACGCACGGTGCGCGGTATCAGCAGTGAGCTCGCCTTGAGCCGAAGCGATGGGTTGCCCCGCGACTGCGCAGCCAATTTCGACCACGTCTCGGTAGTCGCTAAAAGTGCGCTGGTGGCGCACATCTGCACGTTGGATCCGCTGCAAATGCGTCAGGCCTGCGAGGCCCTACGCGCCGCTGTGGACTGTTGACCCCAGTGAGCCAACGGATTCCGGTCGTCTTCAATGCCCAGCAGCTCTCGACCTTCGCCGCTCACAGCGGTGTGGGTACCTACACTCGCAAGCTTCTAGGGGCGTTAGCGGCACGCAGTGACCTCGAGCTGGTGGCCATGAGCCAACCCGATTTGGTGCTGCCCGAAGGTGTGGGTCGCCTGGCCGTCCGGCGGACCAAGAGCCCACCCCGGGTGAGCGTGGTCGAGCATGCCGCGATGACGCCGCTGAGTCTGCGCCGGGGACACACGAAGGGCTGGGTCTTCCACAACACCGACTTCCACGCCCCACCCCTCATGCGGGCGCCGTGGGTGCAGACGCTGTTCGACGTCGCCCCGCTGATCCTGAACGACGAGGACCTGACGGTGTTGCGGGGCCGCTGGAAGCGGTTCGGTTCCCGTTATCGCCGAGCCACCGGTGTGGTCGCCATTTCGCGGCACGCGGCCGCCGAAGGCGTGCGGCTGCTCGGGATCGATCCGGCCCGCATTCAGGTGGCCCTGCTCGGCGTCGATCCTGGGTTCAGGCCGGGTGCCGAGAATCAGGGCGACCCCCCGTATCTGCTGGTGATGGGCGAGTACAGCCGGCGGAAGGGTTTCGGTGAGGCCTTCGCCGTCATGGACGCCCTGGCCGACGCCGGCTACCCCCACCGCCTGGTCGTGGGGGGGCGCCTACGCGACGAGAGCAAGGACGAACTGTTCGCCTTGCGGGCGGCGGCGCGCCATCCCGACCGGATCGACATACGAGGCTTCGTCCCCGACCTGGTTGAGCTCTACCAGCAGGCCTCGGTGTACCTGATGAGCAGCCGCTACGAGGGGTTCGGCCTCACTGCTCTCGAGGCCATGGCCTGCGGGACCCCGGTCGTTGCCTTCACCAACTCGGCGGTCACCGAGGTGGTTGAGGGCGGGGGACAGTTGGTGGCCGATGGCGACGTGGCGGCCATGACGGCGGCGGTGCGTCAGTTGCTCGACGTTCCGGGGTGCAGGGAGGAATGGCGGGCCAGTGCCATTACGCACGCCCGAACCTTCACCTGGGAAGCCTGCGCCGCGGCCCATGCCGAGGTCTTCCGGGCCGCCTGGGAAGACGTCCAGTAAACGCTGGCGACGAGGCTGTTCAGGCTGGTCGGAAGGCGGCCAGGTCCGTCCACACCCGCACCGTGTCGTCGGGCGCCACCTCGGCCTCCTCGGCGTAGGTGGGCCAGCGGTCGATGGCGGCGACGACCTCACTCAGCACGAGTTGGGGGGCGGGGACCACGAAGCGGTCGGCGAGCTCCAACAGGTCGGCCCGGGTGATCCCCTCGAACTTGCCGTTGACCGACATCTGGTGGCGCTGGGTCCATTGGCCCTCGGGGTTGTGGGCGTGGTTGACGTCATAGGCCGGGGCCAGGGTCCACGTTCCCGTCTCGTCGCAGCAGAAGGAGAGATTCTTGGTGTGGTCATCCCGGTTGGCCGCGGCCACGTTGAAGACGATGCGGCGGAACCCCTGCTCGAGCGCGTCGGGGCCGAGGCCGAGACGGTCGATGACGTTGAGGTACTGGGCGTAGCTGTGCGTATCGGCCAGGTTGAAGTCGAGATGGTCCAGCGCGCACAGGGTCTGCGCGTGGGTCTTGGTGCCGTCGGACCGGCGGTCGAAACGCCGGGTCATGAAGTGGGCCCGTTCGTTCTCAATGAGGAGGCGGCAGGGTTCCATGTGCAGGCCGGCGGCGCCGGCCATGAGGGAGTAGGCGTACTCAATGCGGCCGAAGCCCCGGGCGGGGCCGAAGCGATCGCCGGGCTCCACCCCATCGAGCTTGAGCAGCCAGTGCTCGTAGCCCTCGGGGGCGGCGAGCTGGCCCGAACGGACTTGCCCGGTGTCGGGGTTGAAGCAGATCACAGCCTTGGCCCGGGCCCCGCCGGCCGAAGTGCCCACTTGAATCAACTGGGTCAGTGCTTCGTGGGCCACGTCGTCACCGGTGAACTCGCCCTGCAGTGCGCTACGGGCGGCCACCACCAAGTCGGCCAGCTGGAGCGCCGTCGTGTGTTGGGCCGGCGCATCGGCCGGCGGGAAGAATTCCAACGCGCCCATGCCGCGGTCGGCTGAGTAGGCCAGCCGATCCAGGGCGGTGATCTGGTCGGGCGAGACGCCCTCCTCGGCCAGCTTGGCCGTGACCAGCGCGTTGCCGAAGCGGTCGGGCAGGGCGTCGGCCAGCATGGCCGGGAGCCGGCCAAACGTGCGCTCAGCCAATTGGGGGAAGACGTAGACACCGAGGCGGGCCGGCATGTGCAGGGGCGCCAGCTCAATGTGGCGGGCCAGCCACGCCGTGTCGTACTCGAAGGCGTAGAAGTTGGTGGCGGGGTCGAGCGCTACCGCGCCCACGGTGGCGCCCCAGGCCCGCACCTCAATGAGGTCGACCTGACGGTAGGTCATCGTGGACCGGGTCCCCTCTCACGGCGGGCGACGGGGGCTTGATCTTTGGGGCTGTGGGATCTGCGGACCCGCTGGCGCGCTGGAGCTGTCCGGCGCTGTGCCCGCAGGAGCTGCATGGGGCTGATGGCGGGCTGGGCCGTGGGGGAGAGGGCAGCCAGCCAATCCTCGGCACCCAGGACGCGGACCACCTTGACCAGGCTGGTGAGATTGGCCCCGGCCCCGGTCTCGAGGTGCTTGACCGAGCCCACGCTGATCCCAGCCCGGCGGGCCAGGTCCTCCTGGGTGAGGTCGGCCCTGATCCGCCGATCCCTCAGACCCGTGCCGATCTCTTGGAGCCACTCTTCGGTGGAGTGCCTTGCTGTGTTCGGGGATTTATTCATACCTTTTAGCCCTCCATCTCGCTATTACAGTCAGTATTATAGCTGACAGCGACCCTAAATGAGAAGGAATCCGCAGATTGAAGCCATAATACCGTCTATTAAATAGATATTAGAGATTATAAACCAGTTTTATGACTATTATGATATGGCCGGATTAAGTGAAAACACTGGAGTTCCCAAGTGTCGGTATTAGGTGTTCTCGCGCCGACTCCGGTGGAGGCCCGCGGCGGCCCGACCCGCCACCAAAGGCAGGTCGAGATAGGTGAGGAGACCGGGCTCGGCCTGGCATACGTAAGGGATGGCGTTGACGCAGTGCATGGCGGTGGCAACCACCCCGGGATTGCGGATGAGTCCGGCCTCCACCGTTTTGGGGTGGAGGTTCTTGAAGGTGGTGAGGCAGCTGGGATCACCCGTGATCTCGACCTCGAAGCGCTCGCCGTCGGCCCCGAACGTCCAGGCCGGTTCGAGGTTCTCTTCGCCCATGAGCCAGTTGACGGTGGCCGTTACGACCGGTTCGCCGTCGACCGTGGCTTCCCAGGTGAACCGTTGTGCCGCCACCAGACCCGGCTGAATCGGGCCGATCGGCGAGTCGATCGGCGCGGTGGCCACCGCCATCTCGTGAGTGGTCTTGAGTTGGGGATCGATGTCGAATCCCATTTCGTCGGCGACCATGAAGAGCGACTGACGGAAGCCGCCACCGAGCGCATCGATCATGATGCTGGCGCGGGCCTCCTCGGGGGTCTTGCCGAACAGCATCCAGTCGCGGACCACGTCGGGGGCGCCGTAGGTGCGGATGTCGGAGAACTCCTCGGCCCGCACGTGGGTGACCGAGCCCGACAGGGCCGAGATCATGAGCGGGAAGCGCTCCGTGATGCCGCCCGGGTTGATCCCGGTGCCGTGCAGGGTCACGCCGGCCTTCCGGGCGATGGCGTCGAACTTCTCGCGCTCGTCGGGCGGCGGGTAGAACCAGCCGAGCGGCGTGACCACGTTCTTGCCCGACTCCAGGATGGCGGTCACCACGGCCGGATCGGCGAAGATCGGGCTGTACAGGACGCAGTCGGCCTCGGTGGCCAGCAGGGCTTCGACATCGCCGGTGGCCATGATCCCTACCTCCTCACGGCCGATCAGCGTGCCGAGGTCGACGCCCTCCTTGTCTGGGCTGTGGACCCACGCCCCGGCCAGTTCCAGATCAGGATGGGCCAGTACTCCTTCAATGGCGGCCCGCCCCAGGCCTCCGGTGGCCCATTGGATCACTCGAAAGCTCACTGGTGACCTTCTTTCCTTGGTGGGAGCGATGATCTCAGATCGTGCCCAGGGCCGGTGCGACGTCGGTCTGGGCGAAGTCTTCGCCCTTGAACAGCAATGGCTGACCGTTGGCGCGAGCCAGAGCGTAGGCAAAACAGTCGCCGAAGTTGAGACCGGCCGGATGGCCGCTGCCCTTGCCGAAATCACGGTAAGCCTGGCGCGCCAGTTGTGCGTGCCGCTCGGTCACCGGTTCGATCCCGACCCTGGCGTTCGCAATTAGATCGTCGAGTCGACCGCTGAGCACCGGATCACGGTTGGCGTCGACGACGATGGCGGTCTCCAAATACGTTCCGGCCGACACGAGCGGCGCGGCTGCCCGGCCGAGAGCTTCCACGTAACGATCGGCATCTGGCTCGCCGCGCAGAATGGCGATGATCGCCGAGGTGTCAACGATCAACGGGGTAACCCCACATCGTCGTAGAGAAGCTCGCCGTGGTCGGCACTTCGGTACGGTTCAACCCACCGACTAGCGGCGTCGCGGCCGATTTCATGTAGGCGGGCAATACGTTTCGCTGCTGCACCTTCGTCGTCCAGCCGGACCCGGTCGAGTCGTTCACTGACCGCAACAGTTACGGCCCGGGTGAGGCTCTCCCCGGTTTCCGCGGCAAGCTCCCGGGCCAATTGTTCCGTTTGCTCGTTCTTGATGTTCAGACTCATTGGTAGAAGTCTACCATTTGTATATGTAATTCTACCAGAGGCGTCCGAACCGGATTTGCCTACGATCATTGTGAATTTCCTGCTTTCTGGCTCTAGGAGGCACACAGTGAGGGTTTTTAGCTTTTCGACCCAGAAAGAACGGTTGGATCCACCGGTCCTGAAGTCCGCCTGATAAACTTTTGTATCTGTTTTACGAGCGGGGCCTCCCTTTGGGCTGCGCATAACGAGGAGTTGTATGTTCGACGGTCGCTGGCGCGATGCGGTCGACCGGTCCACTGGACCCGTCGGCACGGCACTCCACCGCCGAGGCATCACCGCTGACGTTCTCACTGCGACCGGACTGGTCTCAGCTTCGGCCACCGCCTTTGCCGTGGCCAGCGGGCACCTGCACATCGCCATCGCCCTGCTCATCCTGACTGGTCTGCACGACCTGCTCGACGGCCCGGTGGCCAAGGCGGCCGGTACCGCCTCGGTGCGCGGCGCCTTCTTCGACTCGGTGACGGACCGGGTGGCCGACGCCGTCCTGATGGGCGGCGTGGCCTGGTACCTGATCGGCAAGGGCGAGGGCCACCTGGCCGTCCTGCCGCTGGCCGTGCTCGGAGTGACCGCCCTGGTCAGCTACGAGCGGGCCAAGGCCGAGTCGCTCGGCCTCTCGGCCAAGGGTGGCCTGATGGAGCGGGCCGAGCGGATGATCCTGCTCGGCGTAGCCTTCATCGACTCCGCCATCCTGATCCCCGTCCTCTGGGTGATGCTGGCCCTCATTTCGGTGACGGCCATCGCCCGCTTCGTCAAGGTGTGGAACGCGGCCTCGGGCAAGGACGAAGTCATCCGCAAGCGCCTCGAGGCGTGGCGCGAGGGCCGGGTCGACTCTCGCTGGCGCACCTGGCGCGAAGGAGCCGGCGTGCCCCGGCGGGAGATGTCCCAGACCGCCGGCGCCCCCATGGGCCGCTGGCGGGCCCGCCGTCAGGAGTCGCTGAGCAGCCGTTCGAGTCGCACCATGCGGGCCCGTCGGGTCTCCCGGGCCCACACCGACGCCGGCAGTGCCGCCCGGCGCGCCCGCCGCTCGGGGCCGGGGTCGACCTCGGGGCCATCTTCCTGATCCTGCGCTTGGCGTAGAAGCGACGACGCGTGGGGGACGCTGTGTCGTCGGAATCTGGCTGGCGCGCCACCGCCAAGTACCTGACCTATCGCGGCCTGGCCTCGGCCATGGGGCAGTTGCCCGAGCCGCTGACCAAGGGGATCGTCGCCGGCGTGACCAAGACCATGTCCTGGCGGGGCGGGGCGCCGCTGGCCATGAACGAGCGCCACCTCACCCGGGTGCTCGGTAGCGAGTGCGTGGCCGGGGTGACGCCGGATCCCGCCCTGGTCCGCCGGTGGAGCCGGCGTACCTTCGGCGAGTACGGCCGCTACTGGGCCGACGGGGCTCGCGTGCCGTACGTGAACGAGGCGATGGTGCGGTCCCGCTTCATGATGGAGCAGGGAGACGAGCACATCCGCCAGGGCATGGCCGCCGGGCGTGGCGTCGTCATGGCGTTGCCCCACGTGGGGAGCTGGGAGTGGGGCGGCGCCTGGCTGGCGCTCGAGGGCTTTCCGATGACGGCGGTGGTGGAACGGCTGGAGCCGCCCGAGCTCTTCGAGTGGTTCGTGGGCCAGCGGTCCCAAATGGGTCTGACCGCGGTGCCGATGGGTGAGGGCTCCAGCACGGCCGTGCTGCGCACCCTCAAGGCCGGTGGCCTGGTCGGCCTGGTCAGCGACCGGGACCTTGCGGGCAACGGGGTCGAAGTGGAGTTCTTCGGGGAGCGCACCACCCTGCCCGGCGGGGCGGCCACGTTGGCCCTGCGCACCGGTGCCGCCCTCCTCCCCACGGCGGTCTACTCGGGCCCGGGAAATTGGCACACTGGTGTGGTGCACCCCCCGCTTGATACGACGAGATCCTCCTCTTTGCGGGCAGACGTGCAGCGGCTGACCCAGGAGCTGGCCACGCATTTCGAGCGGTTCATTGTGCGCCGGCCCGAGCAGTGGCACCTCTACCAACCCAACTGGCCCAGCGACCGGACGGGCGAAGGAGGGTGAGGCCATGAAGATCGCCATGCTCTCCCCGTATTCGCTCTCCCGTCCCGGTGGGGTGCAGGGCCAGGTCTTCGGGCTCTCCCGTGCCCTGCGCCGGCTGGGCCACCAGGTGACCGTGCTGGGACCCGACGACGCCGGGGAAGAGGCCGGGGACCGGCGGTTGGAAGACCCCGACGTCTACGTCTTCGGGGAGCCGACGGGGTTGCGCTCCAACGGTTCGATTGCCCCGGTGACGGTCTCACCCCTGGCCACCATGCGAGCGGAGCGGTTCGTGCGCAAGGGCGGTTTCGACGTGCTGCACCTGCACGAGCCGTTGGCGCCGTTCGCCCCCTACGGCTTCACGGCGACCGCGCCGCTGCCCATGGTGGGGACCTACCACCGGGCCGGCGTGAGCCGCTGGGTCCACGTGCTCAAGCCGCTGGCCGAACTGGTCGGGCGCCGGCTGCAGGTGCGGGTGGCGGTGTCCGAGGCGGCGCGCGAGACCGGGATGCGCTCCAGCGGCGGCGAGTTCGAGGTGCTGTTCAACGGGGTCGAGCTGGAGCGCTTCGCCGCAGCCGTGCCGGTGCCCACCGACCGGCCCACCGTGCTGTTCCTCGGTCGCCACGAGAGCCGCAAGGGGCTCAACGTCCTACTGGACGCCTTCGCCGCGCTCGACCGCCCGGCCACCTTGTGGGTGGCCGGGGACGGACCGGGCAGCGAGGTGCAGCGGCGCCGGCATCCCGAGTCGGACCGGGTGCATTGGCTGGGCATGCTGAGCGACGACGAGGTGGCGTCGAGACTGGTCGGGGCGGACATCCTGTGCGCGCCGTCACTGCATGGTGAGTCGTTCGGCATGGTGGTGTTGGAAGGCATGGCGGCGCGGTGCGCGGTGGTGGCGTCGGACCTGGAGGGGTATCGCTCCGCCGCCGGTGGCCACGCCGTGCTGGTCCCGCCGGGCGATGTGGAGGCCCTGTCGCGGGCCCTGGGCGTGGCGCTGGCCGACGTGGCGGAGCAGAGCGGGCAGTCCTCGGCGGAGGCGCTCAAGGCGGCCGAGGCCCACGCCCAGAACTGGTCCATGGAGTCGCTGGCCGAGCGCTACCTTGGGGTGTACGCCCGGGCCATCGAGCTCTACGCGGCGAAGAAGGGGCGGGGTCGGGCCGGTCGGGGTCCGGGCTGAACGTGACGACTGAGGTGGCGTCGCGGTGACCCGGCCGGTGCTGACGGTCTTCGGTCCCTCGGGCGGCGGCACTGAGCACGAGGAGGGCAGGCATCCCGAGCGCCCGGCCCGGGTCGAGGCGGCCATGGCCGGGGTGGCTGACCTCGGGTCGGAGCTGGGCAGCGACCTGGCCCTGGTGGCCGCGGCGCCGGCGCCCCGGGAGGCGTTGCTGCGGGTGCACTCGGTCCGCTACCTGGAGCGGTTGGAGGCGATGGCCCGCTCCGGCGGCGGCGATCTGGACCCCGACACGTTCGTTCGACCGGACTCGTGGGACGTGGCGCTGCGCTCGGCCGGGGCCGGGTTGCAGGCGATGGAGCTACTGCGCCGGGACGGCGCGGGGGTGGCCTTCGCCGCCACCCGCCCACCGGGGCACCATGCCCTGGTCGACACCGGCATGGGCTTCTGCCTGCTGAACAACGTGGCCGTGACGGCGGCGGCGCTGACCGCGGCGGGGGAGCGGGTCCTCATTGTGGATTGGGACGTGCATCATGGCAACGGGACGCAGGACATCTTCTGGGACGATCCGTCGGTCCTCTACGTCTCGACCCATCAGTCGCCCTTCTACCCGGGCACCGGAGCCGCTGAAGAGGTGGGCGGCGCGGGCGCCCCGGGGCTGACGGTGAACGTGCCGTTGCCGGCCGGGGCCACCGGGGACGTGGTGCGGCGCGCCCTGGACGAGGTGGCGGCTCCCGTGATTGAGCAGTTCGGTCCGACCTGGGTCCTGATCTCGGCCGGCTTCGACGCCCACCGGGACGACCCACTGGGCGAACTGGCCCTCTCGGCCGGAGACTACGGCAACCTGGCCCGCACTGTGGCCGGGTACGCGCCCGCGGGCGGTCGGCTGATCGTCTTTCTGGAGGGCGGCTACGACCTGGACGCGGTGCGCGCCTCGGTGACGGCGACGCTGGGGGCGCTGGTCGGTGCGGAGGGTGCGGTTAGTGGGGTCGGGGCGGACGGAGGGGAGGCCAGCACGTCGGGCGGGCCGGGGATGGATGCCGTGGCCTGGGCGGGGGTCGCGAGGGAGCAGGCCTTGGAACACGGAAGTGAGTAGCTACAGCAGCGTCGCTTACTGGCCGCAATCAACCGCAATCGACAGTGCGGCGCACAGCGACGACATAGTCGAGGATCTCGCCCGCCCCACTTGACGTACCAGTCGGTCCCGGGCGAGCAACTGCAGGTTGTCGACGTTGGCCACAGATGGCCTTCGGATGCCGTCCGGCGCGCCGACCAGGACTTCGGTTGAGATGCCGCGCACCGTTGAGGTGACCGGGGCGACCAGCACGGCGTTGAGTAGGCGACCCATCGGATCGCGTGTCATCACAATCACTGGGCGAATCTTGTCGAGTTCGGCCAACCAGATTTCCCCACGCCGAGGAGCCGGCGTCACGCCTCGTTGTCCTCGGCGTAGAGCTGTTCCCAGTCGGTGTCGTCGGCCAAATTGCTCGAGTCTCCCAGTAGCGCCAATTCGAGCTCGGCGGCTGTTGGCGGCGCGCCCTGGTAGGCGGCAATGTCAGACCGGAGCCGCTCAGCCCGGATGAGCTGATCCAGCGCCAGGTCAACCACCTCGGATGTCGATCTGGCCCCGCTTACCTTGAGTGCCAGAGCGGCCTTAGCACGGTCGATCGTTATTGTGGCCTTCTCTTTCGCCATACTTTATATACTACCATTTGGTGGTATCTTGAGCCGGAGCATCCTCGGGTGGAAGAAGTTCAAAGTATCCAGTTCCGGTCCTACGAGGTTGCCGCGGCGGTCCGCCATCGCTGGAATCTTGACCATGGCGGAAACGTCGAAGTGCTCGATCTGGGCTTTGGAGTGCTCACGGTGCCGTCTGGCTACACCGTCTAGTGACGATGGTCCCGTTAGGGGCGGATTGATGCTCCGGGAATTCGATCAAGGAACTCCACCTGGGCCGGGATGAGTCGCTTCCGGGCCTGCGCGTCGCTCATCCACTCCGCTCGGTCCACCTCGGGATAGCTCTGCCTCCTTCCGGATTTGGGCGGCCACTCCATCTCGAACTCGTTGCTGGCGAACCCGTCGAGCGAGAAGTCCTCGACGGCGATGGCCCAGGCGCGCACCTGCTTGCCGCTGGACTGCGTGACGGTGCCGAGGTCCACTCGCGGCCCGGGCGGAACGGCGAGACCAAGCTCCTCGGTGAACTCCCGCTCCGCTTCGCGCTCGGGGTCGTCCTCGGGGCCGTACTCGCCCTTGGGGATCGAC
>DASZMA010000175.1:0-3492 GCA_035552095.1 Acidimicrobiales bacterium | reverse complement strand
GGCCGTCGATGGCGGCGCCGGCAGCGTGGAGGCGATCGCAGCGTATGTGGCCAAGTACGCCACCAAGACCTCCGACGGCGCCGGCCAGCTGGCCCGACCCCTGCGATCGATGTCCGAGCTCGACCGGTTGGACCTCCGACCTCACTTGGCCGAGCTGGTGCGGACGGCTTGGCGGCTGGGGGTGGTGTCGGGGTACTCCGACCTGCGGCTGCGGGCCCACGCCCACACCTTCGGCTACCCGGGCCACTTCACCACCAAGTCCCGCCGCTACTCGACCACCCTCGGAGCCCTTCGCCAGGCCCGGGCCGACCACCGCAGCGAAGGTGACGATGAGGTCCTTGACTTCGAAGGTCGGTGGCATTACGTCGGCCGGGGCTATGACCATCCCGACGGGGAACGCCTGGCCGGCGTCCTGTTCGAGGCCACCCGAAGGGCACCCAGACCGTTCCCCGGCCCTTCCCAATCCGGTTCCCCGGCGTTCCCCAAGGGTTCCCCACCCCGCTGACCAGGGATAACGCCGTGAAGAAATTCCTGGGTGGGGAAGGAAAGCAGGAACGGGCTCGGGAAGGTCGTGTGGCGCGATACCGCCATGGATACGACACCAGGACCCATCAGCGCATTGACCGCCCATCTGGCGGTCCGATCACGTGGAGAGGAGGGAAGGATGGCCATGAGCCGATTCAGTGAGGCCGGCATCGACATCGGCACGGCACTCGATCCATTGGAGCTGGCCCGGTCCTGCCACGTGCCCGGTCGGTCCGTCCGCTCGAGGGCGGTGGTGTCGGAGTTGGTGGCGCTGTCGGTCTCTGACGAGATGGCCGGATTGGTCGCCTTGGTGGCGCTGCGGCCGGGGTTGTTCCGCATTGTCCGGCGATTGGTAGTCCGAGGTGCATCCCGGGAGGACACCGAGACCGATGTGGTCGCCACTGCCTGGGAGGTCAAGGGATCGGTGGCCAAAAAGGGTGCACACCCCCGAGCCGCTCAACGGGTGATCAGCATCACGTGGGAGCGGTGCCGGTCTGCAGCACGGCGGCAAAGCTCGGGACCGTCGACCTGGGAGCGGTCGGCGGCGGGACACTCAGCCTGGGGTCAATCAGGAGAGTGCAGGGTGCTGGCTATGCCCGACGGGTTCGATGCAGAAGCGGTCGATGCCAACCCGGCCGATCTGGTCAGCACCACCTTGTGGGAGGCACGGCGAGCCGGAGTGGTCTCGGCCCGACAGGCCACCTTGGTCCATGACACCCGGGTTCTTGATATCGCCATCGCCGCTGTCGCCGCCGAGCAGGGCCGGACAGCGGTGGCTGTGCGGAAGGAGAGGGAACGGGTCGAAGGAAAGCTGCGTGCTGTCGTCGGCGATCCGAACGGCGACAAGCGACACGCTGTCGCCGGGTTGGCGCAATCGGAGGTGGTCCGATGAGCCGGACGGGCGTCTCAGGCGCCAACCCGGTGCTGGATCCGGTCGGCGGCATCCTGTCCGAGAGCGCCTGCCACGTCCTGCCAGAGCCGGCGGATGTGATCGCCGTCCTCGGTGGCGATGGTGACGTTGGCGATGTCGATCCACAACAGCTCTTCTTTGGGAGAGGCACGCAAGCCGGCCCGAGCTGCCGCCAAGGCCCCGGTGACGTCCCCGCTCCCCATCAGGTCGGAGAACAGGTGGTGGGCGCAGTCGACAATGGCAGCGGTCATGTCGGTGGCCCACGATTCGGCGAAGACCCACCGGTAATGGCCGGATGGGACACCCTGGAAGGGGATGCCCCGAACCAACGACAAGGCTTCGGCCCGAAGTCGGTTGGCAACGGTGTTGGCATCAGCGGCGGTGCCATTGCCGCCGCCAGCTGTGTCAGCGGCTTTGGCCTGGCGATCCAGGTCTTGAAACTGCTGCCAGTCGGTAGTGACGCGGACCACCTGGTAGCCGCCGACGGAGGCGGCGTCAGGCAAATGCTCGGGACCGACTGCCTGGCGAAGCCGGGACAGGTAGTTGTGCAGCGTCTTCCTCGTCGCCTCCGGTCGGTCCGACTCGACCGGCCAGACGGCGAGCAAGAGTTGGTCAGTCGAGAGTGGGTGGTCGTTGTGGACCGCCAGATAGCAGCACAGCTCCTTGGTTATCGGGCGGTACTGAGCATCGTCCCAGTCGGTGATGTGGAGAGGGCCGAGCACGGAGACCACCAGCTGCCCGTCGACAGTTGGCAGCACCGGCGGGGTGGCGGGTTGGGGATCGCCGCCGAGAGTTACTCGGGAATTCCCCTGGGCTGGCGCCACAGCAGCCACCTTCTTGATATCGACCGATTCCACATCGTCATCGATGGCGCTGGTCGCAGTCTTGCCGGCGCTGGGCTCGCCGCTCGTGGGCAAAGCGTCCTTTGGCGATGCTTGGCCACTTGCTCTTCGACGGCGCAGGGCCCGTCCGAGTACGACTGCGGCAACCACCAAGACGGCCAGGATGATCACGGCCAGCCAGATGGTCAGTCCGCCACCCGAATGTGGGGGCACCTTCGACGCGAGGCCCCTGATGGTAGAGGCAGCGTCGGGTGCAGTGGCAGGAAGTGGCGCTCCGACCCATTGCGGCTTTGGTTGGGAGAGAACCGGGGCAGGGTGCGGGTCCTGGAAGGTGATGGGGTAGGTGGTCGGGCCGCCTACCTCGAGCGGAATTGGGGTGCCACCGACGAAACCGGTGTACTCCACGCCTGTAGCGGGACCGGGGGCGATGGCCAGCGTGCCACTAGTAGTGGTGGCCGGCACGGTGAAGACATAGGTGGCATCGAGCAGGCCATCGTCCTCGCTGCTCGTGTCCTGATCGGAGGGAGCGGTGACGTTCACGGCGGTGGCAGTCACCGGAGGCCGGCCGGGTGCGGCAAAGGAGAGGGCACTACCGGGCAGCGGAGTGATGCCGGCCAGGAAGTGGCCCCAGTTGGGATCGCCAATGCCGGTTGCCGGATACGTGGATCGGAAGGTGACGGCGAAGTAGGCCTCGTCAGACGACGGTGGGGTGGCATTGGAGCCATCAGGCAAAAAGCCGGTGAGGACGGCTCGTTCGACGGTGACCGCAGCAGGCGAAGCGAACCCGTCCGCCGGGTTGGTGATCGAGATGGTGGCGCCACCGAGACTCGTAACCGACACCGTTGGTGTCGTGGGGCTGCGGTACAGAACCGAGGGAAACGGACCCGTCCGGCGCAAGGTCCAAAGGGAGAAGGACTGGGAGTAGGACCCCTCGGTGATCACCAGGTTGACGCTGTGGTTGGATGTCGGCACCGAGACGATGAAGGTCCCGGTTCCCGTGCCCATGGTCGACCCTTGAGGTGCGTCGTAGATCTGTTGGTCGATCGAGGACAGATTGACAGGGACCTTTGCGTCGGTGGCCGTGGTTACCGTGGCCGTGGCGGCCGTGTTGCCCGATGCGAATGGGCCGAGGTCGTCTCGGGGCTGGGAGAGCGAAAGAGAAAAGGCGACCAATCGGTGGCCGGTGACCGCCATGTAGCGGGACGGACCCGAACC
>DASZMA010000174.1:0-47410 GCA_035552095.1 Acidimicrobiales bacterium | reverse complement strand
AGGTCCCGCCGCACCACCTTTCCCATGGCGTTGCGGGGCAGTTCGTCAACCACCCGGAACTCCCGGGGCCGCTTGTAGGGCGCCAATTCCCGCTCGGCCAGGGCCGCGATCCCGGCCAGGTCGACGCCGCCGTCGGCGCCGACCACCACGGCGGTCACCGACTCTCCCCACTCGTCTGAGGCGATTCCGATCACGGCGATCTCTTTGACCGATGGATGAGCGAGCAGGACCGCCTCCACTTCGGCCGGGTAGACGTTGTGCCCACCGGTGATGATCAACTCGGTCAGCCGCCCCCGGATGGTGACGTAGCCATCGTCGTGCACCGAGGCCAGGTCGCCGGTGGGGAACCAGCCGGTGGGGGCCGAGCCGCCCGCCTGGCACGCCGCCCCCTCCGCCTCGGGTCGGTCCCAGTAGCCCCGGCACAGCGACGGCCCCCGCACCAGGAGCTGGCCCACGCCGCCCTCGTCGGTGTCGGCCAGCCGGACCTCCACGCCCGGGAGCGGCAACCCGACCGAACCGGGCCGGCGCTCACCGCCGAGCGGGTTCGAGAGGGTCAGCAACGTCTCGGACATGCCGTAGCGCTCCAGTACGGCCACGCCGCTTTCGTGGTGCAGTCGGTGCCAGAGATCGGCCGGGAGGGGGGCGGACCCCGACACACAGAGGCGCAGCGGCGCCAGCTCGGCGGCCCGTCCCGACTCGGCCAGCCGGTGGTACATGGTGGGCACGCCGAAGAACATGGTGGACCGCGGCACCGCGTCGAGCACGGGCGCCGGGGCGAAGCGCTCGAACAGGGCGGCCGAGGCACCGGCGGCCAGCGTGCCGAAGAGCCCGGCGCAGAGCCCGTGCACGTGGAACAGCGGGAGGGCCAGGATGAGGTGGTCGTCGGGCTGCCAGCCCCAGGCCAGTCGCACGGCGTGCACCCCGGCCAGGAGCGAGCGGTGGGTGTGGACCGCCCCCTTGGGCTGGCCGGTGGTGCCCGAGGTGTAGACGATCAGGGCGTCGTCGTCGGGGCTGGCCGAATCGAGCGCGGGCGGGTGCCCGCCGGTGGGAGCGCCGCCCGCGGCCAGGTCGGGGAGCGGGAGGACCCGCACCCGGTCGTCGGCCGCCCTGATCCATTCGCCCCGCTCAGCCCGGTCCACCAGGGCGACCGACGGGCGGACGTCGCCCACCAGGTAGGACAGCTCGTGGCTGGTCATGGTCGCACTGACCGGCACCACCACCGCCCCCAGTCGCAAGGCGCCGAGCAGGGCCACCACGGCGTCGAACGACGAGGCGGCGGGCCAGAGGACCCGCTCCCCCGCCCCGGCGCCGGCCCGGGCCAGTGCCGCCGCCGCCGCGGCCGTCCGGTCCAGGAGGGACGCTCCACTGAGGAACCGGGTGGGATCCGCCCCGGCGCTGAGCACGCGCTGCTCCGGGTGGGCACTCCAGCGGTTGGCCCACAGTCGGGGCAGGGTGCCCCCTTCGGCCAGGTCGGTCAACCGGAACGGGGCCGCCCCGGAGGGGAGGTGCGATTGCCACGCCCTGACTGTCGGTTGCCGCACGTCATAGTCTGGCGGGCATGACCGCCCGCCGCATCGCCATCGTGCCCCACACCCACTGGGACCGGGAGTGGTACAAGTCCTACCAGGACTTTCGCCTCAATCTGGTCGACCTGGTCGACACCCTGCTGCCGCTGCTCGAGTCCGACCCCAGCTACCCCTACTTCATGCTGGACGGTCAGATGGCGGTGGTCGACGACTACCTCGAGGTCCGCCCGGAGGCCGAAGGGCGGTTGCGCGCCCTGGCGGCGGCGGGCCGGCTCAGCATGGGCCCGTGGTACATCCTGATGGACGAGTTCCTCTCTTCGGGCGAGACCATCATCCGCAACCTCCAGATGGGGATCGTCCGGGGCGCCGCCTTCGGGGGGGTCATGAACGTGGGCTACCTCCCCGACATGTTCGGGCACATCGCCCAGATGCCCCAGATCCTGCGCCAGGCGGGGTTCGAGCACACCGTCGTGTGGCGCGGCGTGCCGTCGGCCGTGACCAAGAACGCCTTCTACTGGGAGGCCCCCGACGGCTCCACCGTGCGGGCCGAGTACCTCCCGGTGGGCTACAGCAACGGCGCCGCCCTGCCCGACGACGCCAAGGCCCTCGTGCGGCGGACGTCGGACCACGTCCAGGAGGTCGAGTCGTTCCTGATCGACGATCTCCTCTGCATGAACGGGTCGGACCATCTCTTCCCGCAGCCGGCGCTCGGTCGCGTGGTGGCGGAGGCCAACGACCAGCAGGATGAGTTCTTCTTCGAAGTGACGTCGCTGCCGCGCTACGTAGCCGCCGCTCCCACGGAGGGACTGGAGCGCTGGCAGGGTGAGCTGCGCTCGGGGTTCCGCTCCAACATGTTGATGGGCGTCACCTCCAACCGGGTCGATGTCAAGCGCATGGGGGCCCTGGCCGAGCGCGAGCTGGAGCGCCGGGCCGAGCCGCTGGCCGCCCTCTTCGGGGCGCCGTCCGACTGGCCGGACGCCCTGCTGCAGTTGGCCTGGAAGGAGGTCGTGCGCAACTCGGCCCACGACTCCATCTGTGCCTGCTCGGTCGACGACGTGGTCGACGCCGTCCTGCACCGCTACGCCGACGCCCGCACCATCGGCCACGGCCTGGCTGAGCGGGCCATCGCGTCGTTCGCCCGCTCGTTGGCGGAACCGGGCCCGTACGTCCTCAACGTGGCCCAGCGGACCCGCTCGGGCCTGGTCGAGCTGGTGGTCGACGCCTCTTCACCGGCGCCGCCCGACGTGCAGGTGCTCTCCGAGCGGCTGGGCCTGCCCGGCTCCATGGTGCTCACCGCCGACACCGTGCGCACCGTGCTCGGCATGCTGCAGGGCCCCAAGATCAGCGACGACGCCTGGGTCCAGGACATCGTCATTGAAGAGGACGACGAGGGGATCGACATCACGATCAGCGTGGGCAGCGAGGAGCGACCCAACGTCGCCATCGCCGAGGCGAAGCAGGACATCTACACCAAGCTGGGCGCCCGCCCCGATGCCGTGATCCGGGTGGCCATGGACCAGCCCCCCACCCGGCGCATCGCGGCCCGGGTCACCGACGTCGCCGGCTACGGCTGGCAGGTCTTCACCCCGGCTCCGTTGGCCCACCCGGTCACCTCCAGCCAGCTGGACCAGACCCTCACCCTCTCCAACGGGTTGGTGAGCGTCGACATCGACCACACCCAGGGCACGTTCGCCCTCAACGGGGTCGCCGGCTACGGCCGGCTGGTCGACGGTGGTGACCTGGGCGACTCCTACAACTACTCGCCGCCGCGCCAGGACAGCCTGATCGACACCCCCACGGCGGTCACGGTGCGCCTGGTCGAGCCCGGACCGGTGCGGGCCAAGGCGACGGTCACCGCCACCTACCAGTGGCCCGACCATGTCGACGGCTCATCGCAGGCCCGGGTGGGGGACCACCGCGTCGAGGTGGAGACGACCCTTGAGCTGCGGGCCGACGAGGCGATCGTCCGGGCCACCACGACCTTCGTCAACCCGAGTCGGGACCACCGCCTGCGGGTCCATCTCCCCCTGCCCGAGCCGGCCGTGGTGTCGCGGGCCGAGAGTGCGTTCACCGTGGTCGAGCGGGGCCTGACCGCCGAGGGCCGCTCCGACGAGTTCGGCCTCCCCACGGCGCCGTCGCACCGCTTCGTCTCCGCCGGTGGGCTGACCGTGGTGCACGAGGGCGTCTGCGAGTACGAGCTGATCGATATTGCGCCCGGACCCGACGGGGACCGATCGGCCACCCTGGCCCTGACCGTGCTGCGCTCGACCGGGATGCTGTCCCGCCTGGGCATGGCCTATCGGCCGTTCCCGGCCGGCCCGCTGACCCCGGTGGACGGCCTGCAGATGGCCGGTCGTCCCATCACGCTGCGGTACGCCCTGGCGCTGGGCGTCAATGATCCCTACGCGCTGGCCGACGACGTGCTCCTGCCACTCGAGGTCGTCTCCACCCTCGGGGGCGGCACCCGGTCGGCCTCGGGCAGCGAGCTGAGCGTGGAGGGAGCCGAGGTGAGTGCGGTGCGCCGGGAGGGCGGGGTGCTCGAACTGCGGGTCTTCAACCCCACCCCGACGGCGACCACCGTGGTCGTGCGCGGGCACTCGGGTTGGCTGGTCAACCTGCGCGGCTATCCGCAGAGCCCCTTTGAGGGCTCCTTTGCGCTACGACCCTTCGGGATCGCCACCGCCCGCCTTCGCGCCGACTGAGCCGGCCGAGCGGTTGCTGGTCAGCAGCCGCTCACCGACCTCGCGGAGCTCTTCGAGGTCGCGCAGGACCTCGGACAACCGTTCCCAGCGCACATTGCGGCGCCGGTCGGCCTGGGCGCCGGTGCCGCTGGCCTCGTGCCCGGCCCGTCCGGCCCACCACAGCTGCACCCGGCCCAGGTCCTTGAGCAGGCGGGGCCGCAGCGGCTCGGCCGTGAACTCGTCCGGGGCCTCCGCCATGAGCGCGGTGTGGAACTCGTCGGACATGAGCACCGTGCCCGGGTTCCCGATGTTGACGATGCGGTGGGCCAGGTTGACCGTCGAGCCGAAGTAGTCGCCGTCGCGCAGGAGCACCGGGCCCGAGGCCAGGCCCACCCGGACGTCGGACAGCAACTCGTCGTCGGCGTAGGCGTCAGCCAGGTCCAGCCCGATGCGGGCGGCATTGGCCACGCTGTCCACCGCAAACATCACCTCATCGCCGATCATTTTGACCACCCGCCCACCCAGGCCGGTCACGATGTCGTGGGACAGCTCCTCGAAGCGCCGGACCACGGCGGCCAGTTCCTGGTCGCTCAGGTGCTGGCTCAGCAGCGTGAAGCCCACCATGTCGGCGAAACCGATGGCCAGGATCGGGCTCTCACCGGGGGCCGCCCCCTGGCTGCGCAGCATGATGCTGCGCTTGATCCCGGCCGCCACCTGCCGGCGCCAGACGAACTCCAGCAAGCGGGCCATGGCCGGAATGGTCACATCGGCCACGCTGGCGAAGGCCTCGGCGGCGATGACCGAGTCGACGTCGGCGCTCACGATGTTGCCCGGCACCAACTCGGCCTCGGCGATGCGTGACATGGAGGACCCGATGACCCGGGCCAACTGCAGCGCGGTGTCGGTCCGCGCCGCCCCCAACGCCTGCATGCCCTGAAAGAGGCGGACAGCCTCGAGATCGAGGTCGGTGAACGAACGGTCGTGCTCGTCGACGTTGGGGAAGCCCAGGGCCCGCCAGAACCGCTCCAGCGTGTCCTCGTTCACACCGGTCAGCTCGGCCACCTCGGGCCGGGTGTAGCGCCGGCGCGACGGCACCAGCATGCGGTCGAAGACGAACAGGTCGAGCACGTCGTCGGCGATGGCCTGATCGATCTCCTCGTCGGTGGCGCCGTTCACGTGCAGGAGCTCGCGCACGTGCGCCAGCGCCGCCTCGCGCCGGGGCTGGTCGACGTCGCCCGAGAGCGACCCGTCCCGGCCGAACAGCCCGCTCATGCCTGCAGGCCCCGCATCAGGATCTCGTCCCATTCGGGGCGCGAGGGCCGGTCCATGAGGGACATGAGCGCCTCCCGCGGCGAGCAGCGACCGTCGACGATGGCCTCCACCTGCTCGGCAATGGGCATCTCGACCCCGTGGGCCTTGGCCAGCCCGACCAGGGGGCCGGCGCTCTTCACCCCTTCGGCCACCATGTGCATGCCGTTGACGATCTCATCGAGCGAGCGGCCCTGCCCGAGCTCGAAGCCGACGGTCCGGTTGCGGCTCTTTGGGCTGGCACAGGTGGCCACCAGGTCCCCCACCCCGGCCAGGCCACCGAAGGTCAACACCTGCCCGCCGACCGAGATGCCCAGCCGGCCCAGTTCGGCCAGGCCCCGGGTGATGAGGACGGCCCGCGTGTTCTCACCGAAGCCCAGCCCGTCGCAGATCCCCGCCGCGATGGCCATGACGTTCTTCGACGCGCCGGCGATTTCGCACCCGATCACGTCGGTCCCCATGTAGACCCGGAAGGTGCGGGTGTGCACGAGATCCTGCACCCGGCTGGCCAATGCCTCGTCCGCCAGCGCCACCACGCTGGCCGCCGGCTGACCTTCCGCCACCTCGCGGGCCAGATTGGGACCGGTCAGCACGCCGGCCGGCACGTCGGGCAGCACCTCACCGATGACCTGGGACATGCGCAGATTGGTCCCGTGCTCAATGCCCTTGGACAGGCTGATGATGGCCTCAATGCCACCCGCCATGGGCACCAGGTCGGTGAGCACTGCCCGGAAGCCGTGTGACGGCACGGCCATGAAGACCACCGCGGCACCGTCCACCGCTTCTTCGAGTGACGACGTGGCCGTCAGCCCGTCCGGCAGGCGGACGCCGGCGAGGTAGCTCTCGTTCTGGCGACTGCTCTGGATGGAGGCGGCCAACTCCGGCGAGCGCACCCACAGCGTCGTCGGATGGGCGGCGCCGACCAGCCCGGCCACCGCGGTGCCCCACGAACCGGCGCCAATGACCGCCACTCGATCGCTCATCCCTGGAGCCTACGGCGGCCACGGGTCGCCGTTGCTCCCACCCGTACACTGTGCTGGGTGTCCGCCGGCGTGACCACACCCCCACGCGCTCCGCTGGCCGAGGCCCGGGCGCCGCTCGGGCCCGAAGTCGTGCTCATCCCGGTCAAGGGCTTCCAGCAGGCCAAGCGGCGGCTGGGTGGTGCCATGACCGACGAGGTACGGGTCCGCCTGGTGCGGTCAATGGCCGAGAACGTGGTGGCGGCCTGCGCGCCCCTGCCCGTGGCCGTGGTGTGCGACGACCCCGAGGTGGCGGCCTGGGCCACGGCGCTCGGGGCCACCGTCATGTGGGAACCGGGCCAGGGCCTCAACGGCGCGGTGCGCTCGGGCATTGAGCAGCTGGCGGCGGCCGGCGTCCAGTGGGTGATCGTGGCCCACGGCGATCTGCCCCGCGCCCGCGACCTGGGCTCGTTGGCCCCATTCGACGGCATCACGCTGGTGCCTGACCGCAAGGACGACGGCACCAACGTCCTGCGCCTCCCGGTGGCCAGTGACTTCCACTTCGCCTACGGCCCGGGATCGTTCCGGTCGCACCTGGCTGAGGCGTTCCGCCTCGGGCTGGCGGTGCGGGTGGTGCGGAACCCGGCCCTGGCCTACGACGTCGACTGGCCGGCCGACGTGGCCGAGCTCATCAGCTGAACGCATCAGCTGAACGACCGGGGCCTTCGCCACGCACCGCGATCAACCAAGCCCCCAATTGCAAAGTCGGGGGCCCGCAGGCCCCCGACTTCACTCGTCCCGAAAGGAACGAACTGCTTAGCGCCGCTTGGCTGCCTTGCGGGCAGGTGCTCGACGCACCGCCTTCTTGGCCGGCGCGCGCTTGACTGCCTTCTTGGCGGCTGGGCGCTTCTTGGCCGGCGCGCGCTTGACAGCCTTCTTGGCTGCAGGCCGCTTCTTGGCCGGCGCGCGCTTGACTGCCTTCTTGGCGGCCGGGCGCTTCTTGGCCGGCGCCCGCTTGGCTGCTGGCCGCTTCTTAGCCGGAGCCTTCTTGACAGCCTTCTTCGCTGCCGGCCGCTTCTTGGCCGGAGCGCGCTTGACTGCCTTCTTGGCGGCCGGCCGCTTCTTGGCCACCGTGCGCTTAACTGCTTTCTTGGCCGGAGCCCTCTTTACGGCCTTTTTGGCCGGGGTCCGCTTAACTGCTTTCTTTGCTGGGGCCCGCTTCTTTGCTGGGGCCCTTCTTTTCGCGGCTACTGCCACAGGTGCACCTCCCTAGGAGCATGGTCACTGAATAGAGGTGAAGCCTGCGCCACGCCGATGTGAGTTCCACACCGTCGTGCGCACTGCCGCACCGATTTCTTTGTCACCCGGGACACACGACCAGCACGACGCTCCGTCATTGACGTCGCCTCATGCAGTCAATCCGTCCCGATTTCCCGAATTGTTGCAGATGATTGAGATAGTGAGGCATCGCATGTCGCGCGTAATCGGCAATCCGACATCGTCGCCTCTCGCGCTGCACAGTGTTCCGTCGCAGCACATATCAACCCTCCATAACGCTTCGGGTTTGTACATTCTTGGTGGTTAACCTGCTCAGGTCAAGCATCCTCTGATCGCGACACAAATTCTGACCCTCAATCGGATGCACCTGCTGGCTCCGTTTTTCGACTGACGCGGCGACATTGCGCAACGTGTTTTCTCCCCCGATGCGCGCGTTGGTCGCTCCAGTGAGAACTATGTGCAGTGGAATTCGCGCCGTCACGACGCGACGATAAGAGCAATGCGTGACGCGCCGAACGATGCGGGGACGGTGCCGTTGTCGGGGGTGGCAACGGTCGCCGCGCTGCGTGGAATTCATCGGCAGGCCGACCACAGCATCTACCTCGGCCAGGGTACGAACGGATGGGTGTGGGCCGGGGCGCAGCGCTCGGCTCTGGTGCTTGGACCATCCCGCTCCGGAAAGACATCCTCCCTGGTCATCCCCAATTTATTGCTGACCGACGGGCCCGTGGTCTCGACGTCGACCAAACCCGATGTGATGCGCGCCACCGCCCCGGCGCGCAGTCAAGAAGGGTGGTCATTCCTCTATGACCCCAGCGGCGACATTGAGTGCCCCAAGGGCGTTGAACGTATGGGTTGGTCCCCGCTGACGACCGCCGATGACTGGGATCGCGCCGTCCAGACGTCCGACGCCATGGTGCGCGCGTCTCGCATGGGCGGAAGTGCCGTGGCTCACTCGCCCGGAGAGCAGCATTGGACCGAGCGAGCCAGCGCGCTGCTCTCTCCTTTGCTCCACGCGGCGGCTCTCGAGTCACTGCCCATGCGATCGGTCCTCAAGTGGATAGATCGGCACGATGGGGCCACTCCGCTCCAAATTCTTGCAGCAACGGTCGGAGACGATGCCACGGCGACCGACCTCCTGGCCGGCATTGTGGCCACCGATTCCCGGGAACAGTCGGGAATTTGGTCCACGGCGTCAGGCGTGCTCGCCGCCTACCGCTCCGAAGGGGCGCTGGCGTCGACCGTGGCCACTCCACTCGACGTGGCCGAGTTCTGCCGGGGCCCCAACACCATGTATCTCTGCTCAGCCGGTCGCCACCAGAATCAATTCTCCCCCTTGGTCGTCGGCGTCATCGGTGACGTGCGCGACGCCACCTACGACCGGGAACGGTCCGGCGAGCAAGGTGCCCCCACGTTGTTCGCCCTCGACGAGGTGGCCAATATCGCCCCCATCCCGGATCTGCCGGGCATGGTGAGCGAGGGGGCCGGCCAGGGGCTGCTGGTGCTGGCCTGCCTCCAGGATCTCTCCCAAGCCCGGAGCCGCTGGGGACCGCCGGCTGATGGCTTCTTCTCCCTCTTCGGCGCCACCGTGGTCATGCCCGGGATCGCCGACGTCGCCACCTTGCGCAGCCTCAGCGCGCTGGCCGGCGAGCAGGAGATCGCCACCACGACCGTCAGTCAATCGGTTGGCCACCACGGCAGCATCCGTCCCTCCAGTTCGGTCAGCACGGTACGGCTGCCGCGCTATCCGGTCGACGCCATCGCGCGCGGGGTCCTCGGGCACGCGATGGTGCTGACGCCCGAGCGCCAGGTCGGACAGGTGCTCCTCACGCCGGCGCACGTCCGCAGTCCGTGGCGAGAGCTCTCCTCCACTGAGCGCGCCGTGACCGGGCGCGCCGTCACCGGGCGCGCTCCCGCTGAACAGCGTGCTCCCACTGAACCCGTCGCCCCCGGACACGACACCCCCGGACGCGGCCGCTAACCGCTACCGACCTCGGTCCAGCTCGAGCGCAGCCGCGGGGCGTTGGCCCAGCCGTTGGCGCGCCGTCTCAATGTGCCGGCTGGTTCGGAGATGCTCGACCAGTCGGTCGACCGGCAACGCTGAGAGGGACGCCGACGCCTCGGGTAGACCGAGCGGCTCCGCGCTCTTGGTCACGCCCCAATGGCACCGGTAGTCCTCAATGGACCGGGCCGCCTCGCGCCAGATGGCATGCCCGGAGGGATCGACCGGCCGGGGGCCCAACGCCTGCAGCAGGTGTGGTCCAGGCACAATGGTGCGCAACGGGTGCACGTCCTCGGCCACGCCCACTTCGGTTCGCGCCCCCGACGGGGTGACCCACAAGTCGGTCAACCGTTCCACCCCATCGGCCGGCGCGCCGTTCACTGCCGCCGTGCCGAAGGCGGCCACCACGTCGCGCCGTCGAGCGGCGCCGTCGGGGGCCAGGGACAGCACGGCACCGAACCGGTGCTCGTCGAGCGGGCTCGGTCCGGGTGCGGCCGGTGCTGCCGGCCCGGCCCGCCCCGGCCCGGGCGCAAGGGTGTCCCGTTCCGCTCCCCCCTCGACGGCACGCGCTCGTTGTCGCCACTGCGCCGCCAACTCGGGGAACGGCGGAGCGACCTGCTTGTCCGGACGGGTGGCGGCCCAGGCCACCCGGGCCCCTTGCCCGCGGTGGGATCCGTAAGCGGCCATGTGCCGCGTTATGTCGGCCCGGCGCGAGGAGAACTCCGCCCGGAGCATCGGTGACACGCCGTCGAGCTCGGCCGACAGCCCGGGGGTGGCCACCCAGTTGACCCCGAGCCGGCGGGAGAGCGCATCACGGAGATGGGCGTCGTAGACGGCACCGGTGGCCACTCGATGGGCCGAGAGGCCGCGCTGGTCACAGCTGCTCCACCGGCTGTCCAGCCCGTGCACCAGATTGGCCATCACCACGTGGGTGTGGAGGTGGGGGTCGAGGTTGCGACTGACCCCGTGGGTGAAGGCTGCCGCAACCAGACCCGTGGTCGGCTCGACGTGGCGCCACTCGCCCGAGCCGCGCCGCGACGACAGGCTGTGCCGCTCGGCGTAGGCCAGCGCACCGGCTACCCCTTCGCCGTGCGCCGCCACGACCTGGCGCGCCACCTCCTCGCCTCCCAGGGCGAAGAGCACGCTGACCGACTTGGGGGCGCTGAAGGTCAGGTCGAAGCCGAGCACGGTGGCCCGGGCCGAGCGCAACGGGAGCCCCGATGTCGGGTGGTGCCCCTGGAGGATGGCCTGGAGCTGCTGCGGGTCGACCGCACCCTGCAGGCCGAGTCCCCGGGCGGCCTGGCCGACCCACTCGGATCGGGCGACCACCGGTACCGGGAGCTCCCGGGCCAGATCGGAGAGGTAGTAGTCCGCCCCCCGTGCGGTAAGGCGCTGGATACCCAGCATCGGCCTCACCACCTTCCCTCTGCCCTCGCTACACCATCTTTAGTGCTATTCTATGCCTTTCTGGTACAGAGGCAATACCTTGCGGGCGGCCCGGGCGGCCAGATCGGTCAGCTCGGGCGGCTGCACCACCCGGGCCTGCGGGCCGAGCTGGAGGAGCAGCCGCTCGAACCAGGCCATCCCGGCCACATCGAGCACGACGTCGGTCACGGTGCCCTCGGCGGAGCGGCCCACCGAGCGGACCGGTATCGACTCGGCCACCCACCCCGCGCCCGGCCCCAGGAGGAGGTGGACCTCGACCGCGCCCGGACCGGGCAGGAAGGTGTCCCCGGCCGCCCGGAGCGCCCGTTCGCCCGCCGCGGCGGCGTTCTGATGCGGGCGCACCGCACTGATCCGGTCGACCCGGAAGCGCCGCATGTCGCCCGCCCGCCGGCAGAAGGCGTCGAGATACCAATGGCCGTCCATGGTGACCACCTGTTCGGGCTCCACCACCCGGGTCGTCGCCTCATCCCGCGAGCCCGAGTGATAGTCGATCTCGAGGCTCTGACCGGCTTCGCTGGCCTGGCGCACCGAAGGCAGGAACGGGGGGGCGTCGACATCGACCCCCATCAGTTCGCGCGAGCCCAGGGCCACCTCCAGCTTGGCCAGCGCCCGGCGCAGCGGCGCGTCGTCGGCCCCGGGCACGGCCAGGATCAGCCGAGCGGACGCGGCCACGGCAAAGCCCTCGGCCGCGGTGAGGCGGCGGGGGCGGGCGAACTCGGCCGGTAAGAAGGCCCGGACCGTGGTCTCGGAGACCTCAATCTCCATCAGGGCGTCGGGGGTGTACGGCGGCACGCCGCAGCAGGCGGCCAGTTCGAGCTCAGCCACCAGGTCGCCCTCTTTCATGCCGAAGCGGCGCGCCACCTCGGCGATGGGCGCCTCGCCCACCTGGGCCAGCCACCCCACCACCGCCAGCAACCGGCGCAACCGCTGGCTGGTCTGCTGGCCGGGCGCCCCGCGGCTCTCGAGCGCCTCGGTCGCCTCGTCCGACGGCGGCCGCCGGCGGGCCGGCTGGTCGGGGACCACGGTGACGCCGTCGATCATCTGCCCCAGCCAGGCCACCATGTCGGTGCGGAACTCCGGCGGTTCGAGGATCTCGGCGTGCTCCAGCAGAGCCAGCACCCAGGACCGGATGGCAGGGAAGTCGGTCACCGGCAGGCGGAGCGTGACCGATCCGTCCTCGTCCTGGCGCTCCACCTTGTCCGCCCCGACCTCCTCGGCCACCCGCGGGCCCTCCATGGCGTCCACCCGGATCCTGGTGATGATGTGATCCTCCCCTTCGGTGCGCCAGGGGTCGTCGGGCAGGGCGGCGCGGATGTCGATGCCCTCGGGCAACACGGCCTCCCCCCGGTCGGTGAGCGAGACGTCGCCCTCAATGCGGTCGACCCGGAAGGTGCGAACGGCTTCGCGACTCAGGTCCCACGCCACCAGGTACCAGTGGCCGAAGCGGAACCACAGGCCGGCCGGCGCCACCCGACGGTCGTCGGCCCGGTAGGAAAAACTGGCCACGCTGCGGGTGCGGACCGCTTCGAACAGGTCGACCAGCGCTTCGGGCGGGACCAGGGTGGCGATCGGGCGCACCTCGGTCAGCCCGGTGGCGCCCAACTTCAAGAGCGCATCCCGACCACTAGGATCGCCCAGGTGGACGCCGGCCACGGCCAGGTGCAGGGCGACCTGCTCGTCGGGTTCGAGCGCCAGATCGGGCAGGTAGAAGGCGTCGCGGTCGATCACGTAGCCGTACTGCTCGTGACCCGGCAGCCGCTCGGTCCGGACCGGAATGCCTTCGTCACGCAGGAGCCGCTTGTCCCGCTCGAAGGCCTGCCGCCGCGCCGCGTGCTCGTCGGGGTACCCCGGGACCTGGTGGGCGATGGCATCGAGGGTCAAGGGTTGCTCGGTGTGCAGCAGGACAAGGACCAGGTCCGTGACCCGTTCCAGTCGATCGAGTCGCGCCGCGGTGGCCATCAGAGAGAGCCTACGGCGGCCCGTCCGTGACGGCGGCGCTCGGCCACCCCTTGGACTGGCATCTGCACCTCTTCTGGCTCCTGGCCGTCCCCGCCCTCGGCCTGGCCTATGTCAGGGCCACCCGGGCCCCGGACCGCCGGCCGTCGCCGCACCAACTCCTCTGCTTCGGGGCGGCCCTGGTGCTCCTGCTGGCCACGGTGACCTGGCCCATGGGCGACCTGGCCGCCCACTGGTCCCTCCTGGCCCTGGTGGTGCAGCGCCTCGTCCTGACCTTGGCCCTCCCGCCGCTCCTGGTCGCCGGCACGCCGCGACCGGTGATCGCCGGGCTGACCCGCCCCGCCCCGGTGGATGCCGTCCTGCGCCTGATCGTCAAGCCGATCCCCGCCGTCATCATCGTCACCGCGGTGGCCGTGGGGTCGCTCACGACCGGAGCGGTCAGTTGGTCCGCCGGCTCCGAGCTGGCCCAGGTGGCCATTGCGCTCCTGGTCCTGCTGTCGGGCTTCGTGCTGTGGGCGCCCGTGCTGAACCAGTTGCCCGGCGCCCACAAGCTCTCCGCCCTGGGGCGCGGTGGCTATCTGATCGTCCAGTCGATCGTGCCGAGCTTTCTCTCGGTGGTCTGGATCTTCGCCCGGCGCCCGTTGTACGCCTCGTACAACCACCACACCACGTTCGCCGGCCTCTCCCCCGTCCTCGACCAGCAGCTGGCGGGCTTCCTGGCCAAGCTGAGCACCATCGCCGTGCTCTGGACGGTGGCGTTCACCATCATGAGCCGGGCCCAGGTGACCGCCGGCGCCGACGAGGAGGGCGAACCGCTCATGTGGTCCGACGTGGAGCGCGAGATTGAGCGGGCGGAGCGCCGCGATCGGCGCCAGCGCTGGTCCGAGCCGCCGGCGACCCCGCCGGCCACCCCTCCGGCGGACTGAGCACCCCCGCGGCCGGCGCTCCGGGCCCGGGCACCGCCACCCCGGGCGCCGCCGACGCCGGGCGCCGGCAATGGAAGGAACTAGGTTGCCTCCTGCATGTCGGCGATGCCGGATTCAGATTCGGGAATGCAATGGAGCGTCTACGAGGTCTTCCTGCTCACCGACGGCCACGACGGCCGCGTCGCCATTCCCCATCTGCAGCTGAACTTCGTCGCCACCGGGATTGAACTGGTCAAGGCGAACGCCGAGTCGGCCTGGTACTGCGCCTGGGACGACGTGATCGAACTCTCCACGGCGGAGCGGTCCGTCCTGCCCGACGGCCGGGAGGGAGTGGTGGTCGTGGTGGAGGAACGGGGCGGACGGTCGCACCGCTTCGTGGCGCCGAGCGACGATCCGACCGTGGTGGAGGCGAGGGTCCGAGACCTTGCGGCCATCCACGGGCTGCACTCGTCGGAGCCCTCGAGAGCCGTTTCGCGGACCCTCACCGTGGCGGTCATCCTCGCCACCATGGCGACCCTGACCGCGCTGCTGCTCTCAGCGGAGCACGTGATCCACTTCTGAGGGCGGGAACTTCCCGGGCGTCAGGCCAGCGTGGCGGACCTGAGCTCGTCCAGCGAGAGCTCGGCGGTCTGGTTGCCGCCGCACTGCGGGCAGTGCTCGACATGGCGCCACGAGCGGAGCAGGCGCGTCCCCTCGGGGTTCAGCAGTACGACGAAGGACTCCGACACGGGATCGATCTCCAGGCCGAAGTAGGCGCGCCACGCCGTGGTGGCGGCGTGCGCGTCGAGGGCCAGACCCTTGAGGATCCGGCGGAAACGAAGTTTCTCCGTGTCGAAGATCCAGGTGCTGTGACAGGACTCGAGAATGAAGATGGTGTCTTCTGTGGGGTGGGCCACATTTGTGATCATGCCCGATCCATGCCCCGAAACGAAGTCGGATCCACCTCATATTCGTTGCGAAATGATGACAATCTGACAAGATCCAGGTCACATGGCTATTGCGGGCCGGCATCGTGCTTTCGGCCCACCACCAACTCGCGCTTGGTGCAGAGCTGGCGGAGGACGGCGCACAGCACGACCCGGGTGTCGGCCGGGTCGACCACCTGGTCCACCAGACCCCGTTCGGCCGCCGGCCAGGGGTTCAGAAACGACTCCTCATAGCCCTGCTCGCGCTCCAGTCGCTCCCCGGGCTCTATCCCGCGATAGAGGATCTGCACGGCACCCGAGGCACCCATCACGGCGATCTCGGCCCCGGGCCAGGCCAGGCAGATGTCGTTGCCGATGCCGCGGGAGTCCATGACGATGTAGGCGCCGCCGAAGGCCTTGCGCAGGATCAGGCAGATCCGGGGGACGGTCGCCTGGGCGTAGGCGAAGGCGAGCTCGGCGCCGTGGCGGATCATGCCCCGCCATTCGAGGTCCTTACCGGGCAGGAACCCGGGCGTGTCGACCAGGCTCACGATGGGCAGGTTGAACGAGTCGCACAGGCGGACGAAGCGGGCCCCCTTCTGGGAGGCGGCGATATCGAGGGTCCCGGCCAGAATCCGGGGTTGGTTGGCCACCACACCCACCGAGAGCCCCCCCAGGCGGCAGAACCCGGTGACCACCTGGCCGGCCCACCTCCCCCACAGCTCGCTGAACACGCCGTCGTCGGCCACCGGGCGGATGACGTCCCGGACGTCATAGGTGGCCGCCTTGCGCTCGGGGATCAGCTCGCGCAGTTCGGGCGTGGCGCGCAGGACCGGGTCCGAAATGGTGGCGACGGGCGGGAGTTCGTCGGTGTGGGAGGGGAGGTACTCCAGCAGCTCGGCGATGGCCCCCTCGACGTCGTCGGACTCCAGCGAGCACAGACCGCTCGACTTGGCATGGGTGGCCACCCCACCCAGCTCCCGCAGGCCGATGTCGACGCCGGTGAACTCGCGCACCATCTGGGGGCCCGAGACGAAGGCCACCGCCTCGGAGTTCATGACGACCAGGTCCGAGAGCCCGAGCAGGAGGGCCGGGCCGGATACCACCGGGCCGGTGGCGGCGGCCAGGACCGGTACCAAGCCGCTGCAGGAGGCGATGGCGGCGGCGGCCGTCCCCCACCCGTGCAGCGCGGCCACGCCGTCGAGAACGTCGGCTCCACTCGAGGCCACGATGAAGACGAAAGGAAGGCGCAGGTGGCGGGCCATATCGGCCGCGGCGGCCAGCCGGAGGCCGTCAGCGTGGGTCAGGGCACCCCGTCGCTTCAGTGAGGACGAGCGGGCGATGACCACATCGCGGCCACCCATGCGGGCCACCCCGGCCGACACGGAGCCGGAGGTCCCCCGGCCGACCGCGACGTCGTCGGCAACCTGTGCGCTCACTGCCCGAGAATCTAATGGGCCGCCCGGGCAGCGGTCCGACGGCCGCCGACCAACTGGTTCAGCTCTGGGCCTCGGATCGCCGCCAGGGGCCGGATCGGCCGCCTGACTTCTCCCACAGCGCCACATGCTCCACGGTCATGGTGCGGTCCGAGGACTTGCACATGTCATAGACGGTCAAAGCGGCGATGGTGCAGGCGGTCATGGCTTCCATCTCCACCCCCGTCCGGTCCACCGACTCCACCTGGGCTTCCACCTCGACGTAGTCGTCGCCGATGGAGAAATTGACGGCGATGGAGCCCACCAGGACGGGATGGCACATGGGGATGAGCTCCGCCGTGCGCTTGGCCGCCTGAATCCCGGCAATCCGGGCCGCGGCCAGCACGTCCCCCTTGGTGATGGCGTTGTTGGCCACCAGGGTCGTCGTCTCGGGCAGCATGGCCACCCGGCACCGGGCCAGGGCCCGGCGGTGGGTCGGCTCGCGAGGAGTGACGTCGACCATGCGGGCGCCGCCTAGCGGATCGAGATGGGCCAGGCTGCGTTCGGACACTGAGCGCCATTCTACGGCCCCGCAACCCCGGGCACGAACTGTGCGAAAAGGTCGACGTTGGGCGGCGGTCGGGTAGAGTTGGCAGTCACGACCTGTGAGTGCCAATCCAAGGAGTTGCATTGCCGACCTATGAGTACGCCTGCAAGGCGTGTGGGCACCGGCTGGAAGCTGTCCAGAAGTTCACCGACGACGCCCTGACGGTCTGTCCGGACTGTGGCGGAGCCCTGCGCAAGGTCTTCGGAGCCGTAGGGATCTCCTTCAAGGGGAGCGGCTTCTACAAGACCGATTCACGCGCCAGCACCAGCGGTGGCGGCAAGGGTGGCGAGGCCAAGGAGTCCCCGAGCAAGGACAAGGAGTCGTCCAACGGCGCCACCTCCGACTCGGGCACCAAGACGGAGAGCACCAAGTCCGAGGGCACGAAGTCCGAGAGCGCGCCCAAGGAGAGTTCGCCCAAGGAGTCCAAGACGGCCAAGCCGGCGGCCACGACCGCCAGCTGACGGTCGAGCGGGGCCCGCTGTATCGGCCGTAGCGGACCCCCGGCCGGTCCCACTCGGCCCCCTCCCACTAGCCTGCCCGACGAGGGACGCGCACCACAGGAGCCGCGCCGTGGAGCACCGATGAGAGTCCGACCGGGCCACCGGCCTCGAAAGGCCCCGATGCTCGCCACCGCGGTTCTGGTCGGCTCGACTCTGATCGCCTGGGCCGGATCCGGGTCCCCCAGCGCGGCCGGCGCGGCGGCCCCGGCCGTTGATCAGAACGGCTGGACGATCTACCACGGCGATGCGGCCGGCAGCGGTGTGGCGCAGTCGGTGACGGCGGTTGACACCTCGGCCGCCGCCTGGACCTCACCGGCCCTCGACGGGCAGCTCTACGGCGAGCCCCTGGTCTCGTCTGGCCGCGTCTACGTGGCCACCGAGAACGACACGGTGTACGCCCTCTCCGCCTCCACCGGGTCGGTGCTGTGGTCCCGGCACCTGGCCAGCCCGGTGCCCGCCGGTTCGCTGCCCTGTGGCGACATCACCCCTACGGTCGGCATCACCGGCACGCCGGTGATTGACGCCGCCCGCCACGAGATCTTCGTGGTGGCCGACGAACTGGTCGACGGCCGCCCGGCCCACCTGCTGGAGGGCCTCGACACCACGTCGGGTGCCGTGGTCATGAGCCAGGACGTGGACCCGGCCGGGGCCGATCCGGCCGCGCTCCTGCAGCGCACCGGGCTGACGCTCAGTGCCGGTCAGGTGGTCTTCGCCATGGGGGGCAACTACGGGGACTGTGCCGCCTACCGGGGCCGGGTGGTCGCGGTCAACGAGGCCGGCGGGGCGCCCACCTACTTCACCGTCGACGCCGCCGCCGGCGACAGCCAGGGCGCCATCTGGATGGGCGGGGCCGCCCCCACCGTCGACGCCAGCGGCAACATCTGGGTGGGGGTC
This sequence comes from Acidimicrobiales bacterium, assembly GCA_035552095.1. Lineage (GTDB taxonomy): Bacteria > Actinomycetota > Acidimicrobiia > Acidimicrobiales > RAAP-2 > Bog-473. The sequence goes on along the minus strand of DASZMA010000174.1, from coordinate 29,007 downwards.
GGGAACGGGTCGGTCCACGCCGCCGGTCGCCCCTACGACGACAGCGACTCGGCCCTCGAATTGTCGTCGTCGCTCACGCTGTTGCAGTACTTCGCCCCGACGTCGTGGCCGGAGGACAACGCCGACGACCTCGACATGTCCATCGCCCCGGCCCTCCTGCCCGATGGCCAGGTGGTCCTGGCCGGCAAGGCCCGCATCGTCTACCTGCTCGACGGTGCCCATCTGGGTGGGGTGGGCGGGCAGGTGGCCACGCTGCCCTCGGCGTGCCCCGAGGACATCGACGGCGGCACGGCCGTAGTGGGCACGACCGTCTACCTGCCCTGCGTCAGCAGCCTGGTGGCGGTGCAGGCAACGCCGTCTCCCCCCGCCCTGCACGTCCTGTGGCGCTCGAGCGTGGCCGGTGGGCCACCGATCGTGGCGGCCGGCCTGGTCTGGACCATCAGCCAACGCGGCACCCTCTACGGGCTGAATCCCTCCACCGGGGCCGTGCGACAGCAGGCCACGGTCGGCGCCGCGGCCAACCACTTCCCCACCCCCAGCGTGGGCGACGGGCTCCTGCTGGCTCCGGCCGCCAACCGGGTTGTCGCCTTCGCCGCCACGGCGGCCAGCCCGTCGAGCACCACGACCACGTCGAACCCCGCGATCAACCCCACCACCCAACCCCAGGGTGGCGTCCCGACCACGCATCCGCTCAGCCTGGGCCACGCCGGCGGCGGCAACGGTGTGTCGGCCGGCCCGGTCATCGGCCTGGTGGCCGCTGGGCTGGTGGTGCTGGCCGGCCTGGGCTGGTTCCTGAGGCGCCGGTGGCGCCCACGCCGTCGCCCCGACGGTGCCCCGTGAACCCCGGCACACCCCCGATCGGGGCGTGTGCGACCATGAGGCATGACGTGGACGGTGCCTGAGATCGTCCGGCTGGACGAGCCGACGACGGGCGATGAGGAAGCAACGCTTCGAGGTCTCCTGGAATGGCAGCGGGCCACGCTGCTGTGGAAGTGCCGTGGACTCACCGCCGACGAACTGATCATGCGCTCGGTGCCGCCGTCGACTCTGTCCCTACTGGGATTAATCCGCCATCTTGCCGACGCAGAGCGGGCCTGGTTCCGCCGCTACTTCCGAGGTGAACAGAACCCCGAGGTGTACGCACGGCCAGACGCGCCGAACGCGGCATTCGATGAGACCGAGGCTGGCGAGGCGGAGACCGACATGGGCCGGCTTATGGCCGAATGGGACTCATCTCGAATGGCGGTGGCCGGCGCGTCACTGGAGGACCGTTTCGTGCACCAGCAGTTCGGAGAGATGTCCTTGCGATGGGTCTACAACCACATGATTGCGGAATATGCACGCCACATTGGCCATGCTGATCTGCTGCGTCAACTCATCGATGGAGGCATCGGCGAATAGGGATGACCAGCGCCCTCGGCCATGACATGTCCATCAGCCCCGGGCCCCGTTGGGTCCGCCCGTGGTCCCCGCTGATCAGTCCCCGCTGATCAGTCCCCGCTGAGCTGCATGTCGCCGATGGCCAGGGTCTGCCCGGCCGCCACCCCGGGCAGCCAGGTCAGGTCGGCGCCGATCTCGACCACCGACTGGAGCATGCGCTGCAGGGTGGAGGCCACCGTGACTTCGCGCACCGGCTCGGCCAGGGCGCCGGCGCGGATCATCAGCCCCTCCGCCCCCACCGAGAAGTCGCCGCTCACCGGATTCACCCCCGAGTGCATGCCGGTGATCGACTGCACGTAAATGCCGTCGCCCACGGTGGCCAGGATCTCCTCGGCGCTCTTGGTGCCCGGGGAGAGCACCAGGGCCCGGCAGCCGGCGGATGGCGTGCCGGCGAAGCCGCCCCGCACGGCCGAGCCGGTGGACTGGGTCTGCGCCCGGCGGGCGGCCACGGTGTCGAAGACGAACATACGCAGCACCCCGTCGGAAATGAGCAAGTTGCGCCGGCAGGCCAGTCCCTCGCCGTCATAGGTGGACGCGCTGAAGGCCCGGCTGTCGGTCGGGTCGTCCACCAGGGTGATGGTGCCGTTGGCCACAGACTCCCCGATCCGCCCAGCGAAGAACGAGCGGCCCTTGACCACCGCCTCGCCCGAGAGGGCGGAGGCCACCACCGAGAGGAGCGAGGAGACCACCCGGGGATCGAAGACCACGGTGCACCGACCCGACTGGGCCTTCTTGGCCCCCAGCAGCCGGGTGGCCCGCAGGACGGCTTCGGCGCTGGCCTCGGCCGGGTCGAGATCGGCCGGCGCCCGGCCCACGCTGAACCCGCTCCCGGTCTGGGTGTCCTCCCCCTGGCCGGCCACGGCGTCCACCGAGACCACGGCGGTGGTGCGGCGGGCCGTCGACCGGATGCCCGTGGTGGAGGCCAGGGCCACCTCGACCCGCCCGTCGGAGTAGTCGGCTGAGGACACCTGGCGCACCCGGGGGTCGGCGCCGCGGGTGATCCGCTCCAACTCCAGGGCCAGGGCGATCTTCTCCTCCATCGGCGTGGTGGCGACGGCGTCGTCCCACAGATTGAGCTCAACCGCCGTCTTCCCGTCCGGCTCGGCCAGGACCACGTAGGGATCGGGCGTGGCGTAACGGGCGTTGTCCCGGGCGTCGCTCAGCGCGGCGGCGATGACCGACGGCTCGAGCGACCCGGCCCAGGCGAAGCCCAGCCGGCTGCCCGACCCTCCGGCACCGTCGAGGAGGACCCGTATGCCGACGCCCGAGGAGTCAGCCGAGGTCAGCGACTCGACCTCGCCGTCGTAGGCCCGCACCTCGGTCTCGGTGCCCCGGGTGACGTAGACCTCCATGGCCTCACCGGCGCCGGCTTGCTCGACCACCGAGATGGCCAGATCCATCAGGTCAGCCATCAGGCCGTCCCGCCGAGGGTGATGCCGGTGATGCGCAAGGTGGCCTGCCCGCAGCCGACCGGGACGCTCTGCCCGTCCTTGCCGCAGGTGCCCGGCGTCATGTCGAAGTCGTCCGCCACCGCGTCAATGCGCCGCAGGATCTCGGGCCCGTTGCCGATGAGATTGGCATCACGCAGCGGTTCGGTGATGTGGCCGTTCTCAATGAGATAGGCCTCGGTGGTGCCGAACACGAAGTCCCCGGTGGCCGTGTTGACCTGCCCCCCGCCGAGCTTCTTGACGTAGACCCCGTTCGGTGTCTGGGCCACGATCTCGTCGGCACTCTCGGTGCCGGCCAGGAGATACGTATTGGTCATGCGCACCATGGGCAGATGCTGGTAGCTCTGGCGGCGCCCGTTGCCCGAGGAGTCCCGACCGCTCTTGCGGGCGCGCAGCCAGTCCCACATGTAGTCGGTCAGCACCCCGTTCTCAATGAGGACGTTGCGCCCCGGGGCATGCCCCTCGTCGTCGACGGCGAAGTTCCCCCACTCGCCGGCCACCGTCCCGTCGTCAACCAGGGTCACCAGGGGGCTCGCCACCAGCTGGCCCACCTGGCCGGCGTAGACCGAGACCTCCTTGGCGATGTGATCGGCTTCGAGCCCGTGGCCGCAGGCCTCGTGGAAGAGGATGCCGCCGCTGCCGCCGGCCAGCACAATCGGCACCTCACCCGACGGGGCGGGGCGGGCGGAGAGCTTGGCCAGCGCCCGGCCCGCCGCCACCCGGGCGATGTCCTCGACGTCGTAACGCCCGAAAACCTCGAAGCCCTCGGTGCGGGCCAGCGACTCGAAGCCGGTCTGCATTCCGGTGTCGCCGTTGGCCACGCACATCACATTGAAACGAGTGCGTACCTGGTCGTCCTCGGCGAAGAGTCCGTCGGAGTTGGCGATCAGGATCCGGCGCCGGCTATCGCCGCAGCCCACCTGCACCTGGCTGATGGAGTCGCCCAGGCTCCGGGCCGCCCCGTCGGCCCGGGTGAGCAGCTCCAGCTTGGCGGCCTTGTCGACCGAACTGGGCAGGGTCTTGCTTCCCCGGTCAAAGGAGCGCGACGGGCCGAGCGCCACCGTGCGCACCTGGCCGCCACCCTCGTGGGCCACGGCGGCCGCCGCGTTGGCCGCGGCCATGAGCCCGGCCTCGCTCAGATCAGCCGTGTGGGCGAAACCGGTGGTCTCGCCGGCCACCACGCGGATGCCGGCGCCCCGGGACCGACCCGAGGAGAGCTCCTCAATACGCCGGTCGTCGAGCATGGCGCCGGAGGACACGCTGTCCTCGGCGAACACCTCGGCCATGTCCCCGCCCCGCACCAGCGCCGAGGACAGGACGCGCGAGAGGACATCGGAGTCGATCAGGGAGGTGTCGGTCACGGGCGGTATCGTAATCGCCGTGCCCAATTGTTCCTCCGACCTCCCGACGGCCGCCGGGCACGCGCCGCACTCGGGCCTCTCGGCCCAAGTGGAGTTGACGGTGGGCCCGCAGGACACCGCGCAGTTCTTCCGCTCCGGCGACGTCCCCGTCCTGGCCACGCCGCGCCTCATCGCCCTGTGCGAAGAGGCGTCCTGTCGCGCCACCGACGGGCACCTGACGTCGGCCCAGACGAGTGTGGCCACCCGGATCCAGTTCGATCACCTGGCCCCGGTCGGCCTGGGCCGCGTCGTGCTGGCCGAGGCCACCCTGGTCAAGGTGGAGGGCCGCCGGCTCACCTTCACCGTCTCGGCCGCCCGCCTCGAAGGTGACGGGGGCGGCCTGGTCGGGGCCGGTCGGGTCACCCGCGTGCTGGTCGACGAGGCCACCTTCCTGGCCAAGGCCGGTTCGGCCGGCTCCTCCTGATCGGCGCGCCCGTTACCCCGACCGGGCGAGAGTCCCTGGTCGGGGCGGGACCCGTCGTCGCCGCGTTCGCCACCTTCGGCCTCTTCTGGGGCAGCTGGGCCGTCATGGTCTTCAACATCCAGCACACCTTCCACCTCTCGGACTCCCAGCTCGGCGTCCTGCTGGCCGTGGCGGTGGCGGTGGCGGGTGTGTCGAGCGCCGTCATGGCCCACCTGGCCGACCGGGTGGGGGCGCGCCGATTGCTGTGGATCGCCCTCTTCACCTGGTCCGGCTTCCTGATCCTGCTGAGCGCGGCGCCCCAGAAGTGGACCTTCGTGGTGGCCCTGGTGCTGGTCGAGATCGCCGGCGGCAGCATCGACACGGCCATGAACGCCGAAGGCTCGCACCGCCTCATCGGCAATCCGGCCGCCCTGATCCGGCTGAACGCCGTGTTCAACGCCGGGGCCCTGGCCGGCGCGGCGGCGGCCGGCATCATCCTGCGCGCCGGGGTGTCCTGGCGCTGGGTCTGGCCCGGCGTGGCCCTGGTGGCGCTGGTGGTCGGGGCCTGGGCGCTGACCACCGACACCGGCACCGCGCTGGAGCACCGGGGCAGTGGCGCCGCCCCGCACTCGGCCCCGACCCATCCCTTCCGTCGCCTCCGCCGTGACGGCCTCCTCGTCCTGCTGGTGGTCTTCGCCCTGGCCGAGGTCACCGAGGGCGGCGTCGATACGTGGGGCGTCCTCTTCCTGCGCCATCAACTCTCCACCGGCGTGCTGCTGGGAGCCGGGGCCTATGTGGTCGGCCAGGCCGTGGCCGCCATCACCCGGGGCGCCGGAGGCACCCTGCTGGGACGGCTGTCCACCCGGCGCGCCCTCATCGTGGGCGGGTGCGTGGCCGGCGGCGGGATCCTGCTCGAATCGCTGACCCACGCCCCCCTCCTGGCCGGGGTCGGGTTGGCCCTGGGCGCCGGCGGGGCCGCCCTCTTCTGGCCCCTGGTCATGAGCACCGTCAGCCAGATGGCCAGCCAGGTGGTGAGTGCCGTGGGGACGTTCACGGCGGCCGGCTACATCGGCTGGGTGGCCGGGGCACCCCTGGTCGGTTGGGTGTCGCAGACCTACGGTGGCCAACGGGGACTGCAGCTCCTGGCCGTGGCCGCCTTCGCCGTCGCCGCCTTCTCGCTCATCCGGTCTGATCGCAGACCCGAACAGGATGCAACGAGGTAGCGTTAGTGAGCACCATGATCCTTCAGAGCATCGAGACACCGGCCGATATCAAGGCACTCAGCCAGTCGCAGCTGGTGACGCTGGCCGATGAGATCCGGGCCTTCATCATTGAGTCGGTGACCACCACGGGCGGGCACCTGGGCTCCAACCTCGGCGCGGTGGAACTGACCTTGGCGGTGCACCGCGTCTTCGACTCGCCGCGTGATGTGATCCTGTGGGACACCGGGCATCAGGCCTACGTGCACAAGCTGCTCACCGGCCGGCGCTTCGGGTTCAAATCACTCAAGCAGGCCGGCGGCATGTCGGGCTACCCCAACCGGGCCGAGTCCGAGCACGACTGGATTGAGAACAGCCACGCCTCCACCGCGCTGTCCTACGCACACGGCATGGCCAACGCCTTCAACCTGCGCGGCGAGGGGAACGACCGCCGGGTGGTGGCCATTGTGGGCGACGGCGCCCTGACCGGGGGCATGGCCTACGAGGCGCTCAACAACCTCGGCCATTCCGGCCGCCGGGTGGTGGTCGTCCTCAACGACAACGGCCGCTCCTACGCCCCGACCGTGTCCCACCTGTCGCAGAGCTTGACCAGCCTGCGCCTCAACCCGACCTACATGCAGACGCGGGAGCGGTTGCGCAACCGGCTGCGCGGCCTGCCCGCCTTCGGCCCGCTGGCGTACTCGGGCGTGCACTCGGTGACCAGCGCCCTGCGCGAGATGGTGGCGCCGCACACCTTCTTCGAGGCGCTCGGGGTGCGCTATGCCGGCCCCATTTACGGGCACGACATTGAGTCGATGGAGCAGGCCTTCGCCCATGCGGCCGAGTGGCACGGTCCCATCGTGGTGCACGTGCTGACCCAGAAGGGACGCGGCTACGCGCCGGCCGAAGAGGACGATGTCCAGCGCCTGCACGACGTGAAGGCCACCAAGCCGATCGCGCTCGACAACACCATCGGCAGTTCGTCCGGGGTGGCCGTCGGCGGCCCGGGCGCGGCCGACGGCGGCGGGTTGGCCACGCCCGGCACCACGCCCGAACCCGACATCAACGAGCTCCCGCGGCGCGCCGCCACCTACGGCGACGCCTTCACCCAGGCCCTCCTGCTGGCGGCCGAGGCCGACGAGCACATCGTCGCGCTCACCGCCGCCATGCCGGGCCCGACCGGGCTGCTCCCCTTCCAGGCGCGTTTCCCCGAGCGCTTCTTCGATGTCGGCATCGCCGAGCAGCACGAGGTCACCTCGGCCGCCGGTATGGCCATGGGCGGTATCCGACCCGTGGTGGCGGTGTACTCCACCTTCTTCAGCCGCGCCTTCGACCAGGCCAATCTCGACGTCGGGCTGCACGGGAACCCCGTTGTCTTCGTGTTGGACCGGGCCGGCATCACGGGCGACGACGGCCCGAGTCACCACGGCGTGCTCGACATGGCCCTGGCCCTGGCCATCCCCGGCATGACCGTCTTCGCCCCGTCGGCCGCCGAGGAGATCGGGCCGATGTTGCGCACGGCCCTGGCGCTGCCGGGGCCGGCCACCATCCGGTTCCCCAAGACCGCCCCCCGCCACATCAGCGACGACGAAGTCGGATCGGGCCTCGAGGCCCGCCAGCTGCGCCAGGGCGACGGCTCGGTCTGCCTGCTCGGGGTGGGCAAGCTGGTCGAAGCCTGCCTGGCCGCGGCCGACGAGCTGGCCGCCGACGGGATCGCGGCCACGGTGTGGGACGTGCGTGTGGTCTCCCCGCCCGACGCCGCCATGCTGGCCGACGCGGCCCGACACGCCCTGGTGGTGAGCGCCGAGGACGGGGTCCGTCACGGCGGGGCCGGCGCCTTCCTCATTGACGCCATGGCGGCCACCATCGAGACCGAGGACGGTCGGGGGCCGATCACCCGGGTGCTCGGCATTCCCCGCCAGTACATCGCCCAGGGCAAGGCGGACGACATCCTGGCCACCCTGGGGCTCAACGGAACCGGAATCGCCGAGAGCGTGCGGCGGGCGTTGCCGCAACGGGCCAGGCCGGAGCCGGTTGACCGCAGCCAGCGCTGACGCCACCGTCGCCCCTGACGCAGCGACGCCACTGCCGCCGATGTCAGCCTCGCAACCGGACCGCGATCCCCACGATCAGGACCTGATCGACGCGCTCGACGGCAACCGCGCCGTCGTCGAGTTCAAACTGGCGGGGTTGACCCTGGAGCAGGCCACCGCCGTCGTCACCCCGTCCGGGGTCACGCTGCTGGGCATCGTCACCCACCTCACCCAGGTCGAGCGTCTCTGGTTCGAGGCGACCTTCCTGGGCCTCCCGATCGGCGGTTTCGACGTCGACGAGTCGTTCCGCCTCGGGCCCTCGGCCAAGGTCGAGGACGTCATGACGGCCTACCGGGGCGCCTGCGACCGCTCCCGGGCCATTGTGGCGGCGAGCCCTTTGCTCGACGTGCCGAGCAGGGAGCCGCACTGGCACTTCGGCACCATGACGTTGCGGTGGATCCTGCTGCACATGCTGCGCGAGACCGCCCGCCACGCCGGGCATCTCGACATCCTGCGCGAGCTGACCGACGGCGCCACCGGGTACGACTGAACTGGAACGGGACCGGGAACGGCTACTACCGCTCCGAGCGCCGCAGCGCCTTCGCCATCCCGGTGGCCACGGCGACGGTGCCGGCCAGCACGGGGATCAGAAAGAGGGCGATATGCAATGTCGTCGTTGAGGCGATTTCGCCGATCACGACCGGTCCCACGACAAAACCGGCCCAGCCGAAGCCGGCCACGGCGGCGACCGCTCTCCCGGTGTCCACGTTGTCCAACGCGCCGGCGGCCCGGAAGATAATCGGGACGGCGCTGCCGAGCCCGGCGCCGAGAAAGGCGAACCCGACAATCACCGACACCGGCCGGCCGATGACGAGACCGGCGGCGAACCCGAGCGCAGCCGTGGCGGCGAGCATGGAGAGCAGGCGGTGGGCGGGAAACCGGGTGAAGAGCCAATTGCCGAAGAGCCGCACGATCAACATGGCGAGGGCATAGGCGGCGTAGGCCAGTCCGGCGACGACGGGTACGGCGTGCAGCGAGTTGCGCAGGTAGACGGCGGCCCAGTCGGCGGCGGCGCCTTCGCACAGCATGTCGGCGAAGGCGATTGCCCCGAGCACAATGACCGCCGTCTGCAGCACCCCACCGCGCCGTTGCGGCCGGTCCACCGAAGGCTCGGGGTCGGTACCCGATGGTCGGTCAGGGATCATCCGGGTGCTCAGCCAGCCCACGACGAGGAGGGACAGTGCGGCCAGGACGAGGAGCTGCTCGCTCAGCGAAACACCGAGCCCTACCGCCACGGCGCCGACCACCGCGCCGATCAGGGAGCCGGCACTCCACGACCCGTGGAAACCTGGCATCAGCACGCGGCCCGAGAACCGCTCGACCGCGATGGCCTGGGTGTTCATGGAGACGTCCAGCGTCCCCTGGAAGAAGCCCCAGAGCAGAAAGGCGACGAAGAACGTACCCAGCGAGCCGGTGAGCCCGATGAAGGGCCCCGAGACGCAGTAGCCGAGCAGGGCCAGACGCACCATCCGCTGGCTGCCCATGATGGGCAGGAGACGGGCGGCCAGGAGGATGGCCAGAACCGAGCCCAGAGGAGCCCCGAGCAAGGCGAGCCCCAGTCGGCCGTCACTCAGGTTGAGGTGATGTTTCAGTTCCGGGATGTGCGCCGTCCAGGAGGCGAACAGGAAGCCGTGCGCGAAGAACACGGCGATGACGGCCAGACGTGGCCAACGGTCGGCCGACGCTGGTGCCTTCGGTCGGGTTGAGCCCGGAATCGGTGTCAGACGCAGCGGACGTCGACTCCCGCCGCCCGCAAGTCGTCCACTGTTTGCTCACCGGCTCCGGCGTCGGTGAGGAGGATGTCGATGTCGCCGAGGTCGCAGATATGGCCGAACGCCACACGGCCCAACTTCGAAGAGTCGGCCACCGCGATGACCCGTTGCGAAGCCCTGGCCGCGGCCCGCTTCACCGCCGTCTCGGCCAGCAGGTGCGTCGTGAGGCCCGCCTTGGCATCGACGCCGCACGGGCCCATCACGCACGTGTCGAACCGGAGCTGCGAGAACGACGGCTCGGTGAGACTTCCCGTCAACGACAGCTCTCCGGGCCGGACCTCACCGCCCGGGAGGAGCAGCTTGATGCCGGGACATTCGTGCAGCTCAAAAACGGGCCGCAGCGCCAGCGGCATGACGGTCATTCGCCGGGTGCGGAGCGCTCGGGCCACCTCCATGGCGGTGGTGCCACCGTCGAGGATGACCGTCTCCCCATCGGCTAGGAGGGCGGCGGCGGCGGCGCCAATGGTGGCCTTGGCGTCGTGGGACTCAAGGGCCCGGATGCCGTACGGGGTCTCCTCGGCACTCAGGAAGACGCTGGCCGCGCCACCGTGCACGCGGCGCAGCCCCCCACTGCGCTCCAGCGACTCCAGGTCACGCCGCACCGTCATCTCGGAGCAATCCAGGACCTCGGCCAGTTCCCCGACCAGGACCGGGCTCCGTTGGCGGAGGGCCAGCATGATCGTTTGGTGGCGAGTGTGCACATCCATGGTGTTCAAGTTAACATATTTGATGTGCATTCTCACAATATCTCTGGGCGCCCGCCGGTCGAGGCCGTGGTATTCGACCTGGGCGGCGTCCTGCTGGATTGGAACCCCCGGCATCTCTATCGCACGCTCTTCGCGGATGAAACCGCGATGGAGCAGTTCCTGGCCGAGATCTGTACGCCGGCCTGGCACGCCCCGCACGACCGCGGCGTCTCGACCGCGGCATCGTGTGCCGAGATCGCCGCCCGCCATCCCGAGTTCTCCGAGCTGATCTGGGCCTGGTCGGATCGCAGCGAGGAGATGGTTGGCGGCGTCGACGCCGGGTCGGTGGAGGTCCTCCGCTCGGTGAGGGAAACCGGTCTGCCCTGCTATGCGCTCACCAACATGGAGGCGGAGACGTACCCACTCCGCCTCCAGCGGTTCCCGTTTCTCAGTTGGTTCGACGGTACTGTCGTCTCCGGGCGCGAAGGCATGGCCAAGCCGGAGCCCGCCATCTTCAAACTAATGCTCGACCGTTTCGGCCTGGTGCCGGAGACGACGTTGATGATTGACGACACCGAGGAGAACCTGGAAGCGGCCAGCCGGTTGGGGATCCGGACCATCCTGTTCCGCTCGTCGGGCCAACTCCGGGCCGACCTGGAGGCCGCCGGCGTGCTGGACCGATCGCTCGCCGCGCCGTAGCGGGGACCCTCAGGCCCCGTTGGCCCCGTTCGCTCGCACGAAGTCGTTCACCGTGTAGTAGGCGTCGATCGACTCGCCGGCGTCGCCCCAGAAGCCCTCCAGCACGTCGTAGGCCATCTGTCCCTGGTCGATGTAGTGGTTGTTCACGTCGGTGATCTCGAGTTCACCGCGACCCGACGGCACCAGGGTCGGGATCACGTTGAAGACATTGGCGTCGTAGCAGTAGATGCCGGTGACCCCGAATTTGGACCCCGGCACGTCAGGCTTCTCCTCAATGCGCTCCACCTTGTTGTCGGGGGAGAACACCGGCACGCCGAGATGGCGCAGGTGCTCGGGCTCGTCGACCGCGGTCAGCAGAATGCGGGCCCCCACCGGGTCGGCCCGGAAGGCGTCGACCATGGGCTTGATCGACCGCTCCATCACGTTGTCGGCCAGCATGACCAGGACCGGATCTCCGTCGACGAACCGCTCGGCCAGGCCCAGCGCCTCGGCGATGCCACCGGCCTTGTCCTGGTAGGCGTACGAGAGGCGGTCGATGCCCCATTCGTGGCCGTTGCCCAGCAGGGGCAGGAAGTCACCCGCGTGGGCGCCCCCGGTGACCAGCATGATCTCGTCGATTCCGGCGTTGACCAACGCCTCAATCGACCAGGCGATCATCGGCCGGTCGTAAATGGGCAACAGGTGCTTGTTGGTGATGCGGGTCAGGGGGTACAGGCGCGAGCCGGTGCCGCCCGCCAGGAGGACGCCCTTCATCGGAGCCCGGGGGACATGGTCGTTCGCATCCCGAGGGTTTAGTCGAACGTGAGGACGCCGCGCGCCACCCGCCCGGCGTGCATCTCATCGACCACGTCGCCGAACTGGGCCAGCGGGCGGGTGAGCGAGACCAACTCGTCCAGCATGAGCTGGCCCGACAGGTACAGATCGACCATCAGGGGGATGTCATGGTGCGGCCGGGCCGAGCCGTAGCGGTTGCCCATGAGCGTCCGGTCGACGTAGGCCAGGGCGTTGACATCGACCGCCACCTCGGTGCCCCGGGGCGGGATCCCGATGGCCACGGCGGTGCCGGCCCAGTCCAGGCAGTCCAGCGCGCTACGCAGGACGGCCGGGTGCCCGACACAGTCAAAGGCCCAGGTCACGCCGCCGAGGGGGAACAGGGCGCCGGCGGCCGATTCCCGGTTGGCCGGGGTCAGCTCACGGACGGCCTTGGCCGCGTCGCCCGACGACGCATCGACGAAGTGGGTGGCCCCGAACTGGCGGCCCAGGGTCTCCTTGGTCGCCATGGTGTCCACCGCGATGATCCGGGTGGCCCCGGCGATGCGCAGTCCCTGAATGACGTTGAGGCCCACGCCCCCGACGCCGAAGACGGCCGCCGTCTCCCCGGGCCGCACCTTGGCCCGGTTGAGCACGGCCCCCACGCCGGTCAGCACGCCGCACCCGATGAGGCAGGCCGAGGTCAGCGGCACCTCCTTGGGGATGCGCACCGCCTGCACCTCGCTGACCACCGTCATCTCAGAGAAGACCGAGGCGGCGGCGAAGTTGGAGGCCGGCTCGCCCTTGAAGGTGAACGGGGTCGAGATATTGCCCAGCGAGCTCTTGCACCAGGTCGGGTGACCCGTGCTGCAGGCCCGGCAGGTGCCGCAGCTGGCCAGGGTGGCGATGACCACGTGGTCACCCGGCTTGACCGAGTTCACCTCCGAACCGACCGATTCGACCACGCCGGCCCCCTCGTGGCCCAGCACGGCGGGGGCCGGGAACGGGATGGTGCCGTCGATGACGGACAGGTCCGAGTGGCAGACCCCGGCGGCCACCATCTGAATGCGCACTTCCTTGGGTCCAGGGGTTCGTACCTCGAGCGCGTCGGTGACCTCAACCCCATCACCGGTGTAGACGATGCCTCGCATTTACCTGCTCCTCTCGTTGCTCACGATGTGATCTTGTCCAGCCGCGTGGCGCTGGCGCAGCTCACGCTTGAGTACCTTCCCGCTGGCGTTGACCGGCAGCGCGTCGACGATGACGACGCCCCGGGGCACCTTGTAATTGGCCATGGCTAAGCGGGCCCACCCGAGCAGGGCCGTGCCCAGTACGGCGGCGGCCGCCGGGTCGACGAGGGCCGGGTGCCCGGCCGGTGGCACCACGTAGGCCAGGCCGACCTCGCCCATCCGCTCGTCGGGCACGCCGACCACGGCCACCTGGGCCACGTCGTCATGGCCGCGCAGCATGGCCTCGATCTCGGCCGGGTAGGCGTTGAACCCGCCCACCACGAACATGTCCTTGACCCGGTCAGTGATGGTCACGTTGCCTTCGGCGTCCAGGACGCCGATGTCGCCGGTGTGCAGCCAGCCGTCGCCGTCGACGGCGGCCGCCGTGGCCGCCTCATCGTTCCAGTAGCCGGCCATCACGGTGTAGCCGCGCACGACGATCTCCCCGGGCTCCCCGGCTCCCACCGCCACCCCGTCGGCCACGGCGCGCACCTCGAGCCCGGGGATGGCCCGGCCCGAGGTGCCGGCGATGAGCTCGGGCGCGTCCTGGCGCCGGCACATGGTCACCGTGCCGCACGACTCGGTCAGCCCGTAGGCTGTGAGGACGGTGGAGAAGCCGAGCTCGGCCGACATGGCGTGCACCAGCTCGACCGGCACCACGGCGGCGCCGGTGACCCCGAGGCGCAGCGACGACAGGTCGTGGTCGGCCCGGCCCGGATCGGCCAGCAGCGTCTGGTACAGCGTGGGCGGGCCCGGCAGCACCGTGATGCGCTCGGCCGCCACCCGCGCCATCACCGCGGTGGCGTCGAAGACCGGCTCGGGCACCACGGTGGCCCCGGCCATGAGGCAGGCCAGGATGCCCGCCTTGTAGCCGAAGGTGTGGAAGAACGGGTTAACGACCAGGTAGCGGTCGGTCGGCCCCAGGCCAACGATGGAGGCCCAGGTGCCGAAGGTGCGCAGGGACTGGGCCTGGGTGGCCGCGGCGCCCTTGGGGTGCCCGGTCGTGCCCGAGGTGAAAATGAGATCGCTCACGTCGTCGGGCCCGATGGCGGCCGCCCGCTCCGCCGTCACCGCCGCTGCCACCGCTCCGGCGGCCTCCAGGAACTCGGCCAGGCCGACCACCGCCACCCCGGGGGCGGTGGCGCCGCGGGCGTCACCCTCGTCGCGCAGCAGCACGATCCGGCGCAGCGCGCCCACATCCTCGCCGGCCAGCAGGGCCGGGTAGTCCACCCCCAGAAAGCCGCGCACCGAGACCAGCGTGGTGGCGCCCGACGCCCGCAGGATGTACGCCGCCTCGCCTCCCTTGAACCGGGTGTTCATCGGCACCAGCACGGCGCCGGCCCGCAGCGCGCCCAGCGCGGCCACCATCCACTCGGCGCAGTTGGGGGCCCAGATGGCCACCCGGTCGCCCGCCGCCGTGCCGGCGGCCACGAAAGCGCGGGCGTACCGGTCCACCGCCTCGGCCAGCTCGCCGTAGGTCAGGCGGGTGTCGCCGTCGACCAGCGCCTCGCGCTCCGGGTGGCGGCGCGCCGCGTCCGCCACCAGGTTGGGGATGGTCCCCCAGACCAGATCGGCCCGCGGATCCTCCACCCCGGGCGCGGCCCCGCCGATACCGGGACCAGAACCCGGTCCCGACCCCACGCCGGAAACGCGCGTCGACGTCACGGGTGCTGGCTCGATACGGAGATGATCTCCCCGCTCATGAACGACGAGTAGTCACTGGCCAAGAAGACGATGACGTTGGCCACCTCCCACGTCTCGGCCCCCCGGCCGAACAGTTCACGCCGGCGCAGGATGGCCAGGTCCTCGTCAGGGATGGCCCGGTTGAGGAAGGGGTGCTCGGCCAGGCTGGGCGCCACCGCGTTGACCCGTACCCCCGACGGGGCAGCCTCGGCGGCGGCGCACCGGGTCAGGGCCATGACACCGGCCTTGGCCGCGGCGTAGTGGGCCTGACCGGCCTGGGCCCGCCAGCCCAGCACCGAGGCGTTGTTGACGATGACCCCGTGGCCCTGGGGCAGCAGGTGGGTCAGGGCGGCCCGGGTGCAGCGGAAGGTGCCGGTCAAGGTGATATCGAGCACGGTCGACCACTGCTCGTCGGTCATCTCGACCAGCGGCACCGTGCCCCCCAGCCCGGCGTTGTGCACGGCCACGTCGAAGTGGCCGAAGCGGTCGGTGGCGGCGGCGTAGAGCGCCTGCACCTGCGCCTCGTCGGTCACGTTGCAGGCCACGGCGTGCACGTCCCCGCCGGTCTCGGCCGCCAGTTGCTCCGCCGTCTCGGCCAGCCGCCGCTCGTGGGCGTCGGAAACCACGACCGAGGCTCCCTCCTCCAGGCACCGCCGGGCCGTGGCCGAGCCGATGCCGGTGCCGGCGGCCGCCGTCACGATGACCACCTTGTCGGTCAGCAAACCGTGGCCGGCTGGCGGGGCCGGCGGGGCCGGCGGCTCGAAATCACCCTGGAGGCTCACGCCGTTCCCTTCGGCTCGGGCGGGAGTCCGAGTACCCGCTCGCCAATGATGTTGCGCTGAATCTGGTTGGACCCACCGTAAATGGTCTCGGCCCGCGAGTTGAGAAAGGTCCGCTGGAACCCGTTGAGCTCGTACTGGTCGACCCCGCCGTCGAGCACGGTGGCCGCCGGCCCCAGCACGCTGAGGGCCAGCTCACCCAAGCGGCGGTGCCAACTCCCCCAGTACAGCTTGGCGATCGAGGCCTCGGGCGGGGCCACCGGCCCGTCGACCCCCGAGAGGCTGCGGAGCGTGTTGTAGCGCATGATCTGCAACTCGCCGTGGGCCCGGGCCAGCTGCTGGCGCAGGACCGGGTCGCGGGAGCGGCCGCTGCGCTGGGCCACGGCGATGAGGTGCTGAAGCTCGCGCCCGAAGCTGAGCTGGTGCCCAAGCAACGCCGCCCCGCGCTCGAAAGCCAGGGTGGCCAGGGCCACCCGCCAGCCGTCCCCCACCGCGCCGACCACGTTGTCGCGGTGCGTGCGGGCCTCGGTGAAGAAGACCTCGTTGAACTCGCTCGTCCGGGTCAGCTGCCTGATGGGCCGGATCTCGACCCCGGGCTGGTCCATCGGGACGAGCAGGTAGGACAGCCCCTTGTGGCGGGCGGCGCCGGGGTCGGTGCGGCAGACGACGAAGCACCAGTCGGCCTGGTGGGCCAGGGAGGTCCACACCTTCTGCCCGGTCACCAGCCACTCGTCGCCGTCGAGCACGGCTTTCGTCTTGACGTTGGCCAGGTCACTCCCGGCGTCGGGCTCGGAGTAGCCCTGGCACCACAGCTCGGTGCCCGACCGGATGGCGGGCAGGAACCGCGCCTTCTGGGCGTCGGACCCGTAGTGGATCAGGGTGGGGCCGATAAGGCCCTCGCCCAGAATGCTGACCCGTCCGGGCGCCTCGGCCCGGGCGAACTCCTCGTAGAAGATGACCTGCTCGGTCATGGACGCCCCCCGGCCCCCGTACTCGGTCGGCCAGCCCAGGCAGGTCCACCCGGCTTCAGCCAGCACCTTCTCCCAGCGCACGCGGGTCTCGAAGGCAAACGTCTCGTCGCCCGACCCACCCCGACCCTTCAATTCGGCGAACTCCCCGACCAGGTGCGTCTCGAGAAACCGGCGGACCTCGGCCCGGAACGCCACGTCTTCGGGGCGGTCTCGCAGGTCCATGGCCCCGGCATCGTAGCCAAGGCCGACCACCCCGATCTGACGGGGCGTCAGATACGGGTCAGGTGGCCCATACCGGCTGATGGGAGCCGATGGGGGCCGTGGGCAGGTCCCAGTGGGCCGGGGTAACCGACAGCTGGGCCACCGGGGCCAGATGGGACAGCCGGCCGTAAGGGGTCTCGGTCTCGGTCAGGTAGGCCCCGGTGTCGCCGAACCCGTTGTCGGGCCTCGTCTCGGGGGCGGCCCCGGTGAACCACGAGGCGGTCTGGCAGAGCGAGGCCCGCACGTGGTAGCTGCCGCCCTCATGCGACCGGCGCCACAGCGCGGCCATGGTGCCCAGTGCCGCCAGGTAGCCGGTGGTGTAGTCGCAGGCGGCGGCGACCACCAGGGTCGGCGGCCCCGGCGCCCCCTGGGCGTCGGCCATCCCGCTCACCGTCTGGGCCAGCTGCTCCCAGCCCGGCCGGCTCCGCCAGGGCCCAGCGTCGCCGTAGCAATTGATGGTCACGCTGACCAGGCCCGGCCGGCGTGCCGCCAGTTCCTCGGGCCCGAAGCCGCGCCGGGCCAGCGCGCCGCTCCGGTAGCCCTGGGAGAACACGTCGGCCCCGTCAGCCAGCTCGCGCAGCACGGCCAGCTGCTCGGGCTGGTCGAGGTCGAGCTCCGCCGAGCGCTTGCCGTGGCTGGTGTCCATCACGAACAGTCCGAGGTTCTCCAGGTGGGGCGAGTTGACCAGGAGCACATCCGCCCCGTGCTCGGCCAGCGTCCGCCCGTTGGTCGGGGCGGCCAGGATCCGGCTGAGGTCGAGCACCCGCAGCCCGGCCAGCGGCCGTCCCGACCCCGCCGCCGCCGGTTCGGCCGGGCTGTCCCCGATCCGTTCGACGTTCACTCGGCCCAGCGGGGCGATGGCGGCCGCCTGGGGGTGCCGTGACCACTCCTCGACCGAGCGCACCATGGCGCCACAGGTGCCGGCCTCAGCCAGGGCGTCCTCGAGGGCCTGGGCCTCCCAGCCCATGACCCGCTGGGCCACCGTCTCGCGGTCGCTGTCCGGCTCGCACCCGAGCACCTTGACCGTGCGCTGGGCCAGGTGGGTCATGGCCCCGTGCAGGTGCACCCAGCGACCGTCCCGGCAGGGGTAGAGCTGGACCAGCGGGTGGTCGAGGCGGCCCTCCTCGGCGGTCGCCGCCTCGGCGTCGACCAGGTGCTGGAAGATGAAACCGAGAAGGGATGCCCCGGCGTGCCCCCGCTGCACCACGACCTCCTGGCGGACGCCGGTGCGCTCCTCGTGGAGAAGGGCGGCGGCGGCCCCGACCGCCGCCAACACCGTGGCGGCGCACTCGACCACGGGAAAGGACGAGGCGTAGGGCTGCTCGTCGCCCACGATGCTGGCCCGCTCGGCCGCCTCCGGGGGCAGCCCACATTCGCTGAGCAGGTCGGCCACGGCGTCAGATCCCATGGCGGCGAGCGTAGTGAGCACCAGGGTCCCGTCGCCGCCGGGCGCCCAAGAGGCATGGGGGGTGGATCCCCTGGAATACTCGCGGCAGCACGAAAAAAGGGGGGGGCATGCCCTACAGCGAAGGTCGGCTGGTGCACGACGCCGACGCCCACATCATGGAGACCCCGACGTGGCTGCGCGACCACGCCGAAGCCAAGTTCCGGGACCGCCTGCCCATCCTGCGCTACCCCGGCGGCAACGAGCTGCGCCAGACCGGCAGCCCCGAGGAACAGCAGCGCGACCTGGCGGCCGCTTTCGAGAAGCTGGCGGAGCGGCACCGCTCCGAGGAGTACCGCGCCGTGGAGGCCTCCGAGATCATGTCGCGCAAGAACTTCGCCGCCACTGGCGCCTTCATACCCGAGGATCGCTCGCGCGCCCTGGACCTGCTCGGGTTCAGCAGCCAGCTGGTCTTCAACACCTTCCACAACGGGCGCCTGCACGGCCTTGAACACGGCGGCGACGACGAACTGGCCTACGCCGCGGCGCGGGCCCACAACCGGGGCATGCTCGAGTTCTGCTCGGTCGATCAACGTCTCCTGCCATCCTGTTACGTGCCGCTGGTTGATCCGGCCCAAGCAGTGCAGGCCACGGCCGAGGCGCTGGCCCAGGGCGCGGCCGCCCTGCTCATTGCGTCGGGTTGCCCGCCGGACTTCTCCCCCAGCCACACCGACCTGTTCGCCGTGTGGGCCCAGGCCGAAGAGGCCGGGATCCCAGTGGTGTTCCACGTAGGGGGCACCGGGCCGCTGATCGACCCGCACTACTTCGTCAACGGGCTGCCCATCCCCCACGACTTCCACGGCGGCGACGAGAACTTCCGCTCGGTCGACTACATGGGGATCCCGGTGCCGCCGGCCCAGACGCTGGCCACGCTGATCTTCGACGGCGTGCTCGAGCGCTTCCCCGGATTGCGCATCGGGGTGATTGAGCAGGGCGCCATCTGGGTGCCGTCGTGGTTGCGCCAGATGGAGTCCGCCTTCGAGGCGTTCCACCGACACGAGGAACGCTTGCAGGGCCTGTCGTTGCGGCCGACCGACTACGTCCACCGTCAGGTCCGCTTCACCCCGTACCCGACCGAGGACGTGGGCTGGATAGCCGAGCAGGGCGGCCCGGACCTGGTCATGTTCTCGTCGGACTATCCCCACGTCGAAGGGGGCCGCAAGCCGGTGGAGCGCTTCGAGGCATCGCTAGCCGATGCCGGCGATGACGTCCGCCGGCAGTTCTACGTCGACAACTTCCTCTTCCTGATGGGAAGTGCCGGCGCCCAACTCGCCGCCTGAGCGCCCCGCCAAGGGCAAGGAGATCACTATGAGCGACACCGTGGACGGCCACGTCGAGCCCGGGTTCGAAGCGGTGCGGGAAGCCTTCGCCCACAACTTCGAGGTGGGGCGCGAGGTGGGCGCCGCCTTCTGTCTCCACGTCGAGGGACGCAAGGTGGTCGACCTCTACGGCGGGCATTTCGACCGGGCCGCCTCCGGCCCCTACGACCAGGACACCCTGCAGCTGGTCTACTCCTCGACCAAGGGGGCCACAGCGGCGTGCGCCAACCTGCTGGCCCAACGAGGTGAACTCGACCTGGCCGCGCCCGTGGCCTCCTACTGGCCCGAGTTCGCCCAGGCCGGCAAGGAGGACGTCCCGGTCCGGCTCCTGCTCACCCATCAGGTCGGCCTGCCCGCCGTCGACCGGACCCTGACCCCGGCCGAGGTCCAGGCCTGGGACCCGATGGTGCAGGCGCTGGCCGAGCAGACGCCGTTCTGGGCGCCCGGGACGGCGCACGGCTACCACGCCCTGACTTACGGCTGGTTGGTGGGCGAGGTGGTGCGCCGGGTCAGCGGCCGGTCGCTCGGCACCTACTTTGCCGACGAGATCGCCGGCCCGCTCGGCCTGGACTTCTGGATCGGCCTGCCCGAGGACCAGGAGCACCGGGTCTCGCCGATGACCGGGGGCAGCGTGATCCCCGCTGGGGCGGCGGCCGAGGGTATGCCGTCGGGCTTCTCGGCCACGCTGCTGGCCCGGGCCCTCAACGCCGGCGGTGCCTTCGGCGACCCGGGCTGGGCCAACGACCCGGCCTGGCACGCCGCTGAGATCCCAGCCGCCAACGGCATCACCAACGCGGCCTCGCTGTCGCGCCTCTACGCCGGGCTGATCGGCACCGTGCCGGGCGGCCCGGCCGAACCGATCCTGACCCGGGCCCAGGTGGACGAGGCCCGCACCGTGCGCACCTTCGGGGCCGACCAGGTCTTCGCGTCGGCCGGCTTCCCCATGGAACAGCACATCGGGCAGGGCTTCTGGGTCTCCAGCCCGTTCTCCCCTTTCGGCGGCGCCGGGTCCTTCGGCCACACCGGCGCCGGCGGCTCCTTCGGGTACGCCGATCCCGAGAACCAGTTGGCCGTCGGCTACGTGATGAACAGGATGGCCGGCGAGGCCGCCGGCGACCCTCGGGCCCGCCGCCTGACCAAAGCGGTCTACGCCGCCGTGGGCGTTGAGCCGAAATACTTCTAGGCCCGAACTGGTTGAACTACTGCAAAAGGGAAGGTTTGAATATGTTCACGCGCAAGGCCGCAAAGCAGGACACCACCGTGGCGTACGAGGTGGCCAAGACCGACGAGGAGTGGCGCCAGGAGCTCGGGCACGAGCGCTACGCCGTGCTGCGCCGGGCCGGCACCGAGCCGGCGTGGTCCGGTGAACTGCTGCACGTCGAGGGCGAAGGCGTGTTCCGCTGCGCCGGCTGCAACGCCGAGCTGTTCGACAGCGACTCCAAGTTCGAGTCCGGTACCGGGTGGCCCAGCTTCGACCGGGCCACGTCGGCCGGCACCATCGTGGAGCACACCGATCGCACCTTCGGCATGGCCCGCACCGAAATCCTGTGCGCCCGGTGTGGCGGCCACCTGGGGCATGTGTTCCCCGATGGCCCGACCGACACCGGACTGCGCTACTGCGTGAACTCGCTCTCGCTCACCTACGAGCAGAGCGCCGGTTCGGAGGCCTCGGAAAACTGAGGCTGGGCCAGCCGGCCCTCCACCAGGTCGAAGACGGTGGCCAGATGGGTGGCCTGGATCGGGTAGCCCAGTCGGCGCAGCAGCGCCTCGCCCAGGGCCAGCGCACCACAGACGGCGAAGACCTCCTCCTTTAAGAGGTCGACCCGCGCCGCCAGCCGGATCGGCGTCGGCGTCGGCGGCTGAGGCCGAGCTTCGCCCCCAGCGCAACCGAGGTCAGCGCGGCCAGGGCGGTCAGCGCGGTCAGGAGGGCCACCCACCCGAGCGGGTGGGTGGCTACCTCCACCAACCACAACCGGCCCGTGGTCAAGGCCACTGGCCGGCCGGTCCAGGTGATCAGCCAGGGCAGCACTCACGCCTCGACCGGAACCGCAGCCGGCGCCGCAGTCTCAGCGTCGGATCCGGGCTCGGACTGGCCGGAGCCGGCCCGCCGTTCGTTGCGCTGCACGTCGGCGGTGGCGAAGCGCAGACTGGGCCCGACCTCATCGGCGGTGATCTCCACCTTGGAGCGGTGCTCACCCTCCTCGGTCTCCCAACTGCGCTGCTCCAGGCGACCGGTAACGACGACGCGCATGCCCTTGGCCAGGCTCAGCGCCACGTTCTCGGCCAGGTCGCGCCAGCACACCACGTCGAAGAAGGACGTCGTCTCCTGCCATTCCTGGGTGGTCCGGTCCTGCCAGCGGCGGTTGACAGCGACCCCGAGCTGGGCCGTGGCCTGCCCTTCACGGGTGTAGCGAATCTCGGGCTCCCGGGTCAGGTTCCCGGTGATGGTCGTGGTGTTGGCCATGACGTGCTCCTCGCTTTCGGTGCCACCCGCGGTCGCGAGGGCAAACGAGAGCGTGCAGGAGCGACCTTGCCCGGAACCTTGCCGCAAACCTTGCCGGCGAAATTATTCCTGGGGGCGTTGCCTAGGAGCAGTCCCCCGGCGACTGGATCTGCCAGAGGGTGAAGAGGGCGGCCGGGATCTGGCCCGGGCACGGTTCGCCCAGGAAGCCGCCGGTGTCGGTGAAGCTGGTCCCCGTCGATGAAGTGAAGATGCCGCAGCACCCGTCGTCCTGCATGGCGACCTGCGTCTGCATGTCGGCGTTGGGCGTCGGCTCGAAGGAGGCGATGGCCCAGTAGGTCTTGGTCTGGGGGACGTAGGCGTAGTACACCGTCCCGGGGGCCGGGCCGGCCACCTGCGCGGCGGGCAGCCCGTTGTGCGCCACGTAGGCCGCGGTGATGGAGCTCTTGACCTGAGCCGTAGCCGACTCGTTCTGCGGCGCGGCAGCGGCGGCCAGCGTGGTGGACGTGGTGGTGGCCGATGCGGCGACCGTGGTGGAGGTGGTGGTGACCGGGGCCGACGACTTCGTCGTGCTGTGATGGGCCGCCGCCGTGGTCGTGGTGGTCGAGGCCGACTTCGACGGGCTACTACTGCAGGCGGCCAGAACCACGGCCCCGAGGAACAGCGCGGCCAGGATCTTCGCGGTTCGCTTCACTTAACCCCTGTTTAACACCGCGGGGCGCGGTTGGGGCGTGACTAGACGTCGAGGAAGCGCCGGATGGCGATGGCCGACCCCAGGGAGCCGATGACCACGCCGACGAACACCACCGCCACGTTGGTCAAGATCATCTCCCCGGCCGACAGGTGCAGCGAGCTCAGGACGTTGCTGTTGCCGGCGCCGCCGCCGAAGTGGTTGATGATGGCGTAGAGGGCGTAGACCGCCAGCGCGGCCAGGGCCGAACCGAGGAACCCCTGGATCAACCCCTCGGACATGAACGGCACCCGGATGAACCAGTTGGTGGCCCCGACCAATTTCATCACCGACACCTCCCGGCGCCGGGCGAAGATGGCCATCCGGATGGAGTTGAGGATGAGGACGGCGGCCGAGACGATCAGGATCACCGCGATGCCCAGGAAGACCCATTTGAAGACGTTGATCACGCTCTCCTCGGTGTGGATCTGCTGGGACGGCTCGGTCACCGTCAGCACACCGGCGCTGCCGTGGAACGTATGCACCACCTGGGCGGCGTCGGCCAGGGCCACCGGCGTGCACCAATAAGAGGTCGGCATTTCGGCAACTGTTGTTGCCTGGAAGACGTCGGAGGGCAGCAACTTGCGGGCCTCGTTGAAGTTGCGCTGCTTGCCCCAGTAGGCACACGGCTGGCGGACCAGGTTCAGCTGGTTCAGCTCGGTGCCGACGGCGTGGATCTCCTGGGCGTTGGCCGTCGGGGCCATCCACACGGTGACCTGGGTGCCGCGCTCCCACTCGACCGACGCGTTGGCCGCGCCCTGGCGCAGCAGCAGGGCCGCCCCCACCAAGGTCAGCGAGACGGCCACGGTCAGCACGGCGGCAATGGTCATCAGGCGGTTGCGCCACAGGTTCGATGCCGTCTCGCGAGCGACGTAGTCAACCGATACCGGCATGCTCAGCCCATCCCACCGGCGGCGGCGTCGCCCCCGAAGTCGTCCGGCCACTGGGTGCCCGAGGTGCCGTCAATGCCGTAGACGCCGCGGGCCTGGTCGCGCACCATGATCCCGTTGCTCAGCTCAATGACGCGGCGGCGCATTTTGTCGACCAGCACCTCGTCGTGGGTGGCCACCACCACGGTGGTGCCGGTGCGGTTGATGCGGTCGAGCAGTTGCATGATGCCCTGGCTGGTCTGCGGGTCGAGGTTCCCGGTCGGCTCGTCGGCCAGCAGAATGAGGGGGCGGTTGACGAAGGCCCGGGCCACGGCCACCCGTTGCTGCTCGCCACCGGAGAGCTCACCGGGGAGGTTGTCGGTCTTCTTGGCCAGGCCGACCAGGTCCAGGACCTGGGGCACCTGGTTGGCCACCACGTGGCGGGGCCGGCCGATCACTTCGAGGGCGAAGGCCACGTTCTCGAACACGGTCTTGTTGGGCAGCAGGCGGAAGTCCTGGAAGACACAGCCGATGTTGCGCCGCAGGTAGGGCACGCGCCACTTGGGCAGGTCGACAATATTGCGGCCGGCCTCCCAGATCTGCCCGCGGTCAGGCAGCTCCTCGCGCAGGAGCAGGCGGATGAAGGTGGTTTTGCCCGAGCCCGACGATCCGACAAGGAAGACGAACTCCCCCTTGTCGATATCGATCGATATGTCGCGCAGGGCGACAGTCGATCCCTTGTAGGTCTTGGTGACGTTGTCGAATCGGATCATGGTGTGATGGGCCGAGGATCACCGCGCCGAGCGATCTCGCAGAAAGAGCCTACCGGTCCCTCATTGCGGTTTGGGGTCATTGACTCCGACGCTGGTCAGGCACCTGCCTCCGATACATTCCCCCGCTGGCGGCGCAGCTCGGCCTCCATGAACGGATCCAGGTCGCCATCGAGCACGGCGGCCACATTGCCCGTCTCGTGCAGGGTGCGCAAGTCCTTCACCTGTTGATAGGGCGCCAGCACATAGGACCGGATCTGGTTGCCCCAGGCGTTGTCGCCCCGGTCGCCGCTCAGCGCGTTCATCTCGGCCTGGCGCTCCCGGCGGGCCCGGTCAGCCAGCTTGGCTGCCAGGATCTGCATGGCCTTGGCCTTGTTCTGATGCTGGCTGCGCTCGTTCTGGCACGAGACCACGATCCCGGTCGGGTAGTGGGTCAGGCGGATGGCCGAGTCCGTCTTGTTCACGTGCTGCCCGCCGGCGCCCGACGAGCGGTAGGTGTCGATGCGCAGGTCCTTCTCGTCAATCTCCACCTCGCCCGAGACGTCTTCGAGGAACGGCGTGACGTCGAGCGAGGCGAAACTGGTCTGGCGCCGCTTCTGCGAGTCGAAGGGCGACATGCGCACCAAGCGGTGCACGCCGCGCTCGGTGGCCAGGAGCCCGTAGGCGAAGCGCCCGTGCACAATGAAGGTGGCCGAGAGCAGCCCGGCCTCCTGTCCCTCGGTGGCCTCGTCCAACTCGACGCTGAAGCCGCGGCGCTCAGCCCAACGTTGGTACATGCGCAGCATCATTTCGGTCCAGTCCTGGGCGTCGGTGCCGCCGGCCCCGGCGTGCACTTCGACCACGGCGTCCTTCTCGTCGTACTCGCCCGAGAAGAGCGACTGCAGTTCGAGCGCGCCCAACCGCTTGCGCAGCGCGTCGACGGTCTCGACCAACTCCTTCTCCAACGACGAGTCGGGTGACCCCTCGGCGCGCGACTCGTCGACCAGTTCCAACAGCGCGCTGGCGTCACTCAACTCGGTGCGTAGTCCGTGCAACTGCTCCAGGTCGGCGTTCACCGCGCCCAGCTCGGTGGTGACGGCGCGCGCGTGGTCGCCGTCGCTCCACAAATCGGGGTCGGCCGCTTCGGACTCCAGCTCGGCCTGGCGCTGGGTCAGCCGCTCCAGCCCGAGATAGCGCTCAGCTTCAGCCAGCCGGGTCTTGGCTTCTTCCAGTTCGGCCGTGAAGTCCCGGGGTGCCTCGGCCGAACCGGCCTCAGGCGGCGCCATGACAGAACTTGAACTTCTTGCCGCTCCCGCACCAGCAGGGGTCGTTGCGACCGACCTTCTCGTGCTCGGCCTTGACGATGGGCACCAGGGCGTCGGGGTCGGGGGGGTTGGGCCGCCTGGGCTGGCCTTTTGCTCCGTTGGTGGCCACCGGCTGCTGGGCCAGGGCCTGGTCCAGCGGGGGCACGTTGACCGCCTGCTCGGCCAGCAGGACGCTGGCCAGGGCACCGGTCCCGGCCACCGGGTCCTCGGCCGCCTCGTAGACCGCCCCCTGGAGGTCGGGCTCGGTCGAGGTAGCCTGGACCGCCTCGACGTGGAGGATGTAACGGAGGTAGTCGTTGTCGATGACCTCCATCAGCTGGCCGAACATGGAGTAGCCCTCCTGCTGCCAGGCGTTGAGCGGATCAGCCTGCACGGTCCAGCGCAGGTGGATGCCGTCCTTGAGGTTGTCCATTTCGGCCAGGTGGTCGCGCCAGCGGGCGTCCATGATCTGCAACATGACGTCGCGCTCAATCTGGCGCATGGTGTCGGACCCGCCCGGCATCGACTCGGAGTGCTTCTCGTAGTAGTCCAGCGCCTCCTCGACGATGCTCTCGACCAACTCCTCGGTCGTGCTGGCCAGGGCCAGGTCGGCCACGGCGAACTTGGTCGGGTAGTACTGGGTCAGCCCGTCGATCAACCCCTTCAGGTCCCACTCTTCCTGGTAGTCGCTGGGGCAGAACTCGCCCACCAGCTTCTCGGCCGCGCCGGCCAGCAGGTCCTCGGTCTTCTCCTCGAGGTCATCGCCGTCGATGATCTGCAGCCGCCGCTCGTAAATGACCTTGCGCTGCTGGTCCATCACCTCGTCGTACTTGAGGGCGTCCTTGCGCATCTCCCCGTTGCGGGCCTCAACGGTGTTCTGGGCCCGCTCAATGGCCTTGGCCACCGTCTTGGACTCGATGGGCACGTCCTCGGGCAGGGTCCGGCCCATGACCCAGCTCATGGCGCCGGTGGCGAAGAGCCGCAGCAGCTCGTCGTCGAGGCTCAGGAAGAAACGGCTCTCGCCCGGGTCGCCCTGGCGGCCGGAACGGCCCCGCAGCTGGTTGTCGATGCGGCGGCTCTCGTGGCGCTCGCTGCCCAGGACGTAGAGGCCGCCCAGCTTGCGCACCTCCTCGCCCTCGGCCCGGCAGCGCGCCTCGATGGAGGCCTGGCGCCGCTTGAGCTCGAGGTCGAACTCCTCGCTGCTCAGCTCCGCCCCCTCGGCCAGCAACTCGTGGTGGGCCAGCAGCTCGGCGTTGCCGCCCAGGATGATGTCGACGCCCCGGCCGGCCATGTTGGTGGCGACGGTGACCCCGCCGCGCCGACCGGCCTGGGCCACCACCTCGGCCTCCCGGAAGTGCTGCTTGGCGTTGAGGACGTTGTGGGGCACGCCCTGCTTCTCCAGCAGGCGGGAGAGCAGCTCCGACTTGGCCACCGAGGCGGTGCCGACCAGGACGGGCTGGCCCTTCTCGTGGCGCTCGACGATGTCGTCGACCACGGCGTTGAACTTGGCCTCCTCGGTCTTGAAGACCAGGTCGGGCTCGTCGCTGCGCACCATGTCCTTGTTGGTCGGGATGGGGACGACCGACAGGCCGTAGGTGCCGGCGAACTCGCCCGCCTCGGTCTCGGCCGTGCCGGTCATGCCCGACAACTTCTCGTACATGCGGAAGTAGTTCTGCAGGGTGACGGTGGCCCAGGTGTGGTTCTCTTCCTTGATCTGCACCCGCTCCTTGGCCTCGACCGCCTGGTGCAGCCCGTCGGACCAGCGCCGGCCCTCGAGGGTGCGCCCGGTGAACTCATCGATGATCTTCACCTGGCCGTCGGCCACCAGGTAGTCCTTGTCGCGCCGGTAGAGGTCCTTGGCTTCGAGCGCCTTGGTCAGCTGGTGCACGTAGTTGGTCGAGACGGCGTCGTAGATGTTGTCCACCCCGACCTGCTTCTCGACCTTCTCAATGCCCGACTCGAGCGGGACGACGGTCCGCTTCTCCTCGTCGACCTCGTAATCGGTGTCGCGGGTGAGGGTGCGGGCGATGGAGGCGAACTGGTAGTAGAGCTGGGCCGCCTCGTCAGCCGGGCCCGAGATGATGAGCGGGGTCCGGGCCTCGTCAATGAGGATGGAGTCGACCTCGTCGACGATGGCGAAGACGTGGCCGCGCTGGGCCATGTGGTCGCGGGAGCGGGCCATGTTGTCGCGCAGGTAGTCGAAGCCGAACTCGGTGTTGGTGCCGTAGGTGACGTCGGCCGCGTAGGCCGCCTGCTTGAGCACCGGGTCGTCAATGTCGGCCCCGATGCGCCCGACCGAGAGGCCGAGCCAGTTGTGCAGCCGCCCCATCCACTCGGCGTGGAAGGTGGCCAGGTACTCGTTGACCGTGACCACGTGCACCCCGCGCTGGTCCAGCGCGTTGAGGTACACGGGCAGGGTGGAGACCAGGGTCTTGCCCTCCCCCGTCTTCATCTCGGCGATCCAGCCGAAGTGCAGGGCCATGCCGCCCATGAGCTGCACGTCGAAGTGGCGCTGCCCCAGCACCCGCCAGGCCGCCTCGCGCACGACGGCAAAGGACTCGATCAAAAGGTCATCGAGCGTCTCGCCCTGGTCCAGGCGCTCCCGGAACTCCACCGTCTTGTGCGACAGCGCGGCGTCGCTCAGCCCCTGCATCTCGGGCTCCAGCGCCCCGATCAGGGGGACGAGGTCGGCCAGGCGTCGGACCTTCTTGCCCTCGCCTGCTTTGAGAACCTTGGTGAACACACTCATGAAGGCGCAATCCTACCGGTCTGGCGCCGGCCCCAGCCGTCGAGGCGGGGGTCGGGGTGTATGGGCTGCGTGCGGCTGACCTGGTCTTTGACCCCACACTCGCCTGCTGCAAGGTTGACGCACCGGCACCGGCGGCCCGCCGGCTCTCGCCCGTGGGCCCAACGGCGCCTGGGTGGCGCGTATCCCCTTGTCGCCACCGGCCCCCGACAGCCGGGAACTCGGTGGGCAGGGCTTACCTCTAAGCCGCACCATGCTCAGCAACCACAAGTTGCCTTACGTGGGTCGTTTCGCCTGCGACTGGCATCGACTTGCAACCACAGACCCGCACGCAGCCCGGGGTAAGTCTAGGTGACCCCGGTCTGCGTCGCCCTACGCGGACACCCTGGGCGTGGTGTGAGAGCGCACCTCGAACGCCGATCTCCGGGGGGTGCGGCCGCTCACCCGATGACCACGCGGTGCACCGGGCAGGCGGCGGCGTCGTGGAGATGGCTGGGCGAGATCGGACCTTCAAGCCGGAAGACGCGCCACTGCGCCGGCGTGCCGGTACCGTCGACGGTCAGGACCAGCTG